>CAZTXO010000047.1:0-27581 GCA_964617515.1 uncultured Saprospiraceae bacterium | reverse complement strand
CTCCTGCCGGGCCTGCCGCGATGACATAGTAAACAGCTGATCTGGTTCCGGAATTGGGGCCGGGGTCGTCTATGGAAAGTTAGCTAATAAATACCAGATTCTGGGGAGCCCGCTGACCAATGAGCCAAGCCATGCTGGCTGGGCCGAAGCGGGGTTGAGGACAAAGCAACAATTCCCTTCCTCCCAGGGGAAAGGAAAAAATATGTATAATATATTGATATTCAATACATTAATTGTCCAAATACGCCTGTTACCCCATCTGCGCCAAAACCGTCCTCACCCACCCTTGACAAGTGCCCCATTTTACCCCTAACTTGGTCACTTGTCTGTAAACAGGCGGGACCAGCTGTGCTATAGACAGGAGGTACCGTTTCAATTCACCGTATAGACTATCCGCATGGGGCAAACCGGCAATTATGATCTGCTCATCCAGCGACTGGATGCATTCACCCGACGCTATTACCTCAACAAGCTCATCCGCGGCAGCCTGATCACCCTGGGCGCGGTGCTCGCCGTCTTCCTGGTCTATAACCTGCTCGAGCACCAGTTTTATTTCAGCAGGGGTGTCCGTCTTTTCCTGCTGCTCTCCTTTATCGGAACCGCCCTCGCCAGCCTCGGCTACCTGGTGCTCTGGCCCCTGGCACAATACTACCGCCTCGGCAAAGTGATCTCCCACGACCAGGCCGCCACCATCATCGGCAACCATTTCAGCCACATCCAGGACAAGCTCCTCAATATCCTCCAACTGAAACGCCAGGCGGATCACGCGGAGGGGAGCATGGATCTGCTCTTCGCGGGCATCGAACAAAAAACAAAAGAGATTGAATTGGTGCCCTTCAAGTCCGCCATCGATCTCCGGAAAAACAGAAAATACCTTCGGTACGCATTGCCGCCCCTGTTGATCCTGCTTGTCTTCTTACTGGCGGCCCCCAGCATTATCCGCGACAGCACCAACCGTCTCATCCATACCCGCCAGGTCTATGAACGCGAAGCGCCTTTCCATTTCATCCTCGACCCGGAACAGGCCCTGTCCGTTCCGCAATACGAAGATTTTGATCTGAAGGTGACCACCCAGGGATCGATGGCCCCCGCGGAGGTTTTCATTGAAATAGATCACTATGCCTACCGGATGCGCTCCGACGGAAAAGAGGCCTTCTCCTACCATTTCAAAAATGTACAGGACGACACCCCGTTCCGTATCTATGCCGGTCCTGTTTCTTCACAGGAAATGACCCTCTCCGTGATTAAAAAACCCGGTATCCTCTCTTTTGATATCGGGCTGGATTATCCTTCCTATACCGGCCGTCGCGATGAAGACCTCAGAAACATTGGCGACCTGGTGGTTCCCGAAGGCACCCAACTGACCTGGGACATCCAGGCGGCCCATACAGAAGCACTGGATGCCCGGTTTGAAGGGAATGCCCGGCTCACCGAAGCGGAACGGCGAAGCGAAGACCGTTTTATCCTGAAATCAAAAGCCGCCAAAGACAGCCGGTATACGATCTACCTCAACAACCCACTCCTGCCGCATCCGGACAGCGTCCAATACAGTATCCGCGTGATCCCGGACCGTTATCCCGGCATCCGGGTCGAATCCTTTGCGGACAGTGTCGAGCACAACCTGATGTATTTCGCCGGCAGCGTGGATGATGATTACGGCATCCGCAACCTGGCCTTCCAATATGAAATCGTGGATGCCAACGGGAAGGTCAAAACCACGCAAAACCAGGGCATGGATGTCCCCCATCCCACCCAGTTTTCCTACACGTACAGCTTTGACCTCAACGCCGTGCAACTGGAACCCGGTGAAACCATCCAATATTATTTTGAGGTACACGACAATGACGCGATCCACGGCAGCAAAGCAAGCCGCACGCCGGTGATGCAATACCGGAAGCCCACGGCCGAAGAGTTCGATCAGAAAGAAAACGCCAACAATACCAATATCCAGCTCAACCTGGAGAAATCCCTCAAGGATGTCAAAGACCTGCAAAAAGAGATGAAGGACCTCCGGGAGAAACTGATGCAGGAAAAGAAAACCGAGTGGCAGGATAAGAAAGAAGTGGAAAAGCTGATCGAACGCCACGAATCCCTTCAAAAACAGATGAATGAAGCCCTGGAGAAATTCCAGGAAAACCTCCAAAACCAGCCCGAGCACAGCAAACCTTCCGAGGAATTGCTCAAAAAACAGGAGCAGATCCAGAAGCTGCTGGAAGAAATGAATGACGAAGACATGAAGGATCTCCTGAAGAAAATGGAAGAGCTCATGAAGGAGATGGAGAAAGAAAGCACCATGGACATGATGGAACAGTTTGAGCAGCACGATGAAGAACTCCAAAAGGAACTGGACCGCATGCTCGAACTGTTTAAACAACTGCAGGTGGAGGCGGAAATGGAGCAGCAGATCGAAAAACTCAACCAGTTAGCGGAGGAACAGGAAAAGCTGGGCAACGAGACGGAAGAAAACAAGAAGGAAAATGAAGAACTGAAGTCGGAACAGGAAAAGCTGAATGAGAAGTTTGATGCGATGCAGAAGGAAATGAAAGAACTGGAAGAGAAGAACCAGGAACTCGAAAGGCCCAAGAACATGGAAGGCACGGACGAGCAAATGGAGAAGATCGACCAGGACATGCAAAACAGCCAGGAGCAACTCGAACAAAAACAAAACAAAGGCGCTTCCAAATCCCAGAAGAACGCATCCCAGCGGATGAAAAACCTGGCCAACCAGATGAAATCGAATATGCAGCAGGGAGAAATGGCCTCCATGGAAGAAGACATGGCCATGCTCCGCCAACTGCTGGAAAATCTTGTGACGCTTTCCTTTGACCAGGAAAACCTGATCAATGATTTCAACGCGGTCGAGGTCTCCACGCCCCGCTATGTCGGCCTGGTACAGGAACAGTACAAAATCAAGGACGACTTTAAGGTCGTCGAGGACACGCTCCATGCCCTGAGCAAACGGGTGACCCAGATCGAAAGCTTTGTCCAGGAGAAGGTGTCCGATATCAAGCAAAACCTGAAAAAAGGCCTGGAGCAGCTGGAAGACCGGAATAAAGTGGTGGCCAGCGACCATCAGCAACGCACGATGACCTATCTGAACGATTTGGCACTAATGTTGAGTGAGGTAATGAACCAGATGCAACAGCAAATGTCCTCCATGATGCCCGGAAGCCAGATGTGCAACAAGCCGGGAGGTAAAGGCAGTGGCAAGAGCGGCCGCGTCCCGATGGATAAAATCACCCAGGGACAAGGGGAGTTGAACGGGGATATGCAGAAACTGTCGGATCAGATGAAGAAGGAAGGACAGGGGAAGATGAGCAAGGAATTTGCCCAGCTGGCGGCCAGGCAGGCGGCCCTGCGCAAAGCCCTCAACGACCTATCGAAGGAGAAAAAAGAACAGGGAAAAGGCAATCCTGAACTGGACCGCCTGTCCGATGACATGAATAAAATCGAGATCGACCTGGTCAATAAGCGTCTCGACAATGAAACACTCAAACGCCAGCAGGACATCATGACCCGCCTGTTGGAAGCCGAGAAATCTGAACGCCAGCGCGAACAGGACGAACGCCGCCAGGCCGAGACCGCCCGCGAGCAAAAACGCTCCATGCCTCCTGCCCTGGAACAATACATCCGCCAGCGGGAAGCGGAAATCGAACAGTACAAATCCGTGTCCCCGGACCTGAAACCGTACTATAAGTTTCTCGTCGAGGAATACTACCAATCGCTGAAACACTCAAATGGATCCGGCTATTAACGCCAAACCTGAAATATTAAAATTACCGTCTGACCCTGACTGTATCTGCGAAGTCCAGGATTTCGTCAAACGCCTCGTCAGTAAGATGAATATCGACGAAAGCCTGTATTCCAATATCCTGATCAGCCTGACGGAAGCGGTCAATAATGCCATCATCCATGGCAACCGGATGGATACCCGGAAAAAAATCGTGGTGTCCTGTAAAAGGCAATCCCATCGTATCCAGTTGTTCATCTCCGATGAAGGAAGCGGTTTCGACCCCGACCAACTTCCGGATCCAACCAATAAGGATCGTGTGGAAAAAGAAGGCGGACGCGGCGTTTTCCTGATGAAGCAGCTCACGGATGAGATCTATTTCCTCGATCATGGCCGCACGGTACAACTGACGTGGAAGATATAACGCCCTTCTGGCCGGATACGGACGAACCGGAAACCGGTATTTTTTTTACCTGTCATGATGTACACCTGGATATCCCCGATCCCGACCGGTGGATGGGCTGGATTCGTAATGTCATCGAATCCGAAGGATACGAGCTGGCACGCATTGACTATATCTTTTGCTCGGATGCATTCCTGCTCGAGGTCAACCAGGCGCACCTGGATCATGATTTCTACACGGATATCATCACTTTTCCCCTCAATACGGATCCGGTCATCGCGGAGATCTATATCAGCCTCGACCGCGTGCGGGACAATGCCTCCGGATTGGGCATCGCGTTTGATGATGAACTGCACAGGGTCATGATCCACGGTATCTTGCACCTCTGCGGATACGATGATCACGAAGAGGAAGAGGTGAAGCTGATCCGGAAGAAAGAAAATGAATACCTGGAGAAACTGAAGTAACCAAAACCAGGATCAGGATTTGCTGAATTGGATAGTGCTCAGAATTATTAATATCCCTTTTATGCGAATCAAATCAGGACTCAGGCAGGAGCTGCTCCTTTGGGGAAATATTTAGGGTTAAATAGCAATTTATACTCCAGGCTCTTCCCGCCGAAATTGAATAATAATCCTTTTGGAAAATCATAAGCCACGGTATAATTTTTTGCCTGGGCAATATGAGCATCCTCCAAACGAACTTTAGCTTTTAGCTCAACGGTGACTGCTTTCTCCACAACAAAATCAGCCCGTCGGGTTCCCACTTCAATTTCCGAATAGTAAACCTTATGTGCCTGTTCGCGGGCAAATGATAATCCAGCCCTCTGAAATTCAATAGCGAGGCACCTTTGATAAATGACTTCCTGGAATCCCGGGCCCATGATGCTATGAACTTTCATGGCACAGCCAATAATCTTATACGTAAGCGGATCCTGTTCCATGTTTTCAACGGTTTGGTGAAATGAAAAGTTAAGACAATTCTGTCAATTCTGGAATTCCAGAATTCTGTAAATCCTGATCCAGACACTGGATATAGGCCATCCTGAAAATTCTATAATTCTGTAAATCCTGATCCAGACACTGGATATAGGCCATCCTGAAAATTCTATAATTCTGTAAATCCTGAATCAGCCTTTGGATAGGAGCAGCTCTTTCATCTTCCTGTAATCCAGCAGCTTCAATACAAATGCCGCACCCGAACAACACAGGATAAAGATCAGGAGTTGGATCCACCAGGCCATCGTCATCGTTTTTAAGAGCCAACCCCCGGCTATGAGCCCTGCAAAGAAGAGGAGAATCCTGCCCACCCAACGGATTTCATACGGCTGTTGAAGATACCGGTGTACCAGAAAGATCAATCCCAGGGCCGTCACGCTTTGCGTCACAAACGCGGTCAATGCTGCACCGATCGTACCAAAGGCCGGTATGAGCACCAGGTTGAGGCCGATGTTCAGGATCACGCTACCGGCGAAGAGGATATTTTGTGGTTTCAGGCGCGAAGAAGCCGTCAGGTAGCTGCTGAACACATACATCAGGCCGATCGGCACATGCGCGAGGATCAGCCAACTGAAGGTCGCCACCCACTGATGGTCTTGACGGCCATAACAGAGCTGCATGATCGGGGATGCCCAGTGATAGCCTCCGATACCGATGACCGCAGTCAGGACAATCATCAGTCCCGTAGCCAACCGGATCAGGCCGGCGGTTTCTTTCTGGTCCTGCTGCAACCGCGCATACATGGGTATCAGCAGCGGAGTAAAGAGAAAGGCAATCATGTTGGCTGCGTCCAGTAACCGAAACCCTGCTGCGAAAACGCCCACCTCATGTTCACCGTCCGGCAAAAGTTTTTTGAGCAGGATCGTATCCGAGCGTGTATACAAAAACATCAACAACGTCGCGAGGCAAAAAGGGATCGTGGATTTGAAGGTGACCAGCACACCGGAAGCCTCTTCAGTCTCCTTCGGCACCATGCTTAGCCAAAGCTTTCTCGAAAACCCAAAGGCGACTATAGCTGTGATCACCAGCGATGCCGTCTGGGCCCAGACAAACCATTCCATCCGGAAAGACGGCATGATCCGGAATAGCACTCCGCAGATCAGGATCATGAGCACTTTGTCCAATACCGAGATCATCGCTTCGGTTTTGTAGAGGGCCATCCCGGAGATTCCGGCGCGCAATAAGGTGATCCAGGAGACAAGGACATTATTGATCACCAGCCACCACAGGATCGTCCAGGATGTAGTAAGTCCCAGCGCATAGGCAATTCCAAAGACAATAATTGCATAGGTCAGTGAGAGAAATACCTTCATCCGGACAATTGTCTTCCAATGGGCCTGCCGGATGTTACCGTGTTGTGCCGTGTCAGTATTGTGCAGCAGGTTGAGCCCAAAATCGTTGATGATCTGAAAAATATAGCAGAGGTTGAGCAGGGTGAAGTACAACCCATAAGCCGATTGACCTACCTGGTGTTGCACCTGGAGGTCAATGCCGAAAATGAAGATGGTCTTGATGAGCAGGTTGACCAGAACGAGCCAGATCAGGGTGGTGAGGAAGAGTCGTTGGCTCATGTGGTCAAAGTAAGCGGATCTGAGGGAAATGCCCGGTAAAAGTTAAACAAAGGATGCCGGATCGATGAAAGTGTAACAGCCCGGTGCTTATGTTTAAAACATACGTCAGTATTAAAATATTAACGCACTTGTTTATTCCTGATTTTCATGCATTAATTTAATTTTATACCCATGGCCCCGACCTCTTTCGACCTCACTGTCATCGGCGGCGGCATCGTCGGCCTGGCCACGGCATGGCATCTCCTCCAAAAGCATCCCGGACTCCGCCTGGCCCTCCTCGAAAAGGAAAATGCCATCGCCACCCACCAGACAGATCGCAACAGCGGCGTCATCCATTCCGGCATCTATTACAAGCCCGGCAGCGCAAAAGCCATCAATTGCGTCAAAGGCTATTCCATGCTCCTGGATTTCTGCCAGACTCACCAGGTTCCCTACGAACGCTGCGGCAAAGTCATCCTCGCCGTGCAGGAATCACAACTCCCGGTCCTGCATGAAATCTATAACCGCGGCCTGCAAAACGGGCTGACCGGTATCAAACGCATTGACCCAACCGAAGTCAAGGAAATCGAGCCCTACGCCCGGAGCATTGAAGGAATTTGGATCCCGCAGTCAGGGATAATCGATTACCGGAAGGTAGCCAGCAAACTCGCCGAGTTGATCCGGTTGCAGGGCGGGACCATTCTCACCGGATTTAAAGTGAAGGCGATCAGAGAATCAACGGACGGCCTTGCCTTGCATGGAGATCTCCAGGTCATCCATAGCCGGTTTGCCATAGCTTGTGCCGGGCTCTATGCGGATACCCTGGCCCGTATGGCAGGCGTAACCTCCCCGCATCAGATCGTTCCGTTCAGGGGTGAATTTTATACCCTCATTCCGGCAGCAGAGAAATACGTGAGGGGCCTGATCTACCCGGTGCCCGATGTCAATTTCCCTTTCCTGGGTGTTCATCTGACCAAACGAATTGACGGCGGTGTTGAAGCGGGGCCTAACGCGGTATTGGCTTTCCGGCGGGAAGGGTATAGACGATTGGATATTCATCCGGGTGAATTGATGGAAATCCTGCGGTACCGTGGATTTCAAAGACTGGCCATGAAGCATTGGAAAAAAGGAATGACTGAAATGCGTGGTAGCTTTTCAAAGGCGGCATTTCTGTCCCGCGTCAGGGAATTGGTACCGGTCTTAAGCAGCCCGGATATGTATCGAAGCCGGACGGGGGTACGTGCCCAGGCGCTGGACAAAGATGGAAACCTGGTGGATGATTATGTGATCATCGAACAGGAGCGGATGCTCCATCTTTGTAACGCGCCCAGCCCCGCGGCCACGGCATGTCTTTCGATTGGCGCGTATATTGCCGCGAAGGCGGAAGCGTATACCCAGCGTCTCCGTTAAAAAGGGATAACACCCGGCTTTGGCGTATCGAATAGCCCGGAATTACCGAACTTTGCCCTTGCGCCCCTGTCGTGACTGAACAATTTTGCCTTTAAATCCTTTATTAGGACATGGAATCCACCGCCGTCAAAAACCCGGTTTTGATCTATACCGAGCAGACACCCAACCCGGAGTCGCTCAAGTTCGTGACCAACAAGATGCTCTATTCCGGTACCGCCGATTTCCGGACCCGGGAACTCGCGGACGAATATTCTCCCCTGGCTGCCGCCCTGTTTGACCTCCCTTATGTCAAGTCAGTGTACATCTGCAACAATTTCATCACCCTGACCAAGGAAATGAATTATGACTGGGATGACCTCATGATCCGCACCAAGGATTTCATCAAAACCTATATCACCGGGGATAAACCCGTCATCCTGGATGGTTTCGCTGAAGCGATGACCGCCATGGAAGAAAAACGCATGTCCGAAATCAGCTATAGCGAAGACGACAGCGAAATGGTCAAGCGCATCCGTGAACTGATCGACACCTATGTCAAACCCGCGGTGGAGATGGATGGCGGCAATATTGAATTTAAGTCCTATTACGATGGCATCGTCACGCTGACGATGCAGGGTGCCTGCAGCGGATGCCCTTCCAGTACCGTGACCCTCAAGTCCGGTATCGAAGCCATGCTCAAACGCATGGTGCCGCAGGTCCGGGAGGTCGTTCAGGAAATGGCCTGACGTTACCGCTTGATCTGACTCATAAAATGATCGGCCCTTTGATTGAGGATCGCCACCCGATCCTTGTAATAAGCCGCTTCCCTGTCCTGGTGCATCAGTTCGAGCGTCCCGGCATGCATATTCATCAGCCCCGCCACATACCGGCATGCTTCCGCCTCGTTGCTGGCCTTGATCGGGTCCTGAAGGGTAGCGTTGAAAAAATAATCCGGGATGTAGGTCATGAGTTCAGTCGTCAGCTTGAGATATTCCGCATCATTCTGCTCCTGTTCGAGCTTGAGCAGCCGGTTGGCAAAATGCAGTTTGTACATCGGGTCCAGGTCATTGGTATTGATGACAAACATGGTCTTTTTGACCAGGCTGGACGTGTAGAGAAAAGCCAATAGAAACACCCCCAACCCGATCAGGGCGCTCGTCCTTTTCTGTTCCCGAAACCATTGAAGGACCTGGAAGATGAAAAAAGCAGCGGCCAGGCACATCAGGATGACCAGCGGCGTACGGTAGCGCGCGAGATTACCCGCAATGAACAATGGAAAAATGGAGGCGACCACCATGATGAGGAACGGAACAAATTTCCAGCGATAGCGGTATAAACCCAGGGCGAGCCCCGCCAGGCCAAGAGGAGCGATCAGGTAATACCGGACCGGCAGGATTTTGAGTATGGACGCATACTCCCTGAACATGTAATAACTCATGTTGTTGGGAATTTCATACCACATAAACAAGCCATTGATTTTTTGGCTATAGACTTTCCAGAAACTCCCGAAGGTATCAAACGTGCCGAGGCACGCCAGGGCCGTCTTGATCATTTTACCATTGCCGTCATGCCGCAATTTGACATAGCTTGGTATGTCGATGAAAAAAGACTCCATCGGTGCGGCATACTTGGTGTTCATCGGGATATACGCCATCGCGCCATGTCCGGCCATGGCAAAAGGGGGCACCCCTACTTTCAGGTTGCGGATGACCAGGGGAGACATCGTGATGAGCAATGCCGCCATAAAAGCAAGGGCCTGCACGCTGACCTGTTTCATTTGCTTTCGCTGCGTCCAGGCCAGCCACGCCCAGGCCGGTACCAGGAACAGGATAAAATAGGACTGCGCCAGCAAGGCGACGCCGGACGAAACGCCAAACCAAACCTGGTTTCTCCACCCGGGCTGGTCCAACGCCCGCAGATAGGTATACAGCAAAAGCATGGTAAAGAAATTGGTCAGCGTCGTCCGCAGCAAAACCATTTCAAATACCATGATGGTGGCGCACCCGAGGTAAAACAATGCCCCCAATAGCCCCGCCACCGGACTGAAAAACCGCTTTCCGACAAGGTAAATAAGGACTCCGGTAAAGGCGGCAAAAAGGAATTGCCAGAAATACACCCATTCATGATGATGGCCAAACAGCGCATAGGTGAAGGCCAGCATATAGGTATAGAGCGGTTCCTGGTGGTAGGTTTTGCCTTTGTAGATGTCGTTGATCAGGGCGTGCCTCGCGGCCAGGGTATCCGGAACACCCTCTTTGGTGGTCCCTGCATAGTAGGTGGCGGCAACATCCGGGTATTTTTCCAGGTACATTTTGGCAAAATCATCATGCCAGTCATGATACGGATGGATGATGGTGTCACACCACCAGTTTCCCTTGGACAGGTACACCGCCCATTGATCAAAAAAATTCATGTCGCTGTTCTGCCAGGTATACAGGCTTTTGAGCGGCGTATTATGTCCCTGGATATAGTATACGGCACTCAGGGCGAGAGACAGCACGCATATCCCGGCAAGGACTTTATAAAATTGCTTTTCCAGGAAGGCATTGGCCGATTCTATCCAGGATTTGCCCCTGGGACCTTTCTGAACGGTCTTATCGGGTCGACGGATTTCCGCGGGTTTGGTTTTCTTCTTCTTCGCCATACATCAACAGGAATGGATGTGGAGGATAAAATAAACACTTCTTGCATTTCCATGTCAGGTAATCCCTTCTTCAAACAGCCGGAAATAGGATCCCGAAGGACCGTACAGGAATGCTTCGGCATATGCCATGCCCCGGTGAAACATCCCGGCCCGGTATCGGTTGAGCCCAAGAAGGGCATCAAGGTAATCCAATTCACGCAACTGACTTTCATGCTCCAGCATGGCACGCCTCTTGATTTCCAGGACAGGGGAAATGTTGATCAGCCGGTTGGGCATGTGCGGGGTCCAGACTTCATAGGCGGAGATCATGCAATTCCTGCGGAGATTGTTTTTTAACAGGAGATTGGCGGCATAATGATCCCGGTGTGCCTCGATAAACGAAGGGAGGTAGATAACGTCAGGGGTTGTGTCCTCCAATAGCTTCATCAGCCCAAGGTGACGATCCACATGGGCCAGCAATTGCCCGTCCGGAAGGGCCAAAAAATGGAGATACGGTGATTCGACACCCAATACTGCCGCGGCCCGCGTGGCTTCTGATTGCCGTATCGTCATGGCCTGGTCCGGTCGTAAGCCAGGTATCCCCTTTTCACCATACGTCAGGTAAACAATCCGCACCTGGTGCCCCAGTTGACGATGCAGGGCAATCGTTCCCCCGCATCCAAGCACATCATCATCAGGATGGGGAGATAATACGAGGATCCGTGATCCTTCCGGTCTGTCCAGGTGCGTTAGGTGCTGAAACTTCGCCCGAAGTTTTTCCGGAAGAAAGAACAGCTTGCGTAGTTCGGCACGTTTCATCATGACAGGATCGACAAATACGCTTCCTCGATTTCCAGGTCGGAAGCATTATATGGTTTGCGTGCGGATATTTGCCGCGCATTTTCCGCGTACCGGGCCATCCGGCCGGGATCCTCCAGGAGTGTCACAATCGCCCGGGCCAGGGACGCCGGTGTTTTTTCGGAGAGGATCACTCCTGTTTCCAGGTGCCGGCACCAACGCTTCACGCCATCTGTCTCAAAAGCAATCACAGGCAGCCCCAGGGTTTGCGCTTCCAGGCCGACATAACCGAGAGATTCATCCAGAGATGGAAGTACCATGATTTTCGAACCCCTGTAGTAGCGTATGATCTCTTCATCCGGTTGATGGCCCCGCAGGAAAATGCACTGTTGCAGCTTTTTCTTTTCAATAAGCGCTTCCAGGCGTTTTCGCTGGGATCCATCCCCCAGTAATGTCAGTTTGATCCCTGGAATTTTCCGGTTGACCTCTTCCATAGCCTTCACCAGCAGGTAAACCCCTTTATTCTTTTCCAACCGGCCCACATAGAGAAGATCGTTTTGAACCGGCTCCGGATGAGTTGACGAATGGATCAACCATCGCACAGGGTCAAACGGAACTTTGATGAGCCGGGCATTCCGTTTTTGCGCGGCAAGAAGCCCGTATGTCAGGATCGAATGGGTCATGAATATAAACCGCGGATAGGCTTTCCTGAACCACCACGTGTTGAGGGGGCTTAATGTCCGCGAATCATGGACGAAATACACCACGGGAATGGTAAGCTTTTCGGTGGCCCGGATGACGCTGGAGGTGTAGAGATGGTTGGTATTGATATGGATCAGGTCAGGCTTCGCAGCCGCAAGGTGCGTTCTGATGATTTCTACGATTTCCGGATAGACCCGCATTCTCCGGGCACGTCTTTTCCAGGAAGGGGCGGGTGCAAAACAGGATGGCGGCAAAATGTTCTCCAGGTCGACCCTGGAATAGGAAACCCCTTTTTTTTCAAGTCCGTGGAATACGTATTGCAGAAAGCGTTCAGCGCCTCCTTTTACTTCGGCATATTCGCTCAGGATCGTTACGGTAAAGGACAATAGATCAGGTTAATCAAGGTTCAGATGTTATCCGGGGAAGCCCTTTAATCCTGGACAATTATTTTCCCGATATACAAGGTTTGATCCGCCATGAGTTCAACCAGGTACATTCCGGCAGGCAGGGTATCCGCTATCACCTGGATCTCCTCCGGGCTGATTGCTATGCTTGCCGGGACAGGCCTCCCGGACATATCGCTTATCCAAATCTTCCCCGGGATGACGCCATCAGGCAGGAGGACGCTAAATGTTCCCCGGTTGATCGTTGGCATGATCACGAGAGAGGCGGCGTATAGGATCGGATCACGGAGGGCGGTGGTGATATCGAATCCCAGCGGGATTCGTGTGGTGGTATAGAGATGGTATTCACCCGGACCAAATGAAAACGATGTATCCAATTGATTGACCCGCAGACTGTCTCCTTCGAGATAGTCATACCACCAGCCGGTGCGGGTAAACCCGGGAGCTATATTCCTCGCTCCTACATAAAAATTACCGGCAATGACAATGTCCATATCGGGGTGGGTATACTGCATTTTCTTCTCAAACTGGTTGGCCAGGCTGATCTGAAGACTCCCTTCCTGCATGGCAGGTTGCTGGCGCAGTTGAATCAGGGCCCGGTCGATGTCGTAAATACGCTGACGCAAAACATGGTGTTGATAATCCCACCGGATGGGTTTTGGATCCAGCCGGCAATTGTTGTTGATCGAACCGTCCACACAGGTGTTGATGGAATAATCATAGCCCAGTTCGCCAAACGCCCAAATCATCTTGGGGCCGGGAATGGTATAAAAGAAAGCGGAGACGAGTTCAATCCGGCTAAGGGCAACGTTGAGGTCTTTGATATTGTACCCGGGAGCGCTGTTGCCGGCGGTCAGGTTCTTATACATCAGCCGCTCTTCATCATGGGATTCCATATATCCGACCAGGTGGGGCTCCAACCAACCACGATTGATATACCACGTACCACTGAGATCACTGCCACCATATCCGGTGGAAGCTTGCCGGTAGGCGCCATTCATATTGCCCCAGAGCATCATGCCACGGGAAGACAGTTCTTTTTCTTCATCATTATCGGCAAAATGTTCCAGGATCACATACGCCTCGGGATCGATGGACCAGATATGATCCGCATATTCCTGCAGGATATCAATACGGGACTGATCAAAATGACCCCAGGCGGCCGTGTTCCCAAGCGTGTTGTTTTGCGTGAATCCTTTGCTTAAGTCAAACCTGAATCCATCTATGCCATACGTTTCCATCCACCAGGAGAGCACACGTTTGACAAAATACTTGGTCGCGGAACTTTCATGATTGAAATCGTACCCGACATTAAAATCATGTTTGGCCACCGGATTGAGCCATGGATTATTGGCTGCGGGCCTGTTTTGGACGGCATCCCAATACAACATAGCGAAGGGAGACTGACCGAACGCATGATTATAGACTACGTCGAGGATTACCGCCATTCCCCGCGCATGGCAGGCCTCAATCAGGGATCCAAGTTGGTCCGAAGGCCCATAATATTTATCCAGCGCCATGTGATAGGAAGGATTATATCCCCATCCGTAGTTGCCTTCAAATTCCTGCACCGGCATGAGCTCGATCGCATTCACGCCCAGGCGCTGCAGGTAACTCAGGGTATCTTCCAACACAGCAAAGGAATGCGCGGCCAGGAAATCACGCAGCAACAACTCATAGATGATCAGGTCCGATTTGGATGTCTTTGGATGCAATGCCGGAACAGGGGTCACCGGGGCCATCTGGAAACTCGTCACATTGCCGGTTGTTTTTCCAAAGGGATAAGGTGGTCTGTCCGGATAGGTGGCCTCATCGATGGCGCCATCGTTGAAGGGATCTAAAATAAGCGTGCTGTATGGATCCCCGATCCGGATGCCGCCATCCACTAAATACTGGTACCCGTATCGCGCTCCGGGCAGGAGGTTACCGACTTCCAGCCACCACGTATTGCCATCGGCCGATCGCTTCATCTGGTACTCCGATCGTGGATCCCAACTGGTCACATCCCCGATCAGGTGAACATACGACTTGCCCGGGGCATAAAGTTGAAAATAGGCCGTCGTATCACTGAGCAGGGTCAGGCCATCCTCACGGCCTGGTGGCGGATCTTGAATATCCACGCTGACGATCACCGTATAAAAGAATGATTTGACCAGCGTATCGGCTCCCTGGACAGCGACAAATCGAACGGTATGATTGCCCGAGATCGTTATCGGTAGCGCATATTCGATGAGATTGCCGAAGGTCTGCGTCAGCGTATCTTCATTATCGATCAGGTAGAGGTCTCCATCCTGGCTGGCCGCCCCTTTGATGGGCAATACCTCATTTTCAAACAAGGCAAGAGCGGATTGTTGCGGGGAGAGCAAAACCGACTGAAAAGCGGCATTGTCCGGATAAACCGGGTAAAAAATATCCGATCCGTCCCCGGCACGGCCCACAATCGATCCATTCGCATTACGAAAAACAAAAGCAAGGGACTTAACTTCCTCTCCGGCATTGATGCCGTAGAAATCATGGATATTATAACTGAGGGAATGCCTGTTATTCCCCAGGGACTGCATCAATACTTTGGGATCGGGTGTTCCCCATACCCCTTGTACATGTTTCCAGTCATTGGGAGCCACACTTTGAGAAGTGATCACGCCCGTATGCGCGTAAACCGGGGTGACATCCAGCAGGTTGCCATTGCCTTCAACGGCATTGAAGGTAACCGTGATGTCATCATTGACTTTGGGAAATACCGGCTGGACCTCGATTACCTGGGCATAGGTAGGGTGCCCATAAAGGAGCAACAGGGCAATACCGGTCAGGAAACGGATCACGCGATTCCGGAAAAGCATAGCAGGTTTTGAATGGGTCTTCATACAACGAAAGTACGGGATAAGCAGTGGATTCGGACGGATCCTTTCCGTCAAACAACGAGGAAAAAATAACGAAACTTTAAGAGGCATTTTATTGCCAAACCGCATGGAAAGCGTTCACCTTTGCGGTCTAATCAGTAAATCATGAAAAAGATTTTCTTCTCCCTGATGCTGGCCATGGTGATCGTATCCGCTTTCGGGCAGTCCAGGGCCATCTATGTCCATCCGAAGTTTTACCAATTGGCTAAAAACCATAAAAAAGTGGCGGTTATTCCTTTTGACGTCCAGATCGGCCTTCGTCCGGATGAACGCAAGACCATCTCGGAAGAACAGTTGAAAGAAATGGAAATAAATGAAGGGAAAGCCGCCCAGGATGCCCTCGTGAGTTGGTTTTTGAAAAAACAAAAATCCAAACCCTTTGATATCGAATTCCAGGATGTCCAGGCCACCAATGCGCTGCTTTTAAAAGCGGGGATCACGCCGGAAGAGCTCAAGACGCACACGCCCCAGGAGCTGGCCGGGATTCTCGGGGTAGATGCTGTCATGGGCGGAAGCCTGCAAACCACCAAACCGATGTCTGAAGGCGCCTCCGTGGCGATCGGGGTCGTCTTTGGCGTCTGGGGACCAACCAATGCCGGGAATATCACCATCAACCTGAGTAATGCGGCGGACGGCACACTCTTGTGGAAATATGACAAGCAACTCTCCCGCGGATTGGGAAGTGACATGAACGTGTTGATGGATACGTTGATGCGGAAAGCGTCCAAAAAATTTCCCTACATGGACATGGAAAAATACCGGGAAGAAGCGAAAAAGAAATAATCCCTCTCCGCGGAGTATTACATCACCATCTGCACCAGTCGCGCAGAGGCGATATACTGCTCTACTCTTTCCTCAAAAAGACCTTTCAGCCTTACACACAGGGGATGCACCTGGCCATCCCCTATATTTTTTTCGTCAATTTTGACGACAGGCAGAACCCCCTTGGTAGTAGCCGTCAGGAAAGCACCCGCCATTTCCGGTATTTCATGATAATACACCGTCCGTTCTTCCACCGGGATCTGGTGTTCGTGGCAGATGGCCAGCACCTGTTTTCGGGTGATCCCCCGGAGCATGCCGGTGGCAGGGGTATGGAGTACGCCCTTCCGGTCGATAAAAAAGATATTGCATCGTGAACACTCGGAGACTATGTCCTGCCAATGATACAGCACTTCAAATGCGCCGGTTTTTTTTAACGCCGGCTGCATGCGTAGGGCCTGAACATAAATGGTGGTTTTCGCATCCGGCGATTCCCGCTGATAAGAAGAGGTCAGGAGGCTGATCCCCCGTTGGTACGTCATCGGGTCGTTTTCAGGCAGATGATGCAGCATCATGAATATATTCCGTTGCTCCGGCAAGGTATAGCCGTCCTCACTGAATCCCCCGGTGACCACAACCCTGAAGCCGGCCCGTTCAACAGCATTGGCCCGGATAAGGGCGTTGATTTTCTCAAGCCAGTCGACCGCCGCTAAAGGGACCTGAAGTCCCATCAGGTCCAGCGAATGCTGAAGCCGGGCAATGTGATCCCCCGCAAAAACAGGTACGCCATCCAGCACCCGGAAAAAATCAAAGACGCCAAGGCCCCTTAACAGGCCCAGATCATAAACCGGGATCAGGGCCTGGTCCCTGTGCAGTATTTCACCATTGATGGACAAATAGGGATAAAGCATGGTGGCTGTTGTTTAATCGGGTATAAAAGTAGGCCATTTCGCTAAGCCCTAAACATCCAAATGAATCCGGTGAAAAAAACGATGGATCATCGGCGCAAAGAGGATAGCGATCGTGCCTAAAAAGATAACGCCGCTGAAAAGTGAATAAACCCCGGCAAATAATTTAGCGCCTGCGGTTGGCATGGGATCCGCCGGGCCCATCCCGGTCAGGATCATCGACGCATTGTAAAATGCGGTGATCCAATCCATCCCGGTAAAGTACCGGTAACCAGCCATCCCGATGCCCAGGCTGACCGATATCAGCAGCACCGCATACAGGAAATAGGTGAATTGACGCCGGCGATACGAGGGGATGTCCAATAGAGGTTTCTTGGTATGTTCGAACGGGTAGCCTACGTGTTGTCGTGACATGGCGGGAATGATTTAAGGTTTTGGATTAGGGAATGGATCGATGCATACGGTACAAGACGCTCTTCGAAACAGGCTGACCGGATTTCATGGCCGGATCCGTGACGGGCGCTTCAAACTGCAGTTTCGCCGGCAGTATGCCCGCCCATACGGGCAGATCATAGTCTTCCGCATCGTCAGCGGGAGGGCCGGTACGGATTTTGGCGGAGGCGGTTTCAATATCGATGCGCAGGGCAGTGGTCGCTTTCATTTCTATTTCATTGGGCACCCTGACTTCCTCCCAGCGTCCGGCGATGATCTGTTCGGAAACGATGCGCAGGGCCTCCATTTTTTCTTCGTCCTTGACCTCCGTCGCAGTCCCGTAGATCACCACGGAATGATAGTTCATGGAATGATGAAAAATGGACCGGGCCAGCACCAATCCGTCTATCTGTGTCACCACCAGGCATAACTTCCGCCCGTCCGCCAGCGAGGACAGCATGCGGCTCTTGCTGCTGCCATGGACGTAGAGTACATCGCCTTTTCGGCCATACGCCGTCGGGATGATAAAGGGCTGCCCTTCTTCCTGCCAGGCTAAGTGACAGATAAAGTTTTGATCAAGGATGGCATAGATCGTCTCTTTGTCGTAATGGCCCCGTTTGGGTAGCCGCTTGACCGTGTTGAGGGGAGATGGTTCAAATTTATTTTCCTCCATGTTCGGTATTTATCCCTCAAATTTAGGGTTTCAACAAAGAGATGCCTATGCCCGGCCCTATCCTGATCCGGTGCCCTGAAAATTCACGGGAGTGGGAAGTGATCAAGCAATTGTTGCGGGACTACCGCAAGGAATTCGATGACGACACCTGCTTTACTTCCTTTGAAGAGGAGATGGACCATATCGAGGAATTGTATGCCCAGCCGGACAAACTCAAATTGATCGCCATTGACTCCCGCAACCAGGAAATCGCGGGATGTGTTGCGCTGCGATCCTTCGCCCCGGGTATTGCTGAAATGAAAAGACTCTATGTGATTCCCTCCCGCCGCGGGCAAAAGCTTGGAAGGCTGTTGGCGGAATCCATCCTCCGGGAGGCTGTGACCCGGGGGTATCGATCCATGATCCTCGATACCATGCTGCAAATGAAATCCGCCCGGCAATTGTATGAGAAACTCGGATTTCATGTCAGCCCTCCTTACAACCACCAGGATCCGGAGAGGGTGATCTGCTATGAAATGAATTTCCCTTCCGGATGAGCAGCAAAGGCAATGTCACTACCGAGGAAAGATTGCTCCGGGCAGAACGGCGTTCGCGCGGATCCAGGATTAGTCGGTGGATAGCATCACCTATCCGCTACCCCGTATCCCTGCTGTTTAACCGTCTGCTTTATCCTTGGTTGAAACGGGAATGGACGATCAAAGTCCAAACCTTTTTTGGCGTCCCCATGTGGACCGCGCTGCCTTCGGGCACGGACATCTGGCTCAACGGGATCAAATCCCATGACTCAGAGATTCGGTTGTCCCGGTTCCTGGTTCAATCCCTCCGGCAGGGGGATGTATTTCTGGATGTTGGCGCCCATTTCGGCTATTATTCCCTATTGGCTTCCACCCGGGTTGGCCCGGAAGGCCTGGTTATTGCCTTAGAACCGTCAACCTATTCATTTCCATTTTTGCAGCGCAATTCTGCCCGACAACCTAATATCCGGTCTTATCAACGGGCAGCCGGGGAATCCCCCGGGGAGATTACTTTCTATGAATATCCCGGTCCATATGCGGAATATAATACCATTATAGCCGGGGCTTACACAGCGGCACCCTGGTACCCGCATGTCAAGGAATCCATAAACCGCGTCGAACGGGTCAGGCTGGATGATTTACTGGATGGCTTTGAACGGTTTCCATCCATCATCAAAGTCGATGTGGAAGGCGGAGAACTCCAGGTCCTCCAGGGACTGGAAAACAGTTTAATCGAAAAAAATCCTGTCCTCATCCTGGAATACCTGGTTTCAGCACATCCGGAAAATCCGCATGCACTGGCTGAAAAATATTTGACTCACCTGGGGTTTTCCCCCTTCCGGATCAGCCCCGAAGGTACACTGGAAAAAATCACGGATGCCGCTTCGGACATACAGTCCAGGCATCTGGATTCTGATAACCTTGTTTTTACGAAACAACGTTAATCCTGTCTTCAGCCTTTCCCGAATAAGTGTACTTTTAAGCCCAACTTAAAATCCACTTTTCATGCATCCAGCACTCGTCCATACACATTCAGGCCTCCGCTATGTGGTTCTGCTCCTGATCCTGGTCACGGTCTTCAACGCCTACAAAGCCATGAGCAGCAAAAGCCCCGTCTCCGGCCAGGCCCGCAAATGGAGTTTGTTCGCCCTGATCTTCACTCACGTCCAGATCCTCCTCGGACTGATCTTATATTTTACCAGCAGCAAAGTGCAATTCAATTCCGCCACCATGAGTGATGCGCATCTCCGGTTTTTCACCGTCGAGCATATCTCCATGATGCTGATTGCGGTGATCCTGGTCACCTTCGGCTACCGGATGGCCAAGCAGGGGAATGCGCGAAGGATGTTCTGGTATTACCTGATCGGTCTTATCGTGATCCTGGCTGCTATTCCCTGGCCTTTCCGCACTGCGCTGGGAGGTCATTGGTTTTAATCCGGGAAAAACCAATCGCGTACTGTCTTACGCCCGCTCCAATCCGATGATGGACGCACTGCTCCTGAAATGGCGTGAGCACTTCGGCCCGGAAGGACCGGAAGTGATGGTGCGCGCGCCCGGAAGGGTAAATATTATCGGGGAACATACGGACTATAATGAAGGCTGGGTCTTGCCCGGGGCAATGAGCCGGTGCATGTTCGTCCTGATATCCAGGAATCCCGATTCAGGTCACCATTGGTTTGCCAGCGATCTGGATGAAGTATTTACCAGCCCTGAAGACATCAGGGAATACGGAGAATATTCCTGGGCCCGCTACATCCAGGGCGCGATCAGTTTATACAGCCCGGCGATCGGTCCCTTAAAACTTCTGATTGGCGGCGACTTGCCGGTAGGGGCAGGAATTTCCTCCTCCTCTGCCCTCGTCTGCGGGGTCTTGTATGCCCTGCAACAATTGACCGGCGGGACAGAGTCCAGGGAGGAACTCGCCATGCTGGGAAGCCGGGTCGAACGCGAAGTCATCGGGTTGCAGGGAGGTATCATGGACCAATACGCCATCATGCTGAGCCGCGCGGGTGCCGTCATGATGCTGGATTGCCGCGATCGTTCGTATACCTATCACCCGGTGGCTTTACCGGGATGCCGTTGGCTGCTCATCAATACACGGGTGAAGCATTCCCTTATCGACAGCGATTATAACCGGCGGGCCAATGAATGTCAGCGGGCTGTCAGCTTACTCCAATCGTCCTTTCCACAGATCCATAGTCTGCGGGATGTTACCCCGGATATGCTCAGGGCTCATCCGTTGCCGGATCCCCTTCAGCGACGGGCAACCTTTGTCCTCGAGGAAAACGAACGGGTTCATGCCATGGTGCTGGCGATGCGGCACAATGACCCGGGCCGCGCGGGTATCTTATTGAATGCTTCGCATGCGGGTCTGCGTGATCAGTACCAGGTGAGCTGTGATGAACTGGATTTCCTGGTGGATAAAGTTATCGTACATCCCAATCTGCATGGCGCACGGATGATGGGCGGTGGGTTTGGAGGCTGTATCCTTTGTCTCATTCAGGAAGAAGCTGCGTCCACTTTCTATCCACCTGTGGAAGCCAGTTACCTCGAACGTTTCGGGTTCGCGCCGCAGTTGATTGAATTCGAACTGGGCCCCGGCGTGGAAAGGCTGTCTGTATAAATTTTTATTGCGCCTGGATGAAATAGATCATTTCGTCCATGTCCGAATAATCCTTTATTCCTGTTTCGTTTTCATCGGTTCCTTTCAGGCTGATACCGCCCGCATACCCTTCATCCAATAAGCTCTTGAGCATGTCAGGTGTCCAGTCCGCCTCCAGAAAAAGAAGTGGTGCTGCTGTTTCATCCTTGAGGAAAGAAACCGATCCTGCAGGATCGTAAGACAAAAGCCCCCTGGTATTGGCGGGTCTGCCGGCCGACACCCACTGGAGATAGGGTAAAATAAATAACCTGCCGGGGCCCAACGCCAGGAGTTCTGTTTTGTCAGTGACAAAACCGTGTGGATTTGCATCAATGATGGCCCTGGCCATAAGGTCTTCATCCGGGGAGGCAATTTCGGCTAATAATTGGGGACCTTCAATCCAGGATTGCAATGCATGCCACCGGGAAAAAGATGCCGGGTCCGCATGAAGCTCCATGCTCAGATAATCCACGCCCATGGCAGCGAAATACCGGGCATCCGTGAGGTGCCTGATGCGACGGACGAGAATGGAATGCCGGCTCACCCCGCGAAGATAGAGAGCCGGTCAGACCTTTTGTCCGTAATGGGGCGACACAGGAGACTGCCACCCAAACAACACCCATCAACAGCTCTATCGCACGCGCTCCGCCAGGATGGTTTCCAGTTGTTCGAGGCAAATCGTGATACCCTGCTCAAATCCCATCTCGATAATCTTCTCTACATCTGCTTCAGACGGATACCGGGCGCTCATCTCAACACGGGTTCCGCCAGGGATCGGCAGAAAAATATTCATCCCCTGGGAAACAGGGAAAGCCAGGTTGAGGATGCCATGCTCATCGCAAAAACCGTCTTCCATAGCGAAACTCTTTTGGGGATCAATGGCGAGATAGTTCATCCGGCCCCAGTGCTTTTCTCCTTCCGGACTCACCATCGCATACAGCCAGTAGCCGCCGACGGCAAAATCCATGTGTTTGGTTTCCGCATGCCAGGGTGCCGGTCCCCACCACTGGTCGAGCCATGCGCTTTCCGTAAAAGCGCGCCAGACGTCGGCTACCGGTGCGTTGAAATCCCGTGTGATCAGGATGGTTTTTGCTTTCAGGTCCTTGATGACCTTGGTTTTGCTTTCCGTACTCATTTTTTATGCTTTTTCATGGTGGATAATACGTGGTCTAATTGGTTGAACCGGGATTCCCACATTTGCCGGAATGGCTCAATAAAATCAGCTACTTCTTTGAGTTTCTTCGGATTGAAATGATAATAGATTTCCCGGCCCGCCTGCTCCTGTCGCACGAGCTGGCATTCGGTCAGGATCTGCAGATGCCTGGATACGGCCTGCCGGCTACTGTCAAAATGTTCGGCAAGGGCATTCGGGGTCATCGCCTGGAGCGCCACCAGGCTGAGGATGGCCCGCCGCGTAGGATCGGCAATAGCCTGGAATACATCTCTCCGGATTTCCATGGTGAATTTTTTTGCAACCAAATGATTGCAAATATATATGCAATTATTTGGTTGCGCAAATTTTTTTAGATAATTTTTAAGCAGGCGGGCGCCTCCCGGCAAGAGGGGACTGGAAATGACGGGATCGCAATCCTGGAGGACTTCAGAGAAACGGATTGTGCATCTTTTCGTACCCGATCCGGGTCTCGGGGCCATGCCCGGAATACACCAGGGTATCATCGGGCAGCGTGAATAGCTGCGTCCGAATACTGCGGATCAGGGTATCATGATTTCCCCCGGGCAGATCAGTCCTGCCGATGCTTTCGTAGAATAGCACATCGCCGGCGATCAGCCAGCCGTCCGCCTGGTTGTACAGGCATATACCGGCGGGAGAATGGCCCGGCGTATAGAGCACCCGCAGGACGCGGTTATCCAACACTACCTCGTCTCCTTCCTGCAGGAAAGAAGCGGGCATGGGTGAGGTTTCATAAGGCAAATCATACATGCCTGCCACCATCCTTCCCGACTGGAGCACCGGCAACTCACCCGGATGGATTTCCAGGCCAAGGGCATACTCCCTTGCGACGAAAGCATTGCCCAGGATATGATCGATATGGCAATGGGTGTTGATGAGGCGTTCCGGGAGCAGCCCGTTGTCCCGGATATACCGCGACAGTTCCGTTCGCTCCCGTTCATCAAAGCAACCGGGATCAAGGATGATACACGCTCCGTTTGGGGCGCTGATGATATACGTGTTTTCCTCAAACGGATTAAAGCAAAAAGTATGTACGGTTAGACTCATTCGCTGTCTTTGCCAATCGCGGTTTCCCGACAGGGGATCAAACACAAAGCGTTGGCGTGATTAATGAAAATACAATTAATTTGGCATATGGCCAATCAGACCTCTCAGCACATCCTCAGCGCTTCCGCCAATCTCCTGGGGTTCTGCTTATTTGTGATCACCGCCCTGCACATCACGGATAAAGTGCAACAAACGCGCATCGATGAATATACCGCCATCATCTCCATCCTGCTGGCGCTGGCCTGCACCCTTTCCTTTCTTTCCCTGCGTACGTATCGCCCGAAGCTCGAAAAAACACTCGAACGCATGGCGGATTATTGTTTCATCGCAGGCTTGCTGGGGATCATGATCGTCATCCTCTTTATCGCCCCCAATTTTATCAAATAACCACCTCCTCCGGCCCGGTTTGCCCGGATACGGCTGGCCCTATGCCCCCAGTTGTGCTGGCGTGGCGGAAGCATACGTCCCGCTCCTTGCTAATTTCCCCTATCTCCCCTATATTCGTCAGGTGGGCAGGTTCTTTCTCATCGCATTTCCCATACTGCTGATTCCTTTCTCCGTCCGGAGCCAGGCCGTGACTGCTGAATTTGGCAAAAACCGTATTCAGTACAGCGACGACTTTGATCACTGGGATATGTACGAAACCGAAAATTTCGTCACCTACTGGTATGGCAAAGGAAGGGAAATCGCCCATACTGTCGTCCAGATGGCGGAACTGGATAATCCTTCCATCCAGCATGTCCTCGAACATAAAATGAACGACAAGATCGAGCTCATCGTCTATCTCGATCTCACCGACCTCAAGCAAAGCAACCTGGGCATTGAGGATCAGTTTGTCAATAAAAGCGGCATTACCAAGGTGGTGGAAAACAAAGTTTTCCTGTACTTCAACGGGGACCACAATGCGCTTCGCAAATCTCTCCGGGAAGGGATCGCGTCCGTGTATATCAATTCCATGCTCCATGGCAATAACCTGCAGGAAATTGTCCAGAATGCCGTCCTGCTCAATCTGCCCGATTGGTTCCAGGATGGACTGGTTTCCTACCTGGGCGAAACCTGGAGCCCGGAAATTGAAAGCCGGCTCAACGATTATTTCACCTATCCCAAAAAGTACCGTAAGGATTTCGCCCGCCTGGCAAAAACAGATCCAAAACTGGCGGGACACTCCATGTGGTACTTTATTGCCAGCCATTACGGTAAGTCATCCATTTCCAATATCCTCTATCTCACCCGGATCAACCGGAGCCTTGAGAACGGACTCCTCTATGTCCTGGGAGCCGATTCAAAAGAACTGGCCAGACAATGGCAGGCCTTTTATGAAAAACAGTTTGCCGCAAGCCCGGAAAACACGATGGCTATCCGCCATGATCTCCACCTGGACAGGCAAAAACTGAATGTACCGGTCGGTCGCATGCGTCTGCGGCCTGACGGCCAAAAACTGGCCTATACCCTGAATGACCACGGTCGCGTCCGGGTGATGCTTTATGATATGGCCACCGGTGACAAACAAGCGTTGTTCCGGTATGGCGTCCGCAATTTTGAACAGGAAGCAGATCTCAATTTTCCGGTGATAGCCTGGAGCCCCGATGGCAAGGAACTCAGCGTATTATTCGAACGAAGGGATATCCTCCATCTCCTGAAAATGGACGTTGACCATCAGCGTTTTTCCATAGATAAACTCTCGCCCGAATATCAGCGCGTCTATGACATGGACTACTGGTCCCCCGATACGCTCATGCTGAACGCATCCACAGACGGATTCTCCGATCTCTATCTCTATGCCACCGTCACCCGTCAGAGTGTCAGGTTGACGGAAGATTTTTATGATGATCTGGATGCTTCCGTCATCCCCTTGCGGGGCGAACGGCTCATCCTGTTTTCGTCTAACCGGAAAGATGAAACATTGAAGAAAATGGGCCTGGATTCCCTGTTGCCGATTGGTCCATTTGATCTCTTTGCCCTTGGATTGTCAGACCGCAGACCTTATCTGAGAAAACTCACTTTTACATCCGACGTCAGTGAGCGAAAGGCCCGGTTTGCCGGGGACGATTCGGTCATCTGCCTGGCTGATATGGACGGGCGATGGCAGCGATGTGCAGTCTCCCGTTTATCCGAAGACCCGCCGGTATATCGAATGATGGCCCGGTTTGACCGGGATATTTTGATGCATGAGTTCGTGCCGGGTTCTCCTGTGGTGATTGACCGTTTCGAAAAATGGAATCTGCCATATATCCAGGTCACACCGCTCAATCCATATCAGACGGGGGAAACCGGCGAACAGGCAGTGCGTCCGAAATCGGATGACCAGCCTGCTATACCGCTCCAGGTAACCGAACCTGAAGAAGCAATCGATCCCGGACTGCTCTTTCAGACACCGTTTCCGGTTCCTGAAAAAAGCAGGATCACCGTGACGAAAGAAAAGCCTGTGCAAGACACGGTCACACCGGTTCCGGATTTCACTTCGATGCCTTCCGCGCATACCAGGGCGTATGATCCCGGTGCCTTAACCCCATTTATACGATCCAAAATCATTGCCGCCAGGCTCCGGTTTAAACTGGATTATTTCAATACGACCATGGATAATGACGTATTGTTTGGAGGACTGGACAGTTATGCCGGCACCAAACGTGAGTTTGAACCATCGCCTCTCGGGCTCCTGGCTAAAGCCAGTATCAAAGACCTGTTGGAAAACTATACGATCACGGGGGGAGCGCGTTTTCCTACTTCTTTTAATGGATCGGAATATTTTCTCGTGCTCGACAGTCGTAAATCACGCATCGATAAGCAGTACGCACTGTACCGGAAATCCATTACGGAATCAGACCCCAGTGATGAAAACCCGCTTCATCGCAATCAATTCGTGACCGTTCTCGGACTCATCAAATGGAGCTATCCATTTGACATCTACAATAGCGTACGGCTCTCGGCCACCGTTCGTAACGACAGGCAAATCGCCCTGGCGACAGACAAATCCAGCCTCGAAAAGAAGACCGATGATGCGCAGCGGCTCGGCCTGAAACTGGAATGGATCTATGACAATACCCGGGAGCTCGATGTCAACAGCCGCACCGGATCGCGTGCCAAGGCCTGGGTCGAATTGGTCAAACGATTTGACCTCAATCTGTTTGAATCCGGTCCGAAACTTCAGTTCAACAAAGGCTTTATGACTGTCCTTGGTTTGGACGCGCGGCATTATGTTTCGCCCGACCACCGGACCATCTTCGCCGGAAGACTGACGGCAGCGACCTCCTTCGGTTCAGAGCGGATCCTCTATTATCTCGGCGGGGTTGAAAACTGGTTGTTTTCCTCCTTTGATCAAAATGTCAGCGTGCCCTCCGACAGGGATTTCGCGTACACGTCGCTGGCGGCCAATATGCGGGGGTTCAAATACAATGCGCGTAACGGAAGCAGTGTGGTACTGGTCAACGCCGAAATCCGTGTGCCGGTGTTACAGTATCTCTCCAGGCAAAAGATCCGCTCTTCCTTCCTGCGAAATATCCAGGTCGTCGGTTTTCTCGATGCCGGTACCGCCTGGCATGGCTCCGATCCCTTCGGTCCGAAAAACCCGCTCAATACCGTGGTATTGACAAATCCACCTACCGTAGAAGTGATCGTCAATTATTACCGGAATCCGCTGATCGTGGGTTATGGCGTCGGGGCCCGCACCATGTTGTTTGGCTACCTGGCGAAAGTGGACTATGGGTGGAACTGGGAATCAGAAACAACCCGCAAACCGCTGCTTCATTTTTCGATCGGGGCCGACTTCTAGACTTGCCTGCCTGCCTTGGTTTTGTCACATGCCGGTTTGCTGACGATCCCCCTCTGATTCATCTTCCTTCTCCGCCAGAGGCGGATACAGCAGATACTATAATTCCTAATGGTTCGACTTCGCTCACCACAAGTTCGTAATTCGTAAT
>CAZTXO010000046.1:20746-28784 GCA_964617515.1 uncultured Saprospiraceae bacterium | reverse complement strand
CCGGCGAGTCCGGAATCCACCACGAGGTGAAGGTAGCCGAGTGTGGTGTTGAATATTTCTTGATAATAATCTATTAGTTTAATATATTTTGGGTGTTTCATTAATTGTGAAATTAAATCAACTCCTCTCGAATATTTTTTCTGAAATAAAATTGCTTTGAGAACATAATGAGCAAGTCGATACCATGCAACAGATCCTTCATTTGTTTTAGTCATTGCTTTATATCCATTGGATACAGTATCTTCTAATCGCCCCGCTTGGATTAAGGCCCATAATCTTCTTACATTAATTGCTGAAATAGTTACAGATGAAATTGAATCATGATGGCTCAAATCTTTTAATATAGATTCAGAAATATTAAGCATTGATTCATAATCCTTATTATATTCATAAAAAGCAGAAAATATTCTATACCTGTTATATACAAACCTATACGTATTAATGTCCTTTACTTTGGAAAGCTCCCTGCAGTAATTTTCAACCTTTCTTTTAGACTCTTCAGTTACATTTGCCAAAGAGTTATATTGAAGATTCTGAAGATCTAAATAATAGTTTTCAGCTTTTACTTCCCATTCATACACATATAAGTATTTTTTTTGAACATCTAAATATTTTTTTGACTTGTATTTATTGTAATTTTCCGCACCTGAATAATAATTTATTAATAATCTTGACTGCAAGAGTATATCATCTGTGAAATTAAATTTTATTGCCTTACTAATTGACTTTTCTAATATTGCTGCTGTAATCCAATTTAAATCTCTAGTGACAAGAGATTTGCCAAGGAGTGTATATCTAGAAGCCATTAATGCTTCATTCGATCTAGTATCTAAACTGTTGTTTTCATTTATTTGTAGTATAATTCCTTGAAGATATATCTCCCTAAGCCTGGATTTTAATCTCGAAAAAGCAGTAATATTTTTTTTGCCATATATTTTTAACATCATTGTTTTATCATCATGCTCTTTCCCTGTGTTTAACAGTTGGTATAACCTTCTTAATGGGCTATTTTCTTCTTGAGGTATAAGACTTTCAATGAGCTTCGATTGCCTTAAATTTTGTCTATTTAATTCATACAAAGTTTTCATTCAACAATATAGTATAATTACTTGATTTATAATGTATTATAATAAAATAAATCGCGAAATAACGATTTTTATCCTGTAAAAATATCAAATTATTTTGTTCTCATGTTTGCAAGGCCAATCGAACTTTATCAGGGATTTACAACTGAATATGAGGAGCGAAAACCGATATTCATTGGATTGATGCTTAAATATCTATGCTCATTTTACTGTGATGGCAAGTCAAGACTTAACAAATAATAATCTTTTGTAAGATGAATAGTTTTGTAAATACTGCAATATTATTACCTATACTGATCGCTCTAAGCGAGGCATTATTTACTTTTTTTATCCCTGGACAGCTTGGGAATTCAGATAATGCTAGGCATGTAAACAAGGATTCAATTAAGTATCTTTTAATAATTGATAGCTGCTACTGCATAAAAAATAATAATGAATGTATCGTACTAAATTCTGATGAGACTATTCTGGTTTTACATGCAAATCAATAATATGCCTCCACCAACTTTTACCATTTGAAAACAACTTTGCATAACTAAGCCAGTCGCATTGGAAGCTCTAGATAATGTGTTGAATTGTTGATACTTTTAAATTAGAGTAGCTAGAAACTAATGGGATTAGAGAAATCTAATATTCATTTCTTTAAGAAAGCGGAAAGTCTATTGCCATTTTTACAACGATTTGGGATTATAAATAATTGATAAATAGAATGATATATATAAAAATATTATCATTTCGTTGTATTTTGTGCTGTAAAATGTCTTTGCTTTTTCATGTTGCAACCAAAGTCAAATGAACCCACCTTTACAGCGTACAAGGAAAGTTGATTTTCTTTGCAATCTTGTGTTATAATATGCTGTAATTGAGCATGTTATATTTTGGTTTAGCAATGTTTACGTATAAAAGTATATGTAAATGATAGCTAACTTCTGTTACATTCTGCCCTAAAGTACAGAGCTAAATTTGTCTAAATAATAAAACAAATTATGGAATCTGTATTCGATATACTGCTTTGCGTGCTAGGTATCATTGGCAGCGATGATTTTGAGGGCATATAGAGTTCAAAAGATTGATTTTAAGACAATTAAGAGCCGTTGAACTATTGTTTGATCAAGGGCTTCTTCATAAGGATCATTAGTTCTTTTTTGGGTGTTATGCAATGACCACCTGCTTCTTCTTACGCAACAGAGATCCCTTCTTGCTAAGCGGTAGGTGGTTTTTTTTTGACGATGAGACCAACACTAGTATAATTCCTGCTTCAGGAATGCCCCGGTGTAACTGGCAGGATGGCCGGCCACCACTTCAGGAGTACCCGAACACACTATGCGACCACCCTCCTTTCCTCCATCCGGGCCTACATCGATGATGTAATCCGCCACCTTGATCACATCGAGGTGGTGCTCTATCACGATGGCCGTATTGCCGCGGTCCACCAGGCTCTGAATCACATGCAGCAGGTACCGGATATCCTCAAAATGCAGCCCGGTCGTCGGTTCATCCAGGATGTACAACGTCTGCCCCGTATCCCGCTTGGAGAGTTCCTCCGCCAGCTTGACCCGCTGCGCCTCGCCCCCTGAGAGGGTCGTCGCCTGCTGACCAAGTGTGATATATCCCAGCCCGACCTCCTGCAGGGTCTTCAGCTTCCGGTAGATGGAAGGCACCGGTTCGAAAAATTCAACACCTTCATCCACCGTCATTTCCAGCACATCATTGATCGATTTAGTCTTGTAATGGATCTCCAGCGTCTCCCGGTTATACCGCTTGCCCATGCACGTTTCACATTCAACCATCACATCCGGCAGGAAATTCATCTCGATCACCCGCATCCCGGAACCCTGGCAGGTTTCACAACGTCCGCCTTTCACGTTAAACGAAAAGCGTCCCGCCTTATATCCCCGGATCTTGGCTTCCGGTACATTGGCAAACAGATTACGTATGTCCGTGAAAACGCCGGTGTATGTGGCAGGATTGGACCGTGGCGTCCGCCCGATCGGCGACTGATCCACTTCGATGACCTTGTCGACATGTTCGATACCACTCACCCGCTCAAAAGGAAGCGGCCGCTCCAGGCTGTGATACAACTCCCGGCGAAGGATCGGGTAAAGCGTCTCGTTGATCAGGGATGATTTGCCGCTGCCAGATACCCCTGTGATACAGATAAAGCAACCCAGGGGAATCTCCACCCGCACGTTTTTCAGGTTATGCCCCGTGGCGCCGCTCAGCACGATTTTCTTTCCATTCCCCTTCCGGCGGGAGGCTGGTACTTCAATCGATCGTTTATGACTGAGGTATTTACCGGTCAGGCTTTGCGTTTTCATGATTTCCTTCGGCGTCCCGGCTGCGACGAGTTCACCGCCATGGATGCCTGCGCCCGGACCCAGGTCGAGCAGGTAATCCGCCGCCAGCATGATGTCCTTGTCATGCTCCACCACCAGCACGGAATTACCGATCGCCGTCAACTCCCGCAGGGAGCGGATCAGCAGTTGGTTGTCCCGCTGATGCAGCCCGATCGAGGGTTCGTCCAGGATATAGGTGATGCCGGTCAGTTGCGAACCAATCTGCGTGGCCAGCCGGGTGCGCTGGGTTTCTCCACCCGATAAGGTCCTCGAGGGCCGGTTCAACTGCAGATAATGCAGGCCCACATTGACCAGGAAACGGAGGCGGTCCCGGATTTCTTTGGTGACATCACGGGCTATCGCTTTTTGCTTATCGTTCATCCGCTCCTCCAGGGTTTCAAACCAGTCCATGAGTTCGCCGAAATCCATGGTGGCCAGTTGCCCGATATGCAGCCCGTCGATTTTAAAATACCGGGATTCCTTTTTGATCCGGTATCCTTCACAATCCGGACAAACGGTAATGGTCATGAAGCTTTCTGCCCATTGCCGGATTTTTTCGCTGGTGGTCGTATCATACCAGCGCTTGAGCATGTGTATGATCCCCTCGGCACCAAGGTCAAAAATGAGGTCATGCGGCAGGTAATCAGGAGCGGAGGTGGTGCCGGGGCTGCCACCATGTAAAATGATATTCATGGCTGCCGCCGGGATGTCTTCCACTGGGGTGGCAAAGGTGAATTTAAACTTCCGCGACAACTGGCGGAGTTGTTTGAACGTATGGTTGTCCCGTACCTCGCCAAAGGGAGCGATGCCCTGATCGTTGATCGACCGGGAGGGATCGGGAATGATCTTGTCCATGTCAACCGTCGTCACCTCACCCAACCCGTTGCAGGTTGGACAGGCTCCGTAGGGCGAATTGAAGGAAAAGGAATTGGGAGAAGGCTCTTCGTAAGAGATGCCGGATACCGGGCACATGAGATGCCGGGAATACATGCGTGGAGATTCATCCCCGGCGCGCATCACCATCAGCATGCCGTCCCCCTGCCGCAGGGCGCTGGAAAGGCTGCTGATGATCCGGGCAGTCTTATCCGGCTGCACGCTGAGCCGGTCCACCACCAGTTCTATATCATGGGTCTTGTACCGGTCCACCTGCATCTTGGGGCCGAGGTCCAGCATTTCGCCATCCACCCTGACTTTGGTATATCCCTGTTTCCGGAGTTGGTCAAACAATTCCCGGTAATGCCCTTTCCGTCCGCGAACCACGGGAGCCAGGATCACGATCTTGTCGTTGGCATATGCTTCCATGACATGGTCATGGATCTGTTCTTCCGTGTATTGGACCATTTTGTCGCCGGTCACATACGAGTAGGCTTCGCCGGCCCTGGCAAACAGAAGGCGGAGAAAGTCATAGATCTCCGTGATGGTGCCGACCGTTGACCGGGGATTCCAGCCGGAGGTTTTTTGCTCGATGCTGATGACCGGGCTGAGACCATCTATTTTCTCCACATCGGGCCGTTCGATGCCTCCGAGGAATTGCCTGGCATAAGCAGAAAAAGTTTCCAGGTAGCGGCGCTGGCCTTCGGCATAGATCGTATCAAAGGCCAGGGAGGATTTGCCACTGCCGCTGATGCCGGTGATGACCACCAGTCTTTCGCGCGGAATCTTCAGATCGAGGGATTTAAGGTTGTGTTCCCGGGCCCCGATCACTTCGATCCAGCCTTCCTGTGCTTGAGCGGTGTGTTCTTTCTTTTTGGCAGGCATGGGCGGGTATGAAAAAGGGAACAAAGGTAGGGATTAATGGGCGAAGGAATAGGCTATGGCTGTGGCAAAGAAAGGGGCGCATACGAACAGTTGTTCGTATTTTCTACTTTTGCCCCATGAGCCGGTATCACCCACTTCGTATTGCCCGGATTCAGCCTGAAACTGCCGACTGCGTCTCCGTTTGGCTGGAGGTGCCCGAAGACCTAAAAGGGAAATTCAGCTACCAACCCGGTCAATATCTGAACTGCCGTGCCGTCATCGGGGGAGAGGAAATCCGGAAGTCCTACTCCATTTGCTCCGTTCCCGGTGATCCATACCTGGTGATTGCCGTCAAGCTGGTGTACGGGGGCAAATTTTCCACCTATGTCAACCGCGTATTGAAACCGGGAGATCTCTTCGAGGTAACTGCTCCGGAAGGGAAATTCACCCTTCCTGACGGCCTGCCCCCAGATGCTTCCGTCCTGTTTTTTGCTGCCGGCAGCGGCATAACCCCTGTCATGTCCCTCCTTCGGTATTTCCTTGAACATTTTCCGGGCGGTCAGGCCACCTTGTTTTACAGCAACAAGAACAGCGAGTCGATTATTTTTCGCGATGCCCTGGAAGCGTTGAAGAACCAGTACATGACACGTTTTTCCATCTTCCATATCCTGACCCGGGAAGTCACGTCCGTGGATATTTTATCCGGGCGGATCGACCAGGCCAAATGCGGCGATTTTGCCAAACATTTTTTTGATATCCGGGACGTTACCATGGCGTTTATCTGTGGGCCGGAGCTGATGATCCACGATCTCCGGGACGGGCTGATGCTGTTGGGCCTCAAACCGGAACAGATCAGATTTGAATTGTTCGGATCCGGTGCCTTCAAGGGCGGCAAGCCGAAAGAACAGGAGATTATGGAAAGGCTGGAAGGCGAGGACCGGATGTCGCGTGTCACGATCCGCTTTGACGGCCATGAAACCGATTTCCAGATCGGATACCGGGACAAGGCGGTCCTCGATGTCGCCATGAAGGGCGGTTTGGATCTTCCCTATTCCTGCAAGGGAGGCGTCTGCAGCACCTGCCGTGCCCTGGTGGTCGAAGGAAAGGTGCACATGGATATCCAGTACGGGCTAGAACCGGATGAAGTGGATGCGGGGTATGTGTTGACTTGCCAGGCACATCCGAGGTCCGAGCGGTTGATCCTGGATTATGATATTCTCTGAGAGCGAGAAAGCGAGAGCGTGAGAATGGGAAATAGGGTTTAGGCAATATTTCACTATCGCTTAGACGATTTATATGAGAGCGTAATTCTGAAAGGCTGATGTCAGTGACTGGAAACAGGAAAGAGGAGATACATGCCGCAGCGGCGAGGTTGTTTGGCGAGAAGGGATTTGCGGCTTCTTCGGTCAGGGATATTGCCCAGGCGGTGGGTCTGGGAGCGGCGAGCCTGTATAATCATATGGGCTCCAAGGATGATTTGCTGATCGCGATCTGCTTCCGGTGTGCGGAAGCATTCTCCGGGGGGATGCGGGACATAGAATCTTCCTGCTCCGGACCAGAGGAAAAAATCAAAGCACTGATCCGGCTGCACATCCGGATTGCGCTGCAGGATAAGAGTTCGGTGACGGTATTTAACGATGAATGGCGGCACCTCCCTGAACCGTACCTGTCTGCTTTTAAGGCGGCGAGGCGGTCGTATGAAATAAACTATCTTCGAATCGTACAGGAAGGCATGGAGACCGGTGTCATAAAAGATATGGATCCCTACCTCGTCTACCAGCACATCCTTTCCTCCCTGCGGTGGCTGCACCAACCCGGAGCCCGGAAAACCACGTTGACAGAACAAGCAATCGGTGAACAAATCACCACTTTCCTTATTAATGGTATAGGCCGATGAGTATTATCGAGATCGAAAAACAGTTTCAGGACAAGATCGACCTGGATATCCGGATTGAACCCCGGGACTGGATGCCGGATGCTTACCGGCAGACATTGATACGCCAGATCAGCCAGCATGCGCATTCGGAGATTGTCGGCATGCTGCCGGAAGGTAACTGGATCACCCGTGCCCCCTCCTTGCGCCGGAAAGTGGCTTTGTTGGCCAAAGTGCAGGACGAAGCGGGACATGGCCTGTACCTCTACAGCGCATCTGAAACGCTGGGCGCGGAACGGGATGATCTCGTCGATCAATTGCACACGGGTAAAGCCAAGTACAGCAGCATCTTCAATTACCCGACGCTCACCTGGGCGGACATGGGGGCGATCGGATGGCTGGTCGATGGGGCGGCGATTCTCAACCAGATTCCCCTGTGCCGCTGCTCCTATGGTCCCTATGCGCGGGCCATGGTGCGGATCTGCAAGGAGGAGAGTTTCCATCAGCGCCAGGGTTTTGAGATCATGGATACTTTATGCAAGGGTACAGCGGTACAAAAAGCGATGGCGCAGGATGCCCTCAACCGCTGGTGGTGGCCCAGCCTCATGATGTTTGGCCCGAATGACAAAGATTCCCAGCACACTCTGCAATCCCAGAAATGGGGGATCAAGCGTTTTACCAACGATGAGCTGCGTCAGAAATTTGTGGACATGATCGTACCCCAGGCGGAACATCTCGGGATAACGGTCCCGGATCCAGAGATCAAATGGAATGAAGAGCGGCAACATTATGATTTCGGTCCGATAGACTGGACGGAATTCTGGCAGGTCGTCAATGGCCATGGTCCATGCAATAAAGCAAGACTGGATGCCCGGCGCAAAGCATGGGAAGAAGGGGCCTGGGTTCGCGAAGCGGCCATGGCGTATGCCGAAAAACACAGGGAGGGTGCAAAAGAGCAGGGAGCAGCCTGACATCGTCACCAGGTATGTTGAGCCCTAAAAGGGGAT
>CAZTXO010000046.1:2384-20646 GCA_964617515.1 uncultured Saprospiraceae bacterium | reverse complement strand
GACGGAAGACGGAAGACAAGAGTGGGGGGACAGGAGGATAATTTTTCACTTTGTACATTTCACTTTAATGAAACATTGGCCTTTATACGAAGTATTCATCCGGTCGAAAGCGGGCCTGCATCATAAGCATGCCGGCAGCCTGCATGCGGCCGATGCGCAAATGGCGATTGAAAACGCCAGGGATGTGTATTGCCGTCGCAACGAAGGCGCCAGCATCTGGGTGGTGCTCTCCTCCGGAATCACGGCGTCCAATCCGCAGGAAAGCGAAGAACTTTTTGATCCGGCGGAGGATAAAATCTACCGGCATCCCACATTTTATGAAGTGCCGGAAGGTGTCAAGCATCTTTGATCCACGATGAAGTTCCGTGCGGCATACTTTTCTCTTTTCATGACCTGGCTGTTGCTCTATGGCGCCTGTCAGCCGGTTCGTTCCAATCCGAATATGGTTCTGGCCGAAAACACCACGCCCAAGGTGGATACCTTACCGGAGGCAGAGGATATGACCGATTCGTTCCTCGCTATATTGAACCTGGATTATGTCATGGGGCGTTTCAATCCCGCGGAGCATCCGGATTTTACGCTTATCGATACACAATATGCCGACAAGCCAGGGATGTACCTGCGGAAAGATGCCTATCGTGCTTTTCTGGCCATGTATTCGGATGCCTTAAAGGATGGGATCAGGCTCCGGATCCGATCCGCTACCCGCAACTTTTACGCGCAAAAGGCGATCTGGGAAGGAAAATGGAGCGGCGAACGACTAATTGAGAGTGGGGAAAACCTGGCCCTGACGACACCGGATCCAAAGGAAAGGGCGCTCAAGATTTTGCGTTTCAGTTCCATGCCCGGATCGAGCCGTCACCATTGGGGTACGGATGTGGATCTCAACAATCTTGATAACAGCTGGTTTGAGGAAGGGGAAGGGCTCAACATGTACAATTGGCTGGTAAACCATGCCCACCGGTATGGATTTTGTCAGCCATATTCAGCAGGACGTCCTTATGGTTATTGGGAAGAGCGGTGGCACTGGTCCTATATGCCGGTATCGGAAAGACTGACTTCCTTTGCCGCGGAAAAATTGAAAAACGAAATGATCACGGGCTTCCTCGGAAGCGAAACGGCACCCATGATTGATATCGTCCAAAAATATGTACTGGGGATCAATGAAGCATGCAAGTAAGCACAGAACGGGGTCAGTGGCAGCCAGTCTGTAGTGGACCTTTTCCCTTCCGTCTTCTGTCTTCCGTCTTCTGTCTTCCGTCTTGCATCTTTTACCCTTAAGCTTATCACCTTCATATGGCCTACACCGAATCCAACATGTTGCCCCTGGGAAGCGAAGCGCCTCCCTTTTACCTGCCCGACACGGTATCCGGGAGAATGATCCGCTTGACGGAGATCGCCTCCGGCCAGGCGACGGTCGTCATGTTTCTCTGTAATCATTGTCCCTATGTCCTTCATGTCAACAGTGAAATCGTCCGGTTGGCCACAACATATATGGAGAAAGGAATAGCCTTTGTGGCGATCAGTTCAAATGACGTGGAGCATTATCCCGAAGATGGCCCGGAAATGATGAAAGAACACGCGGCCCGGGTGGGCTATCCATTCCCCTACCTGTACGATGAAAGTCAGCATGTCGCGAGGGCGTATGATGCGGCGTGCACCCCGGACTTTTACGTGTTTGATAAGGAGCTGAAGTTAGTCTACCGGGGGCGGCTGGATGAGTCAAAACCAAAAAATCAATTACCCCTGACCGGTAAAGATTTACGCGCCGCCCTGGATGCCATTTTGGACGGCCGCCCGGTCCCTGAAAAACAATATCCGAGCGGCGGATGCAATATCAAGTGGAAGCCTTAGCACTTTACCCGTCTTTTGCTTTCTATCTTCTGTCTCCCGGTTCTCTGGCTCACGTAAGCTCAAGGCATCTTCTTGATATAGACTAGGGACGTGGGTTCACGGTCGGAATAGGCAAGGGAAACGGAAACAAGCCCTTGTGTCGTTGGTGTAATCCATCCGGACACACACATCAATTCATTTTTGGAAAAAGTGCCGTGGCCGAATTGTTTTCGTGCCTGGCGCAGTGCCTGAGCACGGCTTTTTTCATCTTTCAGCAGGAGGGTGATCGATTTGACAAGGCCCTCTTTCATTTCGTAGATCATTTCACACTCCCGGATTTTACCCAACCGCACCCTTTTGAAATCATAGGTGTCGGCGATGATCCGGGAGTCCTTTTCAGGATCACATTGCTCGATGACCTGGCAGGGAAGGCCGATACCGGTGGGTATCTCCTTCAAACGAAAAAGTTCAGAAAAAGTAGCCACCGGGGGTATGGAAGGGAAGCCCTGGAGACTGTGTGCCCATAAGATCCCTGCTGCCAGGAGCATCAGCGTGCTGAATGATTTTTTCATTCGGATTGGTTGCCGGCGGAATGGGCGGACAGATTTTTCAACAGGACGAGTTCCTTGAATTTTTTGCGGGCTTCTTCGGCGGGTGAACCGAAATAAGCGCGTCCGCCTTCGAGATCTTTGGTTACGCCGCTTTGGGCATAGATCACCGTGCGATCGCCGATACGGAGATTTTGGGCAATGCCCACCTGGCCATATAAGGTGCACCAGTCCCCGATGATGGTTTTTCCGGCGATCCCAACCTGGGCCGCGAGGATGCAATGCTTTCCGATGACCACCCCATGCCCGATCATGACCTGGCAATCGATTTTGGTTCCTCGCCCGATGACGGTATCTCCACTGACGCCTTGCGCAATGGTCGTCCCCGCGCCGATCCACACATCGTCTTCAATGATCACGCGGCCGCAACCGGTCCATGGCTGATAGTGATCCGGCCATTTTTTAAAATAGAAAGCTTGCGCCCCGATCACGGCGCCCGACTGGATGATCACGCGCTGCCCGATATAGCTGTAAGGTCGAATGACAGCGCCTGCCTGAATATGACAATTTTCGCCGATCCGGACATGCTGACCGATGATGGCGCCGGGTTCGATGATCGCGGAGGGATGAATTTCCTCCGGGTCATCTTCCGGTACCAGGGGCTCGATGGGCCTCAACCGGTTGACGATGGCTTCGTATGCCGGAAAAGGGGCCTCCACGACCAGCAATGCTTTGCCTTCAGGACAGGGCATCGGAGCCGGCACGATGATAGCGCTGGCAGCAGATCGAAGCGAAGCGTCATAATACTTCGGATGATCCACAAAGGTGAGATCGCCCTGCCTGACTTTGTGGATCTCATTGATACCGGACAGGACCAGGTGCTCATTTCCGATAATGGAAGCGCCGATCCATCCGGCGATTTCAGTAACGGAAATGGGCTGATCAAAATGCATGCTGTCTGGATTTTGTCCTAAATTTAAGCAGCATTGCGGAGAGGGCGGAGAGAAAGAATCGAATGGAACGCTTTTGTCCTCTTCATTTCACACCTGACATTCATTTTTACATATGACAACTTCATTATCCAGGAGAGCATGGCTGCAAAAGAGCGCGATGGCTGCGGCCATATTACCCGTGAGTGGCTGGTACAGGCCCGATACCTTCAGTGCCTATGTGCCAAAACCTGTCGGGGATGGTGCCGTCCTGCTCAATTCAAATGAGAATGCGTATGGTCCCGGAGCTGCGGCACGACTGGCCATCACGGAGAGCATTCATGCGGCCAACCGGTATCCCTGGAATTCCATTGCTATGCTGGCGGAGGAAATCGCCAAACGCGAAGGGCTGACACCGGAACATATCCTGGTCACGGCCGGGTCGACTGAATTGCTGGGCCTGACAGGGCTTGTCTTTGGCCTGGACAAAGGGAACCTGGCAGCCTGCCATCCTACCTTTGATTTTTTACTCACCTATGCGGAGAAACTGGGAGCGACCTGGAAGCGGGTCCCGGTCGATAAGGATTTTCAGCAGGATCTCAATGCCCTGGACCAGGCGGTCGATGCCCGGACAAAACTCATCTTCATCTGCAATCCCAACAACCCGACAGGGATCGAAGTGGAGCATGAAAAACTGCTTTCCTTTTGTGAATCCCACGCGCCCAACCATCCCATCTATATTGATGAAGCGTACCTGGAGTTGAGTCCGCGCGGCCGATCAGGCACGATGGTGTCTCTGGTCAATACATACCCCAACATCATCGTAGGCAGAACCTTTTCCAAGGTCCATGGCCTGGCCGGCATGCGGATCGGGTACGGTGTCGCACATCCCGATACGATCCGGCGATTGTCCAATCTGCATACGGGAAGGGGCATGTCCATTTCGATTGCCGCCAGTGCTGCCGCGATGGCCACCCTCCAGGACCCTCAATTTGAATCCTACAGCCGTGAAAAAATCATCGAGGGGCGCAAAATGGTGGAATCGGCCTTTACCGATTGGGGCATTGCTTACCTGCCCAGCGCCACCAATTTTATTTTCTTTAATAATGAAAAGTTTTCCGTTGATCCTGTGCAGGCCATGGAAAAAGAAAACATCCTGTTGCGCAATTACAAGTACGTTCCGGGCTGGACACGGGTGAGTATCGGAAAAGTAGAAGAAATGGAGCATTTTATCGAAGCCGCAGGGAAATATGTTATTGGCTGAAAACTGCTTCACGTTCAAGAATCAGATTTTTTTCCTGATCCGGCTTCTGCCCTGATTTTAGTCGGTTTTTTCCGGAAAAAGGAATTTCAGCGCCCGTTTCCACATCGGCATTTTTTTTGCGGCCTCTTCGTGTTCAATCGCCGCCTGTTCGCCAAAAGCATCGGCAATCCTGAAATGGCTGTCGCTCCACGTTTTAGCTACGCCGATGATGGATTCGAAAAACTTGTGTTGATTCCTGGCGATGTCCCGGAAATAATCCGATCTTTTTGCGCGGGGTAAAAAGAAATATTTGATGCGGATCAGGATGTGCCTGAAATTGTCCTGCAGATTATACATCGTCGTATAAAACGAACTGGCTTCACGCAGGTCGAGATGCAGAATATCCCTGAAAACGGGATCGTAATCTTTTTTGTCATTGAATAATTTAACGAGGCCGAGGACTCCTTTTCGTTTGGCCAGCGGCAGGACTTCCACTAAAAACTGAATTAACGGCTCTGCCAGTGCAGGTCCGTTGGGATTATCGCGTATAAATTCTTTTTTATAAATCCGGTTCTGTACCTGGTAACCGGTATAATAATCAACGGGATTGAGCTCATCCCTGACGCCCAGCGCTTTTCCGATGAGGTGCCAGGCATAATAATAGTTTTCCATTTCCTCCCTGGTGACCTTTTCACCGGAGGCGATCAGCCCGTGCAGCACTTCGATACTGAACGTATGCACGGCAAAGATCATGTCTTGCTGGTTGATCGGCTCTCCCCAATCCTTATTCCATTCTTCCCCCTGGACATCCTGCAGCCTGTTTTCCTTTTTGGCATTTTGTATCTCCAGCGTATTTCGCTCGATCCGGTTACGGATCAAGGCGTGGACAAGCCGTAGTTTTTGAATCGCCCGGATACCGTATCCCTCCGGCTCAAACGCGTTCACATCCATGACATCCATGACAAACTGCATCGTGGAGATGATCCGTCTGTACGGATATTTGGGAAGGAGCTTTGTATACGTCAGGACATTGGTGGATTTAAAGGCGGCATATTGTTTCAGCAGGGACCGTACAGCAAGGGCGAGTGTGCATTCGGTCATATGGGTATTGAAAAAAATCGCAGCCTGGCGCAGGCATTCTTTTTCTTCGGGGGTAAACTGAAAGTGGGTAAGGTCATTGAAATACTCGTCGATTTTCTTTTTCATATACTGGACCAGCCACTCGATTTGTGCAGGGTCGCCCTTGGCTTCATAGGAGAGTTTTTTGATCTCATCGAAGGAGACGGTATCCGTATTTTTTTGCAGGCCTGCGAGGATGCGATAGACCTGGGCATGATCGACAAAATTGAGGATGGCAAAAGCGGCCGTATCGGCAGGCTGATCCATCAGGTACCGGTACTTTTCAAATTCCTCATCCGTGAGGAGCATCGGATTGACGGCAGCAGGCATGGTTGGTTTGTTTTGTCTGGAGACCCAAAATAACCTTTAATCAGGATACCGGGAAAGAACTTAATGCGCCTCCAGCCAGTTGACTCCCGTGCCTACGCCCACTTCAATGGGTACCGCTAATCCGGGCATGGCATGCTTCATCTTATCCTCCACGAGGCTGGCCACCTCTTCCTGTTCTTTTTTCAGGACATCAAAGACCAGTTCGTCATGCACCTGCAACAACATCTTCGATTTTAATCCACGCTCGTGCATTTCCGCATGGATGTGGATCATCGCCAGTTTGATCATGTCGGCAGCCGAACCCTGTATCGGGCTGTTGATGGCGTTACGCTCGGCCTGGGCACGGACCGTCTGGTTTTTCGAATTGATATCCCGCAGGTATCGCCGCCGCTTCATGAGGGTTTCAATGTACCCGTGCTGACGGGCGAATGCCACCGTGTCCGTCATGTATTTTTTGATGCCGGGGAATTTGGAAAAATAATTGTCGATGATCTCTTTCGATTCGCTGCGTGAAATGCCCAACGTCTGCGCCAGTCCAAAAGAAGACTGGCCGTAGGCCAGGCCGAAGTTGACCGCTTTCGCCCTGCGGCGCATTTCTTTACTGACATCGGCCAGCGGGACGCCAAACACTTTGGATGCGGTGGAAGCATGGATATCCTCCCCTCTGCTGAAAGCCTCCAGCATGCCCTCATCCTGCGTGATGGCGGCGATGATCCGCAATTCAATCTGGGAATAGTCCGCCGAAAGGATCAGGAAGTTTTCATCACGTGGTATAAATGCCTTCCGGATTTCTTTTCCCCGGTCCGTGCGGATCGGGATATTCTGGAGATTCGGATTGTTGGAGGCCAGGCGCCCGGTAGCCGCAATGGTTTGCCCAAAGGTCGTATGCACCCTGCCCGTCTTTGGATTGACCAGCGCCGGAAGCGCATCGACATAGGTGGACTTGAGCTTGGTCAGTTCACGGTAATTGAGGATATGGTCGATGATCTCATATTTCTCCTTGAGCGGGCTCAGGATGTCCTCGCTGGTTCCATATTGGCCGGTTTTGGTCTTCGTGCCTTCATAGGGGATCTTGAGCCGTTCAAACAGGATATCGCCCATCTGGCGGGGCGAATCAATGTTGAATTCAACACCGCTTAGCTTGTAGATATTGTCCCGCATGGTGAGAAGCTCCTCCATCAGGGTCTTTGAATATTCGTTGAGAAAGGGAACATCCAGGTTGATGCCTTCAAACTCCATGTCGGTCAGCACATGGATCAGGGGGAATTCCATATCCCTTAACAAGGCTTCCCCGTTTACCTCCTGGACGAACCGGTCTGTAACGTTTTTCAACTGTAACGTGATGTCGGCATCCTCCGCGGCATATTCCGTGATTTTTTCCAGGTCCACATCCTGCATGGAGAGTTGGTTTTTACCGCGTTTCCCGATCAGGGATTCGATCGGGACCGGGGAATACCCGAGGTATGCTTCTGCCATGACATCCATCTTGTGGCGGATGTGCGTGTCCGAGATAAAATGGGCCACCATCGTGTCATAGATGGGATCCCCGATCACGACATCGTATTGCCTCAGCAGGCGCATGTCAAATTTTATATTATGCCCGACCTTGAGCGCTTTGGGATTTTGCAAGGCCGGCGCAAATTCTTTGACGATCGCCAGCGCTTCCGGGAAACCCCCCGGGCATGGCACATAGTAGGCCTCTCCGGGTTGGAGGGAAAAAGACATCCCGACGATTTCCATATCATCTTCCAGCCCGGTGGTCTCCGTATCAAACGCGAACTCTTTCGCCCCCAAAAGTTTTTGGATCAGCGCCTGGCGGTCTTTCAAGGTCTGAACACAATAATACGTGTGGGGGGTATTAGTAATATTTTTCCCCGCGGTGGGCAGATGCGTATCACCATCCCCTTCTTCCGGATCCTGGAAGAGGTTGCCCTGAACGGCGGCCGCAGGCTTTTTCGCGGCAACAGGGGTGTTGACTTCAAAATTTTCGCCAATGATGCGTTTGCCCAGTGTGCGGAATTCGAGCTCGCTGAAAATGGAGGTCAGTTTTTCGGCATCCGGCGGTTCGAGGACCAAACGATCCGGCTCGAAGGGAACGGGAGCATCGAGGAGGATGGTGGCGAGTTTTTTCGAATCAAACGCCTCCTGTTTACTGGCCTGTAATTTTTCCAGCTGGGACCCCTTAAACTTGTCGAGGTTCTGATAGATGTTCTCCACAGAGTCAAATTCATGCACGAGCTTGGCTGCGCCTTTTTCGCCGATTCCTTTGACGCCCGGGATATTATCGACGGCGTCACCCATGATGGCGAGGATGTCAATGATCTGTTCGGGTCGCTTGATCCCATAGTTTGCGCAAACCTCTTTGGGTCCCCAGATTTCAGGTCCCTCGCCTTGCTTGCCCGGCTTGTACATATAGATGTGTTCGGAGACTAACTGGCCAAAATCCTTGTCCGGGGTCACCATGTAGACATCGTATCCTTCTTTTTCCGCGATCTTGGCCAGGGTGCCGATCACATCATCCGCTTCGTATCCCGGCGCCTCCAGAATCGGGATGTGATAGGCTTCAATGATGGACCGGATATAGGGTTCGGCGATGCGGATGTCTTCCGGTGTTTCCTGGCGGTGCGCTTTGTAGTAGGGAAATTCCTGCACCCGGACATTGGGGGATTTATGGTCGAAGCATACGGCGATATGGGATGGTTTTCGGTTGCGCAACACTTCTTCGAGCGCGTTGACAAAACCAAACATGGCGCTGGTGTTCAGGCCTTTGCTGTTGATCCTCGGGTTGCGCAGGAATGCGTAATACGCCCGGAAGATCAGGGCATAGGCATCAAGCAGGAAGAGAGTGGGACGGGCCATCGATCGGGTTACAAATGGTGTAAGAAGCTAAAGGTAAAGATTTCAGCCATCGTGGAGTCTGAGCCATATTACGTGGGTTGTGAACCGGCAATCTCATAGCTGGAAGTTTCTATCGGCTTCTCTCATAGGACGCGTCACGGTTTCACCTTACCTTTAGCGGAAGCCGTGAAAATCTTTACGCCAGGTTTGACTAGTAGTTATTCCATATTTCTCTTTGGGGTCATGATCCTCCTCTCGACCGGTTGTAAGATCGGCCAGATCGGCACGGATTTCAAGGCCATCAAGAAGGACGCGCAGCAGATCTCCAAAGATATCAAAGGCGTGCGGGCAGCCTTTACGCCCATCGATTCCGCGATGATGGATGCGACCTCGGGATTGCTGGCCGAATTGTCGAGTGCGGATTCACAGGAAAAGCTGGATACCATCTCCGCCCGGATCAACCGGATCCTGGTACAATACCTCAATGCGTCTTTCAAAAACCTCGATCCCGGACCGACTGGCCGCAACCTGATGCGGGGAGCGGTCGAACCGCTGCTGGATACCCTCACAGAAAGACGGTTGCAGCAAATGATCCATACGGTAAGCGTGCAGGCCGGTGCGGATTTTGTGGCCGCCATGCGGGGCGTGATGGATGAGCTTACCTCTGCCAGGAGTAAAGCCCGGCTCAATGCGATGCTCCTGTCCCTTTTTACGCCTTCCAGTTCGGACTCCCTGTCAGGTTTCATCAACCGGTCGGTGGATGCAGTGGATTTTGACATCATCGGTCATCGCATTGCCACGGAGCTGATTGAAGCCAATGTCAAACCCCAGGTGGACTCTGTCGTGCGCCTCGCGGTCCGTTCCATTTTTGATGAAATCCAAAAGGATAAAAATGCCAGGGGCTTTTTCTCCGATATCCGGAATATCCTCATCCTCGGGCTTGGCCTGTTGGGCATGATCATGGGCTTTTTATTCTGGATCAACCGTAAAAAGGCCATGGATCTCAACCGGATGTTTGTCCATGCGATCGAAGACCTGGAAGGGAAGCACGCGGAGGAAACCCGGAAATCTGTTGAAAAGCATGCCCGGGAGCGCGGCTTGCTCCGCAATGTGGACCGCATCATGCGCAAGGAAAGCACCCAGGGTAAAAAGGGTACGGGCGGCGATGTCTCCTGACCTGTATGTTTCCTTCCTTTTCCCGACATTTGAAACTTTATCCATCACCTGTGGCTAAAGCAATCCATAAATCCAAAAAGAAGACTACGGAGACCTCCTGGATGGGGATCCCGGTCGGGCGCCTGGGCCTGCTGATGGCCCTCACCGGTACCCTGCTCTACCTGCAATCCGTCACCTTTGATTATACCCAGGATGACGCCATCGTCATCACGGAAAACATGTTTACCACAAAAGGAATACAAGGCATTCCCGGGTTGTTTGGGCATGATACCTTTTACGGGTATTTTAAGGACGAAAGCAAACTTCGGCTTGTGAGCGGCGGTCGCTACCGGCCCCTGACCCCTGCCATGTTTGCCGTCGAATATGCCCTGGCGGGACCAAAACCCTGGCTAAGCCATCTCATCAATGCGCTCAGCTATGGGGTGCTTTGCTGGATGTTGTTTGGATTTGTCCATGCTTTGTTGCGGGAGCGACTTTCTGCTGCCTCTGCAACCCAGGCAGCCACATTGACAGCATTGATTTTTGCCGTTCATCCGGTCCATACAGAGGCCGTGGCAAACATTAAGGGTAGGGATGAGATTATCGCCGCACTGGGGGCCGTGACCGGTCTTTGGCTGATGATCCGGAGCCTCTATGAAGAAAAAGGGAATGTCCTGCGATGGGGAGCGGCCCTCGCTTTTTTTGCCGGGTTGCTGGCCAAGGAAAATGTGATCACCATGCTGGCGGTAGTACCCGCCACGCTTTGGTGGCAGATGAAAACGCCCCGGATGGACTGGATGAAAACGCTGTGGCCGGTGGTGTCCGCCACGATCCTTTTTATCCTGATTCGCGGTTCTGTCGCGGGCTGGTCGCCCGGCACGCCACCAAAGGAATTGATGAACAATCCGTTCCTCAAAATTGAGAACAACACCTATGTGCCCTTTTCCCTGGGTGAAAAGACAGCCACGATCATGCTGACCATGGGTAAGTATATCCAACTCCTGGTGTTCCCCTATCCCCTGACCCATGATTATTATCCGCGCGCCATTGATATACAGGACTGGAGCAAACCATTGGTGTTGGTTTCCCTGCTCTTTTGGCTGGCGATGCTGGCGGTGGTGGTGAAGGGGTGGAAAAACAGAACATGGTGGGCTTACGGCATTGTCTTCTACGGTTGCACCATGTCGATTACCGCCAATATCGTCTTCCCGATCGGGACCAATATGTCGGAGCGGTTTGCTTTCCTGCCCTCTGTTGGTTTTGCCCTGATCGCCGGTGTGGCCCTTACCCGGGCTATGGAATCCGGTTATCGCCGGGCTGTGAGTTTTGCCCTGGCGGGGTCCCTGGTATTGATGGCGGGATGGACCGTAGCCCGAAGCCGGGTATGGAAAGACAATCACACCTTATTTTCAACCGATGTGCGGCAGGGCACCAGAAGCGCCAAGCTGCTCAATGCCGCAGGCGGCGATCTCATCACCCAGGCCCAGGATGAAAAGGATGAGGCGCTGAAAAAACAAATGTTAATCGAAGCCCAGGGATACTTGCGTCAGGCGCTGAACATCCATCCGAACTATAAGCTGAGCTACCTGCTGATGGGCAATAGTTATTTTCACCTGAAACAATATGAACAAGCGATAGCGAGTTTTCGACACGTGCTGGAGCTGGATCCAAACTATGCAGAAGGAAAGCGCAACCTGGGCGTGGCGCTCCGGGATTTTGGAAAATGGCAGGGGGAACAAAACCATAACCTGACCGGCGCGCTTGCGTTATTAGAAGAAGCCGTTCAATATCTACCTAATGACTTTGAAACCTACCACCTCCTGGGCGTGGCGTACGGACAGGGCGGTGATAGTCAAAAAGCCATCACGTTTTTTAAAAAGGAAATCGAGCTGGCCCCTAAAAGCGCCTCAGGATATTTTAACCTCGGGGTTGCCTACCGGCATATTGGTGATGAAGAGAATGCGGCAAAAGCTTTTGAACAAGCCAGGGCGATCGATCCCAACCTGCCCCAATTTAAAAACCAGAAGTAAAGCATGAAGATTCGCCTGCTGGCCGTTACCATGTTGATGCTAGGGTGTGCTTTCCGGCACGCTATAGCCCAACCGGCGGCGCAGGCATGGGTCGATTCGGTCTTTCATACGATGACCCTGGAAGAAAAAATCGGTCAGCTGTTTATCATTCGCGCCCACGCTGACCTCGGGGAAGACCATGTCCGGTCCGTCCTGTCCCAGATCCGGGACTATCATGTCGGCGGGCTTTGTTTTTTCCAGGGTACGCCGGAAAAGCAGGCCACCCTGACGAGGCAATACCAAACGACAGGCAGGATCCCGCTGATCATCAGCATGGATGCGGAGTGGGGGCTGGGGATGCGTTTCAAGGATAAGGGACTTTCCTTCCCAAGACAACTGATGCTGGGCGCGATCCGGGACTACAGTCTCCTGGAATCCATGGGGTACGCGATTGGCATGCAATTGAAAGCCATTGGGGTCAATGTGAATTTCGCGCCGGTGGCTGACATCAATGTAAATCCCCTCAACCCGGTCATCGGGGACAGGTCCTTCGGGGAAGACCGGGAAGCGGTGGCGCTGCGGGCGATTGCTTACATGAAAGGGCTCCAGGCCGCAGGCATCCTGCCATGTGGAAAGCATTTTCCCGGGCATGGCGACACGGACATGGATTCACACCTCGATCTGCCGGAATTGCCCTTTAGCCGCGAGCGACTTCTTGAAACAGAGTTATATCCTTTCCGGCGGTTGATTGATGCGGGGCTCCCGTCCATGATGGTGGCTCACCTCCATGTGCCGGCGATCGATTCAGCGAAGAACATCTCCACCACGCTCAGTGAAAAAGCGATCCGGGAATGGCTCATCCGGGATATGGGATTTTCGGGACTGGTGATCACGGACGGACTTGAAATGAAAGGCGTGACCAAACATTTCAAACCGGATGAAGTGGCGGTGATGGCCTTTGCGGCAGGAAATGATATGCTCCTGCTTCCGGAAAACCTGGAACAGGCTTATGCGGGGCTGCAGCGTGCTTTCGCCAATGGACAATTGGCTGAAGACGAATTGAATCGTCGTGTAAAGAAAATCCTGGCGGTTAAATATCAGCTGGGACTTGCAAGATTCGCGTTGCCGGATCCGGCTATCGCCACGAAAATGGCATTTGACCCGAAAGCCGTGGGCATAAAACACCGGCTGATCGAAGAAGCCATCACGGTCGCCCAAAACAAGCGGGCCCTGATCCCCATCATCAATGTGGTGCAGCCCAAATTTGCCACCCTGTCGATCGGCAGTACGTTGCAGACGCCTTTTCAGCAACGCCTGGATTCCTACCTGAAAGCCGATCATTTCCAGGTGCCCCATTCGCTCAAGGGAACCGATGTTCCTGAGCTGCTACGGCGGTTGCGGCGATATGACCGGGTCATTGTATCGCTGCACAACATGAGTAACAAGGTCGCGGACAATTTTGGCCTTACCCGTGAGGAACTGGCCCTGGTCCAAAACCTGAACCGGGACCAGGAAATCATCGTCGTTGTATTTGGCAGTCCGTATGCTTTAAAGTTTTTTGAGAATATCGACCATCTCCTGATGGCGTACGAAGACAATCCTGAAGTCGAGGATATCACCGCCCAGGGATTGGTGGGCGTGTATGGATTCCGGGGCGAACTCCCGGTGACCGCCAGTCGTATTTTTCCATCAGGACATGGATATACCACGCCATCCCTGATGCGACTGGGGTACGATGTGCCTGAGCGGGTGGGAATGTGTTCGGACAGTTTGAATGCCATTGAACGGATTGTTCGCCAGATGATCATGACCCGTTCAGCGCCGGGTTGTGAAGTACTCATCGCCAGGCAGGGGAGAATCATCTACGAGAAATCTTTCGGCAACCACACGTACGAGGAAGTTGATCCGGTTTATTTGACGGATTTATATGATATCGCCTCGGTTACCAAGGTGGCCGCGACGACTCCCGCCGTGATGCGCTTATACGAGGAAGGGAAAATCGACATTGCCAAGACCCTCGGCGAGTATCTTCCCTGGCTGAGAGGAAGTAACAAGCAGCGAATGGTTCTCCAGGAAGTCATGGCCCACCAGGCGGGGCTGCAATCCTGGATCCCCTTTTACCAGAAAACGGTAACGGCCTACGACGATGGCAGCTTTGAAATGGAGCCTGAAGTATATTGCGATCTTCCTTCCCTGCAATATTGTGTACCGGTTGCCAATGACATGTACCTGGATGAAGGGTTCCTGGACAGTATTCATTTTGCGATCTATGTGAGTCCGCTCAATGCACGAGGCACGTATGTGTACAGCGACCTTGGCTTTATCATGCTGGCGGAGATTATCCAGGATCGTACGGGCGCCCGCATCGACCGGTATGTTGACAGTGTTTTTTATCAACCGATGGGATTGAACCGAATCGGGTACCTGCCTTTACAGCGGTTCACACCGGATGAAATCGTACCAACGGAGATCGATACCTATTTCCGGTGCCAGGAATTATTGGGCTACGTGCATGATATGGGCTGTGCCATGATGGGGGGTGTGAGCGGACATGCCGGGATTTTTGCCGATGCAGAAGACCTTGCCAGGCTCTTTACGATGTATATGAATGGAGGCAGTTATGGGGGAGAACAATATCTTGACCCTGCCGTGATCCGGCGTTTTACCACACGGTATGGCACATCGACCCGAAGAGGATTGGGATTTGACATGAAGGAATTGAATCCGGAAAAAAAATGCCTGACCGCGCCGGAAGCTTCCCCGGCAACTTACGGTCATACCGGGTTCACGGGCACGTGTGTCTGGAATGATCCGGAGCAGCAACTCACTTACGTATTTCTCAGCAACCGGACTTATCCCACCATGCGAAACGGGGGGCTGATGAATCATGCCATCCGGGAACGCATACACAGTCGTGCGTATAAGGCGATCAAAGGCTTTACCGGGTACACCTCCGAACGCATTCAGGGATGAAGCTTTCCTATACATGGATGATTTCCCGCCGGTATCTGATCGGGAAGAAGACTTTCCAGGCCATCAACATCATCACCTGGATTTCCACCATCGGAATTGGCATCGGCGCGGCGGCACTACTATTGATCCTGTCGGTATTTAATGGTTTCGAAGATTTATTGCGCGGCCTGTACAATTCCATCTATACGGATCTGAAAGTCATCCCGGCGGAAGGAAAATATTTCTTTCCGGACTCCGCGGAACTGGCGACCATCCGGTCCTGGCCGGAAATAGAGGCATTCAGTCAGACCCTGGAAGAAACCGCGCTGCTCGATTATAGTGGCAGCCAGGATATCTGTACGCTCAAAGGGGTGGATGACCAATTCAGGACGGTGACCAGCATCGACCAGGTGCTGCTGGAGGGAGATTTCCTTCTTCGGCAGGGAGATGCACACATGGCCATCCTGGGCGCCGGGCTCGCGCAGCGACTCAATGTCAACCCCGAAAATCCGTTTGAATCCCTGTCCATCTATCTTCCCAACCGTAAGCAAAGCGGGCCCCTGGACAAACCTTTTAATGTTCAATATGCATATCCGACCGGACGGTTCAGCATCAAGCAGGATTATGATTACCAGTATGTCTTCGTGTCCCTCGATTTCATCCAGCGCCTGCTGGATGCTCCGGGCGCCGTCTCCGGGATCGAGATCAAACTCAGGCCGGGCGCAGATGGGGATGCGGTAAAGGCGAGACTCAAAAAGGGCTTTGCGACGCCCGTGGAGATCCGTAACAAGGATGAACAAAATGCGGCCTTTTTCAAGCTCATGAACATAGAAAAATGGATTTCCTATGCGGTCGTCTCCCTGACGCTCATCCTGGTATCCTTCAATCTTATCAGCGCGCTGTGGATGATCGTGTTGGATAAAAAAAAGGACATTTCCATCCTGCAGTCCATGGGATCTCCTCCCGCGGATGTGTACCGGATCTTCATGCGCTCCGGGTGGCTGATAAGCCTGGCCGGATTAGTCCTGGGCGTGCTGCTGGCATTTGGATTTTACACGTTGCAAAAGCAGTATGGCATCGTGCCGATCCCGGAGGGATTTGTCGTGGATTCTTACCCGATTGAAATGCGCTGGCGTGACTTGCTTATCGTTGGCGCGACAGTCTTCCTGATCGGAACAGTCGCTTCCTGGATGCCCGCCCGGAAGGCCTCGAAAATTGCGGCCTATATCCGGAAGGAATAAGAAAAGCCATGACGCGGGTCATGGCTTTTCCTGTCGATTTTCTCCTTACTTGGCGGGAGGAGCATCCCTGTTCCACATATCCCGGATGGCAATATATTTTCCATCCCGTAATTCGAAGAGGGTAATGTATTTCCCGGTGTGCACCACTTTGCCGTCTTTATTGGTGACGGTGGAGGTGCCGGTTTCCGTGGCATAGTTACCGGCAGCCCATACCCCGGTGGTGGTGAAGGAAATGGTGTTGCCGGTGGAATCTTCTTCCATGTCTTTTTTGATCCCGGCTTTGATGGCATCCATGCCCACGCGGGTAGGCTCGTCATTGGCCATGCTTTCCGCGTCTGCGGCATAGTAGGCCGCTACGCCATCGACGTCTTTGGCATTGCTGGCCTTGGCATAGCCATTTTCCAAGGCAACAATCTGGGCCTTGACAGAATCGATATTGATGGCCGGAGCGTGTTCATTCGCTTCTCCACCCTGACAGGAGGGAAATGCCAGTACGACAGGTGCCAGAAGCACCCAAAAAAGGGATGTTTTTTTCATTTTGCTTTGATTTGACCTGTAAAGTACTCAAAAGAATCCGTTACTGTGTTCAGGTCTTCTGGCGCATCAATTGCCGGATCAGCTGGTTTTCCAGCCTGTACGCGATCCAGCCATAGAGAATTACGATGGAAGTATTGACGCTCAGGATCCATACAAGGTTTCCTCCAAGGTAACTTCTGATCAGTTCCATCAACCCATACAGGCCAAGCGCGATGAGGAGAAAACCGACCAGCCGTGATACTTTATACGGAATGGGATAATATTTCTGCCCCTGGAGATAGGAGGCTATACACATAAAGAGGTAACAGAGCAAGGCCGACCAGGCGGACCCCATGACGCTGAATTGTTTCAGCAACAGGATATTGCCGGCAATGGTGATGGCCGCACCACCCAGGGCGATCCAGGCTCCCCAGAGGGTCTTATCGGCAAGCTTGTACCACGCGGAAAGATTATAATAAATGCCCAGCAGCAGGAACGACAACAGCAGGATCGGCACGACGGCCAGCCCTTCCCGGAAATTTTTCCCCAGGAGCAATTGCACGATATCCATATACGCCAGTATCATCAGCATCATGAGCGAACCAACGATGGTGAACAGCAAGGTGACATCTGCGTAGATCTGGCGGGCATCGTCACGGTCTTTGTGCGCGAAAAAGAAGGGTTCGGCCGCGAAATTGAACGCGATGGTAAACAGGTTGAGGAGGATGGCCAGGGAAGCGGCGGCGGCATATACGCCTCCTTCGGAGAGATTGGTCGTCAGGTCATGGGGCAGGATTAATTTCTGGAAGGTGATGGAGGAGGATTGATTGATCACGCCCGCGATCGCCACGAGGACCAGTGGCCATGAATAGGCCAGCATCTTTTTTAAGAAAGCAAAATCCCAACGCAGGGCCTGGTGCCGCATGAGGGGCAGGAGGCATAAAAAAGTAATCGTGCTGGCCAGGAGATTGCCCAAGAATACAAAGTATAATTGGTCGTGCGCGTTTAGCAAGCGCTGCCACACTTCACCGTGGCGGGCTAAAACCGGGAGCAACTCCAGGAAAAAAAGGACAAAGGCGACATTGAGGACAATCGCGCCCAGCTTCAGGCCCAGGAATCGCCAGGGGCGGTTTTGTTGCCGCAGGATGGCAAAGGGCACGGCGCTGAGCGTGTCGAAAAAAAGAACACCGCCCAGCAGCATCAGGTGGGTGGTCATGTCCTTGTATTGCAGCCATCGGGCCACATCCTCACGGAATAACCAAAGCAGCAATATAAAACTGCCGCACAAAGCAGTCAGGAACGACATGGACATCAGCGTGACGGCGGGTTTATCTTCCTTCGCGTAGCGGAAGTAGGTGGTCTCCATCCGGAACGTCAGCAGCACCAGGACGATGGCCACATAGAAGTACAAGTCGCGGTAGATCCCGTACTGGTCCTTGCTTTCATTGAATACCCGGGTGAGATACCAGGTAAACAAAACATAATGCAGGATGCGACTCAGGATATAGCTGAATCCATATATGGCTGTCTCGCCGGCGAGTTTGCGGAT
>CAZTXO010000046.1:0-2284 GCA_964617515.1 uncultured Saprospiraceae bacterium | reverse complement strand
GACTCAGGATATAGCTGAATCCATATATGGCTGTCTCGCCGGCGAGTTTGCGGATCAGGGACATGACGGGGTGAAGTTAGTGTGCAGCGTGCATAAATAAGAACGCAGCGTGTGTAGTGTAGAGTCTAGCGTGCAGCGTGCAGCGTGCAGCGTGCAGGGTGCAGCGTACAGAGGGATGAGGAGCGTGCTGGATTTTCGGCTCAAATTGATATCTCGTCCTGAACAAAGCTTGCCGCGCTTAAGCTGGCAGGATGGAAAGTACACCAAAAAAAAGCCGAAAAATTCTCTTTTACGAGCGTCCTGATAAAGGGCTAGCTTCACCTCCCCATGTGGACCAGCAGCACGCTGATGTCAGAAGGCGAAACGCCACTGATCCGGCTCGCCTGCCCGATCGTACGGGGTTTTAGCCTGGCGAGCTTTTCGCGGGACTCTGCGCTGAGCGAACTGATCTTTGAATAATCAAGCGTCTCATGAAGCACCAGTTCTTCGAGACGGTTCATTTTATCCACCATCTCCTGTTCCCGTTCGATATACCCCCTGTATTTGGTATCTACCTCGGCGAGGTCGATTGTCTCCGAATCGTACGGTGCCAGGGCATCCCGGAGTTGTGGCAAAAACGGCAGGAGATCATCCACCCCGATATGAGGACGGCTCAGGAGTAAGGCGATTTTTGTCTTTTGAGTGACAGGTGAGCTGCCGATGGATTGGAGATAAGGATTGATTTGGTCGGGATCCGCATTGAGGGATGCCAGGAGTTGATCAATTTTTTCAATGCCTGCCTTTTTTTCTACTACCCGGGTCATCCTTTCTTCCAGGCCTTTCATACCGATGGCGGCAGCCAATGGGGTCAACCGGATATCGGCATTGTCCTGGCGCAGGAGGATACGGTGCTCGGCACGTGACGTGAACATTCGATACGGCTCGATCGTCCCTTTGTTGATAAGGTCATCGATCAGCACGCCGATATACGCTTCTGCCCTTTTCAGGATAAAGGGTGCTTCACGGTGGATAGCCTGGTGCGCGTTGATCCCTGCCACAAGGCCCTGCGAGGCGGCTTCCTCATATCCCGTGGTTCCGTTGATCTGCCCGGCGAAGAATAAATTCTTTACCAGTCTCGTCTCCAGTGAAGGACCCAATTGCGTCGGGGGGAAATAATCATATTCGATGGCGTATCCCGGCCTGAACATTCTGCAGTTTTCGAAACCGGGCACTTTGCGCAAGGCCGCATATTGTACTTCTTCCGGCAGGGAGGACGAAAATCCATTGACATAGACTTCGATTGTATCCCAGCCTTCCGGCTCCACAAATAACTGATGCCGTTCCTTATCCGAAAAACGATCGATCTTATCTTCAATCGAAGGACAATACCTGGGGCCCAATCCACGGATGCGTCCATTGAACATCGGTGAACGGTCAAAACCTGTGCGCAGCATATCATGCACTTCAGGGGAAGTGTAGGTGATATGACAAGGACGTTGCTTTAGCAAGGGTGGCGTATCTGTAAAGGAAAATTTTCCGGCAGGTTCATCGCCGGGTTGTAATTCCATCCGGTTATAATCCAGGGAACGACCATCCACACGCGGGGGAGTACCGGTCTTCATCCGGCCTGCTTCGAAACCCAACTGCACGAGTTGTTCTGTGATGCCGGTGGCCGCTTTTTCACCGGCGCGCCCTCCACCGAATTGTTTCTCCCCGATATGGATAATCCCGTTGAGAAATGTGCCGTTGGTCAGCACCACAGCTTTACCGGGTATTTCAAGGCCAAGTCCGGTGCGCACCCCGGTCACTCTTCCATCTTTGATGACCAGCCCGGAGACCATTTCCTGCCAGAAATCGATCAGCGGATTGGCTTCCAGCATCAGCCGCCATTTCTCCGCAAAACGCAGGCGGTCACTTTGTGCCCTTGGGCTCCACATGGCAGGCCCTTTCGACCGATTGAGCATCCGGAACTGGATCATCGTGTGGTCCGTGACAATGCCGCTGTATCCGCCGAGGGCATCGATCTCCCGAACGATCTGGCCCTTGGCCACACCACCCATGGCGGGATTACAGCTCATCTGGGCGATTGTCTGCATGTTCATCGTCGCCAGGAGCACGCGGCTGCCCATGTTAGCGGCAGCTACTGCGGCTTCACACCCGGCATGGCCGGCACCGACCACGATGACATCATATTGCGGAAACATGGAAGGGCAAAGATAGGGAAGTAGATGTAGGGTAAGGAGAATTACGAATTACGAATCACTGTTGTCCGGTAAAAGTAAAAAATAGAATTTTGAGACTCTTA
>CAZTXO010000045.1:6484-29168 GCA_964617515.1 uncultured Saprospiraceae bacterium | reverse complement strand
GCCACGTAACTTTTATTCATGAGGTAGGCCCGGTCATCGATGCGGGTCTCCATGCGATAGACGGGAGAATGGATGCAAACAAATTCCCGGATGGTGACGTGGTTGCCGATAACCACATGTCCCTCTTCATTGAAGGCATCCCCTTTGAGCCCCATTTCACCAAGCGCCCCGATGACAGCATAGGGATAGATATAATTCCGGTCGCCGATGCGCACGTTGTTTTCAACGACTACACCAGCTTCGATCGTATTATGGTTCCCGATGGTGATGTCCCCGCTCAGAACCACGTTGGGGCCGATGACATTGCCTTCCCCGAGTTCTATATTTCCATCCAGGATAGCGGTGGGGTGTACCTGGTTGGCGCGATCATTGATAGCCATACTCTGCCGCTTTGAGGTAGATGTTTTCAATTATTTCCACCGCCTTGAGGCCATCATAGGCGTTGGTCATGATTTCACCCTTGCCCTGGATCGAATGGATGACGTTGTCGATCACTTTGTCATGATTGGACATAGAGCCTTCATAATCGCCATACTCATTGGCCCTGCCCGTATCCGCGATGTTTTCCAGATCGAAACCATCCGTCGCCTGGTATTCGATCATATTGAGGTACTTGCCACCGATCTTGATGGTGGCATGCTCCGCAAAAATCGTGATGCTGCCCTCCATATTTTTCTGAAAAGCGGAGGTCGTATAATGCAGCACACCGGGCGCATTGGATTCTTTCAGGCGAAAAGAGACAATCCCGGTATCCTCAAATTCGATCAGGCCTTTGTGGCTCACATTGGCCAGCTGGGCGTGAAGGATATGCATATCGCCCAGCAGGTAGTACACGATATCGATAAAATGGCTGAACTGGGTAAACAGGGTGCCGCCGTCTGACTTCCGCTTCCCTTTCCAGTCGGATTGCTTGTAGTACCATTCATTGCGATTCCAGAAGCAATTGACCGCCACGGAATAGATGCGTCCCAGCTTCCCCTCTTCGACGAGTCTGCGTACCGCCTGAACCGGTGGGTTGAACCGGTTTTGTTTGACGACAAAAAGGGACTTACCGGTTTTGAGCGCTATATGGATCATCCCTTCGCAATCCACCTTACGGATCGCCATAGGTTTTTCGACCAGGACATGTTTCCCGGCCATCATGGCGGCTATCGCTATTTCCGAGTGCGTGTTGTTGGGGGTACAGATAGAGACAATGTCAATTTCGGGATCGCTGAGAATAGCCTTCTGCGAATCATAGACACGGTACCCTTTGTATTGATTGCGGAAAAGATTGAGCCGGTCATTTTTTGTGTCAAAGACCCCGGCCAGTCGAGCCTCCCGGTGGGTGGTGATATACTCCACGTGGCGCTCGCCGATTTTTCCAAAACCGATCAGTCCGAATGTTATCATATCGCTGGAATTTTCGGAGCCATCTCCAACAAGAACTTCTCAGCATCCGCTGGGGTGAGCGTTTGATCTGCTTGTCTTGTCTTCGCGGAGTCGCTTCGGAGGACGTAATCCATCTGGAATTACTTTTTCTTTTTTGGTCTCAATTGTTTCTTATCCCGTATCGCATGCGGCGCAGCATGATCGGATACTGTCACCGGCACCAGGGGTGCGGCGCTCGTCAGCCAGGTATAGACGCCAAAGCCAAGGATCAGTACGATCAGGAGCGAAGCCACCATCGAAATCATCTCACCTATATGGTAGGATCTCGGCTCAAATTTAAACCGGATCTCATGGTCCCCGGAAGGGACATTCATGGCGCGCAGCGCGTAATCGGCCCGCATATGGGGAGCTTTGACACCATCGATGTATGCCTGCCAGCCCTTGTTGGGCCCGTAATAGATATCGGAGAAAACAGCAAGCTGATCAGACTGGGAAGAGGACCTGTATACCAACTCATCAGGAGCATACGAGGTCAGGGTGATGGTTCCGTTTTTGACCGGGTCAAATCCTTTTACCTGGTCCTCAAATTCCTTATGCACAAAGGCCATCGCCCGGAGGTCCATCGAATCGAGGGCATCAAACTCTTCCTGGTTGGTATTGACCACACGGATGGTTTCCACAAACCAGGCATTGCCCATAGCACCCGGGTTTTGCTGCACCACCGGTTTTTTATCCTCGCCATTGACGATAAAATACTTGGTGTTGAGCATGTTGAGGACATTGAGGTTCCCCTTTTGGATATACCCGTTGAGCAGATCCTCATATCGTTGCATTTTGGCCGGGCTATACCCACCGATCGTCCTGTGATGGTAGGAAGCCAGCGAACTGTTCCGGTAATCTTCCGTGATGTCGTGCACGCGATAATATAAATCCGGATCCCGCAGGATCTGGGTGTCGACAGGACGGGGTTCGAAGATGGATTCGACGTTACGCTTTGACACGAAATCATCCGCAGAAATATAGCGCCGGCCAACGGCCCATAAATCGGCAATGATAAATAATCCCAGACCGGACAGCAGGAGCCATTGCTTGATCTTGCCCTGGTGATACACCCAGATGACCGTGCAACACAATACCACCCAGATCAGCGATCGCCAGGCATCCGCGGTCAGCGCAGCACGACGATCCCTCAGCAGCGCGTCTATACTCCAACCCGCATCGGCAAGCCTGGCATCACTCGCCCCGTTAAAAGTCATCAGGGAAGGCCCCAGCAGCGCGGTCAATAAGCAGATGCCACCAACGGTCCCGAGCGCGATCCAGATCGGACGGACAAAGGATCGCTGGTGTGATCGCATAAATCCTCCGAGACCAAGCGCGGCGCCAAGCGGGATCAGCAATGCCGTCAGGCTCAGGATAGAACTGGGTGCCCGGAACTTGCTGTAGAGCGGCAGGTAATCGAACAGGGGCCGGTTGAGCATCGCAAAATTTTTACCCATCGACATCAGGATCGTCAATACTACTGCGCCCAGGAGCCACCATCGCATGGCAGGCTTGAGGTAAAAGAGACCAAACACAAATAGGAACAAAACCGAAGCCCCGATATAAGCAGGTCCGGAAGTAAAGGGCAGCGACCCATAATACAAGGGAAGGCCAAATCGTTGGTTGACCCCTTTGGATTGAAGGTCCTTGTACGTGGCTGCATTGGATGACAGAAATTCTGAACCGCTGCCACCCGCCGCGCGCGGGATAAACATGGCAATCACGTCTTTGATCCCATTGCTCCACTGCATCGCATAACTCCAGTCCAGTCCTTGCAGGTTGGAGGTGCTCTTTTCCCCGGTCTGTATGGGCGTCTCCAATACCGGTTTGCCACGCATCGTATCATGGCTGTATTCCAGCGTCGTCCACATCTTGGAAGCGGAGGCGCCTACCGCCAGCAAGAGCCCGATCAATAACACCGCGGAACCCCGGATAAAAGCCGGAAGTTCCTTTTGAAGAAGTGCGAATACCAGGGCAGTCAGAACGTATAGGATCAAAAACAGGCCCAGGTAATACGTCATCTGGATATGGTTATTATACAGGCTCAGGCCCATGCCCACGGTAAACAGGATGCCGCCGGTGATATATTTCTTCTGATAGGCCAGGATGGTTCCCCCAAACAGGTATGCACTGTACACCAGGGTCATGAATTTACTCATGTGACCGGTCTCATAGAGCGAGATTTGATTGGTGGTCAGGCCAAAGGCCACGGCCCCCAGCATGGAAGCCCAATGCCCTGCCCCCAGGCACAAAAGAACGATGTAACAACCGAGCATGGCGGCAAAAAAATACCCGATCGGCCTTGAGATAAATGCCTGGTGGAGCTTATCCACCCATTTGACGAGGTTATGTTGCTGGGGGGCGCTGATCTGGAAGGTAGGCATGCCACCAAACATGGCATTGGTCCAGAGGATGGGACGGTGCAGTTTTTGGCTGTAGACCTGGGCCTCATGGCTCATCCCGGTATAGGCCAGGATGTCCGATTGCTGCAGGACTTTGCCCTGTACCTGGGGCAGAAAATACATGACACTCAGGAGCAAAAAAACACCTGCAGCCATCAGCGGCTGGATCAGCTTCCCTCCGTAAATCTTTTTCATGCTTACGTATTGAATCGCAGGCACAAGATAGGAGAATTGGCGACCTTTTTTGACCCCGGAAAGGCTGCTAACGAACCAGGGTTATATCCCCGTATTTCGTTAGCACTTTGCCCCGTTTATTGGTAGCGGAAAGCCTGTAGACAAACACACCGGGTCCCATGGCCTTACCATTGAATTTTCCATCCCAGCCATGATCCGGTGCAGGTATAAAATCCTTATCGGAATAGACCAGTTCGCCCCAGCGGCTGAAAATCTGGAAGTAATCTACCCTGGTCACCGAAGGATCCGCCAGCGGCGCCAGGATATCATTGACCCCGTCCCCGTTTGGCGAGAACACGGTAGGCACATAGATACTGCTGACCAGCAAAACCCGGATGAAAAGGTCATCCCGGTAAAGGCAGCCCTTGCTGTCAATCGCAAAGAGCGAAATAGATTGATCGGCTTCCGGCTTGATCCAGTTCACCAGTTGTTGGACATCCAGCAAACTGATATCCCCAGTCCAATAAAAGGAATCCGGTGTAAAACTCAATACCGGGGTTATCCGAAGGCTGTCCCCCACGAGGATAGTTTGATCCGGTCCAAGAGCGATCGTTTCCTTGCTGGCCGATTCCACCACCAGTTGAACCGTGATCGAACAGCCAAATGCATCCAGGATGTCTAACGTATAATTCCCGGCACTCAGCCCTTCGAGAGTGAATGGAAGCGAACCAACCGGTTGAGGTGCTCCTCCGTTAAGTACCAGCGTGAACGGTCCTGTACCGCCAACGATATCGTTGAGGAGGATCATTCCGTCCGAATAGCCGGGACAGGAAACATCACCAATACTGATATCCGGGAAAAATTCCTGGTAAAGGCTTACGTTGATGGAATGCTCTTCCTGGCATCCTAAGGAATCGATACTAATGAATCGGTAGGCCCCTGCCTGGTTGACCGTAAGGGCGTTTTGATGCAGGGTATCCTCACCAATAACCCAATACGAATTGACACTCCCTTTACCGCCAGTCACCTGGGGCTGGAACGTATAGGAATCGTCCGGACAAAAAACCGCACTTCCCGGCAGATTGTTGATCGCCAGGGTGCAGGCGCAATCCGGAGCTGTCACGGTCAGGGTACTGGTACATAATCCATTTCCATTCGATGCGGTCACGAGGAGGCTTGTATTGAGCGGAAGCAGGCTTACCTGGTACCGGCCATTGCCCAGGTCAGTTGTGAGACCCAGATTGGAAATGACCGTCTCTGCTCCCGATTGAATGAAAGCTACCCAGGACTGCAGATCATCGGCACATTCAATTTTGTTGGTTTGTATGGTGGGCGTGGCCACTACCTCAAGATCGATTTCCGCAAAATCCGGGCAACCGATTACCGGCTTAGCCAAGGTGAAGCGAAGTGTATAGGTGCCCGCATCCGAATGATCGGTCACAAAATCAGCACCATTGATGACAGCCGGTTTTGTACCCGCAGGCTTTCCGGTGATAGACCAGGTGCCTGGTTCGGTCGTCAACAAATAAGCGCTTAAATCCTGCACAGCGGATTCACTGCACAGGGCGCTGCCGGGTGTGCTTAAAGCGACACTCGGGCAGGCACAGTTGCGAATGATCAGGCTGACGCCGACTGTATCATTTTTGCAGGGTAAAACCGCATTGTTGGTCGTGTAAAAAACCGTGTAATTACCCGCGGCAAAAGTTGTGGGATTGATATGGCTGCCTCCGGTAACCGGGGCACTGACGGTATCCGGAAAAAACCATGTTCCGCTTGTCGTACCGAAGGTGACCAACGCATCGAGGTCGACGTCAGTATCCGCCGTATCACAATAGGTGATGGTGGCAGGATTGAGGATGAAGTAGGCTGTGCCATCGATATCAATCGTGATCGTTTCGCTGGCGGAAGGACAAAATCCCGTCTGATCTGTTGCCGTCAGGGTGAAGGAGACGGCTCCCGCAGCGATGTCTGCCAGCGTTGGTGTGTAGGAGGTATTGAGTGCACCCGGGCTGACGACTGAGCTGGTTCCGCTATCCGTCCAGGTATAGAGGACATTATCACCGCCCGCACTTCCGTTGAGTATGATCTGGTAAGGCGCGCAGACGGCGGCATTTGTACCTGCATCGGCGTAAGGTGATTCACTGAGCTGGAGCGTGAAAAAAGCCGTGTCGACGCAATTGGCCAGGATCACATTTCGCACAAACCGGAGGGTATAGGTACCCGGATCCGAACCGGCACCCTGGAACATATTTCCCGCAAGTGTGGCAGGATTAGCACCGCCGGGAGTCGAGACCATTTGCCAGGTACCACTTGCTCCGGGTCCGATAAATGCGGAAAGATCGATATCCCCCTGCGCAGAGCATAGATGCGTGCTGTTTGCCTGCAGCAAAGCAGGACACAAACAGTCCGGTGCCGGCTGGAGAAAGGTGGAGGTACAACCTGTTGCGGCTATTGTCAGATTAAACTGTATATCGGTATCAAACGGAATATCCTGTAGGGAAAAACTATCCGTGCCTGGCACCTGGACGATTGTGCCTGCATTGGAGACGATCCCATCCGCGCCGGAAGTGAAAAACAAATCATAGGTCAATGCGGCGACATCGCAAAAGATATCATACACCTGGAGCGTGGGAAGGGGATTGACCTGCACCGAAAAGGTATCCGCTGTCACACAGTTACCGGCGGAGGTGGTAAAGACATAATACCAGGCATCTCCATCCTGCGGCAGCTGGATTCCACCCGCGGGCTGCTGATCAGCCAGGTCATACCATTGCCCTGTCCCGGGCACCGCATTGAGCACCGCGGGCGTCATCGCGTTGAGATTTAATGTATTTCCATCGCACAAGACCTGATCAGCTAACGGCTGAAGCAAGGCGGTCGGATATACATCCAACGGGATACTGGTCCTGATGCTGGCACATTGGATGGCCGGGTCCAGCGCTTCGGCATAGTAGATACCACTGGTGGAGGAAGCAGGCTGATAGGTCAGGCTATTGAGTAAAAGCGGGACTCCCCCGCTGGGTACGTCATACCAGTTGACCTCGATCCCTCCCGGCACATTGACAGTCAGGACTGGAATAGCTTCATCATCGCAAATCGCATACGATGGTTGAAGGGGCACAGGCGGAGCGATGAACGGACAATTGCAGTTGGGTGCCGTGATCGTCACGGTATCCTTACACATCCCCGAAGGGTTGATGATTTCAATTCGAACAGTCGAATCATTGGGAATCCCGATAATCGAATCCAGTCCAATGCCATGATGAAGGACCATGCCAAAGTTGGCGTGAATGGAATCCGCATTACTGGAGAAGATAACTCCGTAGGTTTCCTGAACCAGGTCACAGGGCAATGCCTGTAGGGTGAAATCCGGATATGGCTGAACATCTATTTCAATCGGCAACGTATCGTAACACATGCCGGCGGTCGCGAGTACGTAAATCGTGGTGGTATCGGGCGGGATGAAAAAGAGGGTGTCAAACCGGTTGATCGTATCGGGTGGCAATGCGCTGTGGAACGTATAGGTCGCCATGCTGTTCCCCGCGTCTGTCAGGGTGATGGCCTGGAGATTGACCCCATGTCCATCACACACCTGGATCGGAGGCACGCTGTCCAGATCCGGCTGTGGGAGAATCACAAATGGAACCTGGATGGCATTGGGACAATAATCATCTTCGATCATCGCCCACAACTGTCCGACATTCTGGAGATTGGCCATGGTGGGCGTCGGAATTTCACTGCCCCCTTCCAGCGGGTTTTCATCAAACCAGGTCACGTCATACAAGAGGCTGATCTGCAGATCGTGCAGGGTCAGGTCAACATTGGTGGAAACGCCTTTGCAATAGGCCAGGGAAGTGGTGGTGATGGGCGGCAACGGATGAATCGTAAGGATATGATCCGCATTGTTGATGATCGCTGTACAATGATAGAAATCATACACGTTGAGCAGCGAAATCGTTACATCCAATCCCGCCAGGAACTTGGGCAACACCATCTGATGGGCCACCGGGTCATACGTGGGTGCAGCCACGTCGCCAATGCAGACCTGTATATCGGTAAAGGTAAAATCACCCAGGTCCTGTTCGAGAAACGTCCAGCCTGGATAGCCGGGAGCGGAAACCCCAAGATCCATGGTATAATCTTCCGTCCCTCCGTTTACCTCTATAGTCAGCGTCAAAGGTTCATCGGGGCAGCTATTGGGACACATCTCATCGATATCGCCCGTCAGGCTCGCGTTCATATCATGATCGCAGGGATCTGAACAAAAACCGGGCGGTGGAAGCGGTATCATCCAGTCACAAACAAAGCCTGTATAGCCCTGCACCTGGAGGGTCAGGTTGTCAAGCGTGGCCGTGCCGGGGCTCAGCACGAAATGATCCCACTCCCCGGTATTACCCACATTATCTGGTAGAATTTCGCCGTAGGGCACGGCAAAATGCATCGGCGTCGCCTGGTAATACGGTCCGAAATCCCCCGTTGCCGTAAAGAAAATGTCAATGACCATCCGGTCATCCGTTATGTCCGTCGGCGTTCCATTCTGATCGCATCCAATCTCGATTTGCGTACCGGTGGTATCCATCCAATAGATGTCGATCGAGGCAGAATCAATCGGGCAATCGGGGTGGGTGAATACATAATAATAGGTTCCGGGACCCCAATAGGAATTGTAAAATGTATTGAAGATGGGATCCAACGGCGGCACCCACATACCGCCAGGATCATGGTCGCCCAGGTAATACCCAAGCGCAAATATGCCGTAGTCCGGACATACCGTGATAGCATTGTGCATCCCCGGATTGTTATGAGGCGCATTAAACGTGGCTTCACTGGAAAAAACCTGGGGAACCGGGCATCCTCCTCCGGAGATAGAAATGGAAATCAGGGAAAAGGTGGTGGTATCCGTGATATTGTGGATGACCCAGGAATTGTTGACCATCCCCATCTTATAAAACGTGTCCGTTCCGTCCGTATACGCGAGGTCAAACATATACCCTGGCGGAAGCTGAAAAAAGAGCTGGCCGTCAAAAGGGGGACAGCCATAACATTCGTTGCAAAAAGTGCCGATTTCCAAATCAGTGATCGGGATAGAAAATCCTCCGGCATAATCCGGTGAGGAGGAACTGTAGAGATTGCATCCCGCGTATGACACCCAGTTGGCCGGATCCTGGACACGCATCCACCAATCCAGGATCGTCCCGTTGCCAAATGGCCCTGTGTATTTCGCGTAGTCGGAACCCGAATTCATATAAAAGCAGGGAAGTACATCGGGATGAAGATTGGATTGCTGGGTCGTGCCATTGGCCATCCAGGTGGAACCCGTATTGAATCCATAGATAATGTCGCCATCATAGGTTGCCATATTGGCTCCGCCACTGGTGGTCCAGGTGCCATTCTGCAAAAAATACAATTGGTCCCCGCCGTTTTCCAGGTTGAAATCGCCAAAGGGCGCATTGAGATTGGTGATCACCCATCCCGCATCGGGAGCAGTGGCGGTATAGACCCACGAACCGTTATTGTTGATCGCCTGGATCGTAATCACAGTGCCGGCGGCTATCGTGCCACCGACGCGTTGCAGGCGGAGAGTGCCTTCCTGGTCTCCCCAAAATCCTGGCGCACCGACTTCCCATCCATTGTCCGTCAAATGAAAAATGGTGAAGGAGGTAATGTCTTTGAAACAGACAAAACTGATCTCATCGGATTCCGGCTTACCGCCACATGGGCCCAGGTCCGTGTTGATGCCCAGGACCATGATATCGCCTGGGTCCAGAATCGTCTGGGCGTTTGCCGCCTGCCCGAATAAAACAAACACAAATAAAAATACAAGGGGTTTGATGCTTGCCATTTCCCATGGATTACAAGTGATATGCAATTGGAGAGGGAGACGAAATATAGGAAAATAGCGGATACGAAGTATCTCCACTCGGGCGGAGACCAGCGGATAATACTGCCCAGTGGCCTACCGGATGACCACTAAAAACTAGATGAAAATCATCTTAACATAAAAATTACAGTCCTTAATAAGGACTGATCGTCCCTGATTTTACCCCACTCATTCGTTCGAATTTTCCTGAAACTACAGGACATCAGAACTTTTCACCACGATTCGGAGAGATCGATTTAATGGCTACCCAATGCTATGAACGATGAGGACACACCTACCTTATAAAAACATCATCCTCCTGCTTTCAATTTGCCTTTCGGGAATCCCGCTCAAGGCCCAACCGCATTGCAAACTAGGCTGGCAGGTGCAGCCGTACTTCTGCAATATGGATTCACTCATTCTGACCGCTTATGCGTTTGGAGGCGCTGATCCGTATACCTACCTCTGGAATACGGGCGAAACGACCGTTTCCATTTTTGCCTTAAACAGTTCAGGCGCCACCTATTCCGTCACTGTCACGGGTGAAAATGGTTGCACGGCTGCCGGATCCATCACACTGGGCATCAATGTGGATCCCTATATCAACTCCAACACGACTACGCAATGCGAAAATTTCCCCATTTACCTGGATGCCGTATTTCCTTTTCTGGTTCTCGCTCCGGAAGGCGTATCCTACCTCTGGTCCACAGGCGCCACCACCTACAACATCACCGTCTACGATCCGGGAACCTATACGGTTACGTTTACGGATCCTGCCAACGGATGCACGTTCACAGCTTCTCAAACCGTCAACTTTATTCCTGCACCGGATCCGGTGATCACCGGACCCACTGAAATATGTGGGGGGCAATCCATCACCCTGACCGCTTCCGGCGGCCCGTTTCTCGATTACCTATGGTTACCCGGAGGCCAGGAAACAGAATCGATTACCGTCAATTCGCCCGGAACGTATATCGTACAAGTGCTGGGTTCTAATTTTTGCTATGGCTATGATACCATCACGATCACCAATGGCGCGGACATCACGCTGACCGGTGTGGCGACGCCCAATTCATCCTGCAGCAATCCGAACGGGTCCATCGACCTCAGTGTTAATCCGCCTGGAAGTTACACGTATGCATGGTCCAATAACGCGACAACACAAGACATCAACAATCTGACGCCGGGCACTTATACCGTTTCTGTTTCTTCGGGAGGTTGTACCCTCTCAGAGGAATTTGTCGTGGTCGACAATACCATTCAACCTGAAGCATCCTTGCTCGCTTCTCCAGCCACCTGCGGACTAAACAACGGGGGCGTGACCACCACCATTTCGCCTGCCGGTACTTATACCTATGCATGGTCAAATGGCGCCGGCACGATGAATCTGTCCAATATTCCCGGTGGTAGCTATTCCCTCACGGTCACCTCGTCGAGTGGCTGTACCGGTGTTGCCACTATCGATGTGCCCGATGCTGTATTTATACCCGCCATCACCGGGGTGGCGGCAGCCAATACATCCTGCATCAGCCCTAATGGCAGCATCGCCGTGACCGTTACCCCGGCCGGCACGTATTCCTTTCTGTGGTCCAATGGAAGCACCGCAGAAGACCTCATCAACCTGGCGGCGGGAAGCTATACACTCACGGTAACGGCCGGACTCACCTGCTCGGCAACCGCTGATTTCATGGTAGAGGACCAGGCAGGAATGCCCGCCATTCAATCTGTTATTTCACCGGATACTTGTGGGATGTCCGCCGGTTCCATTGAACTGCAGATTTCAGGCAGCCAGGCACCTTACTCCCTTCTATGGTCGAATGGCGCCACCACTTCTTCCCTGCCAAACCTGTCGCAGGGCACCTACACCGTCACCGTGACCGGATCCAATGGCTGCAGCACCGCAACCTCCCTGGATGTCCCGAATGAAGAAATACCAATCGTGCTGCAGGAACTGGTCACCCCCAACACTTCGTGCACACAAAGCAATGGCGCTATCGATATCAGCGTCTCCCCCACCTTATCGTATCTCTACCACTGGTCTACCGGCGCTACGACGGAAGACCTTTTCAATATCCCTGCCGGGGACTACACGGTAACCGTGACGTTTGGTACATGTCTCGAAACCGCTGCCTATACCGTGGTGAATAGTAATATTCCGTTTACTATTTCCGGTATTTCATCCGCCAACACTTCCTGCATCAATGCCAACGGAAGTATCGATGTTTCGGTCACCCCTCCGGGAGCCTATTCGTTTCTTTGGTCCAATGGAATGCCGACAGAAGATCTTCAGGGGCTTGTGCCGGGAGCTTATACGATCACCGTGACCAATCCAGAGGGATGTTCGCTCAGCAGCACCTACCAGGTCGGTGATCAAATCGTCCTGCCGGTATTAACGGCCATGGTCAGCGACAATATGTCCTGCACCGCGCCAACCGGATCGATTGATGTGACCGTCCATCCTGCCGGCTCCTATAGCTATGCCTGGTCAAATGGCAGTATGGCCGAAGACTTGACCGGCCTGGAGGCCGGTATCTATACGGTCATGGCAACAGACCAATCGGGATGTACCACCCAGCAATCCTTTACTGTCATCAGCACTGCCCAGCCACCAGTATTTTCCGCGCAAATCACGAATGATGTCTGCGGTGGAGAGACCGGCAGCATTGATCTCACCGCTTCCCCCTCCGGATGCCAGTATGTGTGGTCGTCCGGGCAGACCGATGAGGACCTGTCTGACATTCCCGAAGGTCAATATGCGATCACGGTGACCTCTCCTAACGGGTGTTTGGCCGCAGATACATTCACTGTGGCGAATGTCAACCTCAATTTCAGTATTACCTCCACGATTACGCCCGATACTTCCTGCTTGCTGCCCGCCGGTTCCATTGATCTGATGATATCACCGGCCGGATCCTATCAATTCAACTGGTCGACGGGTCAGGTCACGGAAGATCTCTCCGGGTTGCCTTCGGGACATTACTCCGTCACGGTTACGGATCAGGCTAATTGCCTGGCATCCCTGGATATGACTGTGGTGGATTCTACTACTAATCCGGTGGTGACAGCTACCCTCGCGGGCACCACCTGTCAACAACCTGTTGGGCAGATTGATCTCCAGGTCATCCCATCCGCTGGCAATAGCTTTACCTGGTCTAACGGGGCGACCACGGAAGACATAGCAGGATTATCCGCCGGGATCTATACTGTCACGGTATCAGGAGCAAACGGATGCGAGACCTACGCTTCCTATGAATTGGATGACCATTCCACTTCGTTTTCAATTACTGCCACGGTCGAACCCAATACATCCTGCCTGGTTGCGGATGGTTCCATCACGTTATCCTTGACTCCCCAGGGCCCATATTTTTACCAATGGGCCGACGGCAGTCAAACCTCCGCGATTCATTCCCTCATGGCGGGGCAGTACAGCGTGGTGATCACTGACACGGCAGGTTGCGCAAAGCAAGACACCTTCTGGGTCGAAGATCAACGGGTATACCCACAAGTCACCCTGATGCCCTTGCCGGCTACCTGCGGACATCAAAATGGAAGCGTGAACTCAACAGTCACGGGCACCAACGGCAATCTCTATCTCTGGTCAAACGGCATGGCTCAGCCTGATTTGACAGATTTGCCGGCCGGCCTCTACACGGTAACGGTAACAGGTGACAACGGATGTACGGCAACCTGTTCCACCGAAATCAACAATATCAACTCGAACTTTACGATTACGGGAATCACCACAGGTGATTCTTCCTGCTTAAACGGGACAGGGACTATCGATCTCACCGTGTTACCTGCCGGCACCTACTCCTACTCCTGGTCCAATGGGTCCCAAAGCGAAGACCTGTCTGGCCTTGTATCCGGCATCCTCGAGGTAACGGTTACGGATCAGGCGCAATGTTCCTCAACCCAGGTGTTTGCCATTGAAAATAATTCCATTCCACCTACCCTCACTGCTGAGGTCAAACAAGGGGCATGTGGCATGCCAAACGGATCGATCGACCTCAGTGTATCTCCGCCCGCCGCGTATGCATACACTTGGTCAGATGGGTCGGTGACGGAGGATCTGCATGATCTTATCCCGGGCATTTACACGGTAACAGTAACCGACCGGCAGGGATGCACGGGATCCTTTACGTCAGCCATCGCGAACAGCAATCCATTGGCTCTGTCCATGGTGCTCGACATGTCAGTAGCTGAAGTCACCGGGACGGTTTACTGTGCATTAACCATCAACCGACCCGAGACGGATATTGCCAGCACCCGCTGGACCCCGTTGGCAGCCGCCACCTGCCAGGACAGTGTTTGCCTTGAACAGGAATTTCATCTCAATGGCAGAAATGAAATCACCGTAACCGTCACCGACATCTTCGGCTGTATGGCGGAAGCAAGAACAGTCGTGGACATCCGTCCAGCGTACCGCGTCTATATACCGAATGTGTTCACGCCAAACGCCGATGGCACCAACGATCGGTTTACGGTGTATGGGAATGAGGAAATAGAAGAAATCGTACTCCTTCAGATTTACGATCGATGGGGAGACCAGGTATTCGTCAAGGAAACGTTTCCGCCAAACGATCCAGCCTTTGGCTGGGATGGCATGTATCATGGTCAATGGATGAACCCTGCCGTTTTTGCTTACCGGGCCGTGGTCCGGTATACCAGTGGCGAAGAACATGCTTTCAGGGGGGATGTGACCCTCGTTCGGTAAGCGCCACTGCCGTTTCCTCTTTTACGCCAGGCGGTCTTCCGGGAAGTCGTGGATGAAGTGATCCGGTTGCCCTTGCATACAAAAGGAAAGTATCCGGTGCGATGCTAATCCAAAGGCAGATATCCTTGGTCGAATAAATGCCCTTCGACCGTTGTTTCGTGCTTACTATTATTCATGATTCAGCAGGATCGTTGATCCCTGGCTTCTTCTGCCTGCTGCTGCCATCACATCCTGTATGGACAACAAAACCTTTTGCATATGAAAATATTATCCGTCCGTCTGCCCATTCTCTGGACAATATGCTTGCTCGGTTGGACCTCGCTGCATGGTCAGGGGGGCATCACCACACCGCGGGGGCCAAGCCCCGGCGCCACCGTATCGCAAACCATTGGCATATCAACTGTTACGGTCACCTATTCCAGGCCTTCCGTCAAAGGGCGGACCATCTGGGGCGACCTGGTTCCTTACGGCTGGAATATCCAGAATCCAACCCTTCCGGATCCCGCTCCCTGGCGCGCGGGAGCCAATGAAAACACGACCATTACCTTCTCCCATACCGCGCAGGTGGAAGGACATGATGTCCCCGCCGGTACCTATGGGTTATTTTTTACCATAGAAGCGGACGGCTCGGGTGAGGTGATCCTGTCCAAAGATTACCGGTCCTGGGGAGCTTTTCATTACGATCCTGCCCGCGACCAGGTTCGCGCCGGAATCAAAACCCGCGAACACGAGATGACCGAACTCCTGACCTATGATTTCATCAACCTGGACAAAAACGGCGGAGAACTGGTGCTGAATTGGGAAAAGAAACAATTCCCGGTCAGGATTACCTTCCAGACGGATCAGATCGTACTGGACAATGCCGCTGAAGAACTCAAGGGCCCTGTTGGTTTTACCTGGCAGGGATATGCCTCCGCCGCCAATTATGCCCTCCAAAACAATATCGCCCTGGAGGAGGGCCTTGCCTGGGCTGACCGCGCCGCGACGATGAACCGGAATTTTACCAGCCTCATGGCAAAATCCGGCATCCTCAGCAAATTGGGCAAAAAAGAAGAAGCTGCCATCGCGGAAAAGGAGGCGGTCGATGCAGGCACGGAAAATGAAATCAATACTTATGGCTACCAGTTGCTCAACCAGGGGGATATGGAAGGAGCCATCCGCTTTTTCAAAATGAACACGGAGCGTTTCCCGAAGAGCGCCAATACCTGGGATAGCCTTGGCGAAGGATATTTTATCAAGGGAGACAAAGAAAATGCCATTGCCAATTTCAAAAAATCCCTGTCGCTGGATCCGCCAGCCGCCACCCGGGACAACTCCATGAAATACCTGAAAAAATTGGGCGCATTGAGTGACTAAACGCGTTCTCTTTCCTACGATTTCCTGCGCACGGCCAGGGCTATCCCCCGGGGACCATGCCCTGGCCGTCCTCATTTTAAGCCTTCGGCATCATACGCTGCCTGCAAAAGATACCCGGCCAGGAAGGAGGTATCCATTTTTTTATGGGTGATGCAACCTTCCCACCCGGAAGAGCATCTTATGGGTAATCGGATCCATGGAATTTAACATCTACAGGACAAACGAAAAGGAGCTGATCGAAGGCTGCTGCCAAAAGGACCGGAGCGCGCAGAAAAGGCTTTATGACCGATATGCCCCCCACCTATATGGCATCTGTCTGCGCTACCTGAAAGACCCGGCAGATGCGGAAGATGCCCTCGTCATCTCCTTTACACGAATCCTGGACAGGATCAGTCAATATCAGGGCGAAGGCAGTTTCGAAGGCTGGATGCGGAAGATTGCCATCCGTGAATCTCTCCAGGTCCTGCGAAAGAAAAACCGGCTTCCATTTGAATCCCCGCTGGATACCATCCAGGAAAATTGTTTGCCCTCCACGACTTTAGAGCCATTACACCTCGAAGATCTACTGCACCTCATACAGCAACTGCCTCCTGGATACCGAGCTATTTTCAACCTGTATGCCATCGATGGATTTACGCATAAGGAAATCGCCGAACAACTCCACATCACGGAAAACACCTCCAAGTCTCAGCTGAGTAGAGCCAGATCCTACCTGCAGAAAATGGTAAAACGATCCGATCAAACAAGCATACCAAAGAAACATGACGCCGCTACCCGATGATCATTTCCAAAAGGCTTTCGCCAGGTACCGTCCGACTCCTCCAGCCGGCGCCTGGACAAGAATTGAATCAGGGCTCGAACGCAAAAGAAGGCTTTTCCCGACAATCGCCCTGGCAGCCGGCATCGTGCTGCTGATGATCCTTCTCCGGATTCAAACTTCCTCCACCTTTAAACCAACGGATTATTTAAAGCCTGATGAACAGTCAGCCATCACCGCTGCGCATCAACCCCCGATGACTGCATATATCAAACCAGATGCCCCTGTATTGAGTACAACAGTTCAACCTGGGATTCCCGCCAGGATCTATAGCAAAAAACCCAGGCGTTTGGATGGGACTATGGATACACCACCTGTACTCCCGGTGGCGGATGGTACTTCCTCAGGAAATGAAATAGTTTTATCCTCCCCTGCTGACACTGCGTCTTCGGATTTAACGGATGAGAAAAAAACTACCGGCCATCCGGTCTCCACGGAGAGACCGACCAATGATGGCCCAGCCTCCTTCACCCCGGCTTCCACCAAAATCATTTATCCGTCAGCGTTTGTAAACGCACGTTTCCTGAAGCCTACCAATGAACCACATAACACTGCAACCTCACCAGTTAAAGGAAAACGGAACAAAATCCTCGTTACGACAGGAACCTGGTTGGCGAATGGAAATCCATACGGAGACCTGCGCCAGTGGAAAAATGATTTCTTTAATCTCCCCTTTAAAGCTGGGTCAAAACAAAAATCCAATTCCGGTCATGAATAAGTTGTCCATCCTTCCCATCCTGCTTCTCACGGGCGCATTGCAAGCCCAGATCGATCATCCTGATACAGTCGAGGTGCACCTCGCCTCCACCAGCAAACTGGTGTTGACTGTGCAGGATCCTTCCGATCTCTCCCAACTCAGGCAATATGATTACCAGGCCCTGATGGATGATATGCTCCGTCAACTGGACACCCGGCACGCCCTGGATTCATTGATCAATCTTATCGTGCCGCCTTCACCACCCCCTCCGGACGCCCCCGAAAAAGATTATGACGCCTTTCATCACAGGAACAAAGCGTGTGAGGATCATGGCCGGTCACGCTATCCGGGGCGATTCAGTCACTACGTCAACGTTTCCTTCGGCCTCAATAACTATCTGGAAAACGGAACTTTCCCGGATGCCGCTGAGGTACAATACAGTATTCGCCCCTGGGGATCGTGGTATGTCGGGCTGGATGCAGTACACCGGCTGAGTGTGAGCAAACGATTCCACCTGGAAGGAAGCCTCGGCATACATTGGTATAATTTCAAGTTTGATAAAGAAGACACACATCTCCATTCCAACGCTGAAAGCATTTTCTTTTCACCAGACCCCCGGGATCTGGATTTTATTAAAAGCAAACTGACTATCTGCTACCTGCAGGCAGCGCTGATCCCGGTGTTGGCAACGGGGAATGGTTATGGATACCGCGTATACAAGCATAGCTGCAGCAGCGGATTCCGGATCGGGCTCGGCCCATATGCCGGTTACAGGATCGACAGCTATGCCCGCCAGCAATACAGGGTTGACCATGAAAAAGAAGCGAACCGGGATCATGATCCCTTTCATCTCCAGGATCTCCGGTATGGTCTCCGGCTGCAGGTCGGCATCAATACAGTGGATTTCTTTTTCAATTATGACCTCAATGAGCTCTTCCGGGAAAAGGAAGGTCCTCGCCTGCATGGGTACTCCTTTGGTCTTATTTTTTAATGTTCAGGAGCGTTGCTCACCTGAATGGGAAAATCCGAACAATACATAATACAGTTCCATTTTGACCGGCGGCTTCATACACGCCCGTAAGGCAAATCCATCCTGAGCCGGCAGGTTGCAGACGGATAAAATGGTAACGTTATCCGGATTTCAAGGGGTGATCCTTATTTTTACCAGGATCAATTTTCTACCATGTTGTCAGGATTATCGTCTTCAGCAGCGCAGGCATTGCTCCGGCAACATGGCTACAACGAACTCCCGTCTGCTAAACCAAAAACCCTGCTCCGGATTGCCCTCGAAACATTGCGTGAGCCCATTTTCCTGTTACTTATTGCCTGCAGTACCCTGTATATCATCCTGGGTGATTACCGTGAGGGTTTTACCCTCTTTTCAACCAGTTTTATCATTATCGGGATCACCTTTTACCAATACCGGAAGACCGAAAAGACGCTTGTCGCATTGCGGCAACTTACATCTCCCAGGGTGTTGGTCATCCGGGACGGCACCGAAATCCGGATCCCGGGTCGTGAAGTGGTCCCCGGAGATTGCGTTCTGCTGCATGAAGGGGACCGTGTCCCGGCCGACGCGGTACTGACAGACAGTCTCAATCTGATGGTGGATGAATCGCTGCTGACGGGGGAATCCATGCCTGTGGAAAAAAATACGCTGACCAATAAGGAGGTGATCAGTGGCTCTCTCGTCGTCCGCGGAAAAGGCGTGGCCCAAGTGCTCCGCACCGGCCCGCATGCCCAACTCGGCCTGATTGCGGGGTCGATCAAAGGACTCAGGGACGAAGAGACCCGCTTACAAAAAGAAATGAAAAGCCTGATCCGCGTGCTGGCCATGATGAGCATTGTCATTTGCATCGTGATCATTCTTCTGTTTTATTATACCCGCGGCCAGTTCATTCAATCCCTGCTCAATGGCCTTTCCTCTTCGATGGCCATCCTGCCTGAGGAGTTTCCCGTGGTACTCACTGTCTTTCTCGCCCTCGGGGCATGGCGATTGTCGAAGAAAAATGTGTTGACCCGCAAGCCCTCAGCCATTGAATCCCTGGGTTCCACCACGGTTTTGTGTACGGATAAAACCGGCACGATCACCCAAAACCAGATGCAGATATCCGCACTGTATGACGGGCAAGTAGTCAGTGAAGCACCCTTTAAAACAGATACAGCTTCCATGAATCCGTCGGTGATCGAATTTGCTTTTTACGCCACACCGGCCAATCCAATCGATCCAATGGAAAAGGCGATCATTCATTGTCATGACAGCCTGATCCACCACCATGTGCCGCTTCAACTTGTCAAAGAATACCCGCTCAGCGAATCGCTGCCGGCCATGACCCGCGTGTGGGAACATGCAGAAGACCGTACCGTGTACATTGCCGCAAAAGGGGCCCCCGAAGCGATTTTCCGGTTGTGCCGCATGGATACTTCCGAAGTTGCGGTGCATCTCAAGGTCGTGCATGCCCTGGCAGACAAAGGTTCCCGGGTCATCGGCATCGCGCGGGGGACGCATCCCGGTTATCCCCTGCCGGACCACCAGTCGGATTTCACATTTACGTTTGCCGGCCTGGTCGCACTGGAAGATCCGGTCCGTCCTGAGGTCCCGAAAGCCATCCTTGAATGCAGGGACGCCGGCATAAAAGTCATCATGATCACCGGCGATTTTCCATCCACGGCACAAAGTATCGGCCGGCAAATCGGTTTGGATCACCAACAAGGTGTCATCACCGGCAGCGAACTGGAAACGATGAGCGATGCATCCCTGCAGGAAAAAATCAAACACATCAGCATTTTCGCCCGGATCGTTCCGGCCCAAAAACTCAGGATCATTCGCGCCCTGAAAGCCAATGGTGAAATCGTCACGATGACGGGGGACGGGGTCAATGATGCCCCGGCGCTGAAAGCCGCGCAGATCGGCATCGCCATGGGCAACAAAGGCACGGATGTGGCGCGGGAAGCATCTTCCCTGGTATTGCTGGATGACAACTTCGCGAGCATCGTCTCTGCTGTGCGTACCGGCCGCCGGATTTTTGACAATCTCCAAAAGGCGATGTCCTATATCCTGGCCATCCATATCCCGATCATCGGCATCACCCTCCTACCGGCTTTTAACGCCTCGCTGCCATTGGTATTTATGCCCCTCCATATCGTGTTTATGGAGCTCATCATCGATCCCGTATGTTCGATTGCTTTTGAGTCCGAACAGGATGAAAAGAATATCATGCGCCGTCCACCCAGACCCAGCCAGGAAAAATTTTTCGGACTTCGTTCGATCATGTACAGCCTTTTCCAGGGATTTTTACTTTTCAGCCTTGTCCTGATGGTGTATCTTTTCTCCATCCGGGAAGGACATACGGAAGGAGAAATCAGGGCGATTACCTTTTCCGCCCTGATCATCGGCAATATCTTCCTGATCCTGACCAACCTTTCTAAAACGAGAAGTTTCCTTGCTGTCATCCGGGAGAAAAACAAAGCTGCCATCTTCATCCCCGGCATTGCCGCGGTGATTTTATACTTATCCCTGACCATGCCCCAGCTAAGGATGCTCTTTACTTTTGAATTTCCAGGCTACAGACATTTCCTATTGTCGGCGGGTGGCGCCACGGCCATGCTGATGCTGCTGGAAATAATCAAATGGCTCCGTAACAAAAAGTCGCGCACCACCTGAAGCCATCCTGTACCGGCAACTTATAAACATCCCGCTGTTTCCAGCCATGCCAGTATATTTCCGGGACAGAATTTCAGGACCTCCCAATGGTCCATACAGGTTTCCCCTGGAGATTACCGGATCAGCGTTACATCTCCGTAGACAACCTCCTGTCCACGGGCCGTTTCAAATTCCACCACATACGTATACACCGCAGGATTCATCTCCTTGCCCCGGAAGCGACCATCCCAGCCTTGCGCTTTATCATTGGGAAGGAAATTAAACTGTTCAAACACGATGTTACCCCACCGGTCAAAAATGCGAAGGGTATTCACCTTCAATACTTCTGCATTCGCCTGGATAAAAAAGACATCATTAATATCATCATGATTGGGGGAGAACACATTCGGAACAAAATACAGGACAGGGATCAGCCGGAGGGTCTGGCACTGGATCGTAGCGGCGGAAGGAGTGCAGCCTTCATCCCCGTATGCAATCACAGTAATGTTGACTTTAGTGTCATCCGGCAATTGATTGACTGTGTAGGTAAAATGATCCAGTTGGCCACTGCCGGCAGAACCAGTCACCGTATACCCCGAGGCTCCCGGGACCGGCGACCACGTGACTACGACGGAATGATAATCCTCCGTGACACAACTCAACAAAACCGTATCAATGGGCACATCCTCCACGAAGAAACTTTCTGTCTGTGTGTAGACACATCCGTCCGCTTCCACCCGAAGCGTCACGTCATTAGGTCCATCGTATGCCAGGTTGGGATCCACGATGCCAGCGGGGTCAATGACGGCATTCCCAGACCAGGTGATTATTGGATTTCCTGCAATGCCGGTCCAGTTGCCCAGCAATTGGAATGGCATGGTGTCTGAACAAAGCACTACCGGATCTCCAATATCCAGGATCGCCATGGGGCATATCCGGGCATGGCAGGTAACCGTTATGGTATCGCTATTACCGCAAGGAGACGGCCCAATGCTCCAGATCGACAGGGTCACGGAATCTCCTTCCGCTAATCCCTTGACGGTCAACTCCTGCGTGGTACTACTACCCGGCGTGATAGCCGGACCGCTGTTGATGCTATACAGATAACCATAAGGCTGACTGCCACCGGTCCACGCGAATGAAACAGAATCGAGCCCTGATGCCTGACAGTTGAGTATGGGAGCAGTCAAAGGATCGGAAATGGCCACATCCATAAAATCATCATAGACACAATGCGTGGAAGCATCCGTCAATGCATAGTGCAGCGTTACCTGGTTACCGGCTACCTGATGCAAATAGAGGGTATCCCCTGAAACTCCGGGACCGGACAAAATACCTCCGGGAGGATTCGGGTGCACGACTACAAAATCAGCATCTCTGCAATACATGGAGGCCAGTCCCGGGAATTGAATACTGACGGGTGGACAAACATCCGTGATGCAGGTCACGCTGTTTGTCAAAGGCAACGTGCAAATGGAATCATAGAGAGCGGACACCGATATGATGATGGTATCGCCCTGGCCAAGCCCTCCTACCCCAAATGAGGTTCCCGGTGTCAGGGTCGGGCTGCCAATCGGCAGACCATTCAGCGAATAGATCACACTATATTCG
>CAZTXO010000045.1:4932-6384 GCA_964617515.1 uncultured Saprospiraceae bacterium | reverse complement strand
GATCACCTGGACATTGGCAATGAGACTGTCCGTAACATCCAACACCACCGGCACGCCTGGTGCCATACAGGGTCCGTTGGTTACCAATGCATAAACAAGTGAATCTCCGCTGATAAAAGCTCCCGGAGTCGCAATCGGAAAGGCCTGAAGCGGATCCAAATACCACATGACGGTTCCGGTATTATTACTGACCAACGGTGCAGTGGCGGTAAGATCAAACACCGCTTGTCCGTTGGTGTCGCCGCATTTGAGTAAAGTCACGGATGTGGTAACCGGAATAGCATTGACATCGAAAGTGACCGGCACAATGGGTGATACACAACCACTATCCTGCACTTGGGCATAGACCGTACTGTCCTGGTATAAGACAAATGCATTTACGTTGGCAATGCTATTGACTCCGGCAGGATCTGTCAGCCAGTTTACCTGGCCTGTCCCGTGGTGTACCTGGGGATTCAGGGTAACAAGATCCCACTCGACAGAATCACCCGGGTACAGACACAGGAAGATGGAAGAGGAATTGGCCGAAAGCGCGTTTATCACAGTGATATCGACCCGGGCGGGAAGGGAAACACAAACTCCGTCGGAGACTGTGGCATACAAAAGGGTATCACCTGTAATAAAATTGGCTGGCGTATTGATTGTATCTGTTAGGGCTGAATTCATAAACCAGGTAACCATCGCCTGGGATCCGCCGATCATGGTATCGTACCCGGTCAGATTTACGGAATAAAGACCGAGGCTGTCTCCGCAAAACGAAAGATTCAGCGGAGCGGCTGCTGGCGTTGCCAGGATTTGCAGATCGACCGGCACAATGCCGGAAACGCAGGTTCCGGCGGTTACCCTGGCATAAACAATGGTATCACTACTCGGAAATGAATCCGGTTGCAGAATGGGGTTCATAGCGAGGCTGTCCACATACCAACTCACCTGGCCGGAACCTCCGCTGACCGCGAGGTCAACATCGGTCAGATCAAAGATGGCCAGGTTCCCCCCTTCATCACAAGCGGCATATTGTGTGGGAGTAGCCGATACACTATTGATAATGATAAGTTCCACAGGGGTAAAACCGGAAACGCAAATTCCGGTTTGTATCTGGGCATAAACAAACCCGCCCCCGCTGGTATATGCTGTGGGGGTTTGTATCATGAGATCCCCCTGGTTGTCTTCAAACCAGGTGACGGGACCTTGTCCTGCACTGACCACATTATCGAGGGCCGTCAGATTAAACACACCTTGCCCGCTACTATCGGCGCAGGTCTCCAGCAAACCGGGTATTCCCACCGGGCTGATGATCACGTTGAGATTGACCGGAACAGGATCTGACAGGCAGATACTGTTGTCCACCTGGGCATAAACGATGGTGGTTTCCGTGTAAAAAGCAGTTGGGTTTGGAATAGGCTCCAATAATTCCATATCCAAAAACCAATTAATGCCTCCGGCACCACCGCT
>CAZTXO010000045.1:0-4832 GCA_964617515.1 uncultured Saprospiraceae bacterium | reverse complement strand
CGGCAGGGAATAACACGTGCCATCAAAGACAACCGCATAGACGATGGTTGACGCTGTTGTAAAAGCATCGGGTGAATTGATCTCATCCGTCAGGCCGGGATCTGTATACCAAAGTACCGTACCGGCTCCCCCACTCACGGTATTGTTCAACTGGGTCAGGTCAAAAGTGGCCATGCCCCCCTGCTCTTCACAGAGATGCGCCATGGCGGGTTCTGCCACCGGAGAGGGGATCAGGGTGAGCTCAACCGGGACAGCATCGGAAAGACAAGATCCGTTATCCACCGCCGCATACACAATCGTACTTCCGGAAAGGAAAGCGGAAGGATTGGTGATGCTCCCGGTAAGATCCGGGTTCAAAAACCATAATACATTATCCCCCGATCCCAGGTTGATGATATTCTCCACCGTGGTGAGATCAAACTCGACTTCCGGATCAGGAGAACACAATGCTATGGAAGCCGGGGCAGCTGGCGGATCCCCAGGCGAAACATCCACCATCAGGTTGAGTTCTTCCTGGCATCCTTGTGCATCCGTGATCGTCACTGTATAACTGCCGGGCAAGAGGCCGTTCACATTTTGCGTATTGTCACCATTCGACCAGTTGAACATATAGGGCGGGACACCATCCTGGGGTAACAGGGATATCGATCCGTTCGGCGAGTCATCACACGTGGCATCGACGATGACGATATCTGTATCAAATCCCTGCGGACAGCACACTCCCCCGCCACAATTGATCGTAATAGCTTCTCCGGTCATACTCAGTGGAATCTGGGTCGGATTGGCAATGTCCCCGGTGAGCCAGACAATGCTCGACAGACCGCTTGAAACCAACAAGTCAAGATTGATCGTGTTGTTGCACCCGATGTTTTCAATCACACCACCGTCTGTGCAGCAGGCACCCCATGACCAGTTACCCGTAATGAGCGGTGGCGACCCGCTAAACTCACCGGCGTCGTCCTGCACGGAGACAAATGCGGTCGGAGGCAGGCAGGAAGCTTCAAACTGCATGGTGCCACCGGAGCCGTCGTTGGCGATGTCCGCGATCAGGAATAAGCTGATGATGCCGGTATTGATATCCTCATACAGAAAGAGAATCAGGGTATTGCTCATCTCCAGTCCTGTGTTGGCGCTGGAGGCGGCCGGGGCACCGTAGCTGTAAAAAGCAGGCGCGGAAAGTGTACCCATCAAAGCTGATATGGAGTAGGAGGACCCGGACTGCGTGATCATGCAGTTACAGGTCGCGGGGATTTGCCCGGGAATCCTGCTGCACGGCACAGGCAGTACCGCGGGAGCCGGATCACCCGGTCGGGCTGTTATGCCCGGGAAAACGAGGGTGCAACACAATAAGGATAAGATAATCCGGGATGACACCCAATAAATGTAAAAATTATTTCCTTTTCTTACCTTTCACGATCAGCCTTCCCGCATGATGTCTGCCTGGCCTTTTTTCACCATTGATTGGTGGGCTTCGGCGGGCTTTCTGCCCACAAGGATGGCGAATAAGGGACCAGATACCGTAAGATCATCCGGACCTGACATGCAACATTTGATAACAATTTTGATCCTGCGTTTCCTGCCATGATTGTACCATTCATCCGGCCTCAAACACTTGAACAATTATCGGAAATCCTAAGCCGGTGCATGGCAGAAATATTCAGGTTTACCATACCGTTCTCCTTCCTTTCAGTATACCCGTGTATGGAGAATATTCCGCAGAAATCTGGTCCACAGGGCATCCGGATCATCCGGAGTAACAAGGCGTATTAAATGAACCCATCGCTCGCACACATCCTCCACTGGCTGAAGCAATCCTCTGTGGGCGATACAGATAAAGCCTCCCTTGAAACAGCCCTCCTGGAAGCCGATAAAGCCTTTGAACGTTTAACCGTTAAGCTCCACCTTACGGAAGAGGAGAAGCACACGACGGCCCTCCTGCTGGGAGAAATGATCGCGGAACTGGAACAGAAAAGAATAGTACTGGAATCGCAAAACCGGAAACTCGAAATTGAAACCGCGCTGGAGCAAGTCCGAACCATTGCCCTCAGCATGCAACAACCCAGTGACATGCTGGAGGTGTGCCGTATGATTGCGTCACAACTTCAGCACCTGGGTATCCATCAAATACGGAATGTACAGACGGCCATTTTTTATGAATCGAAAGGCACCTATCTCAATTTTGAATACTACGCTAAACATGACCGGACCTTTATCACGGAAGTACACTATGACGACCATCCCATGTCCCTGGAATTCGCTCAAAAAATGCTTCGGGATCCGGATGGTTTTTATACCCACGGGCTGAACCGGGATGAACTGCTTTCCTGGTATAACTTTCAAAAAACGACCAACCAATTCGCAGATCCCTTTTTGGAACAGGCGAGTTCCCTCAACTACTACTGGCATTCCACCGGACCCGTAGCCCTGGGGGTTTCCACCTATGAACCCCTGCAGGCTGAAGAAATTGAGCTTTTCATCCGGTTCCGGAATGTATTTGGCCTCGCTTACAGGCGCTACCGGGACCTGGAAATAGCCCAGGAGCAAACCCGGGAAGCCAGGATCGAATTGGCATTAGAACGGGTGCGAGCGAGGACGATGGCCATGCAGAAAAGCGAGGAAATGGTGGAAGCCTCCCATGTCTTATTTAACGAATTGAATGCGTTAGGGATCGAAGCTATACGAACCGGCATCGCCACCGTGGATGAAGAAAAAGACACAGTCACGGTGTGGTCATCGCAATTGGTAGAAAACAATGACCGCAAAATACTGGGTGTGGTGCCCAGGAAAGCTCATGCCTTCTTTGAAGGCTATTTTGAAGCATGGGAAAAGAAAGCGCCCTATTTCGTTTTCAGTTTGTCCGGGGAAGAATTGGTCTCGTATTACACCAAAATGACTTCATTCCTTTCTTATCCGTTGCAGGGCGTTTTCAACACCACTGAATCGTTCCAGGTCTTCTTCTTCCCTGAAGGATCGCTTAATGTGATTACGCATCATCCGCTGGAGGAACAGGAATGCCAGTTACTGGTTCGCTTTGCCAGGGTATTCGGACTCATTTATCGGCGTTTCCTGGATTTAAAACGGGCGGAAGCGCAGATGAGGGAAGCGCAAATCGAGGCAGCCCTGGAAAAAGTGCGAAGCCGCTCCATGGCCATGCAAAACAGTGAGGAGTTGAAGGACGTTATTCAGGTCGTATTCGAACAACTCGTTCAATTGCATATCCAGGCAGAGCATTCAGGTTTTGTTATCGATTATAAGACAAGGGATGATTACAATATCTGGGTAGCTGACCCGCTCGGGGTTCCTGCACAGATCACCATTCCTTATTTCGACTCCATCTATTACAACAGCTTTAACGAAGCCAAAGCGCAAGGACTTGATTTCTTCTCCACCCTGCTGCCTTTTGAAGAAAAAAACAAGTTTTACGAAAAACTTTTCACGTATATCCCCGCATTGCCGGAAAAAGCCAGGGAGTTTTATTTCAGTTGCCCCGCGCTCGCCATATCGACCGTCTTGTTGGATTCGATTGGACTCTACATTGAAAATTTTGCAGGAATTCCCTATACAGAAGAGGAAAATGGCATCCTGATGCGGTTTGGAAAAGTATTCCAGCAAACTTATACACGCTTTCTGGACCTTCAAAAAGCTGAAGCACAGGCCAGGGAATCTCAAATTGAAGCTGCCCTGGAAAGAGTCCGAGCCAGGACCATGGCGATGCAAAAAAGCGATGAACTTACGGAAGCCTCCGCAGAATTTTTCAGTCAATTAAAACTTCTAGGTGAACCCATTCACCAGTTGACGATTGGCATCGTGAATGAAGACGAAGGGATCATGGAAATCCATGCAACCGTGCAGGGAAATCAATTGCGCCAGACTTTCCGGCATCCGCTTCGTGAACCTTATGTCATGCAAAAAATCCATGCAGCTTGGAAAGCGGGTGAAAGAACAGTTGTTATTGAATTGCCGCGTCATGAGTTGGTGGCTTATAATGAGTACCGAAATGATCTGGTAGGGGAAAAATTGTTCCCGGTTGATCTTCCTGCTGAAAGTCGAAGATTTATTACCGGAGCTCTTTTTTCCCAAGGTGTACTTGCCCTCGGATCAGATGAGCCACGCCCTCCTGAATCCCTTCAACTTCTGGAACGCTTTGCCGCTGTATTTCATCTTACCTATACTCGGTTCCTGGATCTTCAACGGGCAGAAGAACAGGCCCGGGAGGCCCAAATAGAAGCAGCCCTGGAAAAGGTGAGAAGCCGTACCATGGGCATGCAGAAAAGTGAGGAACTGGCTGAAACCGCAGCCGTTGCATTTCGACAATTGATCTTGCTCGGCATTGCCCCTACTCGTCTTTACATCGGCATTATCCATGATGACAGCGGGAACCTTGAACTTTGGGCCACGGATGAAGTCGGAAGCAGGGTGGATGCAAGGTTCTCCGGAAATATTTACCGGTCGGCTGCCATGTTGAAAATGTACAATGGGTGGAAGCAGCAATTAAAATCCCTGATCATCGATATGCAAGGGCAGGAATTGGCGGATTACCTCAAATACCTGACCGAAGAATTGAAAGCCCCTTTTAAATTAGGTCTCTATCAAAAGAGAAGAGTACAAACGATTGCCTATTTTTCAAAAGGCTTCATCGGTATCGCTTCTTCCGAACCCCAACCGGAAGAAACAACGCTTTTACTGGAACGGTTTGCCTATGTTCTCAACCTGACTTTTACCCGGTTCCATGATCTCATACTGGCAGAGCAACATGCTGAAAAAGCACAACAGGACCTGGAGAACCTGATCGCGGAGAAAAAACGAACGGAAGAAGCCCTCACCGAACTCCG
>CAZTXO010000044.1:0-30802 GCA_964617515.1 uncultured Saprospiraceae bacterium | reverse complement strand
GGATCCGCTGACAAACCCTTTTGCGACGGCTCCCACCGGGTCAACGGATTTACCGGGTAATTTTTTTCAAAAAAATACCGGCAACATATTATATTTTTTTCTAAAGTGTTATCTTGGGCTGACCATTCTGCTCTGGCCTCATGAATGCACTCGCCTTTTTTATGAATCTATGTGCCCGGATGGAAAGCCTTCATCCGCATATCCGCAAAGCCACCCTGCTCTCCGCGCCTTCCATGGAATACAAGGGCCGGGCTTTCGCCATGATCCACGATGACCGCATCGTCCTGAAACTCGACGGGCAGGCACTCACCTCCACCGGAAACTTAGGCTGGCAGTATTACAAACCCTATGGCCGCCCAGTCTACCTGCAAAACTGGGTGGAGGTTCCTTTTTATTTTCACCAGGACTGGCCCGACCTGGCAGAGAAAGCGCTGTATGATCTCAAGGGGACCCTCGGAGAAGAGTGACCGGAATATGCATGCCCGTCCCGCTTCTTGATTAATATTGCAGGGTGACTAAGGGCAAACATATCGGCCTTTTCTTCGGCTCGTTCAACCCCATTCATTTGGGGCACCTCATCATCGCGGAGTATATGGCCACCCGCACCGATCTTCAGCAGGTCTGGTTGGTCGTCTCCCCCCACAATCCGCTCAAAAACCAAAACTCCCTGGCGAGGGATTACGACCGGCTTCATATGGCCCAGCTGGCCATCGAGGATAATCCCAGGCTGAAGGTTTCCAAAATCGAATTCTCCCTGCCGAAACCATCCTACACCGTCGATACGATGGCGTACCTCCATGAAAAATACCCCCAGCATACCTTTGCCCTGATCATGGGTTCTGACAATCTCAAAACGATCCATCAATGGAAAAATCATGAGGTGTTGCTGAAGCGCTACCCGATCCATATCTATCACCGGCGGGGCGCCAGGGTCGACAGGGACCGGTTTGCTTCCGCCGACATCCGCACCTATGATATGCCCCTCCTGGATATATCCTCCACGCTGATCCGTCAGCATATCCGGGAAGGCCATTCCATCCGGTATATGGTGCCCGACCAGGTTTTCCAGTTTCTGGAAGGATCCAGACTATACAGGACCCCATAAGCGTTGTTGTCTGGCAACCCGGTCTGTCCGCAGACACCTGTAAGGGCTATATCTTTGATCCCCTATGCCGTACCCGTCCTTTTTTATCCGTTCCCTGTTCTATCCATTGCGTTTCCTTCAGCTATGTTTGCCGGGCCTGCTCTGGTTAGCCCCGGCCTCCGCCCAATCCGATCTGCGCATCGGCGAGTGGAAGGAACATCTTCCGTATAACGGCGGTTCGACCGTCACACAAAGCGAACAGCGGGTGTATTACGGTACTGAATTTGCCATCATCGCCATATCCAAAGCGGATACGTCGGATGCGATCTTTTATTCCAAGGTGGATGGCCTGAGCGACGCCGGTCCCAGCTGGATCAACTATCACCGGGCGCTGCACACCCTGATCATCGGGTATAAAAACGGCAATATCGATCTCCTGGACAGTACGGGCGTGACCAACATCAATGATATCCTGCGCAACACCTCCATCCAGGGGGATAAGCGCATCACGTCCATCTATACAGATGACAGCCCCATCGTCTATCTCTGCACCCCTTTCGGCCTGGTGATCCTGGATATCGTGACCGGGCAATTTCAGTCCACCATTTTCACGTCCGGTCCCGCCTTGAGTTTTACCAAGTACCAGGACCGTTATTACCTGGCTGTTGAAAACGGCTTGTATGAATATGATCCGGCCGGTGGCACGATCATTGAAAATTTCAATCAATGGAAACGGGTGACCACGGATAGTCTTCCGCCCGGGTATAGCTGCCAGGCCGTGGGCGTGTATGAAGGGAAATTGTATGCCGGGATCAACGGCGATCTGTACCGGCTCCAGCAGGACACCTTTCGCGCCTGGTATCATCTGGAAGGATTCACGCTGCAGTATATTTCCAACGAAGGACAGAACCTGATGGTTGGGTTTGCCTGCAACTCCGAATGCGTGGGCAAGGTGTTGTATTTCCGGGATTCCGGGTACTGGCATGACAATGGCATCTTCTGCACCGCGCGGCCCGCTTACGCGATCGAGGATGAGAAGGGCCGGATCTGGTACGCGGATTACTTTCCGTATTTCCGGCTGGCGCAAAATCATTTTACGCCCTGTGATTATCCTGCCTACGATACACCTTACTCGGGCAATGTGAGCGAGATGGAAGTAAAAGACGGAATCCTGTACGTCGCGACCGGAGGTGTCTCAGAGAGTTATGGGTACCTCGGCAATCGCGATGGCTTTTTCACTTTTGACCGTGTCCGGTGGAATACCTACAATCAATACAACACACCGGCCATCGAAGCGACCGGGCTGGTCAACTTTTTTCGCATCCTGCCCGATCCCCTGACAGACAAGGTATATGTGGGCTCATACTGGGGCGGACTGCTCGAAAAGGACGGCGATACCTATACGGTGTATGATGATACGAACAGTTCCCTGCAGGGCGCTGTCGGGGATGCGGCAAGAGAGCGCATCAGCGGAATGGCGTTTGATGATCAGCACAACCTTTGGATTTCCAATTACCTGGCGGACAGACCGCTGAGTGTGCTCAAGGCCGATCGTACGTGGAAATCATTTGATCTTCCCTGCACCAACATCACCAATGTTTCCCAGTTGGTGATCGATCGCCGCGGCTATAAATGGATGATGCTGTACAGTAAATCGGCCAGCCTGGTCGTGTATGATGACGGGGGCACGATCGAGGATGAATCGGATGACCGTTGTATCCAGCTGAGTGCCTCCAATACGGAGATTCCTTCCAACAGTGTCTACTGCCTGGCCGTTGACCTGGAAGGGGATATCTGGGTTGGGACCGCGGAGGGTCCGGTAGTCTTTGACGGCAATGCGGATATTTTCGACGGGCACCAGGGCAGCCGGGTCAAGGTGGAGCAGGATGGTGTACTCAATTACCTGTTTGGAGAGGAGACCATCTATTCGATCGCTATCGACGGGGCTAACCGCAAGTGGTTTGGCACGGGCAGTGGTGTCTTTGTCCAATCCCCTGCCGCCAATGAGCAGGTGACTTCCTATACGACCCAAAACAGCCCGCTGCTGGACAACCGCATCCTGGACATCGCCATCGATCAGCACAATGGGATCGTCTACATCGCCACGGCAGGAGGTATCATGAGTGTGCGGACAGATGCTGTCATGGGGGGCAAAGTGCACAGTGACGATGTCTATGCTTTCCCCAACCCGGTGAGACCGGATTACGACGGACCTATTGCGATACGGGGCCTGGCCCGCGATGCGGTCGTCAAGATCACCGATATCCGGGGACAGGTCCTGTATGAAACCCGGGCCTTGGGCGGCCAGGCGATCTGGGATGGCCGGGACCTCAACGGTCAAAAGGCAGCCACCGGGGTTTACCTGGTTTTCTCGTCCGCCGGCAGCGATGGTTTCAGCAAGCCGGACGCGATTGCCACGAAGATATTATTGGTGAAATAGGGGTCGGGAAGGCTCACTTTTTCCGGTTTATCCCCTTATCTTTGGCCTCCCGATTGACCCATGGTGTAACGGTAGCACTCCGGATTTTGGTTCCGTCAGTCAAGGTTCGAATCCTTGTGGGTCAACTTGGTTAATTGGAAGATATTGGTTGGGAGGGGATAATGAATGGTGAAAAACCGTCATTTAAAAAACCCCTGTTTTTCTTGCCGGATTGCGTCGCGCTGCTTATCTTCCAACTGCTTTATCGCATAACACCCCCCTTGAAATAAAGGCAAGGTTTTTGTGGTGTAGTTTGCCTGTTTCTCCCCTTTTGGTTGAGTACTTTCGGATACAGGAGGTATGCACTGCTTCAGGGCCCGGATGTAACCGGCCGGAGGCGGTTTGGCAAGCCGCTGAAGCTGTTTACTCAACCAAACACACCAAAAACTAAATAAGCGGCACATTTCGGTCAAAAACATTGGTAATCAGGGCCGGGTGTGCTATTTTTGATCATCATTCAGGTTAATCCCCAAAGGGTTGACTGTATAAACTAAGATTAAGCGGATAATCATGAAGCGGTTACTTCCATTCCTTCTTTGCGCCCTTCCCTTGTGGTGTACCGGGCAGCCTCCGGTTTTATTTTACAATGACAATGCGATCGTGACGGTGCAGGCGGGCGCTACCCTGACCATACAGGGGAGTCTGCAAAACACGGCTGGAGGAACCATCGACAACAAAGGGACGATCGATTTGGAAGGCAACCTGGTCAATGCCGGTACCTGGACCAACACGGATCCCAATACATTGAAGTTCAGCGGGACGGGCAATTCCGATGTGACTTCCGGTTCGGCCCAATTCCGTACGGTGCAGGTCAATAAAGGCACGGGAGCGAACGTGAATCTGTTGAGTAACATGACGGTCAATACCCTCCTGGACTTCAATGGGACGAACAACCGGCTCAACCTGGGCAACTTCGATCTCAAGCTGGGGTCAACCGCCACAGTTACCGGATACAATTCAACGGAATTTATAGCGCATACAGGCACGGGCATGGTAGAGAAAGCGGTCACGGCCAACGGCACTTTCGAGTTTCCTGTTGGCGATGGCACTAACAACTACAGCCCGATCACGGCTGTTTATACGGGATCTTCCTATACCGCTGCCAATCTTCGTGTCCGGGTCAACGACCTGACACATCCCAATAAACCTGCTGATGCCACGGATTATATCTCCCGGTATTGGGATGTGGATGCGACCGGTATCGGCGGCTATTCCAATACCCTGACGGGCACCTATATTCCGGGTGATCTGACGGGCACCGGTTCCCTGGTGAAGGGCGCTTCTTATGATGGCGCTAACTGGTCTTATGCAGGAGCTGCTGCTGGTACAAATACTGTGACCGGAGTCGTTACTGCCAATTCCACTGATTTTACTGGAACAAACTTCTTTGGGAAAGCCATTCTAAAAGTATTCTTAGCTGGCGCATTGCCCGGATCAGGAAATCCTCCCATGAACACAACGCTTAATAACGCGCCGAGTTTGATTCCTTTAGGTTCTCCATACTCCGCCGCCCCCTGGAACGCTCCGGCAGTGTCTGCTACTTCCATTCCGGCTGGAACGACAGACTGGATACTTGTTGAAACGAGAGATCCTTCTATCAATATAATTTCACAAACCAGTGCGTTTCTCAAGAATGATGGCACCATCGTCGGAATTGATGGAGGCCCATTGCTGTTAAAGAATGCTATTCCAAGCGCTATTATATCAATTCGCCATAGAAACCATTTGGGTGTTCGGACTATTAATGCCCTTGATCTTGTCAACCCCACACTCCATGATTTCTCAACAGGAACCGGTCAGGCATGGACTAATCCATCCATCACGACAAATGCGAATATGCGATTGATAGGTCCTACGTATTGTTTGTGGGGAGGGAATGCTAATATTACCAATGCCACGGCATTAACCAGGATTTCCTACATCGGTGCAGCAAATGATCCTCAAGCTGTTCTGAACGCGATGGGAGGAAATAGTGGAGTTCCTGTTTTAGGAGTTTATAGCATTGCGGACGTCAATATGAATCGGAATATTACCTATATCGGTGCCGCTAATGACCCCCAAACCATTCTTCAAAACATGTCGGGTAACAGTGGAGTACCTGTATTACAACATCTTCAGTAAAGTAAAAAAGAGTAAGATCATGAGACGCATACTCATATTCGCAATAGCATTTTTTACATTTTCTATGGTTTTTGGCCAGGAGGATGTCAGGGCTACGTGCAAATCAAGCGGATTAAAAATTCAGGCGTATGTAAAGCCGACCCAATCTCAGGTTGCTTTTCCTAATTCTGGCAATAATAATGTGATTGCTATCATCGTGGTATTTTCTTTACCAGCAAATGGCGCTACCAATACAAGCATGGCACCTATGCCTGTTTCGGTTTCCTGCCCTGCCTTTCCCACTATAACATTTACAAATTATCCTGTGGCATTGGCCAATGACAGGTTTATTTATACCTACTACAATAACCCTGTGGGTGTTGCTACACAGACCGCCTGGGCAGTTAATGTGGAGAAATTACTTTTAGAACTAACCTTTACCAATGCTGTAAATGGTATTTTTCCACGTTTAGACAATCTGTGGAATAGTGGGGGCGGTCCTAATTTCTTTGATTATTTCTATTTTGAGGTCAATGGTTTTCAGAGAAGCGACACTTTTGGTCAGCCATTTTATGATGGTAATATGGGTAATTATCCATCCTCCGATCAATACGTGGAAGCAACCACTGCGCTCCCTATTCGATTATTATCATTTGATGCTAATAAGAAAGATGAAAGGAGCAGCCATCTTTCATGGACAACCTCCAGCGAAATCAACAGCAGTCACTTCATTGTACAGCGTTCTTTTGATAAAACGAGTTGGGAAAATCTCGGTCGGGTAGAAGCAACCGGCAATAGCCAGATTGTGCAATCCTATGAGTACCTGGATCCGAATGTTTATAATGGCCGGGATCGCAAACTGACGGCGTACTATAGGCTCCTGATGGTTGATATCGATGATTGGTCCGACCTTTCTCCTGTAAAATCAGTACTCTTTGGGAATACCCTTTCACTTGGAAAGGAAATCGCCGCCTATCCGAACCCGGCTGCCGATGGTATCCAGGTGGAATGGGATGCCGACCAGGTTGATCAGCCCAGCGCCATCGAGTTTTACGATGTCAACGGGAAGTTGATCTACGTTCAGAAAGTACCTGATCAGACCAATCAGCAATACATCGATTTCGGACCTACGAATATCCAGACCGGTCTTTACCTGATGCGTTTGATGAAGGGCGACCAGGCGATCGATCATAAGCAGATCGTTGTCAGCCGCCACTAATAACACCCCATAACAGGATTTTCACACAACGTATATCCCGGCCCGAAAGGCCAGGTAGGTAACGTATACCTAATCCTTAAGCGACTCTTATAACCCTATACGTTATCGGCAGGGACACATAACGATGTGTCCCTTTTTTATTGCAGGGCCTCGGCGATGATCCTGGCCTGGTTTTCATCATGCAGTTTTTTGTAGCCTGTAGCCGGCGAGGCCGCCGCTTTGCGCGAGATCAGTCGCAACCCGAAGTGCGAAAGCTGTGAATGGATATACCCCCAGGCGCCCATATTGGCCGGTTCTTCCTGCAACCATACTTTTTCAGCCTTCCCATATGGTTCCAGCAGGGCTTCGATCTCTGCCTGGGGCAACGGATACAGTTGCTCGATACGGATCGTCGCGATATCCGCGGCCGCCTTTTTATCCAGTGCTTCCCGGATATCATAATACACCTTGCCCGTGCACAAGATAACCCGCCGGATCCCGGATGCCTTCCCTTTCGCTGATCCGTCGGTCATCACCGGCCGGAAAGCCGTGCCTGGCCCAACCTCCTCCACGTCGGATAGGCAGGCGGGATGACGCAGCAACGATTTAGGCGACATGACGACCAGCGGCTTTCGGAAATTCCAGGCCAACTGGCGCCTGAGCAAATGAAAGAAATTGCCCGGAGTCGTCACGTTGCAGACCACCATGTTGCCATCCCCGCACGCCTGTAAAAAACGCTCCAGCCGGGCACTCGAATGCTCCGGTCCCTGCCCTTCATATCCGTGCGGCAGCAACAACACCAAGCCACTCATCCGGTTCCATTTGCTTTCGGCCGCCGTGACATATTGATCCACGATCGTCTGCGCGCCGTTGAAGAAGTCGCCAAACTGCGCCTCCCACAACACCAGGTGATCCGGACTGGCGAGAGAATAACCATATTCAAAACCCATCACCCCGAATTCGGACAACAGGGAGTTGTAGATCATAAATTTGCCCTGCTTCTCCGAGAGATGATTGAGCCGGTTGTAGGGGGAAAAGGTGTGCTGATCATACAGGATCGCATGCCGGTGGGAAAAGGTCCCGCGTTTGACATCCTGCCCGCTCATCCGTACATTTTTTCCTTCCGTCAGCATACTGGCGTAAGCCAATAATTCACCCAGGGCCCAGTCCATCTTACCCTCTTCCATCAGCTTCTGTTTCGCCTTGAAGATCCGGGTGATCTTGCTCAGCGGATCAAAGCCCTCGGGCAAAGTATGCATGGCTGCCAGGAGTTGCTTAGCCCTGGCCAGGTCGATGCCGGTGTCCGGCGTGATGAGCATATCCTCCACCGTGGCAAGCTTCTTGAGTTGCCGCCAGGCTTGTTCCGGTTCCTGGTATTGGTAGGGAAGCATCTTCTGCTTGACCATATCCAGGCGCTTTTGCAGGTCATCCCAGTATGTTTTCTCGAGTTCCTCCGCCAGTGTAGCCTCGACGTCCCCGCGAGCGAGCAGTTTCTTCACATATAATTCACGGGGATTGGGATGTGTGCTGATCAGTTCATACATCTCCGGCTGGGTAAACTGGGGATCATCCCCTTCGTTGTGACCATGCCGGCGATAACATACCATATCGATGAAAACATCGCTGTTGAATTTTTGCCGGTATTCGATCGCCAATCGCGTGGCGAAGACCACGGCCTCGGGATCATCCCCATTGACGTGAAATACAGGCGCCTGGACCAGGCTGGCCGCGGCGGTACAATAGGTGGAGGACCGTGCGTCATCAAAATCGGTGGTGAATCCGATCTGGTTATTAATGACAAAATGAACGGTACCGCCCGTGTAGTAGCCTTCCAACTGGGACATCTGGACGGTTTCATAGACGATGCCCTGTCCGGCGACAGCTGCGTCCCCGTGTATCAGCACGGGCAGGATGCGGTCATAATCGGAACCATAGAGCAGGTCCGCCTTGGCCCGCGCAAAACCTTCCACAACAGGATTTACCGATTCCAGGTGTGAAGGATTCGGTGCCAGTTTGAGATGAATGGTCTTTCCATCCGGCCCGGTGACCTGGGAGGAAAAACCAAGATGATATTTGACGTCCCCATCCCCGAAACTCTGTTCGGGATTCATGTTCCCTTCAAATTCATTGAAGATCTGTTCGTACGTTTTGCCCAGGATATTGGCCAGCACATTGAGCCGCCCGCGATGCGCCATGCCGAAGATAAATTCTTCGACCCCGTGTTCACTTCCCGTTTCGATCATGGCGTCCAGCGCCGGTATGGTGGTTTCTCCTCCTTCCAGGGAGAATCGTTTTTGACCAACGTATTTCGTATGAAGGAATCGTTCGAATACCACAGCGCCGTTCAGTTTTTGGAGGATTCGCTTTTTCATATCCAGGGAAAGCCCGTAATCGTCGCGGGTCCCGAGCCCCGGACGTTTTTCGATTTTTTCCCGGAGCCACATCCGCTTCTCCCAGTTTTCAATGTGGCCGTATTCAAAACCGATGGCACCGCAATACGTAGTGCGCAACCAGCCCAGGATATCCTGCAGCGTCGCATTGGACAAACCGATTTCCATGCCGGCTTCAAATACACGAGGGAGATCCTCCTCGGACAGGTGATAGTCCGCCAGGTCGAGGTGCGGGCGACGGTCGCGTCTTGGCCGGATGGGATTGGTGGTCGACAGGAGATGACCGCGTTGGCGAAAGCCGTGAATGATGGACATCACGCCGAATTCCTTGATGGCCTCCGGCTGAGGACCTTTGGCCGGGGCTATCCCCTTTGCCTGGCCGTTTCCCTGCTGGCCAAACTCAAATCCCTTAAAAAACAACCGCCAGCCCTGATCCACGCTGTCGGGATCACGCAGGTAGGCCTCATACAGGGACTCGATATATTGGGGATGGGCGTTGAAAACCGGGCTGTAATCTTTCATCTCGCGTCGATCGGCAATTCGAATTTCAAAATTAGTTAGATTTAGGGTAGTGATTCGGAAAGGATGTTTTCCTGAATGCACCGGAACCGCATGGGTAAAACCGGAAATAGCCGGAAAAGTTGGCGGGGCATCGGCCTCCCAGGCTGAATAAAATCTAACCACTTAATCATTATAAACCACATCTGTATGAAACAAACTCGACTTTGGCTATTCTGCATTCTTATTTTCTGCGGCGGGTGGGTCCAAGCCCAGTTTACCGCCTCGGGCATAGTGAAAGATGCAGATGGAAATCCGCTTGTAGGCGTAAGTGTCTCCATCAAAGGCACCAATCTCGGCACTGTGACCGACCTGGATGGAAAGTACGCCCTGACGATTCCTACCAATGCAGCGGTACTGGAATTCTCCTATTTAGGGTATCGGAGTGTTGAGTTTTCGGTATCCTCCGGGGAGGACATCGTCAATGTAACCCTGGATGAAGACGTTACCCGCATGGAGGAAGTTGTCGTGACCGGGTTGGCCTCCAGCGTCAAACGGAGTAACCTGGCAAACTCGGTTGCTTCCATTCCGGGATCAGAAATCTCGGGGATCAGCGTCCCGACAACAACCCAGGCTGCCCTGTACGGAAAGTTTAAAGGGGTCAATATCAGCGCCAACTCCGGGGCACCGGGTGGCGGGGTATCTTTTAAACTCCGGGGCACCACGTCCATCAACGGCTCTTCCCAGCCTTTGTTTATCATCGATGGTATCTACATCGACAACGCCTCGATCGCTGCCGGCCTCAACATCGTATCCCGTGCCGCGGCGGGCGGCAGTACATCCAACCAGGATAACCCGTCCAACCGGCTGGCCGATATCGATCCGAATGATATCGAGAAGATCGAAGTCCTGAAAGGCGCTTCCGCGGCGGCTATCTATGGTTCCAGGGCGGCGGGCGGCGTGGTCATCATCACCACCAAGCGGGGAGCTGCCGGGAAGACCCGTGTCCGCGTCTCGCAATCCGTAGGGGTGACCCAGATCCTCAATCCGCAGGGAGTGCGTCAGTGGACGGAAGAGCGGGTGCTCAATTCCCGTTTCGCCTCCAATATCGATCTGTACCGCCAATCTGTTGCCAACGGGCAGATCCATGACTATGAAGATGAATTGTTTGGCAATAAAGGCGGTCTCTTCAACACACGCCTTACGGTGAGTGGGGGAAATGACCGGACCCAGTTTTTTATCGGTGGCACGTATAAAAACGAGGAAGGGATCGTCATCAACACCGGTTACGAAAAGGAAGATGCCCGCATCAACCTCAATCATAAATTCAATGATTGGCTGGAAGCGTCGGTGTCCACCAATTATATCCATGCTTCGGCGGACCGCGGATTTTTCAACAATGACAACAGCGGGACCACGATGGGGATAGCGCTTACGTCCACTCCGTCCTTCGCCCAGATTTTACCCGATGCCAACGGCAATTTCCCGCGCAATGATTTTGCGGCCTCCAACTTCCTGGAAACGGCAGCCAAGGTCACGAATAATGAAGAAGTCAATCGTTTCATCGGCGGCGGTTCGCTCACCGCCAAGATCTGGTCCTCGGACCGTCAGGATCTGAAATTTATATTCAGCGGTGGTGCCGATTACTACAACCTGAACACGACCGCGATATTCCCCAACAGCCTGCAGTTTCAAAGTGATGGTAACGGCCTGAACGGCGTCTCTGTACAGGGCTCCACCAAGAACCTGAGCACCAATGTCTCTGCCTTCCTGGTGTTTTCCCACTACAACACGACAGGCATATCTTCCCGTACGCAATTTGGGGTCACCCAGATTGACTTTGACCGCAATACGATCCTCGGCGAAGCTTCAAACCTCATCGGTTCGCAAACAAACCTGGATCAATCCGGTACGCGAAACATCACGCAGGACCGGCTGCTTCAGCAGGACAAGGGTTTCTTTGCCCAGGAGGAGCTCAACTATCAGGACAAGTTTATCGCCACAGTCGGTATCCGGGGGGACAAATCTTCCAACAACGGAGATCCCAATAAGCTTTACTTCTATCCTAAAGCTTCCCTGGCGGTCAATCTCCATGAGTTGATGGATTTCGGATCGGATGATCTCAACCTGCTGAAATTGCGCGTAGCCTATGGCCAATCGGGTAATTTCGCCAAATTCGGATCCAAGTATACTTCCTTCATCAGCGGGATTGTGGATGGTCATCCCGGCGTGGAAATCGATGACTTATTGGGCAATGAAAATGTGGCCCCGGAAAGACAGAAGGAACTGGAATTCGGCTTCGATCTGAATTGCCTCAATAACCGTCTCCAGTTTGATTTTACCTATTACATCAAATCCGTGGAAGATCTCCTGCTTGAAGCGGATATCCCCTGGTCATCCGGGTTTATCTCGAAAGTGACCAATGCGGCTGAACTCCAGAACAAGGGACTGGAAATCGGTGCCGACTTCCAGGTCATCCGGCATTCATCCATCGAATGGAACACCCGGTTAGGTTTTTGGAAGAATACGGCCGAGGTGACAAAACTCGCTGTTCCTTCTTTTACGACCGGAGGATTTGCTGATTTTCTGGGCCAGTTTCGTATTGCCGAAGGGCACAGCCCGACCGAAATCATCGGGGTTGCCCCCGGCGTGGATGGCCTCGTGATCTACGGAGATGCTGAACCTGACTTCCAGATGTCCTGGTATAACACCTTGTCGTGGAAAAACTTTGACCTCGCGTTCCTCTGGCATTGGAAGAAAGGTGGAGAAGCTGTCAACCTTTCCACGCTGTTGTTTGATCTCGGGGAAACGACCCATGACTATGATGAAATCGATCTCGATCCGCAGGGAAAGCTCGGAAACGGACCATACCGGGTTTCCCAGATTGGGGTCAATACCGGGGCCATCATCGAGGATGCCTCCTACATTCGTTTGCGTGAGATCGGTTTATATTATAAACTGCCGGCGAGCCTGTTTAAGAACATGGACCTGAAAGTTGGATTTTCCGGAACGAACCTGATCAACTTCTTCAAGTATAACAGTTATGACCCGGAGGTTTCCAATTTCGGATCAGACGGACTGTCTACCCAGATCGAAGTAAACCCGTTCCCATCGTCCAAACGGTATGATTTCCACCTCATTGCTGAATTCTGATCTTATGATTTTCCTTAATGAAATAAATATGAAGACCTCTCTATATTCGCTTAAACGTCTCTGCCTCGTCATCGGGTCGGCCTTCCTGCTGGCAGTACCGGCCTGTAACATTGACGAAATACTGGATCCGAACGGACCGAGTCTCGAGGCGATCCTCAATAATGCTTCCAAAAGCGATCTTCAACTGGTCGTCACCGGGACAGAGTCGCTCCTCCGGAAGGAGATCTATTTTTACTACTATACCACCGGGATTATCGGACGTGATATTTACTATTTCACGTCTGCGGATCCGCGGTATACGGGTGAATTATTGGGCCGCGACCAGTCTGTGCTCGACAATGCCGGATTTTATGGAACCCGTCCGTATTCGGGCCGCTACACGACGGTCAAAAACACCAATATTCTCCTGCAGGCCGTAGCCAATAATGCGCAGCGGCTGAGCCTTACCCAGGCCGAGATCAACGGGTATAATGGTTTCGCCAAGGCCATTCAGGCCTATGAATTGCACCTGGCCCTCAACCTGCAGTATCAAAATGGTATTCGGGTCAATGTGGCCGATCCGGATAACCTGGGTCCATTTCTTCCCTATACCCAATCGCTGGATGCCATCCTGAGCCTGCTCAATGAGGCAGCTACGGATTTGTCCAATGCCGGCGACGCGTTTCCTTTTGTCTTGTCGTCTGGATTTGCAGGGTTCAATACGCCAGCCACGTTTAAACAATTTGTCAATGGGTTGGCAGCCCGCATCGCCATTTACAAGGGGGACAAGAGCGCGGCAGATACTTACCTCGGGCAATCCTTCCTGGATATCGCCGGCGATTTGTACCGCGGACCTTTCCGCCCATACTCCACCAACAGCGGAGAGCAATTCAATGAAGTGTATAAAGCACCCAACCAGGCGGAAGCAGTAGCCGCGCATCCTTCCTATGTGACGGATATCGAACCTGGAGATGACCGAATCAATAAGGTGCAGGCCAGGGATACGATTTCTTTTGACGGATTGGTGTCCACCTATGATTGTATTGTTTATCCATCGCTGTCTTCTCCCATCTGGCTCATCCGCAACGAGGAGTTGATCCTCCTTCGCGCGGAAGCCCGGATCGGCACTAACAATACCGGCGCTGTGGAGGATATCAACGTCATTCGCCATGCCCATGGCCTGGGGGATTACGGAGGCGGATTGGATGATGCTTCTCTGACGGACGAATTGCTCAGGCAACGTCGCTACTCGCTGTACGCGGAAGGGCACCGTTGGGTTGATATGAGACGCTACGGCCGTCTCAATCAATTGCCCCTCGACCGGGCCAATGATGATGTCTGGGAGCAAATGCCCAGGCCGGTGACGGAAGTTCAGTAAAATAAAAAAGGCTCCTCAGGGAGCCTTTTTTATGATTTCACCCAGCTTGCGCTGCATGTCTTTTACCGTCTCCTGTAACCAGTCATCCTGTTGCTGGCGGGCATCGGAAAAACCGATGTGTGCCTGGTAGCGCCACAGTTCCCGGATATCCGAATAATCAATGGTATAGGGCGGATAGGATTCATTATCGGAGACGGCGGTGATACACTGTTTGTCCGAGTGGTTGCGGACCCGTTTGTAGACAATGCCATCCCGGTGCGTGATGATGACATAGGTCTTATCATCGCGGATTTCTTTCAGCGTTTCGACATAGCGGGATATGACAATGGATCCGGAAGGCATGGGTAACATGGAATCGCCCCGGATTTCAAAGGCGCGGTAACTTCCCGATGGAAGACCTGGAATATACATTTTGGGAAGGTCGCGGATATACTCCGGATCTTGGTAGCTGTCGAGATACCCTGCCTCCGCTTTGGCATAGACGAGCTCGATGTTCTGACGCTGATCGGCATCCAGGGTGATCGCGAGGACGCGCAGGTTGTTTGTTCGGGCGATTTCCAGCTCATCATAGTCCACCCGTTGCGTCAGCAACCGGTCGATGGGAAGACGGAAAAAAGCGGAGATTTTCTGGAGCATGTGGATGTTGGGTTCCACTTTGCCCAGCTCATAGCCGCTCCAGGTGGTCCTGGGGATTTCCAGGAGGTCTGCAAGCTCCTGTTGACTGTGACCTGTCTTGCGCCTGAGGTATTGAAGATTCTGTGCCAGCATGGTATCCGGATTATCCACACAAATGTATAAAAAACAGTCAATATATAGACGAAAATTCCGGCAATTATTCTATTTTACCCGGTATACCCGCACAACCCTGTAAATCCGGGATCTTTAGCCTATGAATAGGACCGCATCTATACATGAAGCCCTGATCCGGGAGGTGGAGCACCGGCTTTTCACCGAATCCTGGCCCCGGATCATCCAATGTGTTGACCAGCTCAGCCGGGACCAGGTCTGGTGGCGACCCAATGAATCCTCCAACAGCATTGGCAACCTGATCCTGCACCTCTCCGGCAACGTGCGTCAGTGGATCTGCAGTGGTTTGGGGGGATTGCCCGATCAACGCAAAAGGCAAACAGAGTTTGACGAGCGGCGCCTCCTGGACAAAGATGCACTCATGAAGGCGCTTGCCGATACGATGGAACTGGCCCGCCAGGTGATCCATGACTTACCTGAATCCGAGCTGCTGCGGTCACGCGCCGTACAAACTTTTGAGGAAACAGGCCTGTCTATTCTCGTTCATGTCACGGAGCATTTTTCCTACCACACGGGTCAGATCGCTTATATCACCAAAATGTTGACGGATCATTCCCTGGATTTTTATAAAGGTGTACCTTTAGAATAATCTGTTTGTGTGAACAGATTATTTTTGCCCTATGCACCCGACACCCTCCGCCATAGCATGCCTATGTATGCTTACCTGTATGCTGTATGGGCAGGGTGAAATTGAAAAATTACCTCCTTCGATCAATACGGATTTGTATGATGAGTCCTCGCCCGTCGTGAGCCAGGACAACCGCAAACTTTTTTTCACCCGGACCGCTGATCCTGATTTCGAGTCGACCCTGGTCAATGAACAAGGAGAACCGATCACCGCCATCAAGGATGATCAATACATGAATCAGCTTTCCCTCATTTTTTCGGAAATCGCCGGAAAGCAGATCGCGGATCCGATCCGTTCTGTGCTCAATCAGGATATCTGGTATGCCCCCCTCGCAGCGGATACCATCGGAGCGGCGGTTCACCCGGGTTATCCCCTCAATAACGCCCTGCCCAACAGCCTCATCTCCACCGGAATGCGTTCGGATGAATATGTCCTCCTCAACCAGTTTTATGACGACGGCAGTATGTATACCGGTTTTTCCAGGGTCAATATCAATTACCGGGGGCTCCCGACCCATCCTCAGCCCATGCACATTTATGGGTTTGACCTTGCCGGCAGTGATGTCAACATGACGATGACCCCAAATGGCCACGTCCTGGTCCTGAGCATGCAAGGGCCCGACAGCAAAGGCAGAAGAGATTTGTATGTATCCTTTTATCTCCGGGAAAACGTCTGGTCCGCCCCTGTGCAGATGGGGGACATCCTCAACTCAGAGGAAGATGAAACCACGCCTTTTATCTCGCCGGATAAGCGCTATCTCTATTTCTCCTCCAATCGTCCCGGCGGACCCGGCGGAAATGACATCTATATCTCCGAGCGCCTGGACTATACCTGGCTCCACTGGTCCGAACCGGTGCTGGTGCAGGGCGGGATCAATTCAGTGGCTGACGAAAGCAATCCCTATTTTGATCCCGAGCGTAAATTCCTGTATTTCTCTTCCCGGCGAGACGGCACCAGTGATATATTCCGCCAATATCTGCAGCCCAAACCGAGACTGAAGACACCCATTGTCATCCAGGGCCGGATTCTCAACAGTGAAACCGGCCAGATCATGCGCGGTGAAGTTTTCTGGGGGCAACAGTCCGCGAAAGAATACCTGGAGTACTTCAACAGCTACAATGGCGAATTTGAAGTCACCCTCACGGAATACGAACCATACAAGTTTCAATTACGCAAGCCCAATCATACAGCGCAACGTGTCCTGGTGGATCCCAGGGGCATCGAAAAACAGGGGAAGGATACGTTGGAACTGACATTTTACCTTGACCCGAAACCGCCCGTAAGTGCTGCTGCTGGCAGGGGATTCAAAAGCGAAACCGTCTCCTCCGTTCCCGATCCGCCCGCCATCCAGGCATCCTCCTTTTACGATATTTATTTCGTCCGGGGCAAGTCCATCATGCTTCGAAAATCATCAAACGCCCTTTCCGAACTTCTTCAATACCTGACGGATTTTCCCGCCATGGAAATCATGATCATCGGGCATACCGATAACGTGGGGGATGATGATGCCCTGCAGGCGTTATCCTATCGAAGAGCGGAGGCCATCAAAAATTACCTCGTCACCAAAGGCGTCGACCAGGACCGGATTCGGACGACCGGTAAAGGCGCGCTGGATCCTTTATACCTCAATACGTCAGAAAACGGTCGTGCCAAAAACAGGCGCGTGGAAATCAAGGTCCTAAAATCATAAGGATGAGGATTGCCGCGCATCTTTTTTCCATCGTCTTTCACCCATTGCTGATCCTGACCTACATCACCCTGGTGTTGCTCTGGACGAATCCCTATGCGTTTGGCTGGCGAAGCGCATCGGAGGCAGACACCCTGCTCATCATCCTGGTGATGACCAGCATCGTTTTGCCGGCGCTCGCTGTCGTGATGATGAAAGGCCTTGGCTGGGTGCAATCTCTTCAGCTGGAATCCCGTCATGAGCGTATCGGCCCCTATATCGTGGCCGGTATCATGTACTTGTCTCTCTACCTGCATGTCACCCATGCGGGCACCTTTCCAGTTTCGCTTCGCATCGCTATCCTCGGGACCCTTTTCGCACTCTGGATATCCTTTTTTATCAACAATTTTTCCAAGGTGAGTGTGCATGCCGCCGGTGTCGGAGGCCTGGTCGCCATGATGCTCCTCACCAAATTCTATTATGCCTATGATCCCGCCCGGATACCGTTGCCCGGCGACCACTTCTTTTTCGTATCCGTCAATTCGATGGTCTTTATTTCCGTGCTGATAGCAGGGGCCGTCTGCACATCGCGGATCATCCTCCAAGCGCATGTAAACCGGGAAGTGTACCAGGGTTTCCTGATCGGTTTGGTCAGTATCTGGACAGCACATTGGTTATTGCAGTAACCTTTTCCCTCTCCACGGCCAGGCTCTTCAGAGCCGGATCCGTTTACTTTTAACCAGTTTTATGGGAGAGCCTTCCGCCAGGAGCACAGAGGAGGGTGGCGTATGGTCGAGAAACCCGAACGGATCCCCGTACGTTTCCCGAAAGGATGCATCGACATGGTAAGACCGCACCGGGTAAATGCTCCAGCGCGGGTGCTCCACGGCATATTCCAGGGTATGGCCATCCCGGCGTTGCGTATAACCCCAGTAGTGTTCGGTGAAAAATTCTTCTTCACTTCCTTCCGGTATAGTCTCCGGATGCCTGGCGCATACTGCCCCAAGGGTGTTCCATCGCTTTGTTTTCCAGCCGTACGTTACTTCCAGGGTATCCTCGTGTGCTACTATCGCATGACGCATTGGCCTTGTCAGGTAGTGCTCATGAAAGATCCCGTTGGCCACTGCCTGTACCGCCGGTTTGGGAACGATTTCCCGGATGAAAGCCACCCCTCTTTTCCAGGTTCCGTTTTCAAAATGACGAACATACAAGCGCAGGTTGACTTCTTCAAAGCGCTGATGGAAAGGAATCGGGATGCCTTGCAGGCGACTCTCCAGAAAGAGAAATCCAACCAGGCTCACATAGCACTGCCCGTTCCAAAAGTCAGGTTCCGTGCCGGGGGGCGTGAAAGGGCTCAGGACAGACGGGTCGACGGCATACTGCACCATCAGGAGTTTACGCCAGTCTGCCCGGATGACCATCCCGAAACTTGTCTAAAAGGAAAAGCCCACGCTGAACTGCATGGCACGGCTGCTGTTTTTATCCGAGCGCGGTAGGGTACTGCCGTTGCTCTGAAGCGCCTGCAGGGAAATATCATATTCATTCCGGTCTACATCCCCTAAACCATAAATGTACCGGGCACTGATAAATAGCCCCTGGTTGAGGAAATAGGAAATACCGGCGACAAGACCCAAATCCAGTGTTTTGAAAAGTTGTTTATCCCGGGAAGCAAAATCATAATAGGCTCCCACGCTGACGGGTACGGAATAATTACTGCCATCGACGTTGACGGTTTGCGTTTCGATGGAGGCAGCACCGGCGTCATCCGCTTTATAATTATAATTGAGTTTAACCTTGAATGGATTGACCGGATTGTGTGTCGTGGGCGCTATGCCGTTAAAATCGATGCTGCCACCGGCGGTAGAGGCTACTAACAATCCTGCATTGACACCGCCGAAAATTTCGAAGTCGCCGATTTTGTAGTAAGCCTCCAGGGGAATATCGATGAAGGCATTGGTTACTTTGAGAGTTTGAAGGCGGGTGCCTTCGATCGGCACAAACGATGAGGGTGGTTTTCTGAGGATAAAATAGGAGGGACCGTTATATTCATACTTGACGCCCCGCTGGGTATAAACCAATTCAGCCCGCAGGCCGACGAGGTCCGTGAACTGGTAGTTGAATAAAGCCCCGATATGAAAGCCACCGGTATTCTTGAACGTCTCCAGGTTTTTCCCATCCGGAGAAACTTCCGAAGGCCCCTCGATCCTGGAGTAATTGGCTCCTGCCCTGAAGCCAAAACCGAGATTACTGAATTGGCTCCAGAGAGATGAGGTGGCAGCGATCCAAAAAGCCAGGAGTACAATGGGTCTTTTCATAGGTCAATGTGTGTGAGTCTTTCTCCTAAACGATCAAGGCATCCTTTTCGGGGCGCTAAGTAAAGGTATTTATGAGAATTCAAGCCTAATGTATTGCCGGAATAATCCCATCTGCGGGATTAAAGGAATTTCTCCAGGAGGACCCTGTTCTGAGTATGATCTTCCCTCGGTTCAACGGCTATGATCGTGAATCCGCGGCGCAGCGCCATCAACAGCATGGCGGGAAAGGCATTGCGGGTCTTCATCCAGATCGATGAGTATCCATTTCGTTTGGCCCAGGCTTCCTGGTAATCGGCCAATTGACGCGCGATGCCGTGCTCCCTGTACGCCGGTCCGACGGCGCCTAGCCATGAATAAAACCGACCGTCGCGTTCATACCCGATTTTACATCCGGCCACGTTCTCGCCTGCCCATGCCGTCAGGACCAGATGTGCCACCCCGTCCAGCCTTTCCCGGATAGCCGCAGCATCCTGGATGTCCCGAAACTCCGGGATCCCCTGCAGGAATTCGGCGGCTTCCGCCAATTCATTTTCATGGATCGACACGGGCGTCATCCCTCGGATTTATACCTGACCTGCATCCCTTGTGCCGGATTGATGATCCGCACTTCCGTGCGCCGGTTATATTGATGCTCCGCTTCCGTACAGGGCACTCCATCAAGACACTTGTTCCTGGGTTGCGATTCCCCGGCAGCTTTCGTTTCGATGCGGGAGGCATCGATGCCCAGCAGGACGAGATAGGATTTAGATGACTCGGATCGCCTGCGCGACAGTTCCAGGTTGTACTCCGCCGTGCCGCGTGTATCCGTGTGACTGGTCAATTCGATTTTGAGATCAGGATATTGTTTGAGGATTTTAGCCAGGGCGATGAGTTCACCGGCGTCCCCTTTCCGGATCTCCGATTTATTGAAATCGTAGTAGATGTTATCGAGGACAAGGATGGTTCCGGAAGTGATAGGAGCGGGCGGAGCGGTCAGGGTCTCTCCTGATTTCAGGTAGATGCTCCAGCGTTCGTCTTCTTCATTGGGAGTGAAAGTGAAAGTGTGAGGGGCGTACCCTTCCTGCTCAAAATAGGCCTGGATGTTGCAGCCTTCCGGAATGCAGTAGGTAATCTGACCCTCTTCATCGGTATACATTTTGACGCTCTCTGTCAGGCATAGACCTTCCAGCCGCACCGTAGCACCGTTGAGCCTGAGGCTCCCGGTTTCATTGTATACGACGAAACGGGTATGCAGGCAGGCCGTTTTTTTCCCGGGCGTCTTTTTCAGGATTACTTCCGCGGGAATGAGATCATAGGGAAATACTTCCGTATACGGCAGGTAGCCGTCACGCTGCACGACGAGCACATAGGTGGCTTGCCCATCCATGGACAGGGTCGCTTTGCCGTTGCCGTTGGTGCTGGCATCCGCTGTGGACGCAGAAAGCGTGTCGATGATGCTCCAGCGCAGGTAAAAGGCACCTTCATTATTTTCTTTGGGCACCAGCTCCGTGGTAAAATGTTCTTTAAAGGCAGAAGGCCCTTCCTGGCTCATGCGGATCCTCCAGACCAGGGCTCCTTCGATGGGTGATAACGCCTCATCCCGGACCGTGATCTCGGACAAGAGTTGTGGTATTTCGGCGGGAACGCAGAAAATAGAGGTTGCCGCGCTCCACCGGTAGAGATCATCTTTTCCCCTGGTGGGTTTCCGGTCGCTGGTCATATAGCCCGCGGTACCATCCGCATTGATGATGAGGCCCAGGTCATCCCGGCTGCTGTTGAATGGGGCGTCCAGGTGCTGAAGTCCGCTGAACTGACCTGTTCCGTCCCAGGCTGAAACATACATATCTAATCCCCCATTGCCTTTATAACCATCAGACGAAAAAAAGAGCAGGCCGTTGGCATGCCAATACGGAAAGATTTCATTACCCTTTGTGTTGATACCAGGTCCGAGGTTGACGGGCGTCTCCCAGGTCCCGTTCTTTCGGTGGGTGACATAGAGATCCATACCACCCTGGCCACCGGGCATATTGGAGGAGAAGACGAGATACATACCGTCATCACTCAGCGCGGGATGCGCGACCGAATACTGATCGCTGCAAAACGGAAGTTCCGTGATATTCTCCCAATCTTCTGCCCCTTTGGTGCTGCTGTATATTTTCAGCTGAACCTGTCCATTGCCATCGTCAATACCGGTGCCGCCGGCCACATTGGATTTGGTATAGAACAGTTCTGTCCCATCATGATTAAACACACAGGGACCTTCATGATATTGCGTGCGGATGTTTGGAGAAAAACTGACAGGCTTGCCGGTGGAGCCGTCAGGACCTATATCGGCATACATCAGATCGAAATAAGCGCGACCCGTTTTTGGATCCAGGAAACGGTTTTTCTCCCGGGCCACGGTATAGACAATTCCGTTTTGATAATAGACCGGGGAAAATTCAATGGACTTCGTGTTCAGGTTTTCCAACGGGAATAGGGACACTTCCTGCTGATGGCAGATCAGGCTCGTGCCCTGCGCGGAGGCAGGAGTGATGCTGTACAGGACCAGCCCTGAAATACAGATGGCGATTCGTGTTTTATCCATCGTGCCAAAAGAAAAAGACGCGGAGAAAATGGCGCACAGGGACCACCGAGAATGCCTCGCTTCTTTCTTTCTTTCCTGCTCTGCGCGCAGCCGAAGGGTCATTTCGCTCATTTTTTAGAAATATCTGGGATTAACAAAAGTGGCTGGTTTGGCGGGTTCGCCAAAACAATACATCAACATCACTTCCACGCTTCCATCACTGTACTTTCTCAAATCGCTGAGGGTAAAGTCATAAGCAGCTGCCAGGCGCAAACCTCTCAGGATCCTGGCGGAGGCGATAAGGTCGACCGACTCGAGGAGTTGATCGTCGATGCCTCCTTTGCGTAAGGTGATACCCACCGCGTAATCTTCCCGCCAGCGCAGACCGAGGTTGAGATCCACATCGACCGGTGCCGCTTTGGTGTAGCGCACGAGCACTTGAGGGACAAAATGCAGCTGATGGTTAAGCCTCAGGCTCAATCCGGCCATCCCGTAAAAGTGCGCCTGTTCCCGGGCGGTAAAGAGATTGTTCAGCTCAAAATCAATATCGGAATTCATCAGCCTGGGGGACGAAAGACCGAGATAAAAGGATGGGGTATAATAATACAGGCCGGCCCCGACATTCGCGAGAAACTTACTGTCAGAAACGGATTCCACTCCCGGATCCAGGTTGATATCCTGGACCGTCTTCACGGCGGGATCGGAATAATCCACCTTGAGAAAACGGGCGGATGCCTGTACGCCCAGGCACAGCGTACCATTCCCCATCGGGATGCGGTAATCATAGATGCCGTCAAACGTGGTGGCACTGGATACGCCGATCGAACGCCTCTGTATATTGAATCCGATGCCGATGCGCTGTGATGACAGCGGTCCGTGAAAACTCAGGGACTGCGTTTCCGGCGCTCCATCAAAACCCAGCCATTGCTGGCGCACAATGGCGGTAGCGCAGGGATGTTCGTGATAGCCCGCATAGGCCGGGTTGATCAGCAACTTGTTGTACATAAACATCGTATGCAGCGGTTGTTGCTGTGCCTGGGCCACGTCCATGCCAAACCAAACAGCCAGGACCAGGAATAAAAAGCGCGCGGCCAAAAACGGTGGATCGTATGATGTTTTCATGTTTCTTCTGGGTTTAGCGTTCGAGGATCAGGAAACTGCGTTTGGGTTTGGTGCCGTCACCAAAGTCCAGGATGTAGAAATAGGTTCCGGCCGGCAACGGTTCGCCGGACAACCGCCCATCCCAATCATTGAAATAGGGAGAAGCCGTATAGACCGCATCGCCCCATTCGTTGAAGATGATGATCTTGTTGGAGGGGAATTGGGTGGATTCCAGGCAGGGCACGATGAGTACGTCATTGATGCCGTCGTCATTGGGCGTGAAGAGGGAAGGAATAAAACAATCCGACTCATTACCCACGTTCAGGATGACGGTTGTCTCACTGCATTCCTCCGGGCAGTCTGCCGAACAAACCACGTAGGTCATCACATCCGTCCCGACAAAACCCACGTTTGGCGAATAGCGGAACTCGCCATTGCCGATGTGCAGAACATTTCCTTTTTGTGGTGCAGTGCCTGTCCGGATCGTGTAGGGATAAGCAAACAGGGAATCATTGGGGAGTACATTGAACTGGATCGTCTGTCCGAAGGGCACTTCGACGGTATCGGGCCAGGCCATCGGCGGGTTGATCAGCGTGATCGTCACGGAATCGGAACTGTAATTGAAACAGATATCATAGCTCAGGGTCCAATGAAAGGTATATTGGCCCGGTGGCAACGGGAGAAGGGTCGTGACAGGATTTGTTTCGTCGCCAAAAATCACCAGGGGATCCGTCGTGGTCCACACACCGTTGCCTGGCGCCGGATCAGATCCGTTCAGTTGAAGTGTTTCACCCGGACAAAAGACTTCGGGCATGCCGGCGTCTGCCATCACTGCCGGAAACTGCGTCCCGATAATCGTGATCAGGTTGCTTGTATCGGATGTGCAGCCCTGGTATTGTGTCACGACCGATACCAGGTTATCGCCTACCTGGAGTGGCGCGCCATCAAACACCATGCAGGAATCCGGGGTCGGCGATCCAAAGAGCATCGATCCGTTAAGGATCCAGGCATAGGTACCGCCTGGTGTCAGGGTCGATGGTTCGAGGCAAATGTTGACGGGAATCGGAGCGTCGATGCAGATAGAGGTGACATCCGCATTGATCAGGGGCATGGTGACAGATGGTTGTATACTCACGCTGAATGGAACGGAGGGTGCGGATATGCATCCGTTCAGTTCATAGGAAACAGCATACGCACCGGCATCATCCGGTGTAGCGGGGTAAATGATGACTTCTGTGTCCGTGGTTTCAAAACCATTGGGGCCGAACCAATGATACGAAGCATTTGGAATAAGGCCGGGTGACAGGTGGATGCTGTCCCCTTCGCAGACAAACGAAGTGCCGGTGATCACCGCGGGAGACAGGGGCGGCTTTACCTGGAGGGCATACAGGGCTTGTTCGGACGCACACCCGTTGACGGTCACAAACACATGGTAGATCCCCGTTTGCGCTATACCCGCACCGGGTAAAAGCAGTGTTCCCGGGCTCGGTACAGACAAGATGGTATCGTTGGAGGACCAGGTATAAGTTCCTTCCGCTACCGGGTTATCGATCAGGAGACGGATCGTATCGCCAAAGCAATACACATTGGTCCCGCTGATCTCAGGCTTCAAAGGTTGATCCTGAAGAAACAAATCAATCGATGCCGTGTCGGACCTGCAGGTTCCATTGAGGATGCTCAGCGTATAGGTGCCGCTGGCGGCGGCGGTGGCCTGGCCGATCACGATGGAGGAGTCCTCAACCGTAAAACTGCCGGGGCCTGTCCACTGATAGCCGAATCCAACCTGGAAAGGAGGATCAGAGGCTGACCAGATTTGGATCGTTCCGGTCCCGTCTACACAGGTATCCGCGTCGGTGCTCAGACCGGTGATCATAGGCAACTGATCGACCGTAATCGCTACCTCATCACTTGCTTCACAGCCGGTCGTGGTCAGCAGGGTTACCTGGTAAATACCTTCCTGGGCCAAAACGCGTGGCGATGTTTCGTTGCTGCTAAAGCCGCCCGGTCCGGACCACGAATACGTGCCTGTTCCTCCCGGTTCAATCGTCAACAGGATAGAGTCTCCTGCGCACACCCGTTCTGTCGTGACGATCGCTATCTCGATTGCCGTATCCACCTGGATGCTGAAGGGAGCCGAGGTATCGGATGGGCAACCCTGGAGATACGAAATTACCCGCCAGTCACCGGATTGATTTAGCGCAATGGGTTCAATACGCAAGGTGTCCGAATCAGTAGCATAGAGCTGACCGGCAGGATCTATCCAGGTGTAGTTTTCCGCTGCGGGAGAGGCGATCAATTGAATACTTCCCCCTTCGCATGCCTGCGCATCACCTACAAGGGTAGGTGTCACAGGAGGCAGTTGAACGGCAACCTGTGCACTATCCGGAAGGGATGTGCAAAGGACCGTGGACACGGTGAGGAAATAGGTCGCCATGGAGTCGATCGATGATGCCGCAATGGGCGGGGGCATTGGTTCATTGGAGGCATATCCGCCACTGCCTGTCCAGCTATAGGTCAGACTGTCAAATACGATAGAAGGGGCGAGTATGAGGCTGTCCGTGATGCAGAGCACGGAAGGTATATCGGCAATGATCGCTTCAGGTACCGGCGCCACGAGGACATCAATCGCCGGCCCGGGTGCTGACATGCAGGTATCGGAAACCACTATAGCATAAAAAGAATAAGTAGAGGGACCCGGCGCTATCCATGAAAATTGAGGTTCGGAAGTTTCACCCAGCAGGACATCTCCGAATCCAAGCACCTGGTACCATTGATAGCTGACTTCTCCTGAAAATGCCTGGCTCACCAGCGTGATTTCGCTGCCATCACAAAGGGTATCCTCGACCGATATGATCAGGGGCGATACCAATTCCTGGATGAGGATATCGACGGCACCGGTTGAGATGCAGCCGTTCGCGCTTTGTAAGATCAGGATATAGGTTCCGCTATAGGTCGAATCACTGTCAGGGATGACCGGATTGGCTTCCGTGGAAACAAATCCATTTGGACCGTTCCAGGCGTACGTGTATCCAGCGAGGGAATCAGGTGCCACATTGGAATATAATCGTAATGTATCATCACACAAGCCACGTTCCCAGGAGGGTTCAAGCGGTCGTGTCAGGACCAGGAGTGAAGCCGTACAGGTGCCGGAATTACCGTTGATATCGGTCACCGTGATGGTCACCTCCAGCGCCTGGCCATTGGACGAACAAGTGACCCGGTCCGGATCATATACGACCGTATCGATACCGCAGGCATCGGTTGAAGACACGAGGAGATGTGTTGTGTTCAGGAGTACGGTATCTAAACCGGAAGTTGCCAGGTATAAGGTGTCCGTCTGGCAAACAATCCCGGGCGGAAACGTGTCGCGAACATCTACGCTAAAATGACAGGTATCGATATCCCCGGTACTGTCCCGGGCCACCAGGTATACGAGGTGAGATCCTGCATCAAACAGGACAAAGACACTGTCGGTGCCGGAAGTAAATTGAAACGAATTGGGATCTGCGGATCCGTCAATATACCCGCTCCAGGAGGAAGCACCTGTGCCACACCCGGCCACCGTGGTTACCGGTGCCTGTATATACATCCCGGAGGAACAAGAACCGACCTCGGTAAAGAGAAACGTATCCGCCGGACAGAATACGGATATAGCCTCCTCATCGATGATCGCGATGCTGGTTTCGCAGGTTCCTGTATTACCGTTACAATCGCTGGCGATCCAGCGAACGGTATGGAAGCCAACACCCAAAAGTGTGTCCAGCGAAATCAGGGAGTCGAAGGCGATCGTATCACCGCCATCGAGGATCAGTTGAATTTCCACATCATCCGGAAAGCAAACTTCCTCGTAGGCCGGGACTGCCAGCGTGACTTTGGCGGAGCAGGAGTCATTGGGCGACACGTACAGCGTCGGAGGACAATCGGTAAACACCGGACCGACCGTGTCATCGACCGTGAACGAAATCGATTCAACCAGTACGTTTCCGCAGGCATCGAAGGCCACCAGGTCCCCGTCGATGGTCATGCTCAGCCCACACTGCAACATAATAGAATCCGGCAACGGTGTCCCCGGCCAGGTCGCGGTATCTTCCAGCACATAGGAACCCGGCAGAGCGATAAACCAATCTGCGGAAGAGCAGGCATCGTCAATGATTACGCTGTCCTTCCATTGTGCATAGACGCTTTGCAGACTGCCGGTGGCCGTATCGCAGCTAAAGACATAATCACCCGGTGAATACTGGATAAAGGGAGCCCCGTTATCACTCAGGTCAAACATTTGCAGAGCTGTGGATGAATTACCACAGGCATCTGTGACGACCCAGGTACGGATGAGCGTCTGTGCGCAAGCCGGGCCGGATAGTGCATCGATGTAGGTGACAACAGGATCCGGATCACAATCGTCGGATACATTGAGCAGGCTAAGTGTATCGATACTGCAAAACGCGACGGTATCGGTTGGTAAATCAAACGTGGGAGGAATTGTATCTGCGCTCAACATCCAAACCTGCGCAGTGGCGCTGTTTCCGCAGGCATCCGTGGCCGTAATGGTCAGGAGGATAAAGGCCGGATGCCCCAGGCAGGTATCGAGGCTCACGCTGTCCTGGAAGGTAACGGAAGGATTTGGATCACATTCATCTGCTACGAGCGGGATGATCACGGGAACCATATCCTTGCAACCCAGCAGGATCGTATCATTTTCAACCGTGATCACCGGGCTGATCGTATCGATGATCATGAAATCGGCCGTGATCGAAGCCGCGTTCTGGCAGAGATCACTGACGGTAAAGGTGATGGCAATAATCGAATTGCAACCCAAGCTGCTGGCCTGCGGATACGGTCCGCTGCCGGAGATTCCCGTCTGCGTCATGCCGGCGGTATCGATCCAGGAAAAAGACCATTCGAGAGTACTGCATCCGTCTGTGGCTGTGGCACCGCCATGCGTATCCAGCCAGGCCTGGAACTGTGCCTGCGCGGCGGTTGAGCAATTGAGGGTGAGATTACTGGCGGGCGTCAAGAATACCGGGGCCAGGGTATCGCCCAGGCTGAAGGTGGCCGAAGGTGAGATCGTGCTTACGTTACCGCACTCATCCTGCAGTGAAAATTGAATGGAGACGGAAACGCCTTGCATGCATCCCGTATCCAATGCCGCGCTCAGATAGGTGATGGCACTGTCTGCCGTGATACTGGCATTCACGATCACATCACTGCATTGATCATGATAGTCGGCGTGACCGGCCGTAGTGTACCAATCATCGAATGCATCCATCCAGCTTTGGCTGGTGGAACAGGAATAGGAAAGGTTGGATGGTAGCGTATCGAAAACAGGTTTACCATTGTCCGTGATGCCAAAGAACCCGGTCACAGCGGCTTCATTGTCACACTGGTCGTCATACGTAAAGTCCAGTTTCAGGAGGGCTTTGACGTTATTGATCCCGATGCCATTGATGATGACTCCATCTTTACAACCGGCATTCAGCGAATCCTGCCAGGCCTCCAGCACTTCCGGCAAGGAAAGCTCGTTGCCATTGATCCTGTAGCCCAATTCGAGCTGGGCATCCGGTGTACAAAGATCATGCGCGGCGCTGTTGCCACCGGTTACCAGCCAGTCCATCAGGATGGAATCGAGGCTGGGCGTGGTACAGCTCAGGACCATGGTCGATGGCTGCGCCGTGATCGAAGGAGGTGTGTCATCGAGGAGGACGAAGCTGGCCTTGGTCGTATCGAAATTATTACAACCGTCCCCGGCAATAAAGAGCACTTCAATGGCAGCATTACACGTGTCGGCAATGGAAGGAGAGGGTGGGAACGTGCTCCAGAAAATAGAGCTGCAATCATCCGTTGCGGTCGCTCCGCCATGGGTGGCGATCCAGTTGTTAAACACCTGGGCGATATTGGGCTGACTGCAATTACCGCTGGCGCCGGAAGCCGGGTTGACGATCACCGGCGGTATGTTGTTGAAGATCGTAAAGGTCTTCACGACGGTGCTGGTATTATTGCAGTTATCCTTGGCGGTAAACGTGACCGGCACTTGCCCGCAAAAGGAAGTGATGGTGGCGGGAGAGGGGGCATTGTCGGTCAGCGACATGACACCACAACCATTGTCGGTGGCGGAGAAATTGGCCCGTTGGGTATTGAGCCAGGTGGTGTATTGGGCCATGGCAGTGGAGCAGGGGGCCATCCCGTTTTGCAGGGTATTGGCAATGACAGGGGGTGTATTATCGGGCAGGACGGTGATCGTCTGCATGAACATGGAGGTATTGCCCAGGTCATCATCCGCCACCCATTTCCGCTTGATGGTGCCGCCGGTGCAGAGGGCGGCATTGATGGTTTGGGTGTAGGTGATCGTCAGCGGCGGATCTTCATCCGCGCAGTTGTCCGAGGCTTCCACGAGAGCTGGTGGTGGGAGGTTACTGATGCAACTGATGGTGATATTGGGGGGCAGGGTGGTGGGGTCAAAGACCGGTGGTGTCAGGTCGATGAAGACAATGCTAAAGCCGAAGAGGGCCGAATTGCCAAAATTGTCGATGGCCTGGTAGAAGACGGTGACGGTGGTACCGCCCATCACCAGGTCGCCGGGATCATAGCCGCCGCTGATGGAATAGATGTTAAAAGAGACGATCATGCCTCCCGGCAGGTTGCTCGTCACGGTGGGGGTACCGGGTGCTCCCCAATTGAGCGGGGCCAAGCAATTGGTGCCGACGATGATCTGGGTGGGGCCGGTATAAGTAAAAGTAAAGCCGCTGCCCTGCCCGGAAACAGCCCCAAAACCGCATAAGCATGCGAAAAGTAGGATTGAACGCATGATACAAATTTACAATATGATTAGCAAATCGGCCGGGGTGGTTGGTTGTCGTTGCTTTGAAAAGGGAACGAGGGTAGAGGGAAGGGGGTGAGCGGGTAGGTAAATATAAGGGAAAACGAGAGTTATCGAGAGTAGACGAGAGTGTACGGGAGTGTGCGAGAGTAGGGGATAAAAAAATTGTTACGGGGTGCGGTCACATTTTAGTCATTTCACGACACTTACCAAAAATAATTTATAATTCACTTTCAAAATCCTCCTGCCATGTATTTACCTCTTGCCCATACCAAACTCGATGCGTATAATCTGTCCAGAAAATTGGTACTGGAATGTTACGTAGTATCGAAACGGTTTCCCGAGCATGAGCGATTTGGACTTGTTCAGCAAATCAGGAGAGCCGCCACATCGGTATCCTTAAATATAGCGGAAGGCAGCGCCCGTCGTACCAAAGCGGAACGCCGTCGCTTTTATGAAATCGCCCGAAGCTCCGTGGTCGAAATCGATGCCATCCTGGATGTGTGCTTCGATCTTCAATACATAGCCAAGCATGACATGGATCCCACAGGCGTGATGATCTCCAGATGTTTCAAAACCCTCACCGGGATGATGAACGTGAATTAAAAAAAAGCAGGCTCACTCTCCTATACTTTCGCTGACTCCCGTTCACTCTCGATCACTCTCG
>CAZTXO010000043.1:0-33757 GCA_964617515.1 uncultured Saprospiraceae bacterium | reverse complement strand
GAAGGCGAAGTCGACCGCGTGCCGCCATAGCTTCAGCGGTGGCGCAAGGGTCACTCTCTCGCTTTCTAGAATTGAAAATAAATAAACGAACTGCTGCTCTCCTGGCTCAGGGCGAGCGACACCAGCATGATGGCCCAAACAATCGATACAGCCCACCAGGGAGTTTTGACAGCAACTTCCAGGACCGAGGTTGAGCGCATCACCCAATGCAGGATGACCATGATCGGGATGATCACCGACACCTTCAGGATAGACAGGGTGGTCAGTAAATTTTCAGTGGAATGGAGTATACTGAACATGGAGCCAAGCATCGTCCATGCCTGGTCAAACGTAGTCGCCCTGAAAAACACCCAGGTGACATTGACGAGGAAGAACGTGAACAAGGCAAAAGGAAATCCAGAAGAAAACAGCCGGGAAAATAATCCGGGTCGCGCCTCCAGTGGTTCGACGGCCGCTTTTCGGAAGTTTTCGCGGATAAACTTTTCCACCCAGAGATAAAATCCATGCAAGCCGCCCCACACCACAAAGGTCCAGTTAGCGCCGTGCCATAAACCGCCAAGAAGCATCGTTACCATCAGGTTGCTGTAGGTGCGTAACGAACCTTTCCGGTTGCCCCCGAGCGGAATGTAGAGATAATCCCTCAGCCAGGCGGATAAGGTGATATGCCATCGTCTCCAGAAATCCGAAAAGCCGATAGCCGCATAGGGAAACCGAAAATTTTCCGGTAAGGAAAAGCCGAGGCACATCGCCACACCGATCGCGCACGTAGAATACCCCGCGAAGTCAAAAAAGATCTGTCCCGAAAAGGCCAATACGCCCATCCAGGTATCCAGCGTTGGGAGAAGCCCGGCATGGCCAAAGACTTCATTGGCGGTCGGGGCGAGAAAGCCATCGGCGAGCACGACTTTCATGAACAGGCCCAGGGTCAGTAACAGCAAGCCATTCATCAATTGGGAAGCAGTGGCTTTTCGCTCGTTTTCAAACTGTGGAACCAGTTGTGGCGGGCGCACAATCGGTCCGGCCACGAGGTGCGGGAAAAAGGTGACGAACAGGGAAAAGTCGAGCATTGATTTGACAGGCGCGCTTTTCTTGTAGTACATATCAATCGTATAGCAGAGCGTGGTAAAGGTGTAAAAGGATATCCCTGCCGGCAGGATGATATTGGGTTTGGCCGGGTGGAAATCGATGCCCACCAGGTTGACGAGTGCAACAAAGTTTTCCAATATGAAACCGCCATATTTAAAGAAGCAGAGCATGCCGATATTGCCGATCAGGCTGATGACCAGCAACAATCTTTTTTTGGTCACATTTTCCTGCGTGTACAGGGCGCGACCCACAAAAAAATCCACTACCGTGGACAGCCAGAGTAAAAGGATGAAGGGCGGGTTCCAGGCGGCATAAAAGACATAGCTCGCCAGCAGGAGATTGATTTTTTTCGCCTTCCAGGATATCGGGAGATGATGCAGTCCCAGGATCAGGAGGAAGAATACGACGAATGTATAGGAGTTGAATACCATGTGATGTGGATCAGGAACGTGGAGACTATTGGTTTAGCAGGCGGGGAAATGTCCAGCCTGCATCCTGGACAAGGTGACGGATCAAATGTTGCGTGTAATCGACCGCATCGGAAGGCTGGAGATGGGAAAATTCCGGGCACTGATAATGATCGGTCGCGGGATCGTCCATGAAATGGATCCCGGTACAACCGGTTGCCGATAACAGTTTATTCCAGTACTGGTCTCTTGGAAATCCCAATTGTTCCTTTTCCCACGATACGCCGCTGGAGGGTGTCCGCACGAAAACCACCTGGCCTCCGCGTGCTTTGATCTGGTCCGTGGCCTTTTTGACCTCGTTGATCATCGAATCCAGGGGCGCTCCCGAGATGGGCGGACCTTTTCGGCGGCTGGCAAAGAATGCCCAGATATTCTTGACCGTGCGCTGCTGCACCGTATCGGCTACAAAAGCGGGCAGCATGCTGCTTTGTCGTTCGTAGGATGTGCGGTCGAAATCGCGCGGAAAAATCGGCGACATGAAGACCCCTTCCCGGCTTTTCAGCTCCATCTTATCCAGCATGGCATTGAGGGAATAATTATCCTTATCGAGAAACACAAAGGCGGTCTCTAACGGACGGTTGATCCAGAAACTCGCCCGTTGGGCCGGGGTGATGTCATGATAATACTTGATGTTCTTGTTGGGACTTTCCGCTGAACCCGGTGAGGTGGAAAAGAAAAGCCCTTCCGTTACATCGATGACCAGTCTGCCGGTGAAGGCCGGATCATGGGCGAGATCATACAAGGCAGGCAATGGCGTGCTCCCGACGCAGGCGAGCTGGACGGCATGATCCCCGGTCACGGACTCCCAGGTGGGAATGTCCAGGTCGAATTTGATCCGGGACGAACCGATGAAGACCGTACTTCTGTCCTTTGGCTCATATACCTGGCCGCGCGCGTGGGCCCACAAGGGCGGGGCATCATCAAATGCGTTATCGGAGCCGGATTGGCGCAGGGTGATTTCCCAGGCAATAAGGGTGAAAGCAAAAAGTAAAACAGCCAATAAGGCCGTTTTTTTCATCAGGAGCGGTGGCATACGGACAAGTAGTGGTGATGCAATTGATAACTCAATGTCGGTAAATTAATTTGCTTGGGGGAATGGTCTCCCGCATCTTCCACCAACAATTTTTTATTTTTCCTCTCTGACCGCTAACCCGTTTATGCCCGACCGATCAACCTTTTACCATTTGACTGTATGGTGGGTGCGGGTACATTGCACCAAACCCGGGCGTCAACGAATTCGGGGTATCCTTTTTTGGGTCATGTTGATCCAGGTTATCCTGCCCGTCCGGTTGCATAGTCAATTATTACCCAAACCCATCCGGCGTCTGACGGTGGAGGATGGCCTGCCATCCAACAATCTGTCTTTTACCTTCCAGGACTCCAGAAATTACCTCTGGATCGGTACGATCAACGGGCTATGCCGATACAATGGAAGGGAGTTCGAGCAATTTGCAGATGACCCGGTGATCAAAGCATCGTTCGCCGGCAATTTCGTTCGCGCCATTACGGAAGATTCGATTGGCCGGATCTATATTATCAACCAGGAATCAGGGCTTAGCCGGTACGATTATCATCAGCCTGAAAAGGGATTTGAGCCCATCTTGCCGGGAAAGTACTTTCCCAAATTGAAAGGGCTCAGCGGGAATGCGTATTTCCTGCACATCAGTAACCAGTATCTCTATGTCTGTTATGATGATACGCTTCGGCGGATTGATCTGGCCACGAGGAAAATGGAATTGTATGATCCGCTTTCCCGGTATCCGGAGTTCGGGCCTTATGCTTTCACCTATTTCAGGCCTATTCTCAGGAGCGGGGGAATGGTGACAGCCTTTAGCAGGGCGCGGGGGGCAGTTTCATTTGATGTTGTCACTGGCCGGATTGTATTTAGAACCCCTGAAAAAGTAAACCGGGAAATTGCCGGATTAACAGGATATACCCGATTCAACAACATCGTTCCTTATCTGCTGATCATCGGGGAGTATGGTCGGTTCTGGTTGTTCAATTGGGTCACCGGAGCGCCTGTAGCCGATGGCACGATTCCTTTGCCAAAACAGACACCCCTCCTGACCGCAGGACCGTTGGATGACGGCACATTCTGCTATATCTATGACCGGGAATCGCTTTTCCGCTATGACCCGTTGAAACGACGGGTACAGGATTGCGGGTTTTTATTAGAAGGGGATAAAGGGATCGTCACTACATACAGGGGATTTCAAATCATGCAGGATGGCAATTGTTACCTGCTGACAAACCAGGGACTGATTTTATGGGATTATCAATCGGAGGGAATACAGAATTATAAAGTCAGGGTAAAGGCCAGATCCAGCGGCGAGATTTCTACGATCACCTCCTTCGCCACCGTTCCAGGCGCTCCTCTCCTGGTCGGAACAACCATTGGGCCAATGGAATTCCTTGATTCATTAAATCAATTCTCAGCCGCCTCGTTAAAAGGGCGTTCTGACCTGCAGAACACCAATTGCTATGTCTTCACGGTGGGTGATCAATTGTACCTGGCCAACCGTGGACTTTACGCTGTGGATCCGGTCCGTAAGCAGGCAACCCCTCTATTACTCAAGGGAAGCCCGGGAGATTTGCATTCCTTTATGCAATCAAAGGTTACCTGTATACTGGCCGATCCTGCCTCATCCCGAAGCAATCTCTGGATCGGAACCAGTAAGTATGGCTTGTTTCGGTGTGATTTGGCTGCGCGGGAAATCCATCACGTTAAGCTGGTGACACCGGATGGGGACACTTCCACGCATATCCAGGCATTAGCCATAGATGCCTCGCACCGGCTTCTCGTTGGGGCTAAACTCCTGGGCTTATTTGTCCTGGACCCCACGGAGGAGCAATTGCTCCTGCATGTGGGTTTTGATCAGGCCAAGGATCCGCATTTGCCACCGGGCCGTCTGATGTCCATCGTTGCAGATCCCAAGGAAAATACCTGGCTGATCGTACAATCGGTCGGTCTGGTGCGGATGGAACTAGCTGATCAAAACAGACCAACTTTCACGGTGTACGGATCTTCCTACGGTTTATCCAATACGATTCTGTACGCAGGGCTTACAGATATCGCCGGCAACGTATGGATCGGCTCTGAATCAGGTATCGAGAAATGGGATCTGCAGGATCAGCGCTTTTTTCATTTCGGACCAGAGCATGGTATTATTGAAAACCAGTTCAGGGAACCGGCCTGGAAAGACAGGGATGGGTATATGTACTTTGCGAGTGATCACTACTTTGTCCGTTTTCATCCAGAGGAATTACCTATCGATACCATTCCTCCCCTGGTCACCATCCGGAGTGTACAAGTAAATGCAGTCAACCGGCCTGAACTTAACCTGGCAAAGGAATTTCAGCTAAAAGCAAACGAAAGGAACATTGTGATCCGCTTTGATGTGGTGGAATTTCGAAACCCTAAACGGGCGATGTTCAGATACAGGGTGCTGCAAAAGGGAAAAGACCCGGTACCGTGGACGTACACGCAGCAAACAGAAGTATCCCTGCCAAGCCTGGCACCCGGCGATTATCACATCGATTACAATGTGGCAAATGAAAATGGATATTGGCATGGACGGGATTACCGTCTTGTTATTCATCTACCGAAACCATGGTATGCCACCTTTTGGTTTTATGGCCTGTGCGTTATGGCCGGGGTTGGCATCCTGTATGGCGTCTATCGTTACAAGATCAGGGAAATTGAGAAAATCGTTGCGATCCGGAACCGGATCAGTCGTGACCTGCATGATGATATCGGGTCTACGCTGGGCAGTATCAGCATCTACAGCGAGGTGGCCCGACAATCGAACCTGGAGGACCGGAAGGATGTGCTGGACAAAATAGGGGATGCTTCGCGGGAGATGATTGAAAAACTCAACGATATCGTCTGGAGTATCAATCCCGAAAATGATACGCTCGAACGCATGGAGAAGCGAATGCGTGCGTACGCTTCCTTGATCCTCCAACCCCTGGGGATCAGTTTCAACCTGAAAATGGTATTAGAAAATCCTTCTTTCAAGCTCGATATGGACCAACGTCGGAATATCTTCCTCATTTTTAAAGAAGCGGTTCACAATGCGGCAAAGTATTCCGGTTCCGGGCAGATTGACATCCGCCTGTATAATTCCCATAGCCAGCTGACTATGGAGATTCGTGATGATGGAAAGGGATTTGACCCGCGCAGCGTACCTGCTTATAATGGGAATGGATTGAAGAGTATGCAAGAAAGGGCAGTTGCTATTGGTGGCGAGCTCACCATCCAAAGCCAGCCGGGATCAGGGACCCGGATCCTCCTTGTACGTAAATAGGCGCTACCATTTTTGGTAATTGCAGGGAAGAAATCGATCCTTCATATTTGAACATCATTTTCCACACGATTTAGAACATCGATTGGCCACATGGCGGAGGCGGCTACCCTTCGTTGCCGGAACGGATCTATGCACCGGGCAAGGGCGTTGATCCTGTAATTGATCAGTTAACACTTAAAAAATTAATGGTATGAAAGAATTCATCACATGTTTGTGCGTTTTATGCTGTTTCCTGTCTAAGGGCCAGGATTGGCAACAGATGGAAAAGGTGGTAGCTCCCATCCGGGCTGCTTCGGACCAATTTGGAATCGGGGTAGCCATCTCCGGTGATTATGCCATTGCAGGTGCCTATCTCGAAGATGAAGATGCCAATGGGGAAAACACCATGGCTGACGCGGGCGCAGCGTATATCTATCATCGCGATGATTGTGATTGGGTGCTGGTGCAGAAAATATCGGCAAGTGATCGTGCAGCCCAAGACTGGTTTGGACAGAACGTTGCCATGTCTGGAAATTTCGCGGCTGTTTCCGCCTTTCAGGAAGACGAAGATGAAAACGGAGCCAACACCTTGACAGATGCCGGGGCGGTATACATGTTTAAAAATATCAATGGAGTCTGGACGCAGACACAGAAAATCGTTCCCGGTGACCGTGGTGCCCTTGACAATTTTGGTTTCAGCATTTCTATTTCCGGAAATGACATGATCATCGGAAGTTACCGGGAGGATGAAGATGCGAATGGAAATAACACCGTACCGGGTGCTGGGTCCGCTTACATCTATAAAAACATTGGAGGCATCTGGTACCAGGTGCAGAAAATCGTGGCGAGCTCAAGGGATGGCAATGAAAATTTCGGCATCAGTGTAAACATCGCCGGCAACATGGCCGTGGTTGGTGCCTATGGTGATCAGGAGGACGCCAACGAAGCCAATCCTCTACTGGCTTGCGGTTCGGCCTTCATCTTTATTAATTCCGGAGGCGTATGGAGCCAGGTACAAAAAATCACGAATACAGACCGGAATACCTTCGACCGGTTTGGGTTTAGTGTGGGCATTGGGGAAGATCATATTCTGGTCGGGGCCAACCAGGAAGATCATGATGAGAATGGAGGTAATTTTCTGAATTCAGCAGGGGCTGTTTATTCGTTCACGTACAATGGGGCCGCCTGGGTCCAAAATCAAAAAATACTGCCGGCAGATCGCGGGGCGGGTGATTTCTTTGGCAATAACATCTCCATTTCAGAAGATTTAGTCCTGATCAGCAGCTACCGGGATGATGAAGATGCGTCCGGGGGTAACACCCTTTTAGATGCCGGTTCCGCTTACTTGTTCCGGAATGAAAATGGTACATGGGTGCAATTCCAAAAAATATGCTCGACGGATCGTGGGGCGGGTGACTTTTTCAGCCTTCGCGTGGGGATGTCCGGCGATTATGTCTTTATCGGGGCAAACATTGAAGATGAAGATGAAAATGGTATCAACACCATCAACGCAGCAGGATCAGCCTATTTTTTCAGGAATACAGCGGGGGAATCCTGTGAAGGCGCACTGGATGTGTGTGCCGAAATCGATGATTTTATTGCTGACATCCTGGCCAGTTCAATACCACAGGGAATACAAAATGCGCTGACCAGCAAGCTCTCCAACGCGAAAAACAGTTTTATCAATGGGCAGTCGAATGCGGCCATCAACAAATTGAATGCCTTTATCAACCAGGTGATGGCTTTATCCGGCGGGGCCATTCCAACGGCGTTGGCGGAGCAATGGATAGCGCGCGCGCAAATGCTGATAGATGCTATTGCATCGGGTGAAGCGGAATGTGAAGAAGCAAATTTTGCCGAACCCCTGGAGGTAAGAGCAACTGCGGAAGTGCCGGAAGATCTTATCGCCATTTCCCTTTTTCCCAACCCGGGAAGCCAGGCTCTAATCCTGAAATGGATGGCTGTCAGTGAAGGATCCATGCGGATTGAGGTGCTCGATCCGTCAGGCCGTCTCCTCCAGAGCGAATTTGTACGGGGTGTCAAAGGAGAAAATCAAAAGCAGCTTAACATGGAAGCATATCGTTCCGGCATGTATTTCATCCGAATCTTAGCGACAGACCGTAATTTCATCCTGCCTTGGGTAAAAGCGGATTTTTAAATCGGGTACCTGGAATACACCCAGCGAAATAACTTTTCCGTTGCATCACACCGATCAGCCCCTGTTCTCCTCAGGGGCTTTCTTGTTTGTGGCCAGGCGGGGAAACCTCATTCGTTATCTTTAAGGTCGTATGCGAAACCCTTGCAAGCCCTTTGCCTTAAGGTGGCTGATCGCCCTCACTTGTACAGGAAGTCTTTTTTTATGGAACCTTTCCCATGCCGCGGCCATCAGCCCTGGTGCCATTGCCGTAGCCGATTCCGTTTTGGCGCTACCCAGGGATGAGCAATTCCAAAAACTCTGGCAGATGCTGTATCCGCCCTTCGTGGATGATACCTTGCAGGCGCTCCGGTTTTACCGGGATGTACAGGAGGAATTCAGGAAACGCGGGGAAGAATGGCTGGCCATGCAGGCCTGGGGCGCAGAAGTGGAGTACAGGATCGTCTATGTCTATGTCTATCACCCGGAAGGTGTCCGGTACAGTGCCCAGTATACGGCAGAAGCAGCCAGGCGGGGATGGAAGGTCAGCGAGGCCGAATGCACCATTCGACAGGGCACTGTTTTTTATCGGCAGCAAAAATGGGGCCCCGCGTTTGAATACCTGCAAAAAGGATATCAAAAGCTGAAAGCGGCAGGCTTTGAAAACTCTCCGCGCGCGGTCATTTTTCTGCAGGAAATCGCCCAGTATTACTATGAATTCGGCGATTATGAAGGCGCTATCCAGTTCCTCCGGGAAGCCCTGCAGGTGCGCTCTCCATGGTCCCGGCATAGCAAACCGTATGTCGCCGAAAATACCCTGGCGCTGGCTTTTCAGAAAACCGAACAGCTGGATTCCGCCTATGTCCATTTCAAAAGGGCCAACGCGGAAGCCGAGGCCAGCCATGATGAATTTTGGGCGGCGCTGTCCAATGGCAACCTGGGGTATGTCCTCTACCTGCGCGGACAATACGATGAAGCCATACCGCTCTTACAGCGGGATTTTGCAGAAAGCCAGAAAGTGAATGAATGGCAAAGCGCGGTCAATGCATCGATGCTCCTGGCCACCATGTTTTTGCAAAAGGGGGAAACGGACAGGGCAGCGTATTACCTGGATTTCGGCCTGAAAAATATCAACTATGGGAGTATCCGGGACCTGAGCGGTTTTTATAAAAACATGGCGACCATATCCAGGATCAAGGGGGATTATGACCGGGCTTTCGCTTACATGGATTCGGCCCGCCTGTATTCGGACAAGCTGCGCAAGCTCAACGATGCCAAGATCATCAACCAGGCCAGGCTTAAACTGGAGGTGGAGCACCACGCCAATGAAATCAAATTGCTGGAGGCGGTCCGTAGCCGGCAGGTATTGGTCCGCAACGGATTGCTGGCTATCCTGGTGCTGACGGGGATCATCGCCGGATTATGGATCAACCGGCAACGAATGAAAGTCAAAAAGGAACAGGAGATTGCCCTGGTCAGGCAAGCCAGGATGGAGACCGAACTCCAAAGTGCCCAACGCGAATTACTGGCTTTTACCCAAATGCTCCGCGAAAAAAATGAACTGATCGAGTCCTTCCGGAAGGAACTGGATGCCCTGCAGCTGACAGATGACCAGCAGTTGACGGAAAGGACCGGGCAACTGAACCAACTCCTCAATTCCACCATCCTGACAGAACAGGACTGGAAGGATTTCCGGCTTTTATTTGATAAGGTGCATCCCGGCTTTTTCGTCCGGTTGAAGGAGAAAATGGCTGATCTCAGTCCCGCCGACACCCGCCTCCTTGCGCTGACCAAGTTGCAGCTCGCGCCCAAGGAAATGGCTTCCATGCTGGGCCTCACGTATGAAGCCATCAAAAAGTCCCGCCAACGCCTGCGCAAGAAAATCAACCTGCCCGAGGAAGGCTCCCTCGATGAACTGGTAGATTTAATATAGGGATATGTGCCTGCTAAGCAGGTACTTAGCCTTGTCCCTTTTTTGTCCCCCGCCCTGTCCCCGCTTTGTACCCATGTGTTTTTTGGATTCCGCTCCGGGGTGAGCCCACCTTTGTCATGCCGCGCAAAAGCCGGCCCGACACATGAAAATCATCGTTCCAAAAATTACGCTCTGGCATATCCTCCTCTGTATCGCCATCCTGGTATTCCTTATCTGGTGGTGGTTTGACAAACAGATCGATTCCATCAATACGCAAATCGAATTCCTGCATCAATAAACAATGACCATGAAAAACCTGCACAATCCTGAATTAAAACTTTCGTCATCCCGGGTTGGATTTCCTTACAAAGGCGGCATCTATTTTTTCCGCCCCGACCAGATCATCCGCCTCCAGTCCGACAGCAACTATACCTACATCTATACGACAGAACATAAACCGATTCTCATGGCTAAGGTGCTGGCCGATTATGAAGCGTTGCTCACGCCACTTGGGTTTATCCGCGTACACCGGTCCCACCTGGTCAACCGGTGCCATGTTTCCTGTATCGAACCGCAGGGCGTCGTCATCATGGATGATGACAGCGTGGTCGCCATCTCCAGGCGTAGACGCAGCCAGGTCATCAAATCATTGGTCTCTATTTATTCAGCCGCATAATCTTTTCATCATGAAACGCATCACGATCTTTTCCTGCTTTTTGTTTTCCTTCCATTGGTTGCCCGGTCAGCATGTGGGGATCGGCACCACGACTCCTTCCTTCCCATTGCATGTCGTAAAGAATGCACCTAACATGGAGGTGGCCCGTTTTCAAAGCAGTGGAGGACTGGGACAAATCCTTGTGGGCAATGGAACCGCTTTTACCGACCTGGGCCATATGGGCACCAAGGGATTTGTCGGCACCAATACACCCCATGATTTTTCCATTCAGACCGGTCTCCAGGACCGGATGTTTTTTCAGCACAGCACCGGCTATATTGGTATCGGCACCGCCTCACCCACCAGCCCATTTGATCTGCATAGCCCCGCATCGGATCTCAATCTCGCCACCTTTGTCGGCGGTGGGGGATATGGGCAGATCACCGTATCCAACAGCAACCTGATCGCAACGCTTGGCTCCAACGATCTCTTTGGGTATGTGGGCACGATCGAGCCGGGCGATTTTTGCATACGGACCAATGGTCAAAACCGGATGATGCTGCGGGACGCAAGCGGATTTGTTGGGATTGGTACTAATGACCCATTGACGAAACTGGATGTACAAACCGGTGACGTGAATACAAATGTTGCCCGCTTCCAGAGTGCCGGCGGATTCGGGCAGATGCAGGTCAGCAACAGCATGACGACCACCGATCTGGGTGCAGATGATTCAAAGGGCTATGTCGGGACCAGTTCTGATCACAACTTTTCCGTCCGGGCGGGTGGAGAGGATGTCATCTACATCCGTAACTGGGATAAGTATGTTGGTATCGGCACCACGATGCCGGTGGCTAAACTCAATGTAGTGGGCGATGGTATGTATCCCGAGGTAGCCGTTTTCAGGAACAGCACCGGGCCTACATCAGTGTTCGTGACGACCGGGACACAGACCTTGGGTATGGAGGCTTCCGCCACCCAATGTTCCGTCGGCAGCTATACAAATAATGATCTGGGGCTTGTCACTTCCGGGATCAATCGGCTCTTTGTCAAGGATGGAAGCGGCAATATAGGTATCGGCACGACCACACCCAATGCCCAATTGCAGGTAAAAACGAATAATCCGAACCAACCCATCAGCCGCTTCAGCTCGGTCAACCCCACAGGTGAAATCATCGTCGACAATACCACACACCAACTGAGCCTGGGGGTCAATAACAATAATGGATATGTGGGATCGACCACGAACGATCCTTTTTACCTCCGCGTGGGCGGAGTCAACCGGATCGCTGTCAATCCGGACCGTGTTGGTATCGGAACCACCACGCCGTTGAGCACTTTTCACGTCCAATCGGCTGATTATAATATCGAATCCGCGCGGTTTGTCAATGGAGGCGGTACCAACCAGGTCCTTTGCGGGAACGGTACTACCATCACGAGCCTGGGGGTCAATGATGCGAAAAGCTGGGTAGGCAATTTATACGCGCTTGATTTCGGCCTTCAGACAAATGGTATCGACCGGCTCTTAGTCAAGCATACCACGGGAAATGTGGGGATCGGCACAACAGCACCTTCATGCCGGTTGCAAGTGACCTCAGGGGACATAACGCAGCCGGTGACCCGGTTCACCAATACGGGCAGTACGGGTGAGATCTTGGTGGAAAATGCAAATACGCAGATGACCGTCGGCGCCAATAGTGCCGGTGGATACATGAAAGCCGTTTCGGGCGCTGTACAACTGCAGACGGGAGATTCTACCAGGCTCTTTGCTGATCAAACGAGCGGTTTTATCGGGATCGGCACGAAATCACCTTCCGCCAAATTGCATGTCCAATCCTATGCCGCCAATACGGAAACAGCACGCTTTATGAATACGGGCGGAAAAAATATGATCCGCGTCGGAAACGGCACGCAATCCTCCGGCCTGGGATTGACAGCCGGTAAAGGATTTGTCGGGACGGTGACGGGTCACGATTTCGCGATCCGGACAGACAGTGTGGATCGGATCTTCATCCGGCACGGTTCGGGCGAAATTGGATTGGGATGTCCCAATACCACCGGTAAACCAGTCACGATCAAGAGCAATTCGACCAATGATCTGCTTCAGTTCCGCAATAACGCAGATGTCAACAAGTGGCATTTTTGGATGCCCACGGGTTCCGATTTTATGCTCACGGAAACCGGCATTGCGGACAACCGGTTAACCGTCAAAGCAGGAACGGGGAATATCGGAATCGGTACCGGCAGCCCGGCAGCCAAACTGCATGTCATCGGGGATGCCACGATCAGCGGCAACCTCAATGTCAGCGCCATACCGGTGGAGGCGACGACCACCGTCACTTTTATCAATCCAAGCCAGTTTTGGTTTTATGGCAATGGGTATGAGGATGTGACCTATTATAAGGATCGTGAAGGCCGCGTTCATCTCAGCGGACTGGTCTATATCAATGGCACCCAATCGGGCAATATGTTCCAATTGCCGGCAGGGTATCGGCCGGCTGGCCAGATCATTTTCATGATGATGGGCGGTAACGGTCCGACACGCGTGGATGTGATGGCCAACGGGTACGTATCCATCCCTCCGACGACGGGCTGGGTGTCCATGAATGGCATTTCCTACCGCGCCACCAACTGACACAAATCAGGGGAAGGAGAATGCCTGGCTACTTCCCCTTTTTTCATTTGCTGACCTTGTACCCGTTATACAAGAAATGCGATGCCTCCGGCTCATCCACGATCACCCCGGCTCCTTTCGGATACAAAAACACTTCGTCCACCAGCAGGAGCTTATCGCTGGCAAGCAAAGCTCTGATGCTCGATCCCTTCGGTGTAGGGAAGGTCACTTCGGACCGGATCCACATGTCCTGGATGTCATATCCTTTGCGCGTTTCAATCCGGTACGTGGCCTGGAGATTCCCCGTGCTGTCAGCAACCTGGATAAACCATTCCCCGACACCGGGGACATCCGTATCGATTTTTGTCCATGCTGAAAATACGTAGGCGGTATCCTGGTGCAACGGAATTGATTTTTCGAGGATGGCATGATCTCCTGCGGGCACAGCCATGGCTCCCTTGCCATAAAAACGGTCTACAGCTGCCTTTTCATCAAAGCCGAGATGGATGACATCTGGCGGTAAGGCGGGATGACTGGCCTGCATGGACCTGGCCTGCTGCAGCTCAGGATTATCCTGAAGGTCCGCGAGCCGAAGCCGGTACAGTTCAAAATCATTGGACCGGTAGAGGAGAGTGGATTTGCGGATGATATATTGTTCCCCAACGCTTAATGGGGGATTACCGCCGGCTACGAGGACGAGTAAATCCTTTTGATTGGGAAACCGATCCGGGAGCTCACGCCGGATCAGGGGATGGGAGAGCATCTGGATCGCTCCGGCAGTCTGGCCAATGGACATCCGGGAGAGCATGGCGCTCACCATGGGCAATCCGGTGGCCGCTGAAATACGCATGCTGAAAAACTGGGAGGCCCAATTGATATCGCTTAGGAAATTGTCCGTCCAGGCCATCATTTTCGGCATGACGAGCATGGCCTGGAAATCCTTTGTGTCAATGTTAGCACCGATCAGCGTATTGCGAATTGTTTGGGCGGCAATCGGCCGGAAAAAATTTTCATGAAAACAATTTGTCAACGTCTTCCCGACGTATTGATTGATTTCAATACCCCAGGTGATCAGCAGGAGCCCCGGCATCACCACCGACAGCCATGTTGTCTTCCATGCCCGCACGCAACGGTCCAGGTAAATGATGGATCCAATCGTCAGGACAAAATAGAGAGGCCTGCCGATCCGTGCCACCGCTTTAAACATGAGGAGCGGACCCAGATGATCCTCAACCCAGTCTTTCGGCAGCGAGACCAGCTTATCATTGGCAGCATACACAAACAACACAAGGGATGCCAGGAGCATGGCTTTCATTTCAGGGGAAGAGAATCCCACATCAGCGGGTTTACGCCGGCGAAGCCGCTGTATCAGTGAGGTTACCAGTGCGGCCAATACAAGCAGGGAAGTGACCAGGCCGATATTCATATACGCCTCATATTCCACCGGCGGTAAACTGACGTTGAGTCCTGTCAGGAGGTCATATACGATGGACCGGGGAGGAAACAGCAAACCATCCAGACTGGCGTTAAAGAAAAAGAAACCCCACTGTTGCTTCAGTCGATCTGTCACCGGATCCCCGAGGTACAAGATGAGATAGGGAAGCAGGATAGACAGGATGCCCACGCCCGTGACGAGGATGGCACTTCGACGGCGGGATCGATCGCGGAAGCGAAGTAAGAAAAGGATCAAACCGGCCAGCGCCAGGAAAAGGGAAGGGGTAAATCCCGTATACGGATTGTTGAGGGTAAACAGGATGAGGATCAATGCCACACCCAAATCCCTCCATTCGGGAAGATCATGGGTTGTTTTACGTAAAAACCAGAGCATGGCCATCGGGATAATAAACGGGTAGGCCAGGCCGAAATGGCTGCTGAACCGAAGCATCGGGGGCGAAAGGAAAATAATGGCCACGGCAAAGAGGGCCGCCATCCAGGGCCGGACGCGAAAAAACGATAAAATATAGTACACCATCAGGCTGGCCAGGGGAAGCAGATAGATATTGATTGCGTGGATGATACCCGGAACACTTTCGCAGACCGGGAAAAAATAGCGATTGACATATTGAAGCACGGTGGAAATCACCCCCTGGGCATCCGTCATGAAGATGTACTCGCCATAGGGATAATTCATTCCTGTGAAATGTGTGCCGGATCCATGGCAAACATGGTAGATCATGTCGTAATAAAGGACCAGGGCGTCTCCGCCGAAGGCATACATGTATTGATTCGGATGCAGCAAATACCCTTTAAACAACACTGCCGCTACCAGCAAGGTCAGCACGACCACGCCAACAGGCCACCCGATGGCAGCTCGCTTTTCCGGGGTAGGATTTATCGTGGATGGATCCATGCCATTCCTGTATAAAGATGAATGCCCACTGATCGCACACGGGATCGTTGGACGCACAATTTAGCGCTCATGAGCCGACGGTTTTGAGAAGGCATAGGAGGCGAGGGATATGCCTCCTTTCCTGAAGCTGAAGACGATACCCAATAAGGAGACGAAGGTGGAAATGAGATAGAACAGAAACCCGATCGCAACCGCTTTTTCGGCATGGACGTCGAGAAACTGGGAGCCATAGAGGAATGTCAGCTCCCGGGCTCCCGCGCCTCCGATGGTGATCGGAAGCATCGCCACAACAGAAGATACCAGGAAGAGGACCAGGTAATCCGGCCAGTGCGTACCCTGTGCCAGTGCGAAAACCAGACCCAGGGTAGCGATACTCTGCGCTGCCTGCACACCCAGCGATTGCAGGGAGGTCGTCAGCCAGACTTTGGGATGCCTGCCCGCGAGCCAGCGAAACACCCTCCAGCAGACGATAAAACTGGAGAAGAAGGCCGCCAGGATGAGATACCAAAACGACCGGAATTCTGCCACATAAAACAACAGCAGTAAGGCGAGTTGCCCCAGCGCTGCCACGCCGCTGATGCGGTCCATCAGGGTCAGGCTCAGCAGTCGTTTAAAAGGACGGCCAAAACTATCCATCAGTAATTTGATCTTGTAGCCGTCGCCGCTGATCCCGCCGGGCAGCAACAGATTGTAATACATGCACAACCAATACAACCGGATATTGACGAGCGAAGGCAAATGAATCCCTTCGGTACGCAGCATTTGGTTGAAGCGAAGGGCGGAGATCAGTTTTGAGAGGGCAAACCAGGCCAGGGCCCAGGCTACCCACAGAAGCTTAACTTCCCGGAAGACCGATATCAGCAGTCTTTCATCTGTTTTTCGGAGGATCAGCCAGATGATGATGCCCAGGATGATCCCTTTGATCCCGGTTTTGGCCCATCGTGGCAGATGCACTTTCGGAATGCGGATCTTCATGTGGAGCGATCAGAAGGGTAAAATAACAAAGTGCGGTCAATGTGCCTGTTTCAACCTCATCGATGGCCGTTTGGTTGCAGGAGGGGAAGGACCTGGCCACGCCCGCCAGAGGAATTTTGTGGGTGTAAAGATGCAGATGGCAGGGTGGATTCCGATCACCGGCATACATGATCCAGCCCCAAAGGAAGGCATTTCCCCGAACGGAAAACCTTCCGGTGCACAGCTGGAAGCGGATTATTCCATTCCGATTTTCTGGAGCAATTGCTGATAACGGTCATCCGACTTTAAATCCTGGGTGATCATCGGGTAGCGGAGACAAAAGATAATACCGGTACAGGCAATGCCCATTCTCGCCTCATAGGTTCGATCCAAATGGTAAAAAACTTTATCTAAATCCTGGAACCCGGAATAGATAAAGGCAAAATCCAGGTCAAAATTGAAATTCGGTTCTTCCTCCTGGCGCTGCCGGACTTTGGCGATGCATGCATCAGCCTTGTCTTTCTGGCCGGAGGCGGCGTATGCATGGGCCAGACCGCTGAGTCCTTTGAGCGGATGTCCTACCAGGCTGTGATATTTTTCGAGGTTTTCGATCGCGCGATCGAATTGCTTTAGGGCAATATAGACATAGCCCTTGCCTTCGTAGGCTTTCCTGAAGTTTGGATCGAGTTCCAGGATCCGGTCATATTGCAGCATGGCTTCTTCAAACCTGCCGGCAAATGCAAGGGCATCCGCATAATAGCTCATCAGTTGAAGAGACAACGGATCCTGGATAAGGGCCGTTTTCATTTTTTCAATCGCTTCTTCAAAGTGGCCTTTGGCAATCAGGGTCATCCCGTGAAGCTGATGCAATAAAGAACTATTGAGTCCCAGGGAAATCGCTTTTTGGATGGAATCTTCCGCGCCTTTGAAATCCCAGTTTTGAAAAAATTTGATGGCCGCCAGCGCCAGGTGGGATTCGGCGTGCCGGGGATCGGACTCAATCGCCCTGATCGTATGGTCCTTAGCCTTGCTGTAGGCTTCTTCCCTGGGCAGGTGGCCCGAAGATCCGAGAAAGGAATAGCAAAAGGAAAGCATACAATGGGCCTCCGTAAACGTGGGGTCCAGCAGGAGGCAAGCTTCAAAATCCGACATGGCCTTTTTGATTTCTTCCGGGTTGGATTTATTCCAGTGGAAGCGGCCCTTGAGATACACATTGTAAGCCTCCAGGTTGCCGGTGTGTGGTTTGACAAGGGGATCGTGTTTCCCCTGCTGGTTGAAATTCTCCCGGAGCCGTTCGACGATTTTGCGGGAAATTTCATCCTGGACCCGGAAGATATCATCCAGGTCTCCGTCATACACTTCCGACCAGGCATGGTAACCGTCCGCGGTATTGATCAACTGCGCGGTGATGCGTACTTTATTTCCTGCTTTCCGTACGCTTCCTTCAAGCAGGGTAGAGACGCCCAGTTCACTCCCAATCTGACGGGCATCTTTATTTTTTCCTTTAAACGTAAACGAGGATGACCTGGAACATACCTGCAGGCCCTCCACCCTGGTCAGGGCGTTGAGAATTTCTTCAGCGATACCATCGCTGAAATATTCATTATCCGGATCGGAGCTCATATTGACAAACGGCAGAACAGCAATGCTTTTGGCTGTTCCGGCCTTAAAGCCCACATGCGCGGCACTTGGGATGACCAGCCCTTCGTTGGCAATCGCATAGATTTCGACCAGGCGCTTTATGTTTTTGAGATTATACGATCCCATCGACACGGGAAGGATATCCCGCTGGTTTTTGATCTCGTCGTACATCTTGTCCGAAATCAATACAGCGCCGGGGACAGCGAGGGATTCGATGCGGGATGCCAGGTTGACACTATCGCCATACACATTGTGTTCATCAAAATAGACGTCCCCCGAATGGATGCCGATCCGGACGGGTATGACAGGGTCTTTCTGTAATTCGAGCTGGATCGCTATCGCGCAATGAACGGCCTCTGTCGCGCTGCCGAAAATCGTCAGCGTGCCGTCGCCATAGTTTTGAATGATCCGTCCGTGGTATACCGGGATGTGCCTTTCCAGCACGTCGCACATCCTGTCTTTTTGACGCCTGGCCACTTTTTCATCTTCCTGCATGAGCGCCGTGTAGCCCATCATATCCGCAAACATGACGGCAGCCAATTGCCTGGTGGGAGCAGAGGAATGGACAGGAGTTTCCTTATTTTCCTCCATAGGACAAGTGATGCATCTTTAATAAAGATACGGTTAATTCATTTTCCCCCGGACTATCGTCCATCAGGATTGATGTATTTTCAACGCTTGACGGCATGAGGGCATCCGTCCAACCCGTATAGCATGACTCGACCATCCGGCCCACCTTCAGGCGAACGGTTTTTGTTTTGGACCCTTCTCACCGGGCTGGGTATCGTGTATCTGACCCATCTTGGAACCGTGCCTGTGCATGTCACGAAAGATGAAGGCCGACGCGCGCTGGTACCTTTGGAAATGTGTCTTTCGGGAGATTACCTGACCCCAACGATCAATGGAGAGCCCTACTTGCGAAAGCCACCCTTTTATTCCTGGCTGGTAGCCGCCTTCTTCCAGATCAATGGCTCATTTTCCCCTTTCGCCTTGCGGTTACCGGTCGTGCTTTCTATTCTTCTCCTGGGTGCCATCCTTTTCCTGGTGAGCCGGAAATTCGTCAGCGAGGGTGTGGCAGCCTTGACGGCCCTGGCATTCATGACCAATGGAAGGACCCTGATTTATGATTCACAATTGGGCTTACTGGAATATACCCTGGCCATCTTTATTTATGGAGCGATGATGGCTGTGTTCATCCTGGGGGAGAAGCGAAAATATCTTTTGTTGTTTGTGGTCAGTTATGCCCTGGCCGCCCTGGGTTTCCTGGTCAAAGGGTTGCCTGCCCTGGGTCACGTCGGCATCACGGTCCTTGTGTACCTGGCCTGGAACGGGCGTTTACGCCATTTATTCAGCGTGCAGCACGTGGCCGGTATCCTTGTTTTTCTGGCGATCACCGGGCTTTTCTACATTCCCTTTTTAATGCGGGCAGGGTTGGATTTTGGACAAGTGGCCTCTACGTTGTTCTCGGAAAGTTCAAAACGCTATGGTTTCAAAAGCGTCGCAGAATTTCTTTCGAACCTTGTAGATTTCCCACTGGATTTCATCCGTCATTTTCTTCCGTGGACTTTATTTCTCGTGTTTCTCTTCCGGAAGGATCTCCTCAGATCAATCCGGCAGAACCGTTTTATCGTCTTTAATGCGCTCCTGTTTGTGACTAATGTACCCGTGTATTGGATGGCTTCCCTGAAGAACCCTCATTATTTATATTTTCTTCTGCCGCTTTTATTTTCGGTCCTCTTCTACGCCTGGGAGATGACGCCCTCTTCCGACCTGCGCCGCCGGTCTATGGATTACCTTTTTGGATTTGGGATATTCGCTTGCGTGCCCCTGGCGCTCTATACGCCCTTTAGTCATTGGGTTGATAGTATCGAATTGAAGCAGATGAAATCACTCATCCTGGCAGCCGGTTTTGCAGGGCTGACCTGGTGGTATATCAAATCACCGGGTTGGCGATTATTCGGGTTTGTCGCTGCTTTGATCTGGATTCGGGTGGCTTTCAACTGGTTTGTTCTGCCGCAACGGGTGGAAGACCAATTGGTATTTCCCAGGCTCGCTTCGCAGATCCGGGAAATCGTCAACGATCAGCCGCTTCAAATTTTCGCGTCATATCCAGCGGGATTTTATGATCCGATTACGCTCCCGCTGGAAATTCAACGAAAGGAAATAATCCGGATCGCACAAGCGCCGGATTCATCCACCTTTTTGCTCGTGGACGACGCGCGGCTGAAGGATTTTTCTCTGCCGCCTTTGTTATCCTTTCCCTTCACGTATGCGGATCGCAACGAACGGTATGACGGGAACATGCATCTGATGCGTCCGGAGCCGTGAGCAGCGCAATCCGCAGAGGTCACCTCCTGTCATCCGCGGAGGCTGTGTTGAAAAATGGGTGAAGGGAATGGTTTGTTCATCCAGTTGGTTGACGCGGTCGCACTAAGCGTTCACCGTCCGCACATCACCGGGAGAAGGACAAAACGGCCTATTGGTGAAAATTACCCTTTGATAACGGCAAGGGGCCGAAGCCTGGCCACCTTCATGGCAATACCGGCATCATGTACCGTATTGACAACGCTATCAATATCCTTGTAGGCAAGAGGTGCCTCTTCCGCAATTCCTGCAAAGGACCCGGCCTGCACATAAATGCCCTGTTGACGCAATTCTTCTTTCAGGGCAGGTCCCGCGACTTGCTTTTTTGCGGCGGTCCGGGACAATCGCCGGCCAGCCCCGTGACAGGTAGAACCAAAGGTGGCTTCCATGCTTTTGTGTGTTCCGGATAATACATAGGAGGCCGTGCCCATGCTTCCCGGGATGAGGACAGGCTGTCCCACCTGCTGATAGATGGCCGGTACCGCTTCGTGGCCCGGGCCAAACGCGCGGGTTGCCCCTTTGCGGTGGACAATCAGTTTTACCGGTTTTCCTTCGAGGATATGCTCTTCGACTTTGGCGATATTGTGTGCCACGTCATACATGAGCCGGATGTCCGCAGACGAACCGCCAAAGACAGATGCCCAGGCCTGTCGGATTTCATGTGTGATGACCTCACGGTTACACCAGGCGAAGTTGGCGGCGGCAGCCATGGCGTTGAAGTAATCCTGTCCTTCAGGAGAATGAAATGGGACCCCGGCAAGTTCACGATCCTTTGGCGCATAGTGGTAGTGCCCCATCGCCCCGGTCATCAGCCGCAGATAATCGGTGGCCACCTGGTGGCCGAGCCCACGGGATCCGGTATGGATGAGGATCACGATTTGATGCTGATGTAACCCATAAGCAGTTGCTGTCTTTTCGTCGAAGATGGAAGCAACCTTGTCCACTTCCACAAAATGGTTGCCCGAACCGATTGTCCCTAGCTGATCCGACCCGCGCTTTTTGGCAAAATCCGAAACGGCATCCGGATCCGCATTTTCGAGGCAGCCATTTGATTCGGTCAGCCCGAGATCCGCTTCGATGCCATAACCATGGTGCACAGCCCAGGCAGCGCCTTGGGTCAGGACACCATCCATTTCTTTTCGATTCAGCTGGATGTTTCCTCCTTTCCCCGTACCGGATGGTATGTAGTCGTACAAGGCTCTGGAGAGCTGCTCCAGACGCGGGGAAACAGCATCGACATCTGCGGATGTCAGCAGCAGGCGGACACCGCAATTGATATCATACCCGATGCCTCCGGGTGAAATGATCCCATCCGGCCACCGGGTGGCTGCTATGCCGCCGATCGGAAAACCATACCCTTCATGGGCATCCGGCATGACGATGGCCGCTTTGACGATACCCGGCAGACTGGCCACATTGATCAACTGTTCCAGGGACCTGTCTGACAGAATCGCTTCCAGCATGTCGGGCTGACAATAGATATGGGCCGGGACCTGCATGTCAGGCCGGGTGGAGGCGGGAATTTCCCAGAGCTGATCATGAAGCTGCCGGAGTTGTGCGCGGTTCATCAACTCAATATACCTGAATTCATCCTATTTCGATGCTCACCAAAGCGCCTTCCAGCCTGTATCGGTATTGACATAAAGTTTATGGGTGACAGCGCTATAATAGATTACCCCCTCTTCCGAAGTGGCAGGTGGAGAACTCATCGGGGTCAGCCGGATGAAATCTTTCAGGCGTATCATCCCATCCGTTTCGCGGATGATGGTATTTCCGATATTAATCTGGTTGGCTGCACCCGGATCAGGAATATCCGCATCGTAACCAATGCATATATTGAAGGGACCGACCGAAGCGTTGCTGGCTGCTGAATAGCCTATCCCGATAATGCCCGGGCCTTCAGTGATCAGGGAATCACCGTAAACAGCAGATTCACCCAGGGCAATCGTGTGGTCCCCACTGTTGAATCTTGCTGCATCGGGTCCCAGGGCGGATACGTCCCTTCCGGTATTGTATTGCGCGGCACGCCAGCCCAATGCATTGACATCCGAATTGTGATTGTATTGGGCCGCGGTCAGGCCAAAGGCATTGACGCCGGCGTGTGTATTGTATTGGGCTGACATGGCGCCCATGGCGTTCAATTCGGCCCCGGTATTGAATTGCCCGGATTGACTGCCCAGCATATTGGCAGACCAGGCAGCATTATTTTCCCCGGCGAATCCCCCGAGGGCATTGACCAGGCTGCCTGTGTTATTTCGGGCGGCCGCCTCTCCCAGGGCATTCACTGAACCTCCATTGTTGTTTTGACCTGCTTCGAGGCCAAATGCATTGAGAAGATCCCCTGCGGCGCCATTATTTTGGGCTGCCCTGACGCCGAAGGCATTGATATCATTCCCGTGATTTAATTCGGCAGATTGCCAGCCCATGGCGTTCACCACCTGGCCAGTGTTCTCATGACAGGCACCCGGTCCAAGCGCATTCACCTCAAAACCCGAATTGAAAGCGGCTGCTCCGTTTCCAAAGGCGTTAATATTGTTTTCTGTGTTCTGAAAGGCTGCATCCTGGCCGATCGCATTGACATCGTTCCCTGCATTATTGTACGCCGCATAGGGTCCGGCAGCGGTGATATTTTGCCCGGTGTTGTTCATAGCGGATTCCAGCCCCATTGCCTGTACTTGCGTGCCACTGTTGTTGGCTGCAGCGTTGACACCAATGACACTGACGTACGCATTTCCTGAGGTGGTTTCCGACTGGCAAGCACCTGGTCCGATGGCGATGATGAAATCGGAAGGATCACCCAGATCACCGAAAGCATTTTGCCCCAAAGCCAGGTTGTTGGCTCCCGGCAGTGTCTGATTGGCGCTGTTTACGGACAAAAGGTTGTTGTTTCCATCCAGCCAGACGTCCCCGGAGGGCCCGCTGGACGTCAGCAAACCCTTCCACCGGCTGATCGAGGTGTCCCAATAATAAAAGCCGGGAATGACGGCATCACCACCACTTCCCGCGGTAGCCGTATTATAAATCAAGAGACTGTGCGCGGGCGTTGAAATGGTGGTATTGTCAGAGGCACCGGTCAGTGCGACCCGGGTCATCAGGAGTCCTTGATTGGTTTTCTCCAGTTCGAGGACGGCGGATGGATCCACATTGGTCGCGTTATTACCGATCTTGACCTGGGCAGTCACCTGAAGGCTGTGACATAGACACGCCCCCAGGATCAATGGATAAAGGAGGGAACAGGTTTTCATGGCTTAATCGCTTAATGAAATAAGGGAGACGGTGGCTAAAAGTAAGCTCCGGGGTTGCTCAAATGCCATGACCGATATCAGGTGGATTCTTGATCCCGATCAGCCATGGCTATTTTGCCGGGGTGGAAGTTGTCAGATATCGAATATGATCATGGTTGTGAGCAAGAGATCCTTGTCCGTGTGGATCTCCGCTTCATGATACGTCACCGCCTTGATATCCTTTTCAAATTCCGCTACGGGCCAGCCAAAGATCGTTGCGGACAGCTGGACGTCGCTGAGTTGATCGAACTGCACCTGGCAATAGACCACCTTATAGACCTGGCTATGCGTGAGGACTTCGGATAGAAAATCAATCAGCAGCGCCGTTTGATCCAACGATCGGATCTGAAGTTGATCCTGGCGCACCGGTGTTCCGTCTGGCTTGCCGCCATAAGCACCCGTCTGAAGGCAGGCCATGCCTTCCAGGGCGGATTGAAAAAGTATTTCGGGTGTCTCCCCTTTCACCAGGAGACGTATGTCCGCTGTATGCGGCAAGATTTGAAACATAAATCAAGATACTTCTTTGGCCCTTAGGGTGGTTTCCCGGGAGCGCTTACGGCAGGGAAGCATTCTGCATTTTTTAAATGAATTCTCCGGGGAATGACGTAAACTTGTATCCTCCTCTTTTAAACGAAACCCCCTTTTGGCAGTCTAATGGCCGGTTTTCATTTATTTCTCCAAACGTAATTCCAATCCACGATGAAAAATGTCTTTTTGGTTTTCGGCTTAGTCATGACCTGTTACCAGGCCTCTCTTTTCAGCCAGCAAAATGGCCAGGATTCCACGGGACTTCCCGGGGACAACTTCAGCCTCCAGGCCGCGATAGAAATTTGGAAGACGGCTGCCTCTCCGGAGGAGTTTGAAAAGGCCATCAATACCGAGAGCAATCATGTCAACAACCTTGACCTGAACGGTGACGGGGATATCGATTACGTAAAAGTGATCGATAAGACAGAAGGCCAGGTACACGTTTTTATCCTGCAGGTCCCGGTATCGGAAAAAGAGAGCCAGGACATCGCGGTCATCGAGTTGGAGAAAACCGGCGACAGTACCGCCGTGCTCCAGATCATCGGGGATGAAGATATCTATGGGGAGGAACTTATCGTCGAACCAGGCGACGAAGCAGGTAATGGCATGGATAAAAAAGGCAAAGGCCCTTTTGCCGATGAGCGCTATGATCATGCCTATGTCGTCGTCAATGTCTGGTATTGGCCCTGTGTGCGCTATGTGTATGGCCCGGTCTACCGGCCCTGGGTCTCCCCCTGGCGATGGCATTATTACCCCGTCTGGTGGCGTCCATGGCGTCCTTTTGCGTGGCACGCATGGCATCCCTTCCATGTGCATTACTATCACCGTTACGTCTTTGCCCCCACGCGCCGGGTTGTCTATGGGCCCAGGATATACCGGCCGGTCCGGACAACCTCCGTTACTGTCCACACGCGCCATGGGGCGGCTGTAGGCAATTACCGGGTTCATCACAGCAAGACCACGGTGACAGGTCCCCGTGGCAAATCCGTCACCACGAAGAAAACGACCGTCAAAGGTCCGAGAGGAAATACGACCTCGGTTAAAAAAACCACCGTTCGCGGATCCCAGGGGCATGTCCGCGGCTCAAAGACCACGGTCACCCGTAAAAGACATTGATCCTGCGAAAACTTAATTCAGCGTCCGGGTCTACAGCCCGGACGTTGTTTTTTTATCTTTAGCAGGTCAGCCGATGATGGAAAATACCTATATCCACCAGAACCGGATCAAGCAGCTTTTTTTCCTGCTGTGCATTCTGCTGCTCGGATATCTCCTGGCACGACAATTCACGCCGTTCATTCCGGGCTTTCTGGGCGCCGTGACGCTCTATATCATCATGCGGAAAGGGATGATGTTTCTCGTCGAAAAAAGGCGATGGCCTAAAGGATTGGTGGCGTCTATACTGATGCTCGGGTCGTTTATCATCATTCTCATCCCGATCGGAGGACTGGCCGGCATGCTGACCTCCAAAATCACCTATGCCATTGAGCATGCCACCGAATTGCAGGATGCCCTGATCAAGGTGATCACCCAGATCGAAGGCCGCTTCGGTGTCACGCTTATCAGCAATGAAAATATTAATAAGCTGGGCAACTTCATCGCCCAGACAGTGCCCCAAATCCTGAACGCCACCATCGGCACCCTGGGCACCTTGTTCTTTATGTACTTCATCCTCTACTTCATGCTGATCAATGGCCGGAAAATGGAAGAGGATATCTTCGAATACATGCCCCTCAGCGATAAAAGCGTCAACCAGTTGGGGCAGGAAATCGAAAACATGGTGCTCAGCAACGCCATTGGCATTCCGGTGATCGCTTTGCTGCAGGGTATCGTCGCGGTGATCGCCTATATCCTGATCGGCGTCAAAGAGCCCTGGTTCTGGTTTGGCGTCACCTGCCTGACCGCTATGCTTCCCGTCATTGGCGCTGCCTTTGCGTTTGTGCCCCTGGCCATCATCTTCTTTGCCAATGACCAGTACTGGCAGGGCATGTTCATGATCATTTACGGTTTTGGCGTCATTGGTACGGTCGACAACATCTTTCGATTCACGCTTGCCCGGAAGATCGGTAATGTACATCCGCTGATCACGGTCTTCGGAGTGATCATTGGCATCAAACTGTTCGGATTCATCGGGTTGATTTTTGGCCCGCTGCTCATTTCCCTCTTTATCCTCTTACTGAAGATTTACTCCCGGGAGTTTTTTGTAAAACAACGGGAGATGGATGCCTGATTCCGCCCGGATGCCTGGCCGGTAAAGATTACAAGGATACCTGGATCCCGGCTTCAAATCCTACCCACAACCAGCTAAGACTTTTTATGCCTTCATGACGAAAGAGGGCATAGGGAATTCTCCAGGTGCCACAATATCCTTCATCGGTTTCACGGGTCGTATAAAAATCGATCACAGGGCCGGCGATGAAGGAGGCATGCCTGTCGAGATCAAGGGCATACTTGACCGCTGCTTGTGTGAGCAGGTTTAGCCGGTGGTTCCAGCGACCCCGGTAGACGAGATCACTCGTTGTCAACTCGACATGGACCGCCTGGTTGTCGCTGACAGGGATTTTCGTGCCAAGACCGAATCCATAGCTCATCACGGGATGATGATGATAGGTGGAATAGCCTGCTTTATAGATCGAATAGAGGCGTTGAATCCCGAGTTTGAAGGCGAGCGAAGTTACGCCGGTCTCACTGGCAGCCAGTTCAAGGACACGATATCCGTGACGGATGATGCTGACAAGTCCAGCCGGAACGCCCTGGTTACTTTCGGTGGAAATATTGATGATCCCGAGCTGAACCCCTTTCATCCGGCGGGCGACGTTGATCACCCCGATCTGGATGCCGTGAAAATCATCGGAAGCAAGATTCAGCGTCCCCACCTGGCAACCCGTACCGCCCTGGTGCGCTGCGTTGACGATCCCGGCGAGCATGCCGCCATTGAGTTCTTCGCGGCTGAAATTGAATACGCCGGATACCATCAGCCCTCTGGTTTTTCCGGTGTTGATATTGGCCACACCGCCCAACTGGCAACCGGAGACATCCCCTTTATCCAAATTAGCCACGCCACCTACCTCCAGGCCCTGCAGTCCGCCCGTATAGCCAAAGACCGCGTTGCAACTGAAGGCGTACCTGTCCTGGTAAGACCTGATGCCCTGAGAGCCGATGGGATAAACCAGTGTCAGTTGACCTGGACGGATAGCGGATGGATTTTCAACCTGTGCATGGACATTGGTCAACAGGGTCCACAAGCTGAATGAAAAGATCAATACTGTTTTCATGAGCGGGCCTTAAGGTGCTGTGGTCAATCAGGGCGCAAAAGTATCCATGCTTTTGCATGCGAGCCATCGCATAAAAGACGGATTCAGCCGGGGAAAGAAACAGGCATATCACATAAAGGGGTGAATGCATGTTGTCCGGATCAAGGGTATCTCCCATGGATCCGTTCCGAAGGCTTATCGGGATATGGATCCTGAGGCAATTCCATTGACCAGACCTGGCCATGGAGCGGTATTGGCTTATCCCCAAAGCGGTAATCGCATTTTGCTTCCTGCGGATTACCTTTGTGTGCTTCAATCCTAAAAAAGATGATCAGGAAAAACATTACACTCTTTGCCCTGGCGATAGTGGCCATCAGTACGTACGGACAGGTGACCATCACCAATGCTGTCTTCCCTGCTTCCGGGGATACACTGAAGACGATCACGGATCTCAATCCCACGGGTATCGTGATGACTCCTCCCGGTGGCAGCCAGGCATGGGATTTTTCAGGTCTCCAGGCAAGCTCGGCCGAGTCCGTAGTGTTCCAACCAGCATCAGCGGGAACGGCCTTTGCCAGCTATCCCGGGGCTGACCTGGTCACCATTGATCCCAACAACCAGACGGAGACGTATTTTGATCTGACCACTAGTAAATTTTCGATCCTTGGCTTCAGCGGCGAGGCGCCCGGCGGGGGATTTCCCATCCAGGCGGATTTCAAGTATTCGCCAGCCTTTGTAGAGAAACGGGCCCCACTCAATTTTTTTGATATCAACCAGGGTGTATCGGACCTTACCCTGGCCTTTTCCGTGGCCAGCATTCCGTCCGAAATTTTTGACAGCCTGGGAATCCCCTCGGGGTTGTTTGATTCGATCCGTGTCCGGATCAATTTCCAGCGCCTGGAGGTAGCCGATGCCTGGGGTACCTTACAGATACCCGGCGGCACCTATGATGTATTGCGGGAAAAGAGAACTGCCTATACGACGACCAATCTGGATGTCCACGTGCAGATTCTGGGTTGGGTCGATATCAGTACCCTGGTGGGTGGACAGATTCCGGGACTGGGTACGGATACCACCATTCAGTATGTCTTCCAGAGTAATGCGGCCAAAGAATATATTGCCGAAGTCACCACCGGACCGGATCAGCTATCCGCGGCAGAGATCACCTTTAAGGATAACGGGGTGATCAGTCGAATCGGCGAGGTGGAGCGTGGTTTGTCTGACGCGGCCATCCTGACACCCAATCCGGCTTCCGGCTCCACCCGGCTCACGTTGAAAAATATTGATTTCGGCCCGTATACGTTGCGGATGTATTCGACCGGCGGCCAGGTGCTCATGCAGCGCAAGGTGTCCGCCGCGGCGGAAATAATTCCGTTGGCAGGCATGACGGATGGTTTGTATTTCTACCAGGTGGCAGACCGGAAAGGGCGTGTTATCGCTGTTGGAAAACTGGTGGTGAAGGGAGAGTAGTGCTCATTCTCCAACCGGATCTGCATCATACGGGTTTTTCGGCAGACCGATCAGGGTGCCTGCTGCACCAAACGGATCAGGTCGGCGGGACTTTTCAGGAAATGCACCCCTTCGAAAACGGGTGCCTTCTTGTCCAGGCTGATTTTTCGCCCCGAGATCCAAAGGTCATCCACACCGGGCCGTAATACTTTTTTGGCAAACGCACCGAGGTAGGATTCCAATGGCGTGTCGATGGGCTCAAGCGTGAGGTGGGTGACAAAATGAATGCGTTCAAAATGCCCGTGCAAAACCTCCAGCGAATGCATGGGTACGCTCTGCCCCAGGAAGACGGAGGTGCGCCCATGACGGAGTATTTCATAATGGGCGTAGAGCAGGCTGAGCTCGTGGATCTCCTGGCTGGGCAAAAACAGCACATAAGCTTCTGAACGGTCCATTCTTTCCGGCTTGGGCAGAGAGAGAATTTCTTCCATGATCTTCTGCCGCACCAGGTTGGAGATAAAGTGTTCATGGGCGACGGAAATCGTCTCGGTTTGCCAGAGTTGACCCGCTTCCTGCAGCAAGGGTAAAAAGAAGACGGGAAAAATATCGGAAAGTGACTTGTGTGCTTTGAGCTGCGAATAGGTTTGTTCAAACAGGCGTTCATCAAAGGTCAGCATGGCCTGTTTGAAAGCCTGCAGATAGGGCGTGTCGGCGGACTTGCCGAGGGTTTCCTTTTGAACCGCTTCCAGCAGGCGGGCATCACTCAGCGAGGCAATAAAGGAAATCTTGTAGCCGAGATGATAAAGGGTGGAAATGTTGAGCAGTTTCTGCGCGTCTTCCAGTGTATAACAACGCACGTTGTTGCCTTCCCTTTGAGGGGAAAACAGGTTATACCGTTTCTCCCAGATCCGGAGCGTATGCGCCTGGACACCGGACAGTTGTTCCATGTCCCGTATGCTGAACCAATTTCTGAATGGTTTGGCTTCTCTTGCCACTACTGCCGTATTTCGGATAAAACGATCGTGAAATCAAATTGTTTAACAAATTACTATTTTTCGCTAAACAAATTTTCTCCGGCTTTCTTTTCCGAGCAGTTTCAATCTCCCGGCTCAAATCCTTCTTTCGGTTGGGGAGGCCGGGAACCCTGAGCAACTGAAAGGGGTATATTTGCCACCCAATTCACACCCATGCTCACCACAGCTGCATCCCAAATCCTTGATCTTGAGGCTTACACGCGGCAACTCCCCGAGTTGCAGACCCGGTACCAGCAGGCTGATCCCTACCCGCATATCGTCCTGGACAACTTTCTCAACCCGGAGCTCCTGTCCAAATGTGTGGATGAGTTTGACCAGCTCAACAACAGCGATGGATGGATCAATTACGTTCATTTCAATGAGAAAAAACGGGGATTGAATAAGGCGGAATTGTTGCCGCTGCAAATCCGAAGCACCATTGAAGCACTCAATACGCCCGCGTTTCTTCAGTTTCTGAGCCAGCTGACAGGGATACAAAACCTGCAGCGGGATGATCTGCATGAAGGCGGGGGCATCCATCAATCCACGCGCGGCGGATTTTTAAAAATGCACGCGGATTTTACGGTCCATCCGCATCATCGCCACTGGCAGCGTCGCATCAATGTCCTCGTCTATCTCAATCCCGGATGGAAGGAAGAATGGGGAGGCAAACTGGAATTGTGGGACCGCGCGATGAAAGGCTGCGTGGAAAGTATCCTCCCTGTATTTAATCGTTGCGTCATCTTCAATACGGATCACGACTCGTATCACGGGCATCCGGAGCCCATGACGTGTCCCGAGGGCACCTATCGCCGGTCCATAGCGCTCTACTACTACACGATTGAAGAAAATCCGATGCAACGCTCCACGCATTATGTTGCCCGCCCGGAAGAAAAGAAAACGGAATGGCGGATCAAACTGGACAACCGGATGATCGCAGTCTACACGTGGATCAAAGGGATGAGCGGGGCGAATGATTCGCTCGTCAGCCACATCCTCCGGTTTTTTTCGGGGAAAAAATAATCCGTGTCCCGCGTCCGGCAGGGGAGCCGGGCCCGGTCTACCGGCCTTCCGGCACGTCCCTTTTGAAAAACACAAATCCGTTTTTCCGGTATAATTCTTTGAGTTCCGGCCATGTGCCGATTCGTTCCAGGCGGTCCACCTTGGAGATAAAATAAACGGGTTTGTCAATCGGCCCGGTGAGCAGCCATTGCTGATCGTACGAGTTTGGATTGTCCGGCTTTGGCTTCCGGGTGTAAAACAGGTGCCCGTAAGTCTTATATCCCAGGGGGTGCACGTAACAATCTTCTCCCTGCCGTTCTTCAAAAAAATCCATGGCGGCGCCTTGCGAGTAACGCTCGATTTTCGGTACAAGGATAGTGGAGGCGAGGAAGATGATCATGGCTGTTCCGCCAAACAGGGTCCAGCCGGCTTTTTTGGTATGATCATGCTGCAGATCAGCAATCCCGGAAATGATAAAGACGAGAAACAGCACGCCGATGAGGCTTTCCCATCCGGTCCAGTGCACTTCCGCTTCCATATTGCCCTGCACGAATTTGTCTTTGACAAAAGGAATGATGCGGGTCAGGTTTTTCGCCACGATCGGCAGGGCGATCAACGCCGTGGCCACCAATCCTCCCACGGCCAGCAACAGGTGTGACATCCAGCGACGGTAAGGGGTCCTGTGTGTCTCCCAGAGCTGGATCGAATAGGCGGCCAGGAAAGTGACCGGGAACCAGGCCAGGGAAGAGTAATGAATGATCCTGGACTGAACAATCGTAAACAGGATGGTCACCACCCAAAACAGGATCAGCATCCATTTTTTGAAATCCCGGTCATACCGCTGGGTGGCGGGCGTTTTGAAAAAAGAACGAATGGCCAGCACCGAAGCGGGGAAACACCCAAAGAGAATGACCACGTAGTGATAACCGAAAAATCCTTTTTGCCCTGCGTCATGCGTGGAAAAGAGTCGGTACTGATATTTCAGAAATTCCTGGATAAACCAGGAGCCATTTTTAGCGGTCTCATAGCCGTACCACGTCATGGTGACCAACGTCGAGACAAGCAGGAAAACCAGGATATGCCACCAGGCAAAATAAAACTTCAGCCGGTTCAGCAGGAAATAAACACCGGCGACCATGACAAAGACCATAAAGGCTACCTGACCTTTGGTCAGAATGGCCAGGCCCATGAAAACCGCGGACCAGAGCAGGTAGGTGAGGGGTTTTTTGCCGAGGCCTTCCAGGTCAAAGGCATTCCTTTTCCAGTGATAGAGGATGGCCAGGTACAGGGAAAGGAAAATGAAAAGATTGAACCAGGGATCAATGATGCCCGATTTGAAATACATGTTGGGAAACAGGGCGCCTCCATACGCGAGAGCCCACCAGAGGCCAAAGCGCTCCCCATAGAGCCGTTTTCCACAGAGAAAAAGAACCACCAGGGTGGCGATGCCACAGAGGGCATTGGGAAGCCTGGCAGCAAAATCGTTTACACCAAAGAGATGCATCAGGGTGCTTTGCATCCAGAAAAACATTGGGGGTTTTTCCCAGAAAGGTTTGAAGTCCACATAGACCCGGCTGTAATCATGGAGCACCATCATTTCCCTGGAGCACTCAGCGAAATTGATCTCATCCCAATCGAAGAGATGCACATGGCCCAGGAAGGGAATGAACAGGAGCGCACTGACGGCGCCGATCCAAAGGGCTTTTTTCATACCGGGGTAAAGATAGGCAGGCGTCCGCGTGCCAGAAAGTTTAGCTTCCCGGGGCAGTTTGCTCCCAATACCGCACAACGTATCTTTCCCGCCTGAATATGAAAATTTCCGGTTTCACCATCATCCGCAATGCTGTTCTCAATGATTACCCGGTGGTCGAAGCCATCCGGTCCATCCTTCCCATCGTGGATGAGATGATCGTCTCCATCGGCGACAGCGAAGATGAAACCGAACGCCTTATCCGGTCTGTCGAATCCGATAAGATCCGCATCGTTCATTCCGTCTGGGATCCGGCTCATTTTACGGGGGGACATGTCCTGGCGGTGGAAACCGATAAAGCGCTGCAGCACATCTCCCCGGACAGTGACTGGGCCTTTTATATACAGGCCGATGAGGTGGTGCATGAGCAATATCACCGGCAGATCCTGGAGGCTGCCGAACGCCATCTCGCGGATGAACGCGTGCAGGGTTTATTGTTTCGTTACCTGCATTTTTACGGCACGTATGACTATGTCGGCGACAGCCGCAAATGGTACCGGCGGGAGATCCGCATGGTACGTCCCGTGCCCGGCCTCCAATCCTACAAAGATGCGCAAGGCTTCAGGATCCGGGGGCGCAAGCTCCGGGTGAAACTGATCGATGCCTCTATCTATCACTATGGTTGGGTCAAATCGCCCCGCCAGATGCGTTCCAAATATCTCCACTTCAGTGAATTCTGGCAGGAGTCCCTCCATGAAAAGGAGAAGCTGAGGGCACAGGAGGTATTTGATTTTAATGAATTTGACTCCCTCGTGCGTTTTGACGGAACGCATCCTGCCGTCATGCAGGAAAGGATCGACCGGATAAACTGGCAGGTTGCATTGGATGTGACCCGGAAAAAATTTTCGGTCAAGGACCGGTTCCTGTATTTTATCGAAAAACACACCGGCATACGGCTGTTTGAATACCGGAATTACCGGATCCTCCGGTAAGCGCGGAAACGGTCCCTGCCGGTTACCAAATCTTCCGGGTTGGTCCGGGCCTGGGTCGGCTCACTAGGATGGCTTCACGGAAAACGGT
>CAZTXO010000042.1:0-34017 GCA_964617515.1 uncultured Saprospiraceae bacterium | reverse complement strand
TAAGCGGAGCACCCGTTGTCATCAAAGGCAGTTACCTGGTAGTCGCCCGGCTGGTTGATATCGATCTGGGTTCCGCACAGCGGGCATTGATCCCATTGTACCTGGTCCCAGGGACCGCCGAAATCATCTGCATCGATGACGATGGTCGCGCCCGGACATATAGCGAAAGTGTCTGGTAATGGGAAAGGAGGTTGCGGGAAAAGATTAATATTGATATCATCCGTGCCCTGGCAGCCAAATTCATTGGTCACGGTCACGGTATAGGTGTTGGCATTATAGACTTCAATCGATTGCAATCCATCTGCCTGGCTGCCGATGGACCACTGGTAATCCTCAAACATCTCAGACACGGTGATTTCCACCGGGTCATCAAAATTACAGACGAGCACGTCCGGCCCCAGGTCCGGAGTAGGCTCCGGTTGTGCCTCAATCGCCAGTTCGGATGTGGCAGAGCAACCGTTATTGTCATAGACGGTAACCGTGAAGACACCCGGGTTAAAAGCAGTGATCGTCTTACCCGATTCAGGGCCATCCGGCGTATCCCAATCATAGGCATACGGTGCTTCCCCTTCTGAAGCCACCCCGGTCAATTGGGTGGACTCCCCTTCACAGAGTGCCAGGATTCCTCCGACGGCATCGATGTAGACGAGGGGAGATTCATTGAGGGTAATGATGATCGAATCCTTTCCGACGCAACCCTCATCATCGGTGACAACAACCAGGTGTTGACCTGTTTCCGTAGACATGATGACTTCATCACTGGAGTTGCTTCCTCCAGGGAATGTCCATTCAAATGAATAGGGATCAATTCCACCCATCGCGGTTGCCTCCAGGGTGATAGGTCCATCGACGAGACATTGCTCCACAATCGGAGCGACGATATCAACCGGGAACGTGGTATATACATTTAATGTATACTGTGCCGTGGTAAAACAACCGGCTTCATCGGTGATGCTTACGGTATAGACGGTTCCGTTGACCGGATTGGCGATATCAATACTCGGCGTGGATTCATTGCCGGGAGCCCAGAGGTATTCATAGTTACCGGTACCGCCCATCACATCAGGCGCCAGTGTGTAAGGTGTCTCCGGGGTGGAGCACATCAGGATAGGTTCGAAGGAAGCCACGATCTCCGGATAGACATCGATGGTGACTTCTTTGGAAAAGACCGGACAGGCACCACCGGCAAAACCAAGAAACGTATAGGTCACGGTTTCCACATCACCGCTCGTGTTGACGAGGGTGTTGATGATGACTGTGCCGGGACCGCCTTCACCGGGCAGGGCTCCGCCAACCCCGGGTGCATCCACCGTCCATTGCCAATATTCGACGCCTGGTTCATCAATCGAATAGACAAATTGTTGTTCACTGCAGATAGGATCCAGTTCATCCATCGCTTCCGCGAGCTGACTGCAGCACATTGGTAAGGTCAGGAATGCCGGTTGATCTAATGCGCACACACTGGCGCTTCCTGTCCAGGATCCTGTCTCTCCGTCAGCCGTGGTGAAGAAGCCCAACTTCAAATCCATGGTGGTCGGGTCTTCGAGACAATCCGGATAAGGTCTTGTGACCAGATCGAAACAGAATGCCCATGGTCCCATACCGCCTCCACAGGTATTACCATCCCCCCAGTCCACCCTGACCGGTGGACCAGGAGTCGGACATGTTCCATTGATCCCGTAAGCAAACCAGCCGCCTGGCAATATGGTCCCCAGGGGTGCGCCCCAGCAAGGACCACAACAACCGCCGGTGATCCCGCCCAGATTGGGGCAATCGGGGTCATAGAGCAGGTTGCACATATCTACCGTGCCGTTTCCGTCGAGGTCTCCCACCTGGAAAAAGGCATTATCATAATGATAGTCTGAATCGACAAACCAGTCCCAGGTACTCGCACCATAGTTACCATTGTTGGCCTGACCGATTGGGAACCCGTTGACCGTGGCATTCAGGGGTTGTCCCTGGCCATCAAAGGAAGAAGGATCCCACCCGTTGCCAAATACCGGGATCAGTCCCTGGAACCATTGGCAGCCATTTCCTGCTGCGGTGTAGGAATTCACATTCATGCAGATACTGACCGTCTCCCCCGGTAAGAATGGACCTGTCAGCGGACCACCGGAAGAACGCGCTGTCACTTCGATATCACGACTCACCACACAGGCGGACGCCTGGGAAATCGTATTGACACACAACGTGAAATTACCACCCACGCTGTTAAGCGAGCTGACGGCAATATAGTATGTAGAGTTGGCCCCCACATCCGAACCAAGCGCCTCTGCTTCGCCGTTCGTTCCCACGATACAGGCAAGGTTACTGGAAGTCAACCCAACTGGCTGAAGGTTGGCGCAGCCGTTGACAGCCAGGAAGAGAGAAATCGTCGGAGCTTCGAATTCGGTGCTGTTGACGAAGATGTTCATCAGGGTCGCGTCATTGTCTGTATTAACCTGGAACCAAACCGTGGAAAAGTCCTGTATGCCGCAGGGATTGGTCAGGGTTTCAGGATCAGCAAAAAGATTACAGCCGTCTACGCAGACAAATGGCGCATCGGACATGACGTTATTGACCACTGTGGCCTCCGTGCAATCGTCATTGGTAAAGCAGGGAGGAATTTCATCCACGCAAATGGAGAAGTCCGTCTCATTGGCTTCCGAAGTCCCGACATACATCAGGTAGGTTTGGGCGGGATCGATCGGTCCGAATTCGATCGGATCCGTCGGGGGATCCCCGCAATAGAAGTAGATCGGATTGGGGAAGTTGTTGCAGTCACCGGTGGGATATAAAACAACGGAGACTTCCGTTGTCGGATTGACGTCATCCAGATCGAGGTCAATGGTAAATCCAACATTGTTGGGATCCGAAAGACTCAACTCATACCAAACCACATTCTGAATGGCTCCCTGGCAGGCGGGAGGCGCAAAGAGTGTTTCCGGATTGGCGTAGATCGTGGTGCCGTCCGCGCAATTGCCGTTTGTCTGAAGGACTTCGGCATCACACGGCAGATCATTGTCCGGTGGCTGGGGATTAAACACATTCATGCAAAAACTGCCAACGGCATTGTTTTCAAATCCGACCGCGATATAATACGTGTGTCCGATCGTCAACTGATCATTATAGTCCAGCACGGTGGCATTGGCACAATCCAGCACGACAGCGCCAGCAAACTGGCAGGGTGTGCCGGTGAAATCCACCAGGGCAATCTGCGCATCTTCGGGAAATCCCGGGTCAACCGTGATCTGGACATCCGGTCCCTGCGCCACAAACGAATACCAGATGTTATAACTGTCGCCGGTATTCCAGCAACTGAACAGACCGATATCCGTCGATGGCCAGTCATTGTTGAGGGCGTTCCCGGCAATCGAGGTAAAGCAGGTGGTCGGGTCATTGAGCACGCTGGGCGGTATGACGATCGACATATCGCACTCATCGTTGGGTGCCGGTTCAGGGTTATCGATGCAAAATTGAAAGTCGCCGATGCCGGCTCCGCTAAAGCTGCTGTTTTGAAATCCGACCACGACATAATAGGTCTGCCCGATGGTCAGATCGTTGTCGAGGATGATATGATTTGTGCCCGTAGCGCAACCCAGGGTCACCGCGCCGGTGGCATTACAGTTGGTCGCAAAATCAATCACCGCAATCTGGCCAACGCCCGGGCCACCGTTTGGTACATAAAGATCCAGGCTGACTCCCTGCGCGACGAAAGAGAACCATACGTTGTAAGTTGATCCGGTGAAACATCCGGGTATCAGGACGTCCGTGGAAGGAAAATCATTATTGGAACTCACGCAGAAGTTGTCCAGGTTGCTGATGGGGGTAGCATTCACGCAGGCATCATTAGGGGCCGGCGGTGGATTGTTGATGCAAAGGTCGAAGGTGCCATCCGCGTTGTTGGAGAAGGCAACCATGACATAATAGGTAGTGCCCACCGTCAGGAGGTTATCGACGGTAAGGGGGTTTACGGCAGAGCAGGCAATTTCCGTTGCTCCGGCCGGGTTACAGGCGCCACCCGTGAAATGAATCAGGGTGATTTCAGGCGTACCCGGTCCGTTGTTGACGAAGATTTGCGCGCTGACACCGGTAGCCGTAAAGCTGAACCATACGTTCTCATTGTTCCCCGAGCTGCAGGCCCCGGGTCCAATATCTTCCGTAGCGTTCGTGATGTCAAAGCCCGTGGCACAGGTCCCATCCAATGTGTTGATGGCGATCGCGCCCGCACAATTGTCATTGATGGGTTGTGCTATGCCATGCAGGTAAGCTACTATACAGCAGCATAGCCAGAAAAGTCTAGTTCGCATTGTAGATGAGTGTAATTACTTGCCCAATAAAATTGTTATGCCCAATCGGTTTCCCGGAGTTCTGCCACAATATACAAATTTTATATTGTCAACTACATACTTTGCCGGATAATAATAACGTTGGCTGGCCTATAGAAAAACCTTGATTAATTTATAAAATATTGCATATCAATTTGTTATGATTTTTTTCAGAAATTTTACATCTATCTATTTTTTTTATATATGTAACCCTTTTACGCACATCATCCGGGCCTTTCCCTGCAGGTCCTTCCGGGTAAGAATCACCGGCCAACGCGCGTCAGCGGCAACCTGCCGTATGAAAGCTTCCCTGTATTCATTGATCTCCACATAACACGAACCTCCGGCCCGAAGCACGCCTGGTGCTCCGGAGAATATCCTCCGGTAAAAAAGATCCGGATCCTCCCCCGGTGGATAAAGGGCGACGGCGGGTTCAAAACGCAATGACTCGCGGAGGGCATCCGGCGCCTTCGTCAGGTCTATGTATGGCGGATTGCTGACAACGATATCCAACGCTTCAAGCCCTTCAAATCCATGCCCGAGGAAATCCTGCAGGACAAATTTTACCTTCAACTGCAACGCTTGCGCATTGCCCCTTGCCACCTCGAGTGCCTCCACCGAAGTATCAATCCCTGTTACTTCCGCCCTGGCTCCGAATAGTTTCTTTAAGGTGATGGCGATGCATCCGCTACCTGTCCCGATGTCCAGGATCCGCAATGGTTCCAGGGTATATCGGTAGTCCTCGTAGATCCAGGCAACCAACTCTTCGGTTTCCGGCCGCGGAATAAGCACATACGGGTTGACGGAAAATTTCATTCCATAAAACCAGGCATGTCCTGCGATGTATTGTACAGGTTCTCCCGAAGCCAACCGGGTGAATACAGCATCGGCACGTTGCTGCAGGAGTTCATCGTACGGATACGAACGTGACCTGGCATATTGAAACACCTCCTCCCAAATCCAGCCGGCAAGGCTTCGCGCTTCACGGTCTTCCGCCAGGCCGCGTTCCTTCAATTGCTGTTCAACCGTATCTATGCTCCAAAAATCCATGCAGATAGTAGGAAAGCAAGTCCGATAGCAAAGGCATACACAAATAGGTTTGGAACGGGGACAATATCCCGGAACGCTATCTGGTAACGTTTGCGCAGGACCAGGAATAAAATGCATTTCTCAAACACATAGGCGATCCATGTACCCCACACGATACCGCGGAGGCCCATCACTTGCAGGAGGATCAAACTGGCCGCGATGTTCACCGCCAATTCCAGCAGGGAAATATACCAGAGGATGCGGGTATCTCCGCGTGCGGTCAGAACCGTCTGCGGAAAGACCAGTTGGGTGAGCGTCAGCAACAAATAGATATTGAATATCCACGCGCTTTCCCTGTATCCCGGACCGAATACGAATGCGAAGGCCGGAGGGCTGATAAGCAGCAGCATGATCACCCATGGATAACAGAGATGCATCAGTCGACGCGATCGGGCCTTGAGTTCCGGCAGCGCTGCAGGTTGCGTGAGTACGCCGATCATGGCCGTGCTGAGGCCTGCAGAAAGCGCCACCACCAGGGGAAATTCGCGGGCGCCGTAACGGAAAACGGCAAAAACGGATGTATCAAAATGGCGGGCTACCAGCCATGCATCAAAACTCCGGGCGACCGCAGTCGAAATACTGTAAAAGATCAGGGGCCAGGTCACCGGCCATAACCGAAGGAACAGGGAACGCCATGGCATCTGGCTGATACTTGTGCTCGTCATCATGATCCACAGACAACCCACGATGGCATAACACATGAGTCCGACGAGAATACCCTCAAAACCAGAGAGGCTGTTGAATCCCACATAACACGCGAAAGCGGGACCCGCCAAAACATAGAGACACACGAGCAGCATGTTGTGTCTTTTCAGGATGCCGGTAAAGGGCGCGAGCCAGACCGGCAGGATAAAAACCTGGTACACGCCAAACAGGGATAATCCGGAAAGAACAGGACGATGTGTCAGGAGCGGTACCAGCCATCGCTGACCAGCGACCAGCAGACCCATCACAAGGAGGCCCATGAAAAAGGATAGCCAGAGCAGCGAAGATCCTTCCTGCATCCGGCGCTCCGGACTGGCGACGGAGAGAAAACCTTTGACTATGGCATCGGACCAGAAAAAGGTGACCAGGTATCCGCAAAACATCAGCATCTCGATCAGGCCGACTTCCTCCAGGGAAACCAGGCGCGCAATGATGATGGTTGACAGAAGTATCCCGGACATGCGGCAAAGCATGAAGAGTTGCGCCATGCGGATGGGATCATCTGCCAGCGAGAGAATATACCGGTACCGGGACATGCTTATGACGCGCAAGATCCTGAAAAATTGAATTACCAGATACTTGCTATCTTGAAGGGATATGGAACAACGGGAAATACCGTTTTCATACCGCGCCTATCCGCAATCATCCCTGCTGTCGCAGGAAGATCAGCAACTGATCCGGGAAGCGATCAAAGCAAGCGCCATGGCCTATGCGCCCTATTCCGATTTCCGGGTCGGCGCCGCGATCCGATCGGTGGATCATGAAATCGTCATCGGTTCTAACCAGGAAAACAGTGCTTTTCCGATCGGGCAATGTGCCGAACGGGTGGCCCTGTACAGGTTTGCTCATGAAGTAGGAAGAAAAGGGATCGATACGATCGCGATCGTCGTCGACAATCCGCAGCAAACAACTCCCGCAACACCCTGTGGATCCTGCAGGCAAATGCTGGCGGAATACCGAACATACCAGGATACCCCGATCCGGTTACTCTTGTCCCTGGTCCAGGGAGGAGAAGTGCTGGAGATACGGGATGCGCCGGACTTATTGCCCCTGGCCTTCCAGGGGAAGTTCCTGGCCAAGTAGGGGCAGGCGCCGGTTAATGAATCGGATCTTTCTCCAGGGCATCGATCATCTCTGTCACCGTGCGCAGGTCGTCTTCCGTGTCGATCCCTTTGGATTCCAGTTGCGTTTCCAGGCATTGAATGGTAAGTCCGCTGGCCAGCCAGGTCAATTGTTCCAGTTTTTCCATCGCCTCATAGACATGGCCCGGTAATTTCTCAATCGCCAGGAGAGCCTGGGCCGTATAGGCATACAGGCCGATGTGCCGGAAATAAGGGCCGTGTTGCAGCCAGTCGGACGAAGGATAATCCCGCACAAACGGAATGGCCTGGCGGCTGAAGTAGAGGGCTTCCTGTGCCAGGTTGGTTACTACCTTGACCGTATGGGGACTAAAGAGTTCTGCCGCATCCTCGATCCGGCGGATAAGGGTGGCCACCGTCATTCCGGATTGCGTAATGATATGACCGGCCAGCTGATCGATCATCGCCGGATCGATGAGCGGTTCATCGCCCTGGACATTGACCACATGGGTGACCATCGGGAACTGGCTGAGCACTTCCGCGCAGCGATACGTCCCGCTGGGCTGGTCATACCGGGTCATCATCACATCAAAGCCGAGTTTCTTCACGTGATTGTAGATCAGGATGTCATCCGTGGCCACACAAAAATGATCTATACTTTTTGCCTGCTGGACACGTTCACATACCCGCTGGATGATGCTTTTACCCCGGATCTGGATCAGTGGTTTGGCCGGCAGGCGGGTGGAGGCATATCGGGCCGGGATGATGGCCATGGTACAGTACCCGTTCATCGCGTTCGTCTTGATCCGGACAAAAATCCGAATTTTTATTAAATATTAAATATTTATTTAATATGTTTTACCTTTGAGACACAATCGCACTCCATGAGAAAAGGCCTGTTCCCACTCCTGCTCCTTTGGCTCCTTTGGGAACCATCGACTGCGCAGACCCCTTCTCCCGCCCAGGCGGCCCAGCGGTTTGTCCATTATGTCGAACCGTTTGGACTCGTCCTCATCGAAGCGATACAACCGGGCATGACGCTTTACGGTCTCGCCCGGCAGTATAACGTCAGTATCGATAGTATCCTCTGGGCAAACACCGATTTGGATCCGCACGCGATTCCGCTTGGCTATCCCGTCAACATACCGATTTATGCGGGTGCTGTTTCGTCCACTGCCCCGGATCAGCCCGATGAGTCGTTTCCCCTCTACTACCGGGTGCAGCCGAGGGAAACGCTTTACCGGATTTCAAAGGTATACCTGGGCAAATCCCCGGATGCAGTCATTGCCCTCAATCCGCGCGCCTCTGCCCAGTTATCGATCGGGGAGGTCTTGTTGCTGGGATGGTATCATCCCCGGATGAATTCGCACAGCCCGGTCACTGCCGCGGCGCAAACGGTCAGTGACACGGTTACTTTCCGGGTCAGGGATTATGCTGCGGAATACGCTTCCCAGGGCAAGGTGATGCGCGAGCAGAAAGGACTCGCCGTCTGGAAACCGGGCAATGACAAGACCCATTATTTTGTTCTCCACCCATCCGCCGTCGTGGGATCCTATATGGAAATCACCAATCCTATGCTGCACCGCACGCTGACCGCAAAAGTGGCCGGTCATATCCCGCCCGGCATCTATCCGGCCAACGTCGGCCTCGTCGTCTCGCCTTCCGTCGCGAGGGCCCTGGGGGTACTGGATCAGCAGTTTTTTGCCCGCTGGCGCTTCACCGAGTAAGGCCTGTTTTTTTCGCATCTTTGCCCGGATGGATATCCGTAATAACGTCCTCGAAACGATCGGTCATACGCCCCTGATCCGGCTCAACAAAGTCGTCAAAGGCATTAAAGCCCAGGTGCTGGCCAAAGTAGAAACATTCAATCCCGGACATTCGATCAAGGACCGTATGGCGGTGCAGATGATCGATGACGCGGAAGCCGGCGGGCTGCTCAAACCCGGTGGCACGATCATCGAATGCACCTCCGGAAACACCGGCATGGGCATTGCGCTCGTGGCTACCGTGCGTGGCTACAAATGTATTTTCACGACGAGTGACAAGCAGAGCAAAGAAAAGATCGACATGCTCAAAGCCCTGGGCGCGGAAGTGATCGTATGTCCCACGAATGTCACCCCGGAGGATCCCCGCTCCTATTATTCGGTCGCCGAACGTCTGAGCAAACAGATTCCCAACTCCTGGTGGGCCAACCAATATGACAATCTTTCCAATACAAAGGCGCATTACCAGACCACCGGTCCTGAAATCTGGCAACAAACGGATGGCAGGATCACCCACCTGGTGGCCGGTGTAGGCACCGGAGGCACGATTTCGGGAACAGCCCGTTACCTGAAAGAAAAAAATCCGAACATCCAGGTCTGGGGAATCGATACGTACGGAAGTGTTTTTAAAAAATATAAAGAAACCGGTGTTTTCGACGAGAAGGAAATCTACCCATACATCACGGAAGGGATTGGCGAAGATATCCTGCCGGCCAATGTCGATTTCTCCCTGATTGACCTGTTTGAAAAAGTGACGGATGCGGATGGTGCGCTGGCCGCGCGCCGCCTCGCACGCGAAGAAGGATTGCTCATGGGATACTCCGCCGGCAGCGCTTTGGCCGGACTGCTTCAGCTTAAGGACCGGCTCACGGAAAAGGATATCGTGGTCATCATCTTTCACGATCACGGCAGCCGCTATGTGGGTAAGATCTACAACGATGACTGGATGCGCGAGCGGGGATTTTTAGATAAGGAATTGACGGTCCGGGATGTTATCCGGCTCCTGTCGCGACAACACCTGATCACGATCCATGCCCGGGATAAAGTCCGCCACGCGCTTCAATTGATGAAGGAATACGATATTTCCCAAATTCCCGTTATGGATGAAAATGAAGTCGTCGGATCCGTGACGGAAAACAATATCCTTTCCTATATCCTCGAAAATCCGTTGGACCACGCGGACAAACCCGTGGCCGATATCATGGATGCGCCCTTCCCTACCGTCGAGGAAGATATGCCCATCAGCAAACTCAGCAAATACATCACCAAGAAAATTCCGGCCGTACTGGCCAGGGACACGGCAGGCAACCTCCATATTCTGACCAAGTATGATATCCTGCAAATGATCTGAAGCATGAGGCGTTTGTTTATTATTTCTGCCGGAATCCTTTTTTGTCTCTGTCTGCACCAGGATCTGACGGGACAAGACAAATTGTTTACCCAGGCTTTTGCGCATCCCGTGGACCTCAATCCGGCTTTTTCCGGACAGGTGGATGGCCGTTACCGGGTGACCATCGCTTACCGGGATCAGTGGCGCAGCATCCTTGAAAGTCCTTTTACCACGATGGGGGTCTACGGGGACATCAAGATCAATCTCAAACATCAGCAAGGGGATTACTTCGGGGCGGGATTTGCTTTTATCACGGACCGCACTGCCATCTACAATGTCAACCAGAACGTCATCACGCTTTACGGGAGTTATCACAAGTCCCTGTCCAAAGGAAATAAACAATATCTCTCCGGTGGCCTGAGCATGGGGATCGCGCAGCGCAATCTCAACTACGAGAAGATTTATTTCAATGATCAGTTCAACGGACTGGATCAATATTCCTTACCCACTGCGGAAATCCTGCCCTCCAACAACTTCGCTTACGCGGATCTTGGCCTGGGGATCAGCTATACGTCGGCCTGGTCACGCTTTTCCCATATGTCCATAGGTGTCGCGGTTGATCACCTGCCCGGCAGCTCGGTTTCCTTTTATACCCATTCCCTGGATCAGGATGAAGACCTGCCGGACGCGCGGATTGACCGCAAACTGACCGGGTATCTTTCGATGGAAGTGGGATCAAATGAATACGTATCCTTTCTTCCGAGGTTGCTGTTCCAAAAAGAAGGTCCTCACACGATGATCGCCCTGGCGGGCCTTGTCAAATTTGATATTACCAATTACGATAACCAGGCTTTGCACCTGGGTGGCGGCATCCGGATCAACCAGGGACCCTCCACCGGTTTGAAACCATCCGCCCTTTACCTGCTCACCGCCTACGAAATCAACGGCCTGCTGATCGGGCTTAGCCATGATATTACTTTATCCAGCCTGAGTGCCCAGGCACCGGGCAGAGGCGCCTTCGAATTATCGATCAGTTTTACCGGGCTGTATAACAATGAAGAATCCCTGTGCCCTACTTTTTGATGGGGGGATGGAGTGATCGGGTGATAGGTTTTGCCCGGTCAATGTCGCCATAGGGGCTATGGCAGGTGAGACCGATGACAGATGATCAGAGTCTTACGTTTTCTACGATTTCAAGCCCGAAACCAATGAGTCCCACACGCTGGGTGTCATGATTGGACATCAGCCTCATCCGCGTGACACCAAGTTCACGGAGGATCTGGGCACCCACACCGATATCGCGTTGCTGGTGAAGTTTCATGACCTCCCCGTGAATGGCCAGTGTCTTGAGGATATCGAGGACATTTTCAGCCTGGCCACTGTGCCGCATGAGCAGGAAGACACCGTCGCCCTCTGTGGCGATCAGGCTCAGCGCACGGTCAATCTCAGCGCCGGTGTTGCCAAAAATAAGGCCAAGCATATCCCCGGTACGGGACAGGCTGTGCACCCTCACCAGGCAGGCGGATGGATGGGTCGGCTGGCCTTTGAGCAACGCGAGGTGTATCTCATCCGTATTGAGCTGGCGGAAAGGAATCACTTCCCAATCGCCGTATCGTGAACCAATGGTATAGGAAGGCAGGCGCTCGACGATACGCTCCCGCTGCATGCGGTAAGCTATCAGGTCCTTGATCGATATGATTTTCAATGCATGCTTCCTGGCGATTTCGAGAAGCTGCGGCAATCGGGCCATGGTTCCGTCCTGGTGGAGGATTTCCACGAGGACACCGGCCGGATAAAATCCTGCGAGGCGTGCGAGATCGATTGCAGCTTCCGTATGTCCGCTGCGGCGGAGCACTCCGCCCGACTTGGCGCGCAACGGAAAGATGTGTCCCGGCCTGGCAAAATCCTCGGACCGGATAGATGGATCGACCAATGCGCGGATCCCGGTGGCCCGGTCATGAGCGGATATCCCGGTAGTACAGCCATGTCCGATGAGGTCAATGGATACCGTAAAGGCCGTCTCGTGCAAGGCCGTGTTGTCATGCACCATCATCTGCAACTTGAGTTCATCGGCCCTTTTTTCATCGATGGGAGCGCAGATCAGTCCGCGGCCATGCGTCGCCATGAAATTGATGATCTCCGGCGTCACACATTCGGCCGCACAGATAAAATCACCCTCATTTTCACGGTCTTCATCATCCACCACGATCACCACCTTACCCGAGCGGATATCGTGTATGGCCGAGGGGATATCATCCAGCGCAGGGATAGCCGCCAGGGCTATGTCTTGTATTCTCATACCTAAACGTATACGTTTTTTGCCTGTAGGAATGTTTCCAGTTTTTCCACCTGGGTCTCCCAGGTATATTGTTCCGTGACGAATTTCCTCGCCGCCCCGGATATGCGTGCATGGGTTCCGGGTTCGGCCATCAGCCGGGCGATTCCTTCGACCATTCCCTCGATCGTATCAGAAACCCAGATCGACTCCCCGTGCACCGCCCCGATCGCGTTATTGACCATCCCGGTCGTCACACAAGGGAGGCCCATCGCCATCGCTTCCAGTATCTTATTTTGAAGCCCCAATCCTGAAAACATCGGCGCCACAAAGATACGGCCATCCGCATAGGCTTCGCGAATATCCTCCATCCAGCCATGCACCGTAATCCCGGGCAACCGGTTGAGGGCGCGGATACGGCGACCCGGCCGGGCACCTGCGATCAGTACTGTTGGTTTCCAACCCAGTAGATGCAGGGCCGGCAGGATTTCCCTGACCAGTTTACCAACGGCTTCTTTGTTTGGTCCGTATCCAAGGTTGCCGACAAATACCAGGTCATATCGTGGCGGCGAAGGGTGTTCCGGCGGATGAAAGGAAGGGTCTACGCCGTTGGGGATAACTGCCACCTGCTGGGCCGAAGCGAGAGACAATCGCTCACGGTCCTGGTAAGAGATGATCGTATGCTTGTCAAAATCTTTGTAGACGGATCTTTCAAAACGCGCAAGTCGCGTGGCTTCCCAGTGGAATGGAAAGCCGAAGGCACCGTATTTCATGGCCAACTGCCGCATGCCTACAGAGAAGACATCCATATAGTCGAGCGTTTTCGGAAACGGAAGAGACCGCACATAGCTCGAAGCCCGGATCAGCTGGCAAAAGACATGATCCGGTTCCAGGTGGATGATATGATATTGCACCTGGCGCTTGATGGTCCGGTCCAGGAAATAACTGATCTGTAAAGGCAGCCCCTGCAGCCAGCCGGCCACCAACTGGACAGGGAAAAGCCACCGGTTGATGGAAAACACCCGGACTGTCCGGCAATAAGGCCTCATCGCCTGAAGCGCTTCTTCCGTGACCCGTTGATGGGAAATGGCGACGAGATGGATCTCATGATGACGGCTGAGGAGGCGAATCTGGTGATAAGCCCTGAGCTTGTCTCCCTTCTCAACCGGGTAGGGAAAACGTGATGTGACGTAGACGATCCGCACGAGCTGGCTGACGTGATTTAGGGGTGAGCCCGGATGATCGGAGCGGCATCCTCATGGGCTCCGTAATGAAGCAAATCATCATAGATATCCAGCATCTGCATGGCCACTTTCCGGCTGTCAAACCGGTCAATGGCTTTTTCCTGCGCTTTCCGCCCCATCTCGTCCGCGCGATCGGGATACGTCAGGCAATAGCGGATGGCATCGAGAAACTGATCCGCATGATCGGCAATCAGGACTTCTTCCTGGTGGGTGATGTCGATGCCCTCATGTCCAAGGGAAGTCGTGATGATCACCTTGCCCATGAGCATGCCTTCGATGATCTTGACGCGCATGCCGCTCCCTGAAAACAACGGCACCACCATGATGGCGTGCTCCTGCAAAAATTTCCCGGCATCCTCCACTTCCCCATGGACAATGACATTGGCAGATCGCAGGTTGCGCAAATAGACAGGCGTATTGCGCCCGGCGATATGAAACGTGATATCCGGCCATTGCCGGTGTATTTTGGGCCAGCATTCCCGGAGGAACCATTCCAATCCATGGAGATTCGGCAGCCAATCCAGGGAGCCGATAAAGCAAAGCGACATCGCCGGACCGAAGACAGGGGCTTTATAGGGATACGTGGCGGCACTGATCCCAATGGGCGCCGCGCTGGCTCCGTTCACATACCCGTGGGCTCTGAAAAGCTGGAGATCCCGCTCGGTCAGTGTGACGAGATAATCGTATACCGGGAATTGCCCGATTTCGTATTCTTTGAGCTTGCGGGTGAGATAGGCTAAATACAACCTGCGGATGTTGGATCCGGCATGCCGGGTGATGCGTTCCCATATCTCATGTTCTACGTTGTGTGCCCGCATGACAACCCGGGCTTTCGTATACTGGCGAATCGTGGCGACATAGGGAGCGAGATAAAGCGTCTCAAGCTGAATGATATCAAATTGCTCAGCCCGGAGAATTTCGATCAGTTTGACGCGGAATTTTTCGGAGGTAAACCGGCGGATATGATAGGAATCACCGGAGACCATGCTGGCAAAAGCCTGCCAGGGCCTGACGGAATTGTCCACGTCCACGGTGTGGATGGCGTTGAAATAATTGTAGGAGGCCGGTATGGATTCCGGATCCGTGAAATGCTTGCGGGTATTGAAGCAAAGGAGGGAGAGCTCACATCCCAGGGCCTTCAATTCACGGCAGAGATTGCTTACCGCGATGGATTCGCCATCCTTGAGCGGGTAAGGAAACTTCTTGCAGAGAAAGAGGATCTTCATACGAACCAGCCAGGGAGGGGGTACAAAAGTAGTGATTTTCAAAGCCTAAAACGAAACAGGGTCGCAATAGGTTGGCTGGTGAAAGCGTAGACGCCATATTCCACAATTTTGTCATTTTAGCGGCGCATGAGCAACCCCTCCGAATATGAATGGGCCATCCGGGCCCACGGCATCCGGCGAAGCTTTGGCCCTCTCCAGGTTCTGAAAGGGGTAAGTCTCGATGTGGCCAAAGGAAAAATGGTCTCCATTGTCGGCCGGTCCGGGTCAGGCAAAAGCACGCTCCTTCATATCCTGGGCACCCTGGACGCACCGGATGAAGGGGAAGTGGTCATCTGCGGGATCCAGGTAAAAGGATTGACGAGCAAGAAACTGGCCGCGCTCCGCAATCAACGCCTGGGATTTGTGTTCCAGTTTCATCATCTCCTTCCGGAATTCAGCGCCGTTGAAAACATAGCCATGCCGGCCCTGATCACCGGTGTGGGAAAACGCCAGGCTATGAAAAAAGCGGAGGAACTCCTGCATTTCCTCCAGCTCTCCGACCGGGCTGCGCACAAGCCCAACCAAATGTCGGGCGGTGAGCAACAGCGCGTGGCCATCGGCAGGGCGCTCATGAACGAACCGGATATTTTACTGGCAGACGAACCTTCCGGCAACCTCGATACGGAGACCTCCATACAGGTCCATCATTTGTTGCGACGCATCACGACAGACATGGGTAAAAGCCTCGTGATTGTGACCCACAATACTGAACTCGCCGCTTTGAGCGATGATGTCTATGAGATGAAAGACGGCCTGCTGACGGATTATCGTTGACCGGCGTTTATCTTTGCGCTTCAGATACGCGATACGATGAAATACCAAATCCTTTTTGCATTGGTCACCCTGGGGTGGTTTGCCTGTAAACCCTCCGGGGCAGGACCCGAAACAACCGGCGAGGCACCAAAAGATCCGGCTGCCTTTGAAAAAATGCTGGAGACGAAGCATGATTCGATGATGGCCAGGCTGACAGTGATGAATGATCTCAGTTCGCGGCTGCGGACGATCCGGTCGCAAGCCAAAGAAAACGAGGAAGGCAAACTCGACATCCCGGAAGGGCTGGACCAGGCGATGGAAGCGCTCAAACTGGCGGACCAGGGGATGTGGGACTGGATGAAACAATACAGCGACAACAAACCCAACGTCAAGCCCGAAGAACTGATGACGTTTTACACCCGGCAAATGGAGTTGTTGGTGGCTGTTGAGGCAGGCATCAACAACAGCGTCGATAAAGCAAAAGCCTGGCTGGCAGCACATGAGCGCAAATAAGGCCTTGTCCTTTTTCTGCCCCGTCGGCCTTAGTGCCTTGCTGGTGGTCTGCATGATGCTTTCCTGCCGTGACAAAGACCAGCCTCTGCCGATCCTCGGCAACCGGGAAGTGCGTGGCGGGGATACCCTTTACCATCAGGTGCCGGATATGATCCTGGTAGACCAGGACAGCCAGGCTTACCAGGTCTCAACACTGGGAGATAAAATAGTGATCGCCGATTTTTTCTTTATCTCCTGCCCTTCCATTTGCCCGCGGGTCAAAAAACAGATGCTGCGCCTATACGAACGGTACAAAGACAATGAGCACATTGTGTTCGTCTCCCATACCATCGACCCAAGGCATGACACACCGGCTGCCTTAAAACGGTATGCGCACAACCTGGGTGTGAATACGGTAAACTGGAAATTTGTCACCGGGGAGAAAGATTCGATCTATCATCTCGCGGACCAGTACTTTGTCAGCGTAGTTGATGATCCCGGCGCACCCTCCGGGTTCGATCACAGCGGGAGGATCATCCTGATGGACCATCAAAGGCACATCCGTGGTTTTTGTGAAGGCACGGATCCCAAGTCAGTGACGGCTTTTTTTGATACGGTCGACCAGTTGCTCCAGGAAGCGTATGCCCGGTAAACATTTTCTTTTTTTCACCGTCATTGTACTGCTGTGCCCGGGATGTGGGGTTAATCCCTATCCCCAGGGACACAACCTGTATGCATACCATTGTGCCGGATGCCACGCGGAGGATGGGAGCGGATTGGGTCATCTCATCCCACCCCTGGACTCTTCTTCGGAATCGTTCAGGTCACCTGCGACGCTGATCTGCCTGATCAAAAACGGACTTCCGTTGGATACCCTTACCGGGCAGAAAATGCCCCCGAACAGCACGCTCAATGAAGTGGAGATGACCAACCTGGTCAATTACCTGGGGCATCGCTTCAAAGGTATTCCCCAGTGGGTCAGGGTCCCGGATGCAGCGCGGATGTATGCTGCCTGTCAAACCCGTTGAGAGGCCGGCTGACGTATATAAAAAAGATTATTTTTACCCTCTTTAGCAATGGGCATGCCCCGAAGTCTATTACCATGTCGAAACACTTCTTTATCAGGCTTTTATTCTTCACCGGAAGTTTGGTGACCTTTTCCTCCCTCCAGGGGCAGGCTTTCCTGCAAGTTTCGCTTCAGACACCCGGCAATGCCGGTGTTTTGTCCGAGCGGTGCGGAGGCCCGTATGCGTTGGTCTTCACACGCGGTGAAGACAACCCGGATACAACCTTCATCTTTATCAGTGACCTCGGCGTTGCCCTGAGCAACCAGGATTACAACTTTCCGGCCGGCTCTTTTCCTGTGCGGATGCTTCCCCAGGATTCCGTAGTGATCATTCCGATCGATGTCATCCAGGATGGTTTCGCTGAGGGAATTGAAAGCCTCATCTGGGAGATTGCTTTTCAAACAACTACGGCGGCGGATATCCTCAACTTTTCCTCCGCTATCGTGGATGATTATGAAGTGCAGATCCTTTCTGCCACAGATACCATTGCCTGGTGCCGGAACAATCCGCTGCCCCTGGAAGCCTCCGCCAATGGCAATATCCATTGGTCTCCGGCTGCTTACTTCCAGGATTCCCTGGGTGCACTCGCCGTGGTCAGTCCGTATGCTTCCGGTTGGTATTACGCCTCGGTAGGCACCGATACGTGCGGCGCCAAGGACAGTATTTACCTGGACCTGGCCATCGCGGAAATCCTGGCAGCAGATACGGTTTTCATCTGTTTAGATGCGAATGGAATCACGCTTCCGGGTCATCTGGACGGACTGGCAACGGAATTCAAATGGATCCCCTCCGATTCCACGTTGAGTGATACTGCTATCCTCAATCCGGTCGCCAATCCGAAAGTGACAACGACGTATGTCCTGCAATCTGATTTTGGTGTCTGCGTCGCTTCAGATACAATTGTCGTGCGGGTAGATTCGATCCCGGGAGATCTGCACATTGATATCGCTCCACGCAAAGCCTATTACTGCTCCGGGGAGATCGTCGCGCTCTTTTCACCAACTTTCGATTCCCTCCTCTATCCGGACCTGGGTTTCGAATGGATGCCGGATGATGGCACCTTCCTGACAAGTAAGTTTCAGTTGAATGCGGCTCTCGAACTCCGGGATACCACCTTGTACATCCGTGAGGCCAAAAACAATGCCTGTGTCAGTCATGACTCCATCCTGATCAATGTAGTTCCTTCCGGGGTGCCCATCTCCGTGACGGACACCGTATTGTGCCCGGGCCAGATGTTTACGGTCAGCATTTTATCCAACCAGGTATCCGATCCGGAGTGGACGCCTGAAGATGGCCTGAGCTGCACCAAATGCCTGAATCCCAAAGTCACTGTACCAGGACCTCCGGGAAACATCATCGTGTATAATTTTTCCGGTATGGTGCTCGAATGCCCCGTGGGTGCAAGCCTTGTCGTTCAGGTGCCGCCGGTGCAACAATTGAATATCCTCGGTGATACAAAAGTTTGTGAAGGCGACGTCGTACCGCTCTCTATCGGCAATCCGGAAAACCTGACGAATCTCCAGTGGAGTATTGTAGCCGGTAATGCGACCCTGAGTTGCACGGACTGCCTGAATCCCTCCGTGACCGTACTCGGGGATCAACCGATCAACATATTACTCAACGCCTCGTCCACCAATCTTAATTTCTGCGGCGCTGCCGGCTTTATCCAACTGGTGCATGGTGAAGAACCGGTGGTCACGGGGCCACCTATTTCAGCCTGTGACGGCGGCACCACAGTGGCCACTACCGGATTTCCCAATTTCACCAACGTGCAATGGTCCGTCGCCGGAGGCAATCTTTCCCTGAGTTGCACCAGTTGCCCCAATCCGACGGTGACGGTCAATTCCGATGGCCAGCTTCAGTTTACGGCTGAGGTGATTAACCCGGATACCTGCGGGATCACGGGCACGGTTCAAGTATCCATTGAAAATATCCAGGTGGTCGGCCCGCCGATCGCTGCTTGCCTCGGTGAAACGGCTACAGCGACCACCGGTAATCCTAACTTCACCAATGTCCAGTGGGATGTGGTGAGCGGCAACCTTTCCCTGAGTTGTACGGACTGTTCAACACCAACCGTTACAGTCAATGACTCCGGTATTCTCCGTTTTTTCGCGACTACTACGCAACCGGACACCTGCAGGCTGACCGGTTCCGTGGTCGTGACGGCCCTGGTCAATCCGGATCCGGTCTTTTTCCTGACTACACCGGATACAGCCACTACCGATATCCCGCAAGGATCGGAAGTGATGGTGATGTTCAATGTCAGCGGACCGCAGCCTTCTTCCCTTACGTGGACTGTCAACGGCGTCACCATTCCCGCCACTTCCGCGACGATAGCTTTCAACGCGAACGAAGAGGTCAATGTGGTCACCGTAACGTTTATCAATTCCAAAGGCTGCACGCAAACGAACTCGATCACCATTCCTACCATTCCGCCTTATTACGAGATCCCCAACGCATTCACCCCGAACGGCGACAGTTTCAATGACCGGTTCAGGATCATCCTGCATGGCAACATCTCGATCGAGGAATTTCTGGTCTTCAATCGCTGGGGACAACTGGTCTATGACGCGCCGAAAGACGACCTGGAAGGATGGGACGGTAAATTCAAAGGGGAGAAGGCTTCTTCCGATACCTATGTGTATAAGGCGCTGCTTCAATATCCCAATGGCCGAGTCGCTACCGCCAAAGGTGATGTTATGTTAATCCGCTAAGGATGGTCAGGCCCGAATGACCAGCCAGAAGGAACCCCCGTGTTTTTCAACGCGGGGCATGGCCGCGTGATTCCAGAGTGGATCGAGGATGGTGCGCAATTCCGGATCTTCGGAGACAAAATAGTTTGCCATCAACGGGCAATAGCGGACGGGGTTAGCCAATAAAAAAGCAGCCAGTCCGTATTGCTCCGAATAGTACCGGTCACACATCTCCTGCGGATAGTCATACGGCAGGTAGACATCATGGATATGGACGATCACGCCATCCGGCAATTGCGGGAGTACCTCCAGGAAAAAAACCGTGGCATCGGAATTGGGAAAAAGCCGGTGGGAATTGTCGATAAAGACGATATCCCCTTCTTTCAGTCCGGAAAACAAGGACAAATCAACCGTCTCAAACGGCTGACGGATGACCTCATCCGACAGCGCGTCAATGCCTGCCCGCGGAGCGGGATCGATGGACAGGATGCGGGTGGACAACTGGTGGTCCCGTTTTGCCTTAAAAGCAACCTTGGTCGAATTGCCGGATCCCACTTCGATATACGTGGCAGGATGATTCCTGGCCACCATCGTATACAACATGACGATGTCGAGGCCCGGAAGAAATCCATTATTCCAACCAGGCGTTACCTCGTCCCGTACTTGTTTTTGATCAGGAATGGTCACCAGGTGATCCTGGTAAGCCAGGGCATGTTGCATCCATTGAAGGAAGGAAGATCTCCGCTGGCTGATCAGGTCATATAACCTTTTGTGCGGGGGTTTACCATACCCGTATCGTGGTTTCATATCGACCGGGTACTCCAGGTGCAGGGTCTGGTACCGGGGATGCAGGGTTTTGAGGAAAGAACGCAGACGGGAAATAGCCATGATTATTTTCCTTCCTGGGCTTCCAGTTCCTGGAAGAGGGCTTTAAGGCCGACGGCTTCTTCGGGTTTCATCCGGCCTGCGAGGACGAGCCGCACTTCCCTTCTGCGGAGTGCTCCGTTGAAAAGCTTGTTTTCTTCTTCAGTCTCCGGCACTACTTCCGGCACCTGGGTGGGACGCTTGGTGCGTGCATCCAGCGCCACGAAGGTGAGATACGCATGGTTTGATTTTTCCAGGTCCGCGCCAAACGAAGAAGTAGTGTAGACTTCTACGTAGATTTCAACGGAGGTGTGAAAGGCCCTTGTCACCGACGCTTTCAGGGTGATGACATCCCCGAGATGAATGGGCTTGGCAAAGGATACATTATCCACGGAGGCCGTCACCGCATGGGTGCCGCAATGGCGGGATGCGCAGATGCTGGCCGCAATGTCCATCCAGCGCATGAGATAGCCTCCCATGAGATGCCCCATCGGGTTCGTATCGTTGGGCATCACCAACTCCGTCATCATCGTACGGCTGAAACTGACAGGTCTGGGTGTAAGGTTGTTCATCAGTGTCGCTGTGGGTAATGTATCCGTTACTTAGCCCGGACGACCTTATCGAGGATCTCCGGTGAAAACAGGTATTCCATCAAGGCCGGCTGATCTTCGTTGATTTCGATCAGTCGCCAATCTCCATGACCAATGTCAATAGCCATCATCGACTTGGCTGCCCGGATATAATACTTTTTCTCCTCTGCCTTCCATTGGACGTTTTCCGCCCCATAGACGGCTTTAAATTGCTGTTCGATGGCCTGGATTGGTTTCGGAGCGTCATAGATACCGTCTTTACGGATCTGCACGACGATATCCGATGCATAGGTCAGCCGGGTAAAGGTTTCTGCCCCTTCCTTCACGGGTTCACTCATCGCGGTGATCCGGGCGTTATTGACCTGGATTTCCATTCCGTCGGCCTCCATGCCTTGCATGATATCCAACAGTTCCTGCTTGGAGACCTTGGTGAACAATTTCGGATACATCAGGTCAAAAGCCTTGTCCCAGTTTTTTTCATTCGAATAGCGGATAAACTGGTCCAGACGCGCTTCAATGGCTTTTTGGTCTGCCTGGCCCCATAGCCCGAAAGAGGGGATGACCATCAGGGCGATAAAAAGGATTCGAAGTTTACTCATGCATGCAAAGTGTTAAAACCGAATTGCTCAAGGGTATGGATGTCTGGCTCGACGGGCTGCAGGTCAAAGACATTTCCAAACTCGAGGGCGACCTCTCCCTTGATCTGCTGCAAATCTACGGTTTTACCGACCAGCCGGGCGAGCGTGGTGATGCTTTTGTCCGGATCGTCAATGCCGCAAGGGATGATATGATCAAAATAATGCAGGTCGGTATTGATATTGAAAGCGAATCCGTGCATGGTGACCCATCGGCTCAGGTGCACCCCGATGGCACAAATCTTTTTAGCCTGGTACAGGACCTCATCACTTTTTACCCAAACGCCTGTGTATCTGTCGTTTCGATGCCCTTCTATGCCGTAAAGCTTCAAGACCCGAAGGATGACCTCCTCCAGGTTACGCACATACCGGTGCACATCCGTAAACAGCAGATCCAGGTCCAGGATCGGATATCCGACAAGCTGGCCAGGGCCATGAAACGTGATATCGCCGCCCCGGTTGATCTTAAAATACTCAATCTGGTGAGCGGCCAGGTCCTGCTCTCCGAGTTTCAGGTGATCTTCCTTGCCGCTTTTACCCAGGGTGAACACGGGCGGATGCTCGCACAGCAACAGGAAATGGTTTTGCGACTGCTGGTATCCGGAGCGCTTGTTTTCGATCAGGTGCCCGTGGAGCCGGGTCTGAAGATCCCAGGCCTCTTTGTAGCCCATCAGGCCCACGTCGACCACCACCAGTTTACCGGCTTGAGATTCCATGCGAAGGGCAAAAATAGGTGTTAAAAGGGAGGCTTCCCGCCTCCGCTCATACTAACCCCCGGACGGTAAATATGTTTACCTTTATTGAGCCAACCATCCCTTGTCAAGGGTCCTCTCCTCCGCTTGATTGTTTTACACGTCCAGGTACATCAGATGAAAAAAAACGCATTTATCAACAGGTAAAACCCGGATCCGCCAAGAATGGTACCGTATTTGTGCATGAAGAACCAACACGCCCGCGATTTCCACCTATTGTTTGTTTGAAAATCAGCTGTTCTATGAGAACTACTAAACTCCTTATTGCCCTTCTCCTTGCTTCTGTCTATGGCTTCAGTCAACCTGCCCCGGATTTTACCGTGACGGATTCCCACGGCCAGGTTCATCACCTGTACGCGGACTACCTCAACCAGGGAAAGACGGTTCTGCTGGAAATCTTTTTCACCACCTGCCCTCCCTGCAATGCGATCGCCCCGTTGATGGAACCCTTCTACCAGGAATGGGGTGCCGGTGAAGGGGATGTGGAGTTTTTCGAACTATCCGATAAAAATTTTGATACGGATGCCCTGGTCAATGCCTACCAGGCGCAGTACAATGAGACTTTTGTCGGTGTGGGTAAAGACGGGGGAAGCCTGACAGCAGTCATTCCTTATAAAAATGGAACTTATGGTCCCTGGTTTGGAACACCCACCTTTATCGTGATAGCGCCTGACGGTTCGGTCAACTATGATGTGGATGGAAACGGCAATCAGGCCACGATCGATTCCCTCGATGCGGCCATCACGGCTACCGGTGCCGTCAAGCCGGGTGGAGGAATTCCGGTTGCGCCGGATTTTACGGTAACCGATGTCAACAGCCAGGTCCATCATTTGTATGCCAATTATCTCAACCAGGGGAAGACGGTCGTCCTTGAAATTTTCAATTCCACCTGCAGTCCCTGCAATTCCATCGTATCCGACTTTAAATCGCTTTATGAAGTATGGGGTGGCGGAAGCGGCGAAGTCCAGTTTTTCGCTTTGACGGATAAAAACGCGGATACCAACCCGGTGATTTTTGACTACATGATCAGCCACAATCTGAACTTTCCCTGCGTGAGCAAGGATGGAGGAAGCCTATCCGCTGTTACTCCCTACAAGGATGGCACGTTTGGCCCCTGGACCGCCAATCCCACGTTTGTCGTGATCGCCCCGGATGGCACGGTGCAGTATGATGTCAAAGGAGCCAACAACCAGGCGACGATTGACGCGATTGACCAGGCCATCTTGTCCACCGGCGCTGCATATCCGCCGCCCGTGACACAGGCTCCGGATTTTACGGTGACGGACAGCCATGGCCAGGTCCACCATCTCTATGCGGATTATCTCAACCAGGGAAAGACCGTTTTGCTCGAAGTATTCTACACGACCTGTCCTCCCTGTAATTCCATCGCTCCCCTGATGGAACCTTTTTACCAGGAATGGGGTGCAGGTGATTATGATGTGGAGTTTTTTGAAATGTCCGATAAAAACTTTGATACAGACGCATTGGTCAACGCCTACCAGGCCCAGTATGGTGAGACGTTTATCGGTGTTGGAAAAGACGGCGGCAGCCTTGCCGCGGTGGCCCCATACAAAAACGGATCTTTTGGTCCCTGGTATGGCACACCTACCTATATCGTCATCGCGCCGGACGGCTCCGTGCAGTATGATGTGGATGGACCGACCAACCAGGCCACGATCGATAGCCTGGATGCTGCCCTGCTCGCCACGGGCGCTCAAAAACCGCCTCCGCCGGAGGATCCCGTCTCGGTGACGGGACAGATCACTTTTTTTGAGGGAACGACCGGTGTAGGCAACGCCTTCGTTCAACTTGTCGATGGACAGGGCAACCTCATCAAACAGGATACCACCGGCACCAACGGGCAATACAATCTATCTGTTTTACTAAGCGAAGCCCAACCGGATTGGGCGCTCAAAGTGGAGAAAAACGGGTCACCCACCAATGGGGTCAATGCGCTGGATCTCGTGCGCATCCAGAAGCATCTTCTCTTTGTCGATCCGTTTACGGGTCCACTACCCAAGATCGCCGCGGACGCCAACAAATCCCTTTCCATTACGGCGCTTGACATCATCACCATCTCCAAAGTACTCCTGGGTATCAATGCGAATTTCCCTGACGGAAAAAGCTGGGTGGTCATTCCTGCAGATACGGATTTCGGTACACCCGGTCAATCGGCACCGCCGATCATCAGTTACTCCATCCCCGTGCTGGATATCATCAACGGCATCCGTTCGCCCAACTTTATCGCGATCAAAAAAGGCGATGTGACAGGCAACGCCAATCCGAATCAATAAATGCAAAAAGGGCAGTGTACGCTGCCCTTTTTGATTGGATTAGTTCATTTTCGCGGCCCAGGCTTGTATCGCGGCCGTGATTTCATCCTGGTGTTCCTTGTAATAGACGTCCGTATCATCCGCCATACCAAGGGAAACACTCTTGGTGCCGCTGGCTACGGCGGCCACCATGTCTCCGCGCTTTGCTTCCACCTGGCCGCGGATATACCAGTTCCAGCAACAATTGTAACGGCTGGTAGACTGTCTTGCCCAATCCAATGCCTGGTCAAGGTTGCCATCCGAATCAAGTAGCATCTGGGCCCCCTGGGCATAGATCATCCACTTCTTCCCTTCCGGCACCGTATCCAGGGACATCATCAGATCCTCCAGTGCGGCTCCGGATGAATTGGCTTTCCAGGTCCTGAGCGATGTCCGGATCTCCTTTTCATGCTCTTTAAAATACGCATCGTTCTCGTAAGAGGTGCCGAGAGCCAGGCTCTTGGTGCCGCTCGCCAGCGCCGCCTCCATATCTCCCTTTTTCGCTTCGATCAGCCCGCGGACATACCAGTTCCAGCAGGTACCATGGCGTTCGGTAGATTGCCTGGCCCATTCGAGGGCCTGGTCCATATTGCCATCTGCATCGATCATAAACTGGGCGCCCTGGGCGTAAATCACCCATTGTTTATCTTCTGCAGTCGTATCCAACGCCTGCTGCATATTGGACGCCACCTGTTCCATCAGGTCTACCTTAAAGCGCAGGTATAGCCGCATCTTTTCCCAGCCCAGTTTGATATAACCCATGTCTGGTTTCATATCGTGGAGGCTGTACGTCAGGCGTTCCTGCATCGCTTCATTCATTTTGGGCTCCACCGTAAAACGGACGGCATCCTCCGTTTCATCATAGTCGTATGCGCCCCACTGATCCCATTTCCGGTTGAGAATGACGGTCCATTCCTTTTCTCCCGGGATAAAGAACAACGCGTATTTACCGGCTTTCAGCATTTGCCCTTCGATATTGACATCGGTGCTGAACTCCACGGTGGTGGCTTCATTGGCTCCCGCCCTCCACACTTCATTGTAGGGAACAAGGCTGCCCCAGATCACCCTGCCCTTGACGGCAGGAGCACCATAGGTGACGGTTACTTTCGTCAAACCGATGGTGTAACTCACGGCGGCTTTCGGACTGACCCTGGGAACTGTCAGTTCCTGAGCGGACACGTGGAGAACAAGCAGGGACAGGAGAAGCGGAAAAAGGCACAATATTCTTTTCATACCTGGACTAATTTATTTCGATGGTTTCGTTTTGAGCAACATGTACCCGGCTGCCTTGATAAACGATTCCGGAAAGCGTTTCGTATACCCATCAAAGCCGTCGGCGCAGCCGCATGCAAAACTATAGTAATGTAAAAATCCGGCTTTTGGTTCAGATTCGGGTGCGCCGGAAAGGCCCTATTGGCGGGGTGAACTGAAATGGATCGCCAGGAAAACCATGGCGATCCGCATGGCCTGGCTGACATCGTCCTGCAGCTCGTCGGCGATGACCCATTCCCTTGGATCACCTTCCCAATAGGTATAGACCTGGAAGAAACCCCCGGGTAAGTCCTCTGTCATCCATTCGTCCCGCTTGTTATCGTACCGGGTGTACCAGTTGAATTGATGCTTACCATCGCTCAGTTTCCACCGGGTATTGTCACCCGGCCAGGCAGTCCTTGCATTGACGGTCACCCCGTCACAGCGTATCTCCCAAAAACCGGGATCATCTTTCCATTTCTGTTCCACGGTTGCGACCAGGTCACCGATCCGCACATCCCATTCCGTCCAGTCATTCCGGAAGGTCCAGCGCATGCGCAACTCGCCTTCCACCTCTTCCTGATCGGTCGTGATCGTCCATTCGCGAAACGAATCATTGTACCGGGTGCCGATACCGATCATCGTCTGCGACACGACTGCCGAGGGGACAATCAAAGCAAGCACAATCCCCGTCAGCAGGGTCGTCATACCCAGCATGATGAGTCGAATGGAGCGCATCTGGAAAGGCATGGCCTGTTCACTCAGGATTAAAACGGAAGATCATCATAGGAGGAACCCTCCTCAGTAAAGGCTGGCGGAGCCGAAGGAAAATCGCCGGTAGCAGCCCTGGCCTTGCCGCTCTCCTGTCCCGCATTTTCAATACGCCAGGCCTGGAGGTTCGTAAAATATTTTCCCTGCCACTCCCGGCCGCGAAGATCAAAATAGACTTTGATCGAGGCCCCTTCATTGAAGTTGTCCAGGATTTCGCACCGGTCCTGAACCAGTTGGAATTTGATATAATTGGGATACTGGCTTTGTTCGACCAGGAGAACAAATTCACGGGTCTGGAAGGTCCCCGATTTTTGTTCGGTATCATATTTCTTGTGGAGCTTACCCTCGATTTCGAATGACATGATTTTCTTTTTTTATCAATCCGTACGATTATTAATATGCTTTCGCAAACAAGACCCTGCCCGCCGACTTCTTACCGGTGAGGATGCAGGCCCCTTCCTCCGAAGGCCGGTCCAGGGGTATACAACGTATGGTAGCCTTCGTCAATTCCTTAATCTTCAATTCTGTCTCCGTCGTTCCGTCCCAATGGGCGGACAGGAAACCTCCCTCGTTTTCAAGGATTTCATTAAATGCCTTGAAATCATCGACTTCCCGGGTGTTTTCCTGCCGGTAGCGAAGTGCCCTGAGCAAGAGATTGTCCTGGATGTGGCCCAGTAACTGCTGCACATAGGTTGCCAGTCCATCGAGCGGGATGAATTCCTTCTCGCGCGTATCACGACGGGCTACTTCCGCCACCCCTTTTTCCAGGTCACGCTGCCCGATGGCCACCCGCACAGGCACGCCCTTCATTTCATACTCGGCATATTTAAATCCGGGGCGCGACTTTTCATCTGTATCGTATTGGACGGTGATGCCCAATCCCTGCAGTTCCTTTAACAAGCGACCGGCAACTTCGTTGATAGAGGTTTCCGGCTTTGGCACCGGGATGATGACGACCTGGAGCGGTGCCAGTTTCGGCGGCAGGACCAGGCCTTCGTCATCGCTGTGGGTCATGATCAGGCCGCCAACCAGGCGGGTGGAAACACCCCAGGAAGTGGCCCAGACAAATTCCTGGTGGTTGCTTTCATTGAGAAAGGTGACGCCAAAGGCTTTGGCGAAGTTCTGGCCCAGGAAATGAGACGTGCCGGCCTGCAGGCTTTTGCCATCCTGCATGAGGGCCTCGATCGTATAGGTGTCCTCGGCACCGGCAAAGCGTTCGTTGATCGTCTTGACCCCCTTGATCACCGGCATGGCCATATAGGTTTCGGCAAAGCGGGCATAGACGTCATGAATCATCAGGGTCTCCCGGATCGCTTCTTCCCGGGAAGCATGGGCGGTGTGCCCTTCCTGCCACAAAAATTCAGTCGTGCGGAGAAAAGGACGGGTGCGCATTTCCCAGCGAACCACATTCGCCCACTGGTTGATGAGCAAAGGGAGGTCGCGGTAGGACTGGATCCAGTCTTTATAGGTGCTCCAGATGATTGTTTCCGAGGTGGGGCGCACGACCAGTTCTTCCTCCAGTTTAGCTTCCGGATCCACGATCAGCCCATTGCCGGAAGGATCCGCTTTGAGGCGATGGTGCGTGACGACGGCGCATTCCTTGGCAAATCCCTCGACATGCTCTGCCTCCCGGCTGAGAAAACTTTTCGGAATGAAAAGCGGGAAATAGGCATTGACATGGCCGGTGCGCTTGAATTCCGCATCCAGGGTATCCCGCATTTTTTCCCAGATAGCATACCCGTATGGTTTGATAACCATGCAACCTCTGACCGCCGAATTGTCGGCGAGTCCCGCTTTCCGGACGATGTCCAGGTACCACTGGCTGTAATCCTGGTTCCTGGGGGTGATTTCCTTTGCCATATGTGTGCCCAAAGGGGCGTTTTCAGGTCCTGTGTTAAACTCTTATTAATCCCGCTGCTGCCAGAAACTTATGTCACGAAAAACACGTCATGAAGACAACGCTAAGCCCGAAAGAGGAGGCGAGGTGAATTCAACTTATTTAACAACGCGGTGACAGTTATTTAAGCTCTCTTTAACTACAGCGAGGGGCTAAAAGTAATACTTTTAACACTGGAAGCAGAGCGATTCTGAAGCCGCAATACCACTTAAAAACAGACTATGAAAATGTTCACGCTGAAAAACTCCCTGGCCGCCATGGCCTTCCTGCTTGGACCGGTCCTGGTCAGCGCACAGTTTGACGATGTCTATTATAATCCGGATCATCCCGATCCGTATGGCCATGCATCCTATACGCCCGGCACCACCGGTGAAACGTACAGCGAGGATGGCGTGACCTATTATGATGACGACGATTACGAATACTTCGATGATTATGATTTTTATTATTCCTCGAGGATCAAGCGTTTTCATCGCCATTACGACGGATTTGATTTCTATGATCCGATCTATACGAGCTATTACTATTACGATCCCTTTTATTCCGACGCCTACTACTATCCCGGCTCGACCATCTATGTCCATATCGGCGGATTTGATTATTGGGAGTATCGCCGCTGGCAGCGCTGGAACCGATGGAACAGCTGGAATAACTATTATGGCTGGAACAGCTGGTGCGTGACCCCATTCACCTACTATTACGCTTACAATAACTGGTATGGCGGATGTCATAATCACTACTGGAGCGGATACAATAACTACTATCCATACAGCTCCTACTACAATAACTACTACTCCAATTGTCCTTTCCCGGTCGGCTACAATAACGGGATCACCAATGTGACCGTCCATCACATCAATTCCGGAGGTACCCGGGACACCTATTACGGACCGCGCTTTTCGGGCAACACGGGATCATCTCCCCGCGGACCGGTCACACGTCCCGGCGATGTACAACCGGTGCTTGAAGGAGGCGGACTGACGGATTCAAACGATAAGCCCGTCCGGGTGGAGCCATCTTCGGTTACGCCGGGCAGGATTAACCCGGGTGGAACCGAACAGAGCCCGGGTGTCACCCGCGACACGCGTTCCGGACAGGATGATGGTGTAAAACAAAGCCCGGTAGACAGGGAATTGAAGCGTGATGAAGTCTCACCTTCCAGAAGGCCTGTGTTCAGACCGGATCCGGACAGATACCAACCCTACCCTAAAAATGACAAACCCCGCCAGGACCAGGGACAAAAATTGAATGACGAGCGGCCCGTCTACAAGCCTTATACGCCGGATCGTACACAGGAAACCAATCCCCGGGATCAATCCAGCCCGACACCCGGGACAGAGCGCCCCACTTATACGCCAAGGCAGGATGACACCAAGCCTTCGTACCGGCCATCGGACCGTCAACCGGACAGACCCCGTTATACGCCTTCCCAACGCGACCAGGAGAGACCTTCTTATACGCCTCCAGGCAGAAATGCCGAACAAAACCGCAGTAGTGACCGGCCTTCTTACACGCCTTCCCGTTCGCAGGATTCGGGTAAAAGCAATGACCGGTCCGGTTATTCACCATCCAGAAATGATTCATCCTCCCGCAGCAACTCTTCGTCTTCAAGGAGCGAATCCTCCAGCAGCCGTTCGTCCAGCAGCCATTCGTCCGGCGGACAGAGTTCGGGCGGGTCACCTCGTGGCAGAGGATAATCCAACTCATCACCGGAACGCAACTGACCCATTCAGTTGCGTTCCTGCATAAAGCGGAACCATCATGAACAAATACGTCCTCCCTTTCATCCTGGTCCTTGGTTTGACAGCAGAAAGCCTCTACGCGCAAACGGCCACAGAAGCCCTTCGGCTCTCCGGATCCAATCCGTTTGGTACCGCGCGAAACCTTGGCACCGGCAACAGTATGTTTGCTATCGGACCTGATTTTTCAGTTATCTCCTCCAATCCCTCCGGCATCGGTGGTTATTGGAGAAGTGAATTCCTGGTATCCGCCGGGTTGTCCCTGCATACCAGTGATGGACACTTGCAACCGGACACGAATGAGGTGGTCCCGACCCGGTACAATCAACTCCGGTTTCCAAGCATGGGTTTTATCGTGGCCAACCGGGAAGCAAACGGCAAGTGGCTTACCTCCAATTGGGCCATCGGGTTAAACCGCGTTGCGGACTATAACCAGGAAATCCGGTTTCATGGCAGAACCCAGGGGTCGATCACGGATTCGTGGAGGGAACAGGCAACCGGCATTTCACCAAATGAGCTCAATGGCTTTGAAGAAGGCCTGGCCTATACGGCAGGCGCCATCTATGATTTCGAGGAGGACAACATTTATGAAACCGATTACGAACTCAACAACACGTATCCCTTGCATAAAGAGGAACATGCGGTTTATGAGGGCAGTAAATCCGAATTATTTATCGGATACGGCGCCAATCTCGATCAAAAACTGCTGATTGGCTTTACCGTCAATATGCCGCTGGTCACGTCCACCCAGACGAGAACCTACGAGGAAACCGACGGACCGGAAGATGGCGTGGATTACTTCAACCATCTCCGGTACACGAGTTATATCAACACGACAGGCTATGGGGTGAACGCCAAAATCGGCGCTACGTTCAAGCCGACCCGCAATTTCAACCTGGCGATCGCGTTTCATACACCCACCAAGTTGTTCCTGACGGATGATTTCAACAATACCTTAGTCTATGACTATACGGATGAGAACCACCAGGGCCCTATCACCGCGGAATCGCCTTACGGGAGTTTTCAATATGCCCTACGCACGCCGTGGTCTGTTCTTGGCGGCATAGGGATTATCGCGGGGCAGACGGGTTTCGTCAGCGCCAGTATCAAATGGACGGATTACGCCACCATGAAATTTGACTACCGTGTGCGCGGGAACGGAGACAGTTATGAACAGGAAGAACGCGCTGTCAATGCCGACATCCAAAAAAACTTTGCCTCGGGCCTTGACCTCAACCTGGGGGGCGAACTCGCTGTGCAGCGTTTTCGCTTTCGCGCCGGTGCCATGCTGACCCAATCGCCCTATGCCAATGACAATACATTTGATCCCACGTATGCCTGTGGGTTTGGATTCCGTGACGAGAATTATTTCTTCGATCTGGGCTACAGCTATACGGAACGGGAAGAAGGCTATCTGCCATATGAGACAATCGACGCTCCGCAGCCCCTGGCGGTGATCAAAACAACCTCCCACCGCCTGCTCGCGACAGTGGGATTAAAGTTCTGACGGACCTGAAATGAAAAGGGCGCAGGAAAGTTTGCGCCCCTTAACGGTAACAAGCCGGTACGGATCTCCCGTTTATTTCAGTTTATCGACAAAATGTTCACGCACCTTTTGCACTTTAGGGGCGATCACGATGCGGCAATAACCGGCTTCCGGATTATTGGCAAAATAATCCTGGTGATAATCCTCGGCGGGATAAAACTCGGAGGCCGGGGTGATCTCTGTCACAATCGGCCGGTCCCAGATCTGGGTGGCCCTTTCCGCTTTTGATTTTTCCGCCTGCTGCCTTTGTTCTTCATTCAGATAAAAGATGGCCGAACGGTATTGTGTCCCGCTGTCGGCCCCCTGGCGGTTAAGCGTCGTGGGATCGTGGGAAGTCCAAAGCACCTCCAGCAATTCAGGGTAAGAAATCACCTTCGGGTCAAAGGTGATTTTCGTCGTTTCGGCATGGCCGGTCCTGCCGGTACAGACTTCCTGGTAGGTTGGATTGGGCGTTTTACCACCCATATAACCGGATTCGACCTTAATGACCCCTTTTAATTCCTGAAATACGGCTTCGACGCACCAAAAGCACCCGGCGCCGAAATAAGCGGTTTCTGTAAGCACGGAGGGATCCACCGTTTGATCTTTGGGAATGGAAGTAACCGGAGTCATAGAGGAAGATTTCTGAGAAGTACACGCGGAACTCAGGGTCATGACCAGGGCCGCGCAAATGAGAGCTGCATTGATTTTCATGGTTTCAGAACAGCGGGTAAGGCGAAAAGTTAACACTATAGGTCTATAAAACCCCCATCTTGGTCGTTTCGCGCCTGATCCGGCTTTTTAATCGTAATTTTGCACCGTTTTTTAGACCGCCTTCCCGGCGGCTACTGATTCTGACAACTAATTCTTCTAAATTTTTTACTCTATGAAACGTATTGTTAACACAGGGTGGCTGGTCCTTTTCCTGACCCTGACCACCCGCGTGCTATTTGCCCAGCAGGAGCCGGGTCCGTTTGATTTCGGTAAAATGTGGACATTCGAAAACCCACCCAAGGAATGGTTCATGAAAGCCTATGGCTACGACCTGGACCAGGCCTGGTTTGACGAAGGCCGCAATTCCGCCCTTCGTTTTGCCACCTGGTGTTCCGCCTCCTTCGTCTCTGCCAATGGCCTGGTGATGACCAACCATCACTGTTCCCAACCAGTCGTCAGCGCCTTGCAGAAAGAAGGTGAAAACTTCGACCTCCAGGGATTTTACGCCCCGACCCTGGCCGATGAGCGCCGTAACACCGAACTCTTCGTCGAACAACTGATCAAAGTAGCCGACGTCACCGACAAGATGATGGCTGTCCTCGGTACGGCCAAGACGGATGAGGAAAGACAAGGCAAGATGGGCGAAGCCACGGACGCCGTCATGAAAGAATTCGGAAGCAAGCCCGGATGGGAAAAACTCCGCCTGCAACTGGTCACCTATTACAGCGGGGCACGCTTTTCCATGTACGGCTACAAACGCTATGACGATGTACGCCTGGTGTTCATTCCTGAAGCCCAGTTGGGCTTTTTCGGCGGTGACCCGGATAACTTCACCTATCCCCGCTACAATCTCGACTGCACCTTCTGGCGCGTGTATGATGATAATGGCCAGCCACTCGACACCC
>CAZTXO010000041.1:0-34401 GCA_964617515.1 uncultured Saprospiraceae bacterium | reverse complement strand
AACCAGGTACGCAGGGAGTACCGTTTTGAAAAAAATCATTTTGGGTGTGGTGGTGATAAAAGGGGTGTGATGATGATGCTTACTTCCGTAAGCCACAAAGGGATGCGCAACAAATATACCCTTTTTCCGGAAATACAAATTTTTGTGGCTGATTGTCAGTTAATTAGGGGAATACCCTTAGGAATGACAGTCTGCACACTGGAACCGCTCCAGCTTGTATTGTACGATCTTTTTGCCATTTACCAGCTGCGGTTTATGGCATTGCTGGCAATCCACCTTGCTGTGTGCTCCGTCGAGTGGGAACCGGGTGGTTTGATGATCAAACCGGCTTGGCTTCCACGCTTCGGGTTGGTGACAACGCAAGCAATCGGTTATGCCGTTCATTTCAAACTGGCGGTTATGCTCATCCGGATGGCATGAAATACAGGTCGTCTGCAGCCCCTTAAAGACAATTGGGGTCGTTTTAGGACTTGGGGGTTCCTCTTTGTGGCACGATTTGCATGCAATCAGGAGGTGTTTTCCGGTGAGGGCGAAGCCTGTGGTTTCGTGTGGAAAATCCACCTGGCTCCAAGCCTCTGCAGAATGACACCGGTCACAGGATTTGCCCGGGTAATAGTTTTCAGCGAGTTGCCCTGCGTGTACATCTGCATGGCAATCCGAACATTGCTGCCCGATATTTTTAAAATTCCAGGTTTCATTTTTGAAGTGACAGGCAAAACAAGGCGTTGCCAGGTGTGCACCGCTCAATGGAAAGTTGCTTTGGTTGTGCTGTTCTATCGTATAGGAAGATCCTGCAAAACCCTCCACGCTGTGGCAATCCCGGCAATCGGGCTTATAGGCTGCCCGGATGAATTGGCCCTGGTGAAAATCCTGGTGGCAATCCATACACCGTTGGTGTGGTAAAGGATCGATGGCTTTGTTTTCGTGGCATTTGCGGCAATCAACCGTTTCATGCTTGCCCTCCAGTGGATAACCCGTTACATCGTGGTCAAAAGAAGCGGTAGGGACGAGTTTCCGGAACGAATCCTCATTGTGACAACGCCTGCAATCGGTGCCGAATTTATTCTCATGAACATCCTGGTGGCAGGTAATACAATTAGTTATGTCTTTGTTTTTATAATCCTGAAAAACCTTTTCAGGATTCGCATCCATCTGATGACAGGCGGAACAATCGATCTTACGGTGCCGGCCTACCAGTGGGAACCGCGTTTGGGCATGATTGAAGGTGCCCTTTCCGGCAAAATCGGCAAAAGAATCTTCGGTGTGACAGGATGTGCATTTGGCTCCGAAGGAGCCCTTGTGAGGATCTTCGTGACAACTGGCACAACTGGAAAACGGAATGTCGGTAAATTTTTGATAGAGCGATCCTTCGACGAGTGTCACCCCGTGACAACTCTTACAATCCAGTTCCCGGTGCTTTCCTTTAAGAGCAAAATCCGCTTTGTTGTGATCGAATAAGGATGCGGGAGAAAACGCCTCCGTTGTATGGCATGACGCACAATCGGTGGAAAGGGTCTTCCGGTGGACATCTTTATGACAGGCGATGCAGTCTGTTCTGAGCCCGAGATAGGTGTAGTCCTTCTTGCGCAGATCGGCAGATTCGATCCGTTCGTCCTGATGGCATGCATTACACGTTTGTTTCAGATGCGCACCCGTGAGTTTGTACCCGGTCAATTGATGATCAAAATGCTCAATATCAAACCGGACGATGTTAAAATCACGGCCATGGTGCTCGCTATGACAGGAAAAGCAATCTTTGCCGGCCACCTGGGAGGAGGCGTGGTACCCCTTCCGCTGGTCCACCCGGCTTTTGAGTTCTTTGTGGCATTCCAGGCATTTTTCATTGGACACCTTGTCGCCTAACACGTGGCACTTGGTGCAGTTGAGCATCCCTTCCAGTTGTGCATGCGCTTTCGTCAGATCGCCGGGAGAGATCTGGGCATAGAATGGGATGGCGCCCAGGAGAAAAATGATTAGTATGGCTGCTTTTCGTGTTGCCATTGTCCGTATCGCACCCCAAAACATAACTTACTTTTTTTTGTGTTTTAAAAGGGTGTGGCCAAAACGGGTGGTGATTTCAATTCCCGCTTTTTGAAGAAACTGCGTGGGCAATTCTCCCCCCGCAAAAATATACACCAATTCGTTAGGCATGGTAAGGATTTGATCCCCGGGCAGGGAAAGAAGAACCTGATCCTCCGTGATTTCCCGGACTGTTGAATTAAAAAGAACATTGACGGTTTTATCCCGAATCGCTTGTTGGATCTTGTCGTTGTTTTTAGGCTTGATCCGCTGAAACGCTTCACTCCGGTAGGATAGCGTCACTTTGTTTTGCTCACCAAGAGATAGGGCTGCTTCAATGGCGGAGTCTCCTCCTCCGACCACCAGAATGTTTTGTCCCTGGATATATTCCGGCTCCAATAGCCGGTAGGCAACCTTTTCCAGGTTCTCCCCTTTAACACCGAGTTTTCGTGGTGTTCCTCTGCGTCCGATAGCCAGCAAGACGGATTTGGTTTTAAGTTCATCTCCTTGCAGAAGGATTACCCTGAAGTGGTCCCCTTCTTTCACGATGGATTCCACTTTCGCGTTTTCCCGTATCCGAACCTGGTTGGAATCAAGTACCGTTCTCCACAAGTTGAGCAAATCTGCTTTTTTGGTTTCCGTCAGTTTGACTTTACCATACAACGGAAGATCCATGGGAGAAGTCATCACAATTTTGGATCGTGGAAAAGAAAAGACGGTTCCGCCCAGGGTGTCCTGTTCGAGGGTGATCGACTTCAATCCCTGTTTTTTAGCCTGGAGCGTGGCTGAAATCCCGGCAGGTCCTGCGCCCACAATGATCAGGTCGTATTCGTCTCCTTTTGCCCTTGTCACCACCTTGGAAATGTTTTCCACGGCTTGTTTTCCCTGTTCGACGCTGTTTTTGATCAATCCCATTCCACCCAGTTCCCCCGCAATATAAATGCCGGGAACATTGGTCTCGAAATCCTGCTTCACATGCGGCAGGTCCACGCCTCGTTTCTCCGTGCCGATAACGAGGGAAATCGCTTCGACGGGACATGCATGAAAGCAAGCGCCGTGACCAACGCAGCGGGAAGCGTTGATGAGCGTGGCTTTGCCGTTCCGGATTCCGATGATTTCTTTTTCGGGACAGGCCTCGATGCAGGCTCCGCTTTGAATACAGGTACCGACATCGATTTCGGGGTGCAGGGAGACCGGTTCATGTAAGCCCTCCTCTTTTGCTTTCTTTATTTTCTCTTCGACACGCTTCGAGTTTCGTTTGAGCCGACGCACATAGAGGTACATGGTAAGGCCGATAAGCAGCACCACGATGGAATAAATGATGGTTTTTTCCAGTAAAACTTCCATGTCAGAAAATCCATCGGTAACCAAATGCAATCGTTATCGCCACGTGGATGACCATGATGACCAGCATAATCAGGGCGAAGGGGAGGTGCGCCACATGCCAGTATTTAAAAAGTGTTTGCATGGTTTGAAGGCGGCTGATCTTGGCATTCATGCTCATTTCGTTTTTGACCAGCTTGAGGATTCCTTTTTTATCCTTCCCGGAAAGGCCGGTCTGATGCAGGATCCGGCCAACCTGCCTTTTCACTTCCCGGTTGTATTGGATCCGGCCAACGACCCGCCGAAACCAACCCGATTCCTCAAAGGCAAATTCCGTTTGGGTGGCTGCCATCAGCAGGGTATAGATTGAATCATCCAGGTTGTATTTCGTGCGGAGATGTTGGTTGAGGTTGTCCTTCATTTCCTTGATTTCGGAAAGGCTCAGTTCCCGTCCCTGGATGGTTCGGGGTATCTGAATATAGATGAACCGGCCAATGACCCCACTCAGGACGACGGCCACCATGCTCCAAAAACTGATTGACACAATGCCTCCGAACTTAAACGCAGTGTGAAACAGGATCAATAGCGGCCCGACTGAACAAAGGAAAATGTGGAACTCCAGCCAATATTTGAGCGCGCCTACCCTGGGCAGAAATTTGTTTTTCTTTCTGCCGATATAGGTAAACACCCCAATCAGGATCAACAGTGTACCGATGATGCCAAGTCCGTGGCCCATCGGGCCGCTCGGTTTGAGCAGGGTATGATCCGGATGAAACGGTCTCTCCGTGAAACTGGTGTTGTAATAGGAAAAACCCCAATAACACAAAAACACAAATGTGGCAAAACCGACCGCCACAAAAACGCTTATGTAAATCTTATGTACTAGTCCTGACATAAACCTTCCACTATGTTTGTTCTTTTCTTCCTGGTTGTATGTGGATTTTCATACGGGGGTATTGCAGGACAGGGCGGGGCAGCATGCAGGTGGGGTGTGGTGTGGTGAAGCGCATCCTGAACGCAATGCTAAGACAATCAACGAACGAAGTTATTAAATATTTTCCCGGCGGGTTGGTGCCCGGTATTGATCATCCTCATCGGGCGCTATGATCCTGATCATCGCCCGAACATATCTGTTTGCCTGAATTTCGATGAAAATTGAAAGATGAATGGCGCTCATTTGCATTTACTAGTCAACCATTTACCTGTTATCGGTGTGGTGTTTGGCCTTCTGTTGTTCACCGGAGGTTACCTGTTCCGGCAGTCTTCCTTCCGGCGGGCCGGGTTGGTGCTTTTTACGCTTTCCGGTCTCTTCGCCATACCTGCTTTTCTGAGTGGTGAAGGCGCCGAGGAAACAGTTGAGGGTGTTGCCGGGATACAGGAAAGTTATATCAATACGCACGAAGACTGGGCCACGGTCTATGTCTGGTTAGCTGGCGTTTTGGGGGTGTTTTCCCTCGCCGCATTTTGGCTGGATATCCGCCAAAAGAAATCCGCTCCGTATGCCTTCCTGGCTGTTTTTCTCCTTTCCGTGATTACCCTGGGCATCTCGACGAAGGTCAGTAATTCGGGGGGAGAGGTCCGCCACACGGAAATCCGTTCAGGTGCTGTTACTGTTGGAAGTCAGACAGAAACCGGTGGGGAGCAGTCCGGGGATGATGATTAGGCGAGGATTTTTTTTATCGCGTTGGTATTGCTCAGGCCTTTATCAGGCAACCTTTCACGATTTCATCCTCCATTCGAAGGTTGAGGGTACCGTCCTTGATAATATGCGCCAACAGGTTGAGCAGGTTGTTGCCATACATTTGGCTTGCATCTTCCGGCATATCATTTTCCAGGGCGGAATTTCCAATGATGGTAACACCGTTTTTTACAATCGTTTTCCCGTTTTCTGTCAGGGCGCAATTACCGCCGGTAGAGGCTGCCAGATCAATGATGACCGATCCGTAGCGCATTTGGGGGATCGTCTCTGCATCGACGAGAACTGGTGCTTTCCTGCCCCGCACCTGGGCGGTACAAATAATGACATCAGATTTGGTAGCGTGGGCCTGTACTTCTGCCCGCTGCCGGGCGAGAAATTCTTCTGATTGTTGCACGGCATACCCGCCCGCTCCTTTGTCGTCGATCGCTCCGGCAACTTCGATAAATTTTGCCCCGAGACTCTGTACCTCTTCTTTTGCTGCGGTTCTGACATCAAAGGCTTCTACGATGGCGCCCATTTTCCGGCTCGTGGCGATGGCCTGAAGACCGGCCACCCCTGCTCCAATCACCAGTACTTTGGCCGGACGTATGCTTCCGGCGGCAGTGATCATCATGGGGAAGTACCTCGGGAGTTGCTGCGCCGCGAGTAATACTGCCCGGTATCCGGCAATGGACGCCATGGAAGACAACACATCCATGGCCTGTGCCAGTGTCGTCCGGGGTATCATATCCATACTGATGGCCCGGAATGCCTGTGTGGCCAGCTTGGCTTTGATTGATTCATCCTGATAGGGTCTAAACTGGGAAATCAGGAGGGAATCCTTCCGGATAGCAGAAAATTCATGCTCCGCGGGCGGAAAAACGGATAACAGGATATCCGCTTCCCGAAGTATCTGTTCCCTGTCTTTGGTGGTAGCCATTCCGCTATAAAAAGAGTCCGCAAAACCCGCCTCTGCGCCTGCATTTCTCTCCACCCACCAGGTAGCGTCTTTGATTTTGGATCGCTTGATATTGTCGGGCGTGATGGCCACGCGCTTATCATTAGATTCTTTCAGGACGCCTATGATCAACGACATGTCTTATGGTTTTTTCAGGCGGCAAAAATAGCAGTATTAATTCGCTTTCTTTATTTTGTTGGTGCATCCTTTCAGAATCTGCCGAATGGAAGAAAAGACCCGGCCTGTTGTTCTATTGATTCACGGTTATGGCTTTGACCACCGGATCTGGTATCCCGTGGAGGTGGCTTTTAATGGTTTCCATGTCCTTTACCTTTCCCTCCCCGGTTTTGGTGAGGAGGTTTTTGCGGGTTCGTATACCATCGAACAGCTGGCCGGCCATTACTGGGATCAAATAGCCGATCGGGCGGGATCCGGTAATGTCCATCTCGTGGGTCATAGCATGGGCGGTTATATTTGTATTGAGATGGCATCGCAACAGCCCGAAAGAATCAGCAGCCTCAGCCTGATTCACAGTCATGTGTTTGAAGACACGGCCGAAAGAAAGTCAGTGCGGACATCCACCCTTGAAGAAATACAGGCACATGGTAAGCATGCTTTCGCAGAGCGAATGATTTCGGGTCTTTTGGGCGGGGAAACACCCGAATCATCCACCCTTAAAGCACTTTTGCTGGCCAGGGGGTTGCAGTATTCGGATGAAGCCTGGTATTGGGGTACACAAGCCATCCGCGATCGCCGGGATCACCGGGAGACCTTTCAGCATTTATCCGTACCGGTTTTGCTGGTGATGGGAGGAAATGATAAAGTGGTGCCGACGGAACTGATCTACCGGCAAGCCGCTATGGTCGACCGGGCCGAGTTGGTGGTTTTTCCAGGCGTCGGACATTTATCCATGTATGAATGCACGGCAGATTTGATCCATCACCTAAGAACCTTTTTCAGTCCTTTTCTTTCCTGAGGTGCCGAAACCGGTCTCTTGACGTTTTCTTTTCCAGATTTACATCAAAGGCTTCTGTCAGGTTAATACCCATCTGGTTGGACAGGCATATCAATACCCAGAGGACATCCGCTATTTCATCCTGTATAGCGGCTTTGATATCGGTGGATGCTTCTGTTGGTTTAAAAGACTGATCCCCGTAGTGGCGGACCATCCACCTGGATAATTCACCGGTTTCTTCCATCAGGATTCCCAGGTTGGTCAGCTCGCTGAAGTAACCTCCTCCATATGTACGGATCCATTGATCTACTTGTTCCTGTGCCTGTTGTATGGTCATACGCTTATTCTTTATTTTTCGAGTCCATCCATATAGTCACTGGTCCGTCATTGATGAGGCTGACTTTCATGTCAGCACCGAATATGCCTGTCGCTACCTGCCTGCCAAGTCTTTTTTCCATGCCGCTGATAAAATATTCATAAAGGGGTATCGCCTGTTCGGGCCGGGCAGCCCTGATAAAGGAAGGCCTGTTTCCTTTTTTAGTGCTGGCGTGCAAGGTAAACTGGCTGATGACCAGGACATCGCCCCCGATTTCCTGTAATGAAAGGTTCATCTTATCCTCGTGGTCCTGAAAGATGCGCAGTTGACTGATCTTATCTGCCAACCAATCGGCATCCGTAACGGAATCTTCGTGCTCAATCCCCAATAATAACAGAAAGCCCCGGCCGATTTTTCCCGTCAGGATGCCATCAGCCAGGACACTGGCATTGCTTACCCGTTGAATGACTGCTCGCATATTCCTTATTGCTGTCCGCTTATTTATAAACATTAAAGCTAATTATTACACGTAACATACACATTTGCCGATGAGACACTTCTTTATTTTCCAACATTGACCCTACACCAATCGGGTTTTGTTTGTGGAAAACGGAATGGATTCGCTTTGCCAGCCAAAAGACAAGCCGGGATGTGAAGTGGTGCCTGAAATTCACGTTGTCTTATCCACATATAGAAAAAAAAAGTATTAAACATTTTCTGTTATAAACACTTCTTTTGTATTTGTTGAATTATGATATATTTAATTGATTATCAATATATTAACATGTGAATATAGCTGTTGATTTTTGATCCCGAAAAAGGAGGTTATTCTTCCCGGCAGGGAAGCGGAAAATTCTTTCCACGAATCCACAGTCCTGATAATGATGATACAATTAGTACGTATTCTTTCTTCTTTCATCATAATCACTGCAGAGAGGGTGGTAAAAGTTGTCTGTTATCTTTGAAACAGAATGAACAACACAACGGGCAATCTGAAGAAATGGGTGAGCAGATGGCTTTTGATCGGCGTGATCATGGTTTTTGTTCAGATCCTGTTGGGCGGGATTACCCGTTTGACTGGTTCGGGGTTGAGTATAACGAAGTGGGATATTGTCACCGGGACCATTCCTCCGCTCCATGCACACCAATGGACGGAGGCATTTGCACATTACCAGCAGACTCCCCAGTACAAGCAGATCAATGCAGGCATGAGCCTGGAGCAGTTTAAGTTTATTTTCTTTTGGGAATACCTGCATCGTTTATGGGCACGGTCCATGGGTTTTATTTTCCTTATGCCTTTTCTGTTTTTCTTGTGGAAAAGGCAGCTTGACCGGGTGCTCATGCGCCGCTTATTGGGCGTGATCGGTATCGCTTCGACGGCAGCTTTATTCGGATGGATCATGGTAGCCAGTGGGTTAGTGAGCCGGCCATGGGTCAATGCATACAAACTCACCATTCACCTTTCATTGGGGATAGGGTTGTTTTTGTATTTAGGGTATACCTGGATCCGGCACAGGGGGTATCAGCGATTGAGTGTTTCTGCCCGATGGCGACCGTTTATCCATATTCTCCTGGTCCTTATCCTCCTCCAGGTGATATTAGGTGGTTTGGTTTCGGGGATGAAAGCTGCCTTATCCTATCCCACCTGGCCGTTGATGCATGGCCAATGGTTGCCGGCAATCTTATTAGAACCGGGGCATTGGAATCAGCAGACCTTTCTGATGTACGACCAGTCATTATTTATGCCTGCCCTGGTGCAATTCTTTCATCGCAACACCGGATATCTTATTTTCATCCTGGTATTGATCTTTTTCATCCGGTGGATACGGATTGAGTCACCAGGACAACATCGGATAGCCTATGGAATGCTTGGCATTATTGTTGTTCAGGTCTCGCTGGGGATACTGACGCTGATTGGAAGTATCGGAGCGATTCCCGTTTATACCGGCGTTTTTCACCAGGCATTCGGTATTTTGAGCTTAGCATACCTGGTCTTCCTCAGGCTGTATTTCGAATTTACCCCAAAATAATTATATAAATATTTGAATATCAATATTATATAAATGAATCTGGAGGTCCGGGAGGAGAAAGGATTTAAGTACATTGAAACCGATCCAGGAAATGGAAAGACGTTGCTTTTATTGCATGGTTTATTTGGGGCGTTGAGTAATTTCATTTCGATCATCGATCATTTCAAAGGGAGGATGAATGTGGTTGTGCCGATCCTTCCCATTTTCGAATTACCCTTGCTACGCTTGTCTGTCACCGGGTTGGTGGAGCATCTTTACCATTTTGTTGCGCTTAAAGGGTATCAAGACATTAACCTGGTGGGGAATAGTCTCGGTGGCCATGTTGGGATTCTCTATACATTATCGCATCCGAAAGGGATCAAATCCATGACCCTGACCGGCAGCTCAGGTCTTTTTGAGGAGCCACTGGGGAGTACCTTTCCGAAAAGGGGGGATTATGAATTTGTGCGTAAAAAGACGGAGTCTACTTTTTATCGTCCGGAAGTGGCCTCAAAGGAATTGGTAGACGAGGTATATGATATTGTCAATGACCGCAATAAGGCCGTAAGAGTAATTGCCATTGCCAAATCCGCCCTGCGCCATAATATCAAAGACAGGCTTTCTCAGATCAGGATACCCAGTCTGTTGGTTTGGGGAAGGGATGATACCATCACCCCGGCCTTTGTCGGTGAACAATTTAAGGAACTCTTACCCGATGCCAGGCTTTTCATCCTGGAACACTGCGGACATGCCCCCATGATGGAACATCCAGAAGAATTTAACCGCCTCTTAATAGAATTCTTCCTGGAGATAGGAGAATTATGAAAAGTGATGTTTCACGTGGAACAAAACCGTATTCTCTCTACCTTTTTAGAACCCGGTTTCGGCAAATTTTCATTTGTTCCACGTGAAACATTTTCGATGAATCTCCACTAAAAAGCTAATAATCAATTATTTATATTAAATAATTGATACACACGGTTTAAGCTAAAACAAGTAATTTCAATGGATTCAACCCTTTTAATCCATTGCCCGATGGTCAGAAAAGCTTTATTCTTCGTAATCCTGGTTAGTATTAACCTTGTTTCCGAAAGCGCGTATTGTCAGGAGACCGTTCGGGTCGAACCGCCCAGCTGGTGGATAGGCATGAAAGATCACAGGCTTCAATTGATGCTATATAGCAAGGGAATCGGTGACTATCACGCAGAAATCCGGTATCCCGGCATTCGCCTTACAAACGCTGTCAGCCCGGAGAATAAAAACTATCTCTTTGTTGATCTGGAAATCGATCCCCGGGCGGAACCAGGTAACCTGATCATCGAGCTGACACAACAGGACCGCCCTAAAATGGAGATAAAGTATCCGCTCTACCAAAGAGACGCCCTGTCGGCAGACCGTCCCGGCTACACCACCAGGGATGTCATCTACCTGGTGACACCTGACCGATTTGTCAACGGAGATACAACCAATGATGAGGTGGACGGAATGCTGGAAAAGCCGGATCGCCAAAATAAAGACGGAAGACACGGAGGAGATATAGAAGGCGTCAGGCAACACCTCGATTACATCCGGGATATGGGTTTTTCAGCGCTTTGGTTAAATCCGGTGCTGGAAAACAACATGCCCCAATGGTCCTATCACGGCTATGCGATTACCGATTTCTACCGGGTGGACCCCCGGTTTGGAACCAATGAATCCTTTCAGCGATTGTGCCGCGAGGCCAGGGAAAAGGGAGTCAAAATGATCATGGACATGATCCACAATCACTGCGGAAGTCACCACTGGTGGATGGACGATCTGCCGACAACCGACTGGATCAATTACAATCAACAACCCTATGTTCAAACCAACCATCAAAAAACAGTTCACCCGGACCCCTATGCCGCCCAGGAAGATATTACCGTCCTGGAAGACGGATGGTTTGTAGCCACTATGCCGGACCTAAATGTCCGCAATCCATTCCTGGCCAACTACCTGATTCAAAACAGCCTCTGGTGGATTGAATACGCCGGCTTATCCGGTATACGGATGGATACCTACCTGTACCCGGAATCCGGTTATATGGCCACATGGACCGGCCGGGTGATGATGGAATACCCTCACCTGAATATCACCGGTGAAGTCTGGTTGGAGAATCCTTCTTTCCTGGCTTACTGGCAGCGCGGGAAACAAAACAAAGACGGGTATCTTTCCAACCTGCCCTCCCTCTTTGATTTTCCTACCCAGGCAGCCCTCCGGACGTCCCTGACGGCAGAGGACACCTGGCTGAGCAGCTGGATTTATGTCTATGACGTATTGGCGCAGGATTTTGAATATCCAGACCCTGACGAACTTGTTGTTTTTACTGACAATCATGACATGGCCCGGATATATGCTCAACTTGGGCAAGACCTGGCTAAAACAAAAATGGCCCTGGCTTACATTCTTACGATTCGCGGCATTCCGCAGATCTATTACGGAACGGAAGTGCTGATGAACAGTCCCGTCAGCAGAGACGACGGACTTATCCGGGGAGATTTTCCCGGAGGATGGCCCGATGACACAAACAGCGCCTTTACAGGAACCGGAATGACGGAGACACAAAAGGCGATGCAGCAATTTCTGCAAAAACTATTGCACTGGAGGAAAAATGCAACAGCGGTTACCCATGGAAAGACGCTTCATTATATCCCGGAAAACGGCATCTATGTTTATTTCCGGTATGACGACAACCAGCGCCTTATGATTATTCTGAATAAAAACACGACTCCTGTTCGCCTAAACGCAGCGCGATTCACATCGGGTCTGGCTGGTGCTACCATTGGCACGGACATCTTAACCGGATCGATCGTGGATCTGACAAAACCAATTGAATTAGCCGGACCAGGTCCAACCATTTTGGCCATCGGATCCAAATAAATGGTGTTTCGCGGTCACATTCCGGGGAGGAAAAGACACATCAGGGGAGTACGTCGGACAGACCCACCCGAAATGGAAAAAAGGTTTTGCAAGGTTTGCCAGGAAGAATTACATGGCCGGAGGGATAAGCAATATTGTTCAGACTATTGCCGGGCCACCTATTTTAATCAGGCAAATGCCGGTATTGCCGGATACATGCGCAAAATCAATTACGCCATCCGGCGAAACCGGAGCATTCTGTGCGAATTAAACCCGGGCGGAAAATCCAGGGTGCATAAAAGAAAACTGGTGGACCATGGCCTCAACTTTGAATACTTCACCAATATCTACAGAACCAAATCCGGTAAGACGTATTACTTCTGCTATGATCAGGGATATGTCGAACTCGAGGATGAATATTATGCCCTGGTGGTAAAAGAAGATTATGTCAGTTGATTACCGGTGAAGCGCCGTCCTCCCGCACAACGTAGCGGGCCAGTTCAATAAACTGTTCTACCGAAAGTTGTTCCGGACGCAAATCAACCACCCCCAGCGTGACCAGTACCGGTTCAGGTATAAGCGGCTTCAGGGTATTTCTCAACTTTTTACGGCGCTGGCTAAAAGCCGTTTTGACCACCTGCCGCAGGACGGAGAAAGAAACGCCTTCTATTTCCTGCCGATACCGGGTCAATAAGATCACGCTGCTGTTGACTTTTGGTGGGGGCATAAAGGCGCCCGGTTTCACATGAAACAAAATCTCCGGGTGATAATAAGCCTGGGCCAAAACAGAAATCACACCAAAATCCTTGCTGCCCGGAGGGGAACATATTCGCTCGGCCATCTCCCGCTGGAACATGCCGGCCATCACGGGTACGCGATGCCGGTATTGAAGCCCCAGAAAAATCATCTGACTGGAAATATTATACGGGAAGTTCCCGACCAGGGCAAACGGATCCTGTTCTCCCAACCAGGTGTTCAGATTGGTCCGTAAGATATCTCCCTGCACCAGGCGAAACAACGAATCCTTAAACTGCTTCTCCAGGAACGGGATTAAATCCCGGTCCAATTCGACCGCCACAAGCGGCAATCCATGCCTTAGCAGAAAGCGCGTCAGAATACCTTTTCCGGGACCGACTTCAACCATCGCACGACATCCCGACAACGGTAATGCCGCGGACAACCTTTCCGCAATCGATTCCTGCACCAGGAAATGCTGACCAAATTCTTTCTTTGCACGCACCGGGACGAAGATAGAGCGAAAGGAACGGGAAAACCGGATAAGCGCCTTTAAAACACATCGGTGCGTAAAGGCATATTATAACGAACCCCCAGTTGAAACAAGGAAGTTTTCCGGTTCCGGTCAGCCAGGTCGCTGCTCTTTTTTCGAAAAATCCATTGGCCATCAACATATACGCCAGGCGTAATTTCATAACGCACCGCACCGGACCAAAACACGATATCCGCAGCCACTCCCTGGCCGATGGAATGTCCAAAATCCCCGGGTCGCCCGGTATTGGGCAAAAGGATATTGGCTCCATAGGAGAGGCTGTCTTTGTCTTCCCCTTGGCGGATAAAATAAACACGGCCGGTCATCGATAATTTTGGAGAAGCAGCATAGTCAGCAGAAAAAATCCATTCATTAAAATTGGCTCCCAGCGGATGGGCCAGGGCTTGTTTGTAATGGGAATAATTAGCGTTGGAATCATAATGGGAATAGGTATAAGGCCGGACCCTGTTCCATTCAACCTGAATATCCAGTTGATCCACATTCCCGGCGTTCAGGTATTTGATGCCCAGCTGGTGGCCAAATTTATTTCCCCACCAGTCCAGGTGTCCGTCGAGGATCCGGGATATGGAGATATCATCGAGGATAAACTGACCATAACAACGGACCCGGCTCCACAGATCTGCATGCGCGTTTAAACCCAGCAGAACGTTGTCCGGACTTCCCAGGGAACCCTCCACCGTGCGGTAGAAGATGATGGGATTGAGGTATTGAAGTTCAAATTGGTGATCCTTCCGGTCAAAAACGACGGCTTCAAAAAAACCCAGTGAAATTGCGGGGCCTGGTTTGAAACTCAGGTAATGGGCAGCCATATATTTTTTGGGGATCGGGTCAGCGCTGCCACCGGAAGAACGAAAATCATCTGCGGCCAATTCTGCGAAAATGTTCTGGTAGTGAAACTTCCAGATACGGGTATTGATTTTGAGTGAAAAATAGGGTGTGCTGAAATCGGACAGAAATAACGACCGGATACCGTCGCCAAGGAAACACGTATTATGTCCCAACTGAAATCCAAAATACTTTCCCAGGTCAACCCCTACATAAGCATTCGCCAGCAGGAAATCCCTGCCCGAGCGGAAATCAAAAAAGCGGCTGTCGAAATCCTTGTATAACCCGGCTCCGGGAACCACCCCGTTTTGGTCCGTGAAATCGTTGACATAATTTGGAAAGCGGATCTGGCTGTCATAAAAGGCGGTATGGAAATAAACATGCTGACCGATCCCGCCCCGGAGGGACATTCCGCGCTGGTTGATAAAAGTAGTGACTCCCTCCCCGTTCTCGCGGCCAACCGCAACATGCAATACGGGATTGATCCGCAAATAAAAATCAGGCACATCAACCTCGTACGCACAATCCGGTGTTTTGTAAAAGGTGTTCCACAGGGGATGCTTACTTTTCTGATCGCGCGAATAACTGCCCCCGTTCAACGGATCAGCGATCAACGGCGCGTCCCGGATGAATTCATTATTCCGGTTCCAGAGAGCCTGCGCCCGGTAGCGATCAATAGGAGAATAACAGGTCAGCCAGACGGAATCTGCCAGCGCCACGAGATCTTTTCGCCCATATGGCTTAATAGCACTATGCAGTTGTGCAGGTCCACCACCCGATAAGACTATCAGGCGGTCGTACAACTGCTGCGCATCGGCGTCAAGGTCTGTCACTATATACTGACTCCACGAAGGGGACAGATACAATGCACATCCGAAAAACAGCCAAAATCGCAGGACAGGTATTTTCCAATCGGTCGGGAACGTCATCAGCGCTTAAAATTAAGAAGCCAATGCTTAATTGTTTGATCGAACCTACCGGGCTCTTCTTCCAGGAAGGAAACGGCAACGGGTAAAATATAGAGCGGAAAACCCAGGCGAACCAATGCTTCACGATGCATATCCAGTCGCATCGCATCTTTTTCGGTGGTCAGAATAATTTTGTCTTGTCCGCCCGGCAACGCATTGAAGTGGCGTTCGATGTCCCCGATATCAAAACTGGAAAACAGGTGATGATCGTTGAATTCGAGCATGTGCACTTCTTTCACTTTTGATTCCACATATTCGAGGAGGTATTCGGTACCCGCAATCGCCACGACCAACAACACGGTCAATCCCGCATGGAGCACCAGCCTTTCGGGTTGCCCGTACATCTTATAGGGATGTCCATACAGATAACGGCTGAAGAAAACCAGTTGGTTGTTCTTACCACGTACTTCGGCAGCGATCGCGCTCCTTTCGGGCAGTGGCAGATCCGGGGGACACTTGGTGACAACAATAATATCCGCACGCGCTGATTCCGTCCGCCATTCCCGAAGCCGCCCAACCGGCAAAATCCAGTCACGGGTAAATAACCGGGCATACTCGGTCAACAGGATATTGAGTCCGGGGACAACTTCCCGATGCTGAAAACCGTCGTCCAGCAGGATCACCCTGATCTGAGGGTGAGCCCCCAGGATCTGTGGGATGGCCAGGCTTCTGCTTTCGGCCACAGCAACAGTGACGTCCGGATATTTTTTCTTGTATTGCAGGGGCTCATCTCCTGCCCGAAGCACAGAATCATGCGCGGTCACCTCGAGGAACCCGGAGGATTTTCGCTTATAACCACGGCTCAGCACGGCTATATGCAGATATTCATGAAGCAGCCGGATGAGATATTCCGTATGAGGGGTTTTACCGGTTCCCCCCACGGTCAGGTTTCCCACACTGATCACGGGCAGACTGAAGACGGATCCTTTCAGGATACCTGCCCGGTAAAGACTGTTTCGCAGCGCGACAACCAGGCCATACAAAACGGCCAGGGGCAGCAGAAGAATCTTGAAAACCCATTGATTGACCATAATGGACTATTTCTGTGCCCGTCGGACCAGGTAGATGGCCAGGGATCCAAACAAAAGATTTGGAAGCCACATCGACAGCATGGGATTGAAATGCAGGTTAGTTGAAAAAGTCAGGGCAAACTTGCTGAAAAACACAAACAGGGCGCCAATCCAAACGCCGAAGGCCAGATTAAGCCCTATACCGCCCCGGATTTTACGGGAAGCAATCGAAGCGCCGATGATCGTGAGGATCACCAGGGTGAAAGGTTCTGCCCACCGCCGATGATATTCGGATCGCATGACCCGTGAAAACCCGATTCCGCGTTGTTGTTCATACCGGATATACCGTCGCAATTCTGCGGAGGTCATCATTTCCTTGTCATTGGTATAATACACAAAGTCCGAGGGATAAAGCGCGATGGCGGTATCCAGTTGCTGACCCTTACCCGAATAATAATATTCTTTGCCGTTCACCCATTTGCGGATATCGTAATCATGCAGGCGCCATTTTTGTTCCTGTTTCAGGTATTCAAAAGTCTTGGCATGTAACAGGTAAGTCAGCTGCAGGTCTTTGTATTGTTCCAGCCGGAAACCAATCCCGGTGCTGTCGTGCGTTTGATAATTGGAAATAAAAACCTTGGATTCGGGCCCGATAAACAAATGGATGTTGCTGCTCTTTACTTTATAATTGGCCGGGAAGATGTATTTGTTTTCAAAGGTCATCATGGTCTTGTTGCCCCGCGGGAAAAACAGGTGGTTGCCCAGCAAATAAACCAGGGCGAGCAGCAGCGAGGTGATCAGGTAGGGCCGTAAAAAACGGGAATAACTCATGCCGGCGTTGAGCATCGCCACCACCTCCGTGTTCCTGGCCAGCCGCGAGGTAAAAAAGATCACGGAGATGAGGGCGAAAATCGGCCAGAGCAAACCATTGATATACGGGATGAAATTGAGGTAATAATCCAGGAAGATTTCCTTGCGGGTAACGGGCTGATCCACGAATTTTTCAATATGCTCGCTGAAGTTGATCGTGATGGCAATAATGGAAAAAAGCAGCGCCGTGAAGAAAAACGTGCTCAGGTATTTACGGATAATATACCGGTCAAGGATGGATAGCAAAAGCTCCGGATTAATCCTGCAAACATAAACCTTCTGCCGCCTTTCTCTAAATTTGAAGTACCTTGTCTCTGGAATTATTGAGGAACTCCCTACTATGAACGACACCGGGCAGCTCAGTTTCGAAAAGCTTCAGCAGGAGCTCAGCCTGAAGCAGCTGCAGATCAACAGCCTCCTGACCATTACCCAGGCGATCAACGACAATGTCGCCGCCCCGGAGTTGTACAACATGTACAAATCGTTTATCGGGTGGGAAATGGGGATCCGGCGGATGGCCCTGTTTTTCAACCAGGATGGACAGTGGCAATGTGTCACCCATCTTTTGTCAGAAAATCTCCTCGACCAGACCGAACTGGGCCCGGTGCTGAAGAAATTTACCAAAACACAACGTATAGCCAAAACAGATCACCTGTTGCTCCAGGGTTTTGACCTGATCATTCCGGTCTATCACAAGAAAAACCCGATTGCCTTTGCCCTCATCGGCGGAATCCGGGCAGACGCCGACGATTACACCCGCATCCAGTTTATCACGACATTCACCAACATCATCGCGGTCGCCATCGAAAATAAAAGGCTTTTCCGGAAACAAATCGAACAGGAACGATTTGCCCGCGACATGGAACTGGCCAGCAGCGTGCAGAAAATGCTTATCCCGGAGCAGGCGCCCCAAAGCAGCCGTTTTGAAATCGCCACGGTATATAAACCCCACTTCACGGTGGGCGGGGATTATTTTGATTTTATTCAATACGATGATAAGCGAATGGCTTTCTGCATCGCGGATATCTCCGGTAAAGGGGTTTCGGCGGCAATCCTGATGGCCAATTTCCAGGCTATCCTGCAAAGCCTGATCTACCAGTACAGAGATCTGGAAACATTCGTTTTCGCGCTCAACCAGGCGGTCTACCGCATCACGCGCAGCGACCGGTTTATTACGCTCTTTATCGGTGAGCTCAACTTAAAAACGAACACCCTGCAGTACATCAACGCAGGCCATTTTCCGCCCTTCCTGGTGCAAAACGGAAAGGCCATCCGCCTCGACAAAGGATGCACCATCATCGGAGCGTTTGAATCCCTTCCCGATATCGAAATGGGTGTGGTGCCCCTGACTCATCCCGGGACGATTTTTGCCTGCACCGACGGACTGACGGATGTCATTAATGAGCTCGAGGAGTACTTTGATGACGGCCATATCGGCAGCATCGTTGAACGTGCCGATCAGTACCCTACCGCGGAAATGCTCAACGAAGCCCTGGTTCTTGAAGTAGATCGTTTTCGGGGTTCACGCCCCTATCCCGATGACATCGCCATCCTGACCTGCAAGTACAAAGTCTGATGGCGCTACCAGCGCTGAAAACTTCTACCTTTGTTAAAATTCAGTATCATTACTTCTTCCACGGCGTTACCGGATGAGAAATAAAACAGCAGCGGGCCTTTTTGCCTTGTTTCTGGGGTGGGCAGGAGTTCATCGGTTTTACCTTGGACAGGTAGGATTGGGCATCCTGTATTTCTGCCTGATGTTCCTGTTTATTTCTCCTATCCTCGGGCTCATCGACGCCGTCGTGCTGTTTGGGATGTCGGAGGAGGAGTTTAACCGGAAATACAACACTCCAAAAGGCATGGTTCCCCCCATCTACCAACAACGGGGGCAGGGATATCCTCCGGCAACAAACCGGCAATATGGGAAAAACACCCGGGGACCCAGGAACATGCAGGTGCCCAACCGGGATGCACAAAACCCATACAAAGTCAGCGGTATAAAAAAATACAAGGAGTTTGACCTGGAGGGGGCTATCGAGGACTTCAATAAAGGGCTCGAGATTCAGCCACAGGATATTTCCCTTCATTTCAACCTTGCCTGCGCATACTCCCTGACGGAACAGGTCGACAAAGCTTATGCACACCTGGACCGGGCCGTTGCCCTGGGATTTACGGATTTTGACAAGATCAAAACCCATGATGACCTGGCCTTTGTCCGGATCCAGGACCGATTCGAGGAGTTCCGGAAAAACGGCTACCGGCTCGAGCTCCCTGCCGTCGAGCCCCCGGTTGTGCCCGAAGTGCCCGCCAAAGACCCTCCGGCAGACGACATCCTGCTTGCCCAATTGAAACGACTGGCTGAGCTCAGGGACAGGGGCCTGCTCTCTGAACAGGAGTTTATCATTGAAAAAAAGAAACTGACACGTTAAAAAAAACGAAAGGCACGCCACTTTTGGCACAATCTTTCGTCTTATCTATAGAAAGACTGCAGACATGATCGCCCGGGAACTCACCTCGCAACTTATCCACCCGCTCCGGACCTCGGATACGGGAGAGCAGGCGCTGACCTACATGCAGGTGTACCACCTCAAGCACATGCCGATTGTCAATGCGGAACAACTGCTCGGTACGATATCCGAAGAGGACATCACCACCAGCCCGTTAGACGAGCCCATCGGTTCATTTTCCCTGGGACTGAACAAGGCCTTTATTAAAGAAACGGACCATCTTTTTGAGGTCATGAGTGTCATGGCGGATCATAAGCTTTCGGCCGTGCCGGTGGTCGACGGCAAAGGGAATTATGTAGGACTGATCACCCTGGAGGACCTGATCCAATATTACGCCCGCAGCTTTTCCTTTTCTGAACCCGGCGGGATCCTGGTCATCGAACTTTCCAAAGCTAATTACAGCCTGGCCGAAATCGCCAGGATCATCGAAAGCGAACACGCGATGGTGCTCAGCAGCTTTCTCACACACGAAGAGGAATCCGGCCGTATGTACCTGACCATTAAAACCAATCAATCGGATACCCAGCATCTCCAGGCCACCCTGGAACGTTTTGGTTACACGATCAAAGCAACGTTTTCCGAAGAAGGCTATTTTGAAAGCCTGCAGGACCATTATGAAGCATTTCTGCATTACCTTAATGTGTGATGCCCTACCCAAAAGGATGGTTTAGCCTTTTTTTCTGTCTTTGTTGTATCAGTTCCGTTTGCACCGGCCAGTCGGTCCGGGTAAACCATATCACCATTACCGGATTAAAAAAGACAAAAGCCAGTATCCTCTACCGGGAGCTTACGTTTACCCGGGGAGATACATTGCTCCAGCTGGACCTGGGGCCGATCATGGAGCGCAACCAGAACAATCTCCTTAACCTGGGCCTCTTCAATGAAGTGGTCGTGAATGTCTCAGAATGGGATACGGAAAAAAAGCAGATTGATGTAACCATTGATGTTAAAGAGTCCTGGTATGTCTATGCGGTCCCCATCCTCGAGCTGGCTGACCGTAATTTCAACGTCTGGTGGACCACGTATCATCACGCCATTGACCGGCTCAACCTGGGCGCAAGACTTGACCTCCTGAATTTCTCCGGGAGGAATGACAAGTTTAAAGCCAAAGTGCAATTTGGCTATACCCCCAAACAAGAGCTGGAATATCGATTCCCGTTTTTCAACCGGAAACAAAGCCTGGGGCTCACCGCCAACGTGCTGCATAGCGTCAATAAAGAAATCAGCTACGCCACGATCAATAACGAAGAACAGTTTATTCAACTGGATGAACGCAAGCTCCTCGAACGGTGGAAGGCAGAGATCAGTTTGTTTTACCGCCCAAGCCATTTTATCACCTATGAATGGTCAGCCGCGTACCAGTATTACCAGGTAGACCCGGAAATCGCCGCCCAGTATAACACGTTTTACTTCCGCAACCAAACAACGGAAAACCGGGCGCTCATTACCCGGTTTGCATTTGAATATGATGACCGCGATCTGAAAATATTCGCCGCCAGGGGAATCCGCGGCCAGTTTCAACTGGAGAAAACCGGGTACGGCAGAAAAGACGATGAAAACCGTTTCGTGTCCAATGTCGCATGGGAGTGGAATATGCCGACCGGAAGACGACTGCAACACCGGGTGACGACGATCGGACAGTATAGCCTGAGCAGAAGCAGACCATCCTACCTGTATTACCAGGGGTTGGGCTACGCGCAGAATTTTATCCGGGGCTATGAACTCTATGTGGTTGACGGATTGGATCTGGCCATCGGCAAATACCAACTCTCGTATAAACTCATCGAAGAAAAAGTGAACTGGGGCAGAGCGATTCCGCTGCAACAATTCAAAGCCATGCCCTTCTTCGTCTATCTTTCCCTCTTTGCCGAAGCGGGTTATGTCAATGATCCCTATACCGGTGATGCCAACCCGATGGCCAACCGATGGTTATATGGTGGTGGTCCGGGAATTGATATGGTCCTTTATCACAATTTCCTGTTCCAGCTCAGTTATTGCACCAACCACCTGGGGGAATGGGGATTTTTCATTCATAACAAAACCAGTTTTTAGCCCGGCAGCCAAATCCGGATCGAAGAACCCGCGCTTGCGAGGCGAGGCAATTTCCGTTGAAAAGAAAACATCGCTATCTCTCCGAAGAGCAATCGTCAAGCGGCTTGAGACTGAGGCGGATGTTTGCGAAACGCACGGAATACCAATGCGCCTATCGCCAGAAACCATCCAACCGGGTACGGCAGAATAAACATCCCCCACCACCAGGACAAATCCGATCCGCCCCCAAAACCGCCCAGGCTGGACAAATAAAAGAGTGCCGCAACGCCAAAAACGATCAGCATGGCTGCCCACAGGAAGAGTTTTCGCTGGCTGTCGGATCCCACCCATGCAGCGAAAGCCAAAACCACTGATGCCGGGGCGATTAATAGTGATCCTTCCAGCGGATCAACGGCCCCCAGGATCAAACCTCCGATGCCCGTGATAAAAAGGATCCTGATCCATTTTGAAGAAAGTTTCATGATGCACGCGTTAATCACCACGTAATAAATACTGCTGAAGCTGAGCGTGGCGCCTCCGGGCAAGAGCAGTCAGACCATTCAACAAGCGGAGATGATTACAGCAGGAAGGGTGATGGGATCATCCTTTAGGACTAAATTTAAGCCCGGCATTCCAAACCGCCAAAAAGATAAAGAGGAGAATGTGTGATGAAACAGGAAATCCCGGTTACATGAGCTGCGCCCCTTCGGGATGAATACCGCAGACTAATTTACGGCAGGCAAGGCCGTGTTTATCATAGATCCGCGCCATCCCATAGGCAATCTCCTCTGCCAGTCCCTTTTCCGGGCACAGGGCAAATACCGCCGGACCGGTGCCGCTGATACTACACCCCAAAGCACCCATCTCCATGGCCATGGCCTGAAGCCTGTCAAAATGGGGAATGTATGGCTTGCGTTGCGGCTCAATGACCAGGTCACGCATCGAACGGCCAATCAGGTCCAAATCTCCCGTGTTCATCCCGATAATGAAGGCCCCCAGGTTGGCAGATTGCCTCACCATGATCTCCAATGGAACCTCCTGGCTTAACAAGGCACGCCCCTGGCGTGTAGACACGATAAAATCCGGCAACAAAACGGCCACAAATAACCCCGGAGGTGTATAGATCCTATGGTGATCATTGACCGCTATGTCCCGGATAAGGTGAAGTCCGCCCAGCATCTCGGGCACTACATTATCCCCTACCGGAGTGACACTGGCGAGCTTTTCACCTTCAATGGCAAAGGGTATTAATGCCTGTTTTTCCAGGGGATTATTCAAAAGGCTGTTCACCAATACCACGGCGGCCACCGCACTGGCAGCGCTGCTCCCGAGGCCGCTCCCGCCCTGGATGTGCTTGTGAATTTTCAATTCCACCCCGCGTCCTTTTTCCCCCAGGTGTTCGAGGAGGGAAAGTACCGCCACACCGGCGGTATTGCTGAGCGGATCAACGGGGATGCCCTCTTTGCGGCCTGTCACGGAGGCAATCCTGACACCGGGTGTCTCAGACCAATACCCGATCACCTCATCACATGGCGTATCCAGGGCGAGACCTAATACATCAAAACCGCAGGCCAGGTTGGAGATGGAGGCAGGTGCAATGACTTTTATACCGGATTTCATGGAAGGTGTCGTCAGCAGAATAACAAAGCTATTGTTTTGTAATTCTACTTATCCATGTTATTATTGGGACATCAAAAGCCAACTGAATATGAACAGGGTACTGGATGGATGGTACAGCCCTTCTCTTAATAAAAACATGGAAATCGCCATGTACGGGCATTATGGGTTTGCTTTGCTCCTGATCCCGACAGCGGCGGCGGATTACCTGGAATACGAACGTTTTTTGATGCTGGATGTACTCGAACCGCTCATCGATGGCGGGAAGGTGAAGGTTTTCTCCATTAACAGTATCAATTCCGAGAGTTGGCTCAACAGCCATATGCATCCACGGCACAAATCGATCCGGCATCAGCAGTTCAATCAATATATCAACAAGGAAGTGGTTCCTTATATCAGGACCAATACCAGCCCGGAGACCGGGATTATTACCTGCGGCGCTTCGCTTGGAGCCCTGCACGCCGCCAACCTGTATTTCAGAAGACCCGACCTGCTTGCGGGCACCATTGCCATGAGTGGCGTATATGATCTGACTTCCTATACGGACGGATACTTTGATGAGGATGTCTATTTCAACAGCCCCATGCATTATCTCGAACGGCTCGATGACGACTATTTCCTGCCCATGTTGCAACGATCCAACCACGTCCATATCCTGACCGGGTCCGGTGATTATGAAAGTCCTGATGCTTCGCGCAGCTTATCAGCCTTATTACGCCACAAAGGAATCCCCCACGAACTGGATGTCTGGGGCCCGGATATGCGTCATGACTGGCCCACCTGGCGGGCTATGTTGCCGCATTATGTGGGAACCCGGTTCTGAGACCGGAGATACCAACGCAACCGGTAACCGGGCGGGCTCAAACGGTCCGGTTGCCTCGAAAAAAGCCAAATTTTGGCAGTACAAACCAAGGGAGAAATCACTCCTTTTTATAGGTTTGTATGGCTTTTCTCCAATTTCCAGCATACACTCTGAAAGGAATTCATGACGAGGACTTGTCTACTTGTCAATAATTCATATTATCTTTGTATGTGGCTGAATAATAATATCTTTTAGATAAGAAAATTACTTAATATGAAAAGCCGCTTCGGGATCCTGATCCCGGTCTTACTCCATCTGGCTGCAGGCCCGCTGGTTGCTCAGCAATGGACGGCGGTGGAAGATCAGTCAATCCCTGTGACCGGTCCAAGAGATATCATTCCTGCAGTCTATCGTTCCTACCGTATCGAACCGGAAGCAATCAAACAAATACTTTGGAGCGCCCCCCACGAATATGCCCAGCCGGTTTCAGCTTCCACGACACTGCTCACCCTGGGCCTGGCAGATGGTTCAGCCGATATATTCCGGATTGTCCAATATGACATGATGGAAGCGGGCCTGGCCGCCCGCTATACCGGCTTTAAGACATTCAGAGGCGTTTCTATTTCCAATCCTTACCGGACGTTACGGGCTGACTGGACGGCAGAAGGATTCAGGGCGATAATACGCGAGCCAAACGGAACGACGTTTATCGATTCATACCAACGAAACGACCTGGCGCATAAAATCGTCTACTACAAAAAAGATTATCCCTTCAACCGTCCCTGGGACTGTGGGGTGGATACGGAAGAATTGGGCGAACAGGACATTCATCAAAACCGGTTGGTGGGGGATTGCGCTTTCAGAAGTTACCGGTTGGCGGTAGCCACCACGGGTGAATACAGTAATTTTTTCGGGGCAACCTCTTCTGCCCAATCCGGCCTGGTGCTTTCGCAGGTCATCACGGCAATCAACCGCGTCAATGAAGTATATGAAGCGGATCTCACCGTCCGGCTGATCCTGATCGCCAATACCACAGCTGTATTCTATTATGATCCGGCCACGGACCCTTACTCAGGAAGTGCCTGCACGCAATTGTCTCAAAACCAAACCACCTGTGATAATGTCATTGGCACAGCCAACTATGATGTCGGCCATGTATTCAGCGTTGGTAGCGGAGGCTGTGCAGGCTTGGGCGTGATCTGTTCTGCCACAAACAAGGCAAGAGGTGCCACCGGACTCAATCCACCCACCGGAGATCCTTTTTATATCGATTATGTGGCACACGAGCTCGGCCATCAGTTTGGCGGGGATCATACCTTCAACGGTACAGCCGGAAGTTGCAGTGGGAACCGGGTTGCCGCATCCGCGTATGAACCGGGAAGCGGCACCACGATTATGGCCTATGCAGGCATCTGTGGTGCGCAAAATGTGCAATCCAATAGTGACGATTATTTTCACGCCAGAAGTTTGCTTCAGATAGCAAACAAGGTGACATCCACCAGTTGCGCGGCGTTTATCACCTTCACCAACCAGGCGCCGGTAGCGGCTGCGACGCCCGATTACACCATCCCGATTTCCACCCCCTTTGTGCTGACGGCAAGTGCTACAGATGCGGATGGGGATTCTCTTTCCTATTGCTGGGAGGAATATGATCTTGAAACCACTTCCACGGAGCCTCCTGCAGCAAACGATACGGACGGACCGCTCTTCAGGAGTTATAAAGCCACGACCTCCCCATCCCGATACGTTCCACGACTGGCGGATCTGACTCAAAACATCAGTTCCACCTGGGAAGTATTGCCCTCCGTCTCCCGCACCATGAATTTTAAAATGACGGTCAGGGATTATCACAGCATCGCAGGCTGCACAGACGAAGATGATGTGGTGATTACCTCTACCGCCACCTCAGGGCCGTTTACCGTCACTTCTCAAAACAGCAGCACCATCTGGCTGGAAGGCGCGACGGAAAACATCACCTGGAACGTAGCCAATACGACTGCTTCACCGGTCAGTTGTGCCAATGTCGATATACGCTTCTCCACCGACGGAGGGTATACATACCCGATATTGCTTTCCGCCAGCGAACCCAATGACGGCACCGCCAACATCACAGTGCCGATTGGCACCACGACAACCGGTCGCATTATGGTCAAAGCGTCCAACAACATCTTTTTTGACATCAACAATGCCAACATCACCATCAATCCAGGCGTACCCAATTTCACCCTCGCACTCAATCCGTCGACCATCACCGAATGCAATGACGGGTCCGTTCAGACGGTTGTCCAGGTGGGCTCCTTCATGGGATTTTCCAATCCCGTTACCCTTTCCCTGTTAAACCCGCCGCCCGGTGCAGTAGTGGTATTCAGTCCGGGCGTCGTGATCCCTGGCGGAACGAGTACCCTGACGATATCAAACCTGACAGGGCTCTTTGGGACCTATACCCCTACCGTGAGAGGAACGAGCACGACGGGAAACAAAGATGTCATCCTGACCATTAACTTATTATCCCCCCCTTCCTCCAGTCCGACCCTGACCAGTCCCGCTAACAACACACCGGACGCCGTCATCACGCCACTCCTGGACTGGCAAACGCTTAGCGGGGTCACGCAATACGAATACCAGCTTGCCTTTGATAACCAGTTTAATAACCTCGCGCAATCCGGAACGCTGGTCGCCGACCAGATACAGATCACATCACCGCTCCTGGTTGGCCAGCAATATTTCTGGAGAGTCCGCGGCATCAACAGTTGTGGTAATGGTGTTTGGTCCGGCGTATTCAATTTTACGACGGTTTCCTGCTGGGCGTTCAACAGTACCAATGTACCGGTCGTCATTCCGTCCAGCGGAACGCCGACCGTCTATTCTACGCTCACCAACACGATCAACATGACGGTCAACGATGTCAATGTGATCAACCTGATGGGAACCCATTCCTGGGTGGATGATCTGAAATTCTCCCTTATTTCCCCCGCAGGCACGGAACGCCTGATCTGGAATCAGCCCTGCGGCAACGATGACAACTTTAACATCAATTTGGATGATGAAGCAGCCAACAGCAATTGGCCCTGCCCGCCCACGGATGGATTGACCTATAAACCGGATAACACGCTCAGTATTTTTGACGGACAATCATCCTCGGGAATCTGGACCCTCAAAATCCAGGATGTGGCCAACCAGGACGGCGGCAGTCTGAATGCATGGGGTCTTAAAGTCTGCGGCACGATCGGATGTCAACTAACGGTAAACCAAACTTCCGGAAGCGGAACGGGCAGCCTGCCGGCGGCGATCAGTTGTGCAGCACCCGGCGACACCATTCACCTGAGTGCCGTGCTTTCTAACCAGACCATCAATATTGGCGCCGCCCCGCAGGCGATCAATAAGAACCTGGTGATCCAGGCGGACGGAAGTAACATCAATATTACGGGTTCGGGCACCCGGGTATTTGAGATTGCTGCAGGCTCCTTCGTCGAGTTTATCGGTACGACCATTACGGCCGGTACTTCGATGACCGCCGGGGCTATCAACAACCTGGGTAATACCAAGCTCAAAAACGTCAGTGTCCAAAGAAATATCGGTGTGACAGGGGCCACCCTCATAGAAAACAAGCCGGGCGGGCAAATTACGATTGCCGGGATCTGTTCGATCAACCAATAAACAATCGAAAGTCAGCGGCAGTCACCATGTGGTAAAACCGGATAAAAAGAATCTCCTATATTTGCCCCAGTACTACGAACAGGGTCGGTTGGCCGAGTGGCTAGGCAGAGGTCTGCAAAACCTCGTACAGCGGTTCGAATCCGCTATCGACCTCAAAACTGTAAAGCCCTTCCACGTCGTGGAGGGGCTTTTTGTTTTATGGTACAACAAGCTTGCTTGAAGCGTACTATAAAACAAAAAGACACATAGCGCAGCTAAGGGCTTTACATGCTTTGTCCTGTTCCCCATTTTTGGATCGACGCAGTCAATCCGCTATCGACCTCAAAATTATAAGGCCCTTCTACGTAGTGGAGGGGCCTTTGCTTTTCTATTACTACCCAAGAGCCAGATGTGTCCTTTTTGAATAAAGTACCGCCAGCGCAGTGTAATATTTCGTAAGGCTTTTAAGCCTCTTCAAATCCAAGGGCTATCCAAGGAACAATTCTGTTTCCCGAGAAGTATTTTCTCAGAAAAGCCGGGTGTGCTGAATATTGAATGACGCGTTTAGAGTATTTACATCGCAAAGCAGAAAGGAAAAATGCAACCTCCCGCTTCCACATTATGACGGTGTAAGCATAATGGATTAAGCGCTGTAAGCGGATCAATTTTCCTGTAAGGTATCCACAAGTTGTGTGAGTGCGGCCAGTTTAGCATTCAGGGTCTCCATTTTTATTTGGAGGGCTTCCAATTCATTTTGGTGTTTGGATTTTAATTGATCGATGATGGCCTGCTGTTCCTTGACCGCATTGATGAGGATATACGTCATCGCCGTCCCATCATAATCCAGGTACTTTTCTGTTTGTCCATCCGGCGCGGTATAGGTAAACTCTCCGATCATATACGGGGCCACTGGTTTCAGTTCTTGCGCGATAATACCGACGAAGGTCGAAGTATCGTCCGCTATACCGCCCTGTCCATTGTAGCTGAATTGTACGGGTCTGATCTGTTTCAGCACATCAAGACCATCTTCAAATGCGCGTATGTTTTTTTTCAGTCGTTCATCCGATGCGGTGATCCATACTCCACCTCCGGTTTTAGCGGCTTGACTTGAACCCACCTCCAGTTTATAGCTTGGCGTTCCGGATCCTATTTTGAGGTCTCCTCCGCTGACCTGCAGATAGAGTGGAGCAGCAGCTCCGTTATTCCGGGCCATGATTTCATTGTCATCCATGACAATATTGGAGGTGGCCACATCTCCTGTAACCAGGTAACCGGATGTAGCGGTGTAGCTGGCGTCACTGCCTCCCGCAATATGCAGCCGGGTGTTTGGGGTGATGGTGCCAATGCCCACATTTACAGATTCGGTAGCGCCATTTACCCCACTGATGCTCCCAAGGACAAGGCAATTACTGTCGCCAACCATGGCACTTGCACCAATAGCAGTTGCATTGACCAGATTGCTCATGGCTACATCTGCATCATCTCCGAAGGCAGCGTTTTTAGATCCTGTTATATTGCCGCTTAAAGTACTATACCCATTGGCCACATTATTAGAGCCACTCGTATTGGCGAACAAGGCCAACCGTCCATTCGCCACATTATAAGAGCCACTCGTATTGCCGAACATCGCATTCCTTCCATTGGCCACATTATAAGAGCCGATCGTATTGTTGCGCAATGCATTAGTCCCATTGGCTACATTATCATTGCCGATCGTATTAGAGTATAACGCTTGATACCCATTGGCCACATTATTTGAGCCGGTTATATTTTTTGTCAATGCCAAGCTACCTACCGAAGTGTTTTGAACACCCGTCGTATTGCTATACAAACTGGAATCACCAACAGCAACAAGACTACTGCCGGAAGTATTTAGTCGAAGCGCATTATTACCTACAGCCGTACTGCCCGAGCCTGTGTTGCTGGATAATGTCTGAAACCCAATTGCCGTATTTCTGGAGCCTGAGGAGTTGGATTGCAGCGCCTTGCTGCCCAATGCAGTGTTTTGAACACCCATCGTATTGCTATACAGACTGGAATCACCAACAGCAACAAGACTATTGCCGGAAGTATTTAGCCGAAGTGCATTGTTACCTACGGCGGTATTGCCCGAGCCTGTGTTGCTTGATAATGCCTGAAACCCTGTTGCCGTATTCCTTGAACCGACCAAATTGTTTCGCAGGGCCCTGCTACCTAACGCGGTGTTTTGAGCACCCGTCGTGTTGCTATACAAACTGGAATCACCTACAGCAACGAGAAAGTTGCCGGAAGTATTCATGTACAACGCATATGATCCATTAGCCACATTATAAGAGCCGGTCGTATTTCTATTCATTGCATCAGCTCCATTGGCTACATTATTTGAGCCGGTCGTATTACTATACATTGCCTTAGCTCCATTGGCTACATTATAAGAGCCGGTCGTATTACTAACTATTGCATTAGCGCCATTGGCCACATTATTAGAGCCGGTCGTATTGGCGCTCATTGCATCAGCTCCATTGGCTACATTATTATTGCCGATGGTATTAGAGAATAGCGCCGTGCTCCCATTGGCCACATTACCTGAGCCGGTCGTATTTTTGAATAGCGCCTCGTTCCCATTGGCCACATTATTAGAGCCGGTCGTATTATAAAATAATGCTCCATACCCACAAGCCACATTTTTAAAGCCGGTCGTATTTATGTATAGCGCATAGTTCCCATTGGCCACATTATTAGAGCCGATCGTATTTGAGTATAGTGTTTTGTAACCAACGGCGACATTCAGTGATCCGATTGTATTTTTTCTCAAAGCTTGACTACCTATCGCGGTGTTTATAAAACCCGTCGTGTTGCTATACAAGCAGGAATCGCCTACGGCAACCAAGCCATTCTGGGTCTTGTTTCGAAACAAAGCATTTGTTCCGATGGCAATATTGCCTATGCCCGTGGTGATACTATCGAGTGCCCCTAGCCCTATACTGTAATTCCGGTTGGCCCCATCCCAGGTGCCTGCCTTGAGATTGTTAAGCCTGAACCTCATCGGCTGGTCATCTGTCGTCCCCAGAAAGTGAGTTGAATTGGTGCCTGTATTGCCATACATTTTCCACTTATCATCAGGGCCTCCAACCGACAGCCACGAGGATCCATTGTAATACCAGAAACCCATCAGGTCTGTATCATAGACCATCAGCCCGGTCGCAGGGGAGGTGATCGCGTTTCGCTGCACAGTCGTCATGCGCGGGATCAGTATGCCTTTGTCAGTACTCGTAAGATCCAGCAAAGCACTTGCATCCGGAGCTGCGGTCCCGATACCAACCCGTTGGGCATGTAAGCCATAGGTTGTAAAGAGGAGCACGAGGCATATCAACGAAGGGGTGATCTGTTTGGCCATGGTTGTTTATTTACCATGCGAATGTCCGAGCTCTGTTTATTCTGCGAAATCACCTCTTAGGGTGAAAAAGTATATCCGAGCTTTTGCATTAATTATCCTGTTGTGACAGCATCAGTTGCTTTAGCGCTTCCACCTGCGCCCTAAGGGAGACCATTTCATTTTTATGGGCGACATCAGAGGCTAACTGGTTGGCTTTAAGTTGATCGATGATGACCTGCTGCTCCTTGACTGCGTTGATGAGGATATACGTCATCGCTGTCCCATCATAGTCCATGTAGTTTTCTTTTTGTCCATCCGGTGCGGTATAGGTAAACTCTCCGATCATATAGGGAGCCACTGGTTTCAGTTCCTGTGCAATGATGCCTACAAAAGTTGATGTATCATCCGCAATGCCGCCCTGTCCATTGTAGCTGAATTGCACCGGCCTGATTTTTTTCAGTATGTCAAGTCCGTCTTCAAATGCGCGTATATTTTTTTTCAGTCGTTGATCAGATGCGGCGATCCACACGCCACCGCCGGTTTTAGCAGCTTCACTTGAACCCACCTCCAGCTTATAGCTGGGCGTTCCGGATCCTATTTTGAGGTCTCCTCCGCTGACCTGCAGATAGAGTGGAGCGGAAGCGCCGTTATTCCGGGCCATGATCTCATTGTCATCTATGATAATATTGGATGTCGCCACATCACCTGTAACCAGGTATCCTGAAGTGTCGATGTAGTTGGCGTCACTGCCTCCGACGATATGCAGCCGGGTTTTGGGGATTGTGGTGCCGATGCCCACATTTACTGATTCGGTAGCGCCATTTACCCCAATGATGCTCCCAAGGACAAGGCAATTACTTTCAGCAACCAAGGAATTTGCTCCAATAGCTGTTGAATTGAAAAGATTGGTTGCGTTTACATCTGCTGCATGTCCAAAAGCAGAGTTTCTTCCTCCTGTTGTGTTGTTATCCAGAGCATAAGATCCAATAGCCACATTATTAAAGCCGATCAAGTTATTGTATAACGAATGATACCCATTGGCCACATTACTAAAGCCAGTTAAGTTTCTTTTCAAAGCTTGGCTACCAATAGCCGTGTTTTGAACACCCGTCGTATTGCTATACAAGCAGGAATCTCCTACCGCAACGAGAATATTGCCAGAAGTATTTAGCCGAAGTGCATTGTTACCTACAGCCGTATTGGCCGAGCCTGTGTTGCTGGATAATGCCTGAAACCCGAATGCAGTATTCCTTGAGCCGCTAGTATTGGTTCGAAGGGCTTTACTACCTATTGCGGTGTTTTGAACACCCGTTGTGTTACTATACAAGCTGGAATCTCCTACAGCAACGAGAAAGTTGCCGGTCGTATTAGCGTACAACGCATATGACCCATAGGCCACATTATAAGAGCCGGTTGTATTATTTAATAATGTCACAAACCCACTGGCCACATTATAAGAGCCGGTTTTGTTATTTAATAATGTTACATACCCACTGGCTACATTATAAGAGCCGGTCGTATTAAAGTACAGTGCTTGGGACCCACTGGCCAAATTATCACTGCCGGTCGTATTAGAGTATAAAGCTTGGTGCCCATTGGCCACATTATTTGAGCCGATCGTATTTGAGTATAGTGTTTTGTGCCCACTGGCCACATTATTTGAGCCGTTTGTATTTTTTCTCAAAGCTTGACTACCTATCGCGGTGTTTTGAACACCCGTTGTGTTGCTATACAAGCTGGAATCTCCTACGGCAACCAGGCCATTCTGGGTCTTGTTTGAAAACAAAGCCTTTGTTCCGATGGCAATATTGCCTTTTCCGGTGGTGATGCTGTCCAGCGCCCCAACCCCTAAACTATAATTCCGGTTGGCTCCATCCCAGGTGCCTGCCTTGAGATTGTTAAGCCTGAAACGCATCGGCTGATCATCTGCCGTGCCCAGAAAGTGGGTTGAATTGGTTCCTGTATTGCCATACATTTTCCACTTATCATCAGGGCCTCCTACCGAAAGCCATGAAGATCCATTGTAATACCAGAAACCCATCAGGTTGGTATCATAGACCATCAGCCCGGCCGCCGGGGTGGCGATGGCATTTCGTTGCACAGTGGTCATGCGAGGGATCAGGATGCCTTTATCAGTGCTTGTTAGATCCAGCAAAGCACTTGCCTCCGGAGATGCGGTCCCTATGCCTACCCGCTGGGCATATAAGCTAAAGGTTGTAAAGAGGAGCACTAGGCATATCAACGAAGGGGTGATCTGTTTGGCCATGGTTGTTTGTTTGCCATGCGAATGTCCGATCAATGGTTATTCTGCGAAATCACCTCTTCGGGTGAAAAAGTATGCTTAGGACGTAGTGTATACAGAAGCAAGATGCGCAGGTCGCAAAAATGAACAGCCCACTAATTTATCCTTTCAGTTTTTGATGGATGGCCAGGCTGATGGCCTCTGCTTTACTGTTGACATGAAGCTTGCGGTAGATGCTTTTGACTTGTGATCTCACGGTTTCGAGACTGGTGTCCAGCCGCGCGGCAATCATTTTATAACTCAGCCCTTCGACCATGAGTTGCAACACTTGTTTTTCGCGGGCGGTAAGTTCATCTTCTTTATTGCCGTAGGTGCGTTTTGGATTGAAGTGTTCCAGTACTTTGCGGGCGACGGCCTTACTCATGGGGACCTCACCGGAACTGATTTTGATAATACTTTCTTTGATTTGGGGTAATGGGGTGCTTTTAAGCAAATAACCGGTTGCACCGGCACATAGCGCTTTGAAAATATGGTCTTCGTCCTGGAAGACCGTGAGCATGATGATCTCCGCATTTGGATAAAGCTTCTTAAACAACCGGATGCCTTCTATACCATTCATACCCGGCAACCCGATATCGGACAAAATCACATTAACCTCAATAGCTGACGCCTCGAGCGCTAAAAATTCTTCAACCGATTCACAAGAGGCTACCACTTCACATCCGGCCTCCGTGTTGAGAAAAGCAGTAAGGCTGCGGCGAATCGCAGAAACATCCTCTATGATGGCTATCCGGATCATTTGGTTTTTATGTGTTCAGGTTGTTATAATCAGCAAGCTGCACTAAAGGTTAAAAGAGGCCTTTCCTGATATCGCGGATCTGCACCGAATAAATTTTTAACCATTTTTTTCTTACGACGACTTACCTCTACTCGACTGTTATCGGCCATCACTACTTCACCTGTTATTTGAAGGGTCTGAACATACATGGGATTCACCATGTGGCTGCGGTGGGTGCGAATAAAGCCCATTGGAGCCAGAATGGACTCATAGGCGCTCAACACTTTGGCCATGAACAGCTTTTTGTGATTGACCAGATAAATATAGGTGTAATTGC
>CAZTXO010000040.1:0-34921 GCA_964617515.1 uncultured Saprospiraceae bacterium | reverse complement strand
AAATTTAAAATCCGGCTCCAAATTATATTTAGAAGAACCATCCGGCCGGAGATGCAGGTTGAGTTCCTTTTCCCGTACCAGGTCCCGGATAATCTGCTTGAAATACAATTCCGTCTTGGGCTGAATCCGGAAGCCGCAATGTATCGTCACCTTGATCACTTTGTCATCGATGAGTTCCGTGACATCGTATGAAAGGGTATAGGGCTGTTCCGTGCGGTTGATGTGCAGGAACCAATACACATCCGCCCGTTTAGGTCTTTTGGCAAAAATGGAGCGCATGATCTTATCCTCGATTTCATGCCGGTGGTTGGCTTTGGTCAGATAGATGAGGTGTGTGGCAAATTTGGGAACCTGTTCATCCTGGCTCAGCTCCACCAGGCGTCCGGTATACTGCCCCAGTTGGACAAAACGGATAAATTGATTATTGATTTTCCGGGCATAGTACCAGATGTACATCACGGAAAAAATAAACAATTCGAAAAAGAGGAACATCCACCTTTCGCGGATCTTGGCAATATTGGCGACAAAAAAGGAGGATTCGATCAGCAGGAAAAAAAGGAAGATGGCACCGACGAGGTACGGATTCCACCGGAGCTTATACCGTAAAAACACGGTAAGCAACAGGGTGGTCATCAGCATCGCGATCGTGATGGAAAAGCCATAGGCCGCTTCCATATGGGAGGACTGCCGGAAATACAAGACCATCAGCACGCAGCCGATCCAGAGAATCGTGTTGACGCTCGGGATATAGATCTGGCCTTTGGTTTCCGTGGGCTGACGGACGGCGACCCTTGGCCAGAAATTGAGGTTGATCGCTTCATTGATGAGCGTAAAAGAACCGCTGATCAGCGCCTGTGAAGCAATGATGGTGGCGGCGGTGGCGATCAGGATGCCGGGCAATAAAAACCATTCCGGCATCATTTCGAAAAACGGGTTACGCCCGTCCAGCGTGACGTTTCCCTGACGCATCAGCCAGGCGGACTGGCCGAAGTAATTGACGAGGAGACAGGTCTTGACAAAGAGCCAGCTCATCCGGATATTGCGGAGGCCGCAATGCCCGAGATCGGAATACAGGGCTTCCGCGCCCGTCGTGCAAAGAAAAACCGCCCCAAGCAACCAGAAACCATGCGGATACTTCGTCAGTAACGTGACCGCATAATAGGGATTGACCGCCCGGAGCACGGCAGGATATTGAACCAGCCAGAACAATCCGATCACCAGGAGCATGGTAAACCAAATCAGCATAAACGGTCCGAAAAAGCCTCCGACTTTTTGCGTTCCGAACCGTTGAAAGAAAAAAAGAAGGGAAAGAATACCGATGACAATCGGCACGGTCGATACATGTTCCATCCCGGGCAGGATGGTAAGTCCTTCGATGGCGGAAGCCACGGAAATGGGTGGCGTGATGATGCCATCGGCCAGCAAGGTGGTAGCACCCAGGATCGTCGGGATGATGAGCCTCCTGCCATAACGACGTACCAGCGCATACAGGGAAAAAATGCCGCCTTCGCCATCATTGTCCGCTTTCAACGTGAGCCATATATATTTGACGGAAGTCTGAATAACCAGGGTCCAGAAAATGCAGGACACCCCGCCAAACACCAATACCTCATCGATTTGTTTTTCCCCGACGATGGCTTTCAGTACGTACAGGGGACTGGTGCCGATATCCCCATAGATAATCCCGAGGGCCACCAGCAGGGAAGCCGCCGTTACCTTTTTATTGGCAAATGAATGACCGCCTTTCATTGTTTGACCTTTAGCGGCAAAGGTGGCACCCTCGTTATAAAGGAAGCATTAAGGTTGTGGCAGAGGTATAAAGAAAAAATAAAGATCAGATAAAGCGGTATCCAACGCCGCTTTCGGTGAGGATATGCTCCGGCTGATTGGGATCATCCTCGATCTTTTTGCGCAATTGCGCGACAAAAACCCGCAGGTATTGTGTTTCCTGCTGAAAGGAAAGTCCCCAGATTTCTTTCAGCAGGAAATGATGGGTGAGGACCTTTCCTTCGTTTTTCACGAGCAGCGATAACAGGTTGAATTCGGTCGGTGTGAGATGAATCCATTCCTGGTCACGCTTTACGGTGCGATTCGCCAGGTCGATTTCCAGTCCTTCTTTTTGAACGACAGATGACCCCGGGTGCTCCGGGTGATACCGCAACACGGCCCGGATACGCGCCAGCAATTCCGAAGTGCGGAAAGGCTTGGTGACATAATCATTAGCTCCGAGATCCAGGGCTCTGACGATATCTTCTTCCTGGTCCTGCACGGTGAGCATGATGATTCCCTTGGTGTACCATGTTCTCAGCTCTTTCAACACGTCATGCCCACGCTGATCCGGTAACCCGATATCCAGGAGGATAAGGTCCGGCGGATGATGTGCGGCCATCCGGATCCCTTCCTTTGCCGTAAGCGCAGCGCGCGTCCTGTAGCCGTTGCTTTGCAGGATGATGTCGAGCAGTCGCCGGATCTGCGGTTCATCATCGATGATGAGGATTTCGGCTTTACTCATGTTTGAGGTAATTGATGAAGGAGACTTGTCCCGGGAGGCGCAGGGTAAAGATCGCCCCATCATGCGCTCCGTTCTCCACGGTCAGACTGCCCTGGTGCGCTTCCACGATACCTTTTGCGATGGACAGGCCGAGTCCTGTGCCACCCGCTTTTGTCCCCGGTAACCGGTAGAACTTTTTGAAGATATGCTCCTCCTCTCCCTTAGGTATGCCTGGACCGTGATCCCGAATCGCGATGCTGCATTGTTCGCCATCGTATGCCACGCTCAGTTCTACCGGGGATGTTGGGGAAGTATATTGAAAAGCATTCTGCAGCAGGTTATATATCACTTGTTCGATCAAGCCGGAATCCAGGTAGAATAACGGGAGCTGATCCGGGAAGCGGAGGGTCAGACGAGCCTGGTCGGTATGTTCCAATTTCTGCCGGACAGCAGCGATGAGGTCACGAATATCACACCAATCGCGTTTGACCCGGAGCATACCGGATTCGATCCGGCTCATGCTCAGCAGGTTTTCGACATGCTGGTGAAGCCGCATGGCCGCTTTTTCGATTTCGCGGACGAGGTCGGTTTCAACAAGCCTTGGGATGCGGTTCCCGTCATCGAGCAGGGTATCTGCGGAAGCGATGATCGTGGCAATAGGTGTTTTCAGTTCATGCGATAAGGAGTGCAGGAGCGTGTTATAAAGCTGGATCGTTTTTTCTTTCTCTTCCCGGTCCCGCGCTTTTCGTTCCTGCACTTTGATTCTAAAAGTCAGGACGGCATGTACCAGGGCGATGATGAAATACATGAGAAACATCAGGATGTCCTCCGGGCGGTCGATGTGAAACGTAAATCGAGGGGGTATGAAAAAGTAATTCCAGATCAAAGCGCTGGAAATAGCGGCCATGACCACAGGCCAGATATCCAGGAGCATGGCCAGGAGCGAAACCGCGACCAGGAGCATGAGGGCTACCGCCTGGTAACCGATCCAGGGCAGCAAGATATACCCCACCACCGCGACCCCGGTGATAGATAGCAGGCTGAAGAGGTAGGGCAGATATTTCTTTTGTTTCACGAGACTGGGTCCCGAACATCGGTCCGCGACGTCGCAAAATTACAGGGCAGGATATAAAGAAAAGATAAAGGAAAGGGAACAATCCTGCATATCGCCATCCGGTATGTCATGAAAGGGGAAAGATCCTGAAATCCATGCATCGTTTACTTCACCAGGCGGCTCAACTCCATACTGATTGCCCGGTGCCTGGCTTTACCGGATTTGGTATATTCTTCGAGGTTGATAACCGCTTCTTCCCAATTACCCTCTTTTATCAGTAGCCAGGCCAGGATATAGCGGGCCTCATTGGCATATACGGACGTTTTTTCACGGATGAGGTCTTTGAGGATTCGTTCGGCTTTGTTGGTCTGATCGATTGCCAGCAAGGCGTTGGCATAGCGGAACCGGAAAAAATCATTGTCCTGATCTGCCCGGGCCAGGAGCGAAAACGTATCAACTGCCTGCTGATAACGGTCCTCCCAATACTGTCTTGTGAAATGCTCGGCGATCGTGGCCCGGGGATTTTTCTTGCCTGCCGGGGCCATCCGGGAATCTTTATACGGTTTATAATTGGCGGCAAACAGTAAAGTCCCCCGCTTTCGATTCATTGCTTTATCCCGTTTGGATGAATTCCCTTCCGGCTCCATGGTGGAGAATTCCTTTGGAACAGAAAGTTTTTCTTCCGGAGCTTGTTGTACTTGTTCCGGGGCTGTTAGCTCCTGTATTTTTTCCTTTGGGTTCTCGTAAAAGAATAAAAAATAACCAAGCACCACGCAGATACTGGTGACGGCCAATATCCACAACCGGGTCGTTTTGGAAAGACCCTGACTTGTTCCTTTCGTTTGTTTTTTATTCAGCAGGACATCCCGCTGGCGAAAGCGAAGACGTAACTCATCACGCTGCCGGAGACGAAGCGCTTCTTTCGCCGATTCATATTCCTTCAGTTCACGCTGAAAGTCCGGGTCAGACTGTTGTCGCTGAATGATCTCATGCATGTCCGCGCCCGATGCTTCACCGGCGAGGTACCGCTCGATCAGGACCTGGTCTCTTTCTTCCATGCCTGTTGATGTGCTGTTCTCTCCACGATGATTTCTTTGAGGCGGATCAACGCCCTGGACAAGGTCACACTGAATGCATTGACTGAGGTAGACCCCATAGCCTGCATGATCTCCTCCACCGGTCTGCCTTCTACAAAACGTTGGACCAGGATCTTACGGCTTTGCTCCGGGAGATCGCCTACCGATTCCCTTAAAAGATTTTGGCTTTCCCGGTCCGCTTCTTCCCATTCGACCACATGCTTGTTTTCCTGCAGGTGAAAGCGAACATCGAAGTCCCCCACGAAGTCCTTCCGCTCGTTTCTGCCATAAAGGGCTGCCATCCGGCGATACGCGATCAGAAAGAGGTGGTTTTTTAAATCGGGGTAGCGATGGAGACCCTTTTGATCCTGGATTTCCTCATAAAACAAGATCATGGAGTCATGCCAGGCCTCCAGCCGGAGATCACGGGGCACGCCTTTAAAGCGGGAACCCGACCAAAGCAGAAAGTCATCCCGGTGCAGGTCATAGAGCTCGTCCAATACCGTCAGATCACCTTCTGCCAGCGAAGTTATCAGTTGGTCCGTAGAAGATTTGTCGAATTTCATACAGCTGATGTCCGTCTTTTGGATAAGCCGGAACAAATGGTCGCTGTAATATACAAAAGGAGGAAAGAAAAAATCGGAGCGCGTCTGCCTAAGAATCAACTTCCCGGAGGGTCCTGCGGATTAAGTACCCTAGATAAAGGTTCGGCTTCACCCATCTCGTTCATGGAAACAAGATAAACCGTCCGGCTTCCATGCTCCCGTCTTCATAGTTGACCCGGATGATGTAGGCACCGATCGGCCAATCCCGCACTTGGACGACCTGAGGATTCTGCGGATTGGGATAGCTGGCCAGTAACCGGCCGCTACTATCCAGCAGCTCCAATGAATATGCCGGTCTCTGGTCAAAAAGGATGTGGACTGCAGGTTCGCTGATGGCCGGATTGGGGAACACCAATATGGATTTATCGTTCAGGTAATACACTTCCAGCGGTTCACTTGCTATCCTGCTGCCATCGGCCAGGATGATGGTCAATTGAAAAACATTCCGACCCTGCTGAAGTGGCTCACTTCGGAGGGTGAACTGCATGGCTGATTCCGGTGAAAGGAGGACCTCCTCCAAGAAAACACCTTGTATCCGGCGCGCCAGGCTTAATCCGGAAACCTGATACAACGAACCCAGCGTGACCGCAAAAACTGCGCGATCCTCTTCCAGGTACTTCAGGTAGAAGGCATCGATATAACAACCTGAGCCCTGCTGGGTATAATTAAAACCATAACTCCTGACACCAGTCCGCTGTTGGATCAGTGGAGCCACGGCGTAATACAGAAAACCTCGGACTCACCTTTGTTTACAATGGTGCCACTTCCGGTGGAAACATTCACCTGAAAAAACAACCCGGTAATTACCTTGCTTCCTCCGGCTTCCCGTCCAGCAGTGGAAATCCGTACAGCCAGGTGAAAATGAACAGCAACGCGATCGGCAGCGGCAACAGCAATACATTTATCAATTATTGCGCCACTATCATGGCCCATGAGATTGGCCATTGCATTGGTTTCCGTCATACGGACTATATGGACAGATCCTATAGCTGCGGAGGCGCCTATTATAATGAAGGGCAAGCCGGCGTAGGAGCCATTCTGATTCCCGGCACCCCATCGGGTCCGGACCCCAACTCATTCATGCTGGCCTGTATCGGCAGCGGCGACAACCGTCCGTTTAATAACAACGACAAGACCGCATTGGCTTATCTTTACTGAGCGTTCACAGAAACAATAATAAAAAAAGGTGATCCGGTTAAGATCACCTTTTTTAATTTATCCCGGTATATCCTCTCCGGCGGCGACCGTCATGTCGATCTCACCAAACTTTTGCGGACTACCGGACAGGATTTCATCGGAAGCCTGGGCGGCATACTTGACAAAATTGCGATGGAAGGATTGGGCCAGGGTGATGGCTTTGTTTTTGTAATCTTCCGCATTGCCCCAGGTTTGCACGGGGTTGAGAATATTCTGATCTGAGATGCCCGGGCAGGACATCGGCATGGCAAGGTTGAAGACCTCGTGTGTTTTATACCGGACATGGATCAGGTTACCTTCCAGCGCTGCGGTGATCATGGCGCGGGTATTGGAGAGTTTGATCCGGCTTCCGATTCCATACGGACCTCCGGACCAACCGGTATTGACCAGCCATACATTGACCTTGTGCCGGCGCATCATTTCCCCCAGCATGGAGGCATATTGGGTTGGATGCAGGGGCAAAAACGGGGCGCCGAAACAGGCAGAAAATGTGGCCTGGGGCTCATTGACCCCGGCTTCCGTTCCCGCCACTTTGGCCGTATACCCCGAGATGAAATGGTACATGGCCTGAGCGGGGGTGAGTTTACTGATCGGCGGCAATACCCCGAAAGCGTCGGCGGTCAAAAAGAAAATATTGCGCGGATGGCCGGCGATCGAGCCGGGCATCATGTTTTGAATGTGATAGAGCGGATAGGATACCCGCGTATTTTCGGTCACGGAGATGTCCATGTAATTGACCGTTCGGGTTCCGGGATAGAAGCGGATATTTTCCAATAAGGCGCCATGCTTGATGGCCCTGAAGATATCCGGCTCTTTTTCTTCCGTGAGGTCCACGCATTTTGCATAACATCCTCCTTCAAAATTGAATACACCTTCGTCGGACCAGCCATGCTCATCGTCCCCGATCAGCGCGCGATGCGGATCCGCGCTCAGGGTCGTTTTCCCCGTGCCGGACAACCCAAAGAAAATGGCCGTATCCCCCTGTTTGCCCACATTGGCGGAGCAATGCATGGAGAGGGTCTTTTCATCGTGGGGCAGTAAGTAATTGAGGACACTGAAAACGCCCTTCTTGATTTCCCCGGTATAACCCGTCCCGCCAATGAGAATCGCGCGATCGGTAAAGTTGATCACCGCGAAATTGGCTTGCCGGGTACCGTGCCGTTCCTTGTCCGCGAGAAAACCGGGCGCACAGACGACGGTCCATTCCGGCGCAAAAGCTTCTACTTCCGCGCCGTTGAGGCGAAGAAACATGTTGTTGGCAAACAAAGCGCTCCAGGGGTATTCCGCCAGCACACGCACGTTGAGCCGGTAGTTCTCATCCGCGCAGACATATCCATCATGGATATACAATTCGCGTTGGCGTACGTAATCCAGGATCTCCTTTTTCAGGAGCTGATAATGCTCTTCGCTGATCGGCTTGTTGACGACTCCCCAATCGACCGAGTCATAGGTAATCGCGTCTTTGACGATAAACCGGTCCTTGGGTGATCGTCCGGTGAATTTACCGGTGTCAATACACAAGGCACCGGTATCGGCCAGGACACCCTGCTTTTTCAGGATGGTTGCCTCGATGAGTTCGGCGGGGGTTTTGAGATAGTGAATCTTCGCCGGATCCAGCGTGAGATGCTGGAGGAAGATGTTTAATTGATTGGTCATACTCAGGAATTATTGCCATGACAAAGGTAACAAAGCGAGGGCCAAAGGGCAAGCAGAAAACAGCGGATGGGCCCGCTTCAGCGGGAGTTTTTCAAGGTGTGTTTGGGCAGAATAATCGTAAAGGTGGTACCCTCTCCCAACCTGGAATGTTTTACAAAAATTTTTCCTTTATGATAGTTGACGATAATCCGCCTGGCAAGACTCAGTCCCAGGCCCCATCCACGGGTTTTCGTGGTGAAACCGGGTTCAAAGACAGCCTTCAGATCCGAAGGCGGGATCCCTTTGCCCGTGTCACTAACATCCAATTCAATGTGATCCGGATGGTCAGTGATCTTCCAGGAGATGGTGCCGGTCCCTTCCTCAAGGGCGTCCAGGGCATTGCGCATGAGGTTTTCAATGACCCAATTGAACAGTGGAGGATTGACGGCAACCATCAGCGGCGCAACATCGGGCGGAGGCTCGTCGAACACGATTTTGCGGGGAGCCCGTCGCCGGATATAGGCAGTGATCTCCCGCATCTGGTCAAAAATATTGACCTCGGTCAGCGCCGGAGCCGAACCGATCTTGCTGAACCGGTCGGCAATGAGGTCCAACCGGTCCACATCATTCTGCATTTCTTTGAGGACTTCCAGCTGCATGTGCTTCAGGGCAGCGATTTGTTCGCTCTCCTCCGGATATGAATCGCGTAAATGCTCAATCCACCCGATGATCGCACTGATCGGGGTGCCCAACTGATGCGCGGTTTCCTTTGCCATCCCCACCCACACGCGGTTTTGTTCCGCACGCCTTGCATTGTTGATGCTGACATAGCCAACCCCGATAAACACTGTCAGCAATAAAAGCTGCACATACGGGAAGTAGGTTAACAGTTCATGCAGTTTTGAATTCTGGTAGTAAAGCAACTGCCGTGTCGAGGCATCTGAAATCGCCGTGGGCTTGGGCCCTTTCTTTTTCAGTTCCGTCAATTTTTTAGCCAGAAATATTTTATTGGTATCGAGATCGGGGCCGAAATTACGTGCATAGAAGACCTGCCCGGACTCACTCACCACCATGATCGGGATGTCCTGGTTGGATTCGATGATGTTGGAAGGAAGGGTGATATCGGCATCGATGTCCGTGAGATTGGAGATCGTCTCATAGGCGTCAAACAACAGGAGCGCCTTATTCCGCTCTCCCTCCCGCAAGCGCTGGGCCAGGTAACTGGTATAGAGTAAGGAAACAACCAGGATAATGATCCCGGCAATCGCCAGCCAGATTTTCCAATTGGATCGTTGATGATGAATATCCATGTACCGGTCAGTGCCTCTCCAGATAAGCCCGTATGCGCTCCCGGGCATTTTGCCTCACATCCGCATAGAAAAAGTTGTAATCTGCAATATGGTAATTTTTTGTCAGGAGCAGAAAGCTCCACGGAAACCGCGGCTTGCTGACCCACAAAAGATCGTCATGCACCTCGGTGGCCAACAGATGCGGCATCAGGGTCCGAAAGTCCCTTAGCACCGCTCCTGCCTGCTGGTCCCGGGCAGCGACCGGCATGGCGCTATCCCACGTGACCGGGTTGGTAACGACCACGCCCTCATCCGGAAAATGCTCACGCTTGGGCAGGTAACCTTTGCGGTAGGTTCGCCAACTGCAATAGCAATCCGTTTCATCCGGATGCGCACATGGTTTTATCCGATGGAAATACCCGGCCCGGACAGGCATGCCCGGCAAATACGCGACGACGAGCTGCTGCGCCAGTGGCGTATTTTCTATTTCTTCTTTCAATAAGCGTGCGGCATGAAAGGTCCCCTGACTATGGGCGGCCAGGATGAATGGCCGGCCTTGATTGAAATACCGGAGATAATAATGAAAGGCTTCCCGGGTATCTTCATACGCCAGGTCCAGGGCCGCCTTTGCTTCGGAGAGGTTCCTCTTGGTAAAAAAACAATGGAGGTGGGCCTGCCGGTAACGGGGCGCGTAGATTCGGCCGGCTCCATTGAAAAGGCTTGCCTGGTAACGAATGGTGGTGCGGTCCGTTTTCAGGTTTAATGGCGGATCGTTGACATCGGCATTCCAGGCATGCCGTTTGGCCCGTCGCGTGTACGTAGTCGGATGAAGAAAAAAAACATCCACCGGGGCGGTGGCTTGCTCATCCCGCCATTCGGCCACCGGTACGGCATCCGCACTGTCTTTTATCGTCGGTAAAGCCGCCCAGTATGTCTCCCGGCTGTAATCCGGTGGAGGAAGCATTTCACTGGAAAAGGAACCCCGCGGCACGACGGCGCATGCGCTGACTAAAATGGAAACAAGAAGAAAAGAAACGGCCGGGTAACTCGTGAGGCGCATCAATCGGGTTCGAAACCAAGGATGATATTGAAATTACCGAATTCGCTCCATTTCGCCCCGGAGTCAATCTTGGCCTGGTTGTCAAATCCATACCCAAAATCAAATCCGAGGAGTCCAAACATGGGCAGATACGCGCGCAAGCCCACACCCACACTCCGCTTTAAATCAAAGGGGTTGTAATCCGAGAATCCTTTCCAGGCATTGCCCCCTTCGAGGAACAATAAACCGAAGATGGTGGACGTCGGATTCAACGAAAGCGGATAGCGGAGCTCAGCGGTAAACTTGTTAAAAATGGCCGCGCCCCCGGATTGATTGGCGGCGATGTCCTCTGTTTCATAACCGCGCATAGCGATAATATCCTTGCCGGTGATGCCAAATTGCTGATTGCTGAGTCCATCCCCACCCACTTCAAAGCGTTCGAAAGGAGGTGTTCCGATTTTCTTGTTATAGGACCCGAGGTAACCCATTTTGGCGCCGGCTTTCAACACCAGTTTTCCGGCCACCGGCGTATACCATTCCGCATCAATGCGCCATTTATGATATTCGACAAACTTGTAGACCGACTCCGGATCATTCTGATCATAATTTCGGCCAAATAACGTGGTATATGGAGGCGTCAGCTGGACCGACAAAGAGATCTGTGAACCCGTTCTTGGAAAATTGGGCTCGTTGATGGTCGTTCTGGTAATGGACTGTTGAATGGAGAAGTTATTGAACTTGCCGTTGGATATGATATTCCCGTCCTTATCGCGGAAATCCCCATTGGAATAATCCTCCAGTTTCAGGTATTCAATGTTGAGTGTCGTATTGGATATGAAATTGTCATCCGGCCATTTCAACCGGCTTCCCATTCCGACAAAAGCACGCCCGATATCCAGTTTGCCCAGCGAAAAATATTCCTGGTTGATCTTTGTCAGGACGCCGCCCAGGGTAAAGGAATTCGGTCGCTTTCCCCCTAACCAGGGTTCTGTGAAAGAGAAGTTATACGACTGGAAAAAATCACCATTCGTTTGTGCCCGGAGGGATAAGCGCTGGCCATCGCCTTGCGGCAAAGGACTCCAGGCTTCCTTATTGAAAATATTGCGAAGGGAAAAATTATTGAAGGTGACGCCGAGCGTCCCAATGACTTTACTGCGCCCAAATCCACCCCATCCGGCGCTGAGTTCCAATTGATCTGAGGGCCGCTCTTCCACTTCATAGATGATATCCACCGTCCCGTTGCTCTGGTCCACCGGGGTCTGGATGTTCAGGTTTTCGGGATTGAAATACCCCAGGGCGATGATCTGCCGCTGTGACCGGATGATATCGGAGCGGCTGAATTTCTGACCGGGCTGTGTCCGGAGCTCCCGGCGGATGACATGTTCGTGGGTACGGGTGTTGCCTTTGATGATGACTTCGTCGATGGTGGCCTGTGGCCCTTCAAAGATGCGCATCTCCAGGTCGATCGAATCATTCCGTACGGCAATTTCCGTGGGTTCGACGCTGAAAAACAAATACCCGTCATCCAGGTAAATCGAACTGACATCGCGACCGTCAATGCTAAACGTCAGGCGCGTATGCAGCAATTCTTCATTGAACGTTTCCCCCTTGTGCAGGCCCAGCACCCTGGACAATTCATCACTGGTATGGATCGTGTTCCCTTTCCAGGTGATATTGCCGAAATAGTACTTTTTTCCTTCATCGATCGTCAGCTTCAGTTCGACCAGGCCATCCTTGTTTCTCCAAAGGGTATCCTCCACGATCTGCGCATCGCGGTATCCGAGGTTATGGTAGTTGGCGATGATGGCTTCCTTGTCGGTTTCATAGTCCGCTTCGATAAATTTGGATGCTTTCAGGAAAGCCGCTTTGGCCTTGGTATCCTTCATGAGTTTGGCCAGCTTTCTGTCTTTGACAGCCTTGTTTCCTTCGAAAGCGATCTTGTCAATTTTTACCTTTTCTTTCGTGTCAATGGTGAAGATCAGGTTGATCGCATTGACCCGTTGACCGGCTTCTTCCTCACGTACCGTCACTTCCGTGTCCAGGTATCCTTTTTTGATATAGAATTTTGAAAGGGCATTACGGGCATTGATCTGCATGGCATGGCTGGCAACCTGGCCCTTAATGAGGAAGGGGTTGACGACATCATTCAGATCATCATGGATGGATTGCGGGACGCCCCGGTAAGACCATCCCGCGAGGCGCGCCCGCTCCCGGAGGTGGATGGAGAGGAATACGATGTCCCCGATTCGTTTATCCTCCGTGATCTCCACATCATCGAAGAGCCGGAGCTTCCAGAGGTTGCGCATGGCACGCGTGATAGCCAGGCCTGGTATCTTGATTTTGTCCCCCACTTTGAGGCCGGAGACCGATTTGATGGCATTGGGATCGCTGAAAAATATGCCGACCACCTCGACCCCCCCGATTTCCAGCTCTTCGACATTACCGTATTCGATGGCCGTCTTCTGCGCCTGCAAGTGAGCAGGGCCTCCCACAAACAAAGTCAACGCCAATAAGGAAAAGAAAAGGGTTGAAAAACACTTCATGCGGGTGACCGGGTTAGCTGCGACAAAAACGTATGGCACGATGGATGTGTTGTTTGGATGATGGCTAGTGCGCCAGTTGTTCACTGATCTGGCCAAACCGGCGCTCTCTTTGCTGGTACGACCAGATCGCTTTGTAGAATTCTTCTTTGTCAAAATCAGGCCAATACACATTTGAAAAATACAACTCTGTGTAGGCAATCTGCCAAAGCAAAAAATTACTGATCCGGTATTCACCGCTGGTCCGGATGAGCAGTTCCGGATCCGGCATAGGATGGGTGGCCAGGAAGGAAGCCACTTTTTCCCGGTTGATATCCTCCGGCTTGAGTTCGCCCCGGTTGGCCAGGGCCACCGCCTTTTTCATTGCCTCGGTGATTTCCCAATGCGAAGAATAGTTGAGGGCCAGGGTGAGGGTCATGCGCGTATTATTCCGGGTGTTTTCGATGCCTTCCAGCAAGGCTTTCCGTGTATTCGGGGGCAGGCGATCGAGGTCCCCGATGGCTCCCAGGCGGATGTTGTTTTTGTTCATGGTCTCGAGTTCCTCGCGCACCGTGATCACCAGGATGTCCATCAGGGCATTGACCTCCAGGCTTGGCCGATTCCAGTTCTCCGTGGAAAAAGCATACAGCGTCAGCCAGGGAATGCCGATTTCCGCGGCTGCTTCGCTGACCATGCGGACGGATTTGACACCATTCCGGTGACCCCAGATCCTGGGTTTCCCGTGTTCTTTGGCCCAGCGTCCGTTTCCATCCATGATCACGGCCACATGCTGCGGTAGCCGGGATAAATCCAACCTGTCCTTTGTCGAACTCATCAGGGGGGCAAAGGTATAGATTTTCAATGGGTTACCCCATGAATCGGGAATGGAAGAATCGGCTAAGGGTCGTTTAAAACATCAGGGTAACCCCGGCGCCATAACCGGAGTTCTTGATTTTCACATTATCGCTCTCAAAGTCAGCGATGTCGGAAAATCCGGCGATGTACCGGATATCCACCCGGAGGGGTCCAAAGGCAACGCCCCCGCCCAGATGGGCTCCCAGTTCGGCCCGTTTAAAATCATGGATATCCACATCGTTGTTACTCCCGTCGCCATCTTTATCCGTTTGGTCAAACAGGTACCCGATGCTGGGGCCGGCAAACAGAAAAAAACCGGTCTCGGATCCAAACCGGATCTTGAACAGGACTGGGATCTCGAGATAATTGAAGGTCCGCGAGGATTCCGAGAAAGGGGCATTGAGGTCCTTGATCTTGGCACCTTTTTGAAGCCAGTGAAATTCCGGACTGATGGCAAAAATCTCCCCGATCGGAAAATCACACACCAACGCCAGATCCGCGCCCAACTTGGATTTGGTGTCCACGTTCAGCATGCCGCCGTCATAGGCCTGTTTGGAGATGAGGACACCGGCCCGGATACCAGCTTTGCTCTGGGCGTTCACATGTGTAATGAAAACCAGGCACAGGGAAAAGATGGCAAAGAATTTCAGCTGTTTCATACGAGTGGTTTTTTACAAAAATACGTTTTGCTGCTTAGCCGCGACTATACCGGTTAAAGGGAGTGATTTCGGTTTTGGCGAACGGGGCATGGAAGACAAGGTCTTTTGAAATTATAATAACTTGCTTCCTTCTTTATTGAACGATCGTCATCCTGTGGAAATTGGGTGAAGGAATGTTAAATATGTTTAAACAAAGATTCCTCCCATGGCTCTATCAGCACCGGTACAGGGTGCTGATTGGCCTGATGATCCTTCTTTGGATCGGCAACATGACGATTGATATCATGGAGGTCGATGCCTCGCAATATGCCTCGATCGCCAGGGAGATGGCAGCATCCGGACAGTATCTCCAGGTCCACCAGCGTGGAGAAGATTACCTGGACAAACCTCCCCTCCTGTTCTGGCTGACTGCACCAAGCATTCATCTCCTCGGCAATTCGAACGTTGCCGCCAAATTACCCGCGGTGTTGTTGTTAGTGCTCGCGTTATGGGCTACTTATCGCCTGGCCAGGATGTGGTATGATCACCGGACCGGGTTGTATGCGGCCCTGATCATGGGGACATCACAGGCGTTTCACCTGATGACCTTGGATGTGCGGACAGATGGTGTCTTGACATGCATGGTCATGCTTTCCGTACTCGCCTTGTCACAATATCTGAAACAACCCGGATGGAAGTGGTTGATGCTGGGCGGACTGGCTATCGGGGGAGCGATGCTGGCCAAAGGTCCGATCGGGTTGATCATTCCGGCCTGCGCGATCGGCGGACATTTGCTGCTCAACCGGGAATGGAAAAAAATTTTTGATCCGAAATGGATCAGCCTTCTCCTTCCGATAGCGCTAGTCCTGGCACCGATGTGCTATGGATTGTATCAGCAGTATGATCTTCACCCGGAGAAAACCACCCTTGGGCAGAAGGGCGTTTCAGGGCTTCGGTTCTTTTTCTGGACACAGAGTTTTGGCCGCATCACCGGCGAAAGCACCTGGAATAATCACGCTCCCATTTATTACTTCATCAACACCATGCTCTGGGATTTCCAGCCATGGATCGCCTTTTTTATTCCCGCGATGATCGAAAAAGCCAGGCATGTCCTGCGGAAAGTGCTTGGTAAAGAAAGCCGTAAGGAATGGATTTCCCTATGCGGGTTTTTACTGCCCTTCCTCGCCCTGTCCGCCTCACGGTACAAATTGCCCCATTATGTTTTTCCACTATTCCCGTTTGCAGCGATCATGGTCGCTTCTTTCCTGGTCCGGCACGCCGGCACGTTGTCCGGCTGGTTCAAAGGGCTTCAATGGGTAGTGCTTCATTTCCTTTTCATGATCGCCATTGCCATCCTGGCCTGGGCATTTCCCACCTTTCACCCGGTGCTTTTCCTGCTGATGGCTGTCCTGTATGCCGGTATGTGGTGGTTGTATAAAAAAGGGGATGACCCGGCGGATCGGTTGATCTTGTCCACCCTTTCCGGCGTGCTCGTTTTTCAATTCGTTCTCACCTTTCATCTCTATCCGCATCTGCTCCGCTACCAGGCGTCCGGCCAGGCAGGCAGACTGGTTAAACAAGAGAATCCTTCGAGAGTCTATTGGCACGACCAGTTCGCCTTTGCCTTTGATTATTACAGCGACCGCATCGTGCCCCTGGCGACCGGCGCCATGCTGGATACACTTCCGGCCGGCACATGGATTTACGTCAGCCGGGAAGGATTGCCTGAAATGCCACCGCACCGGGTTCTGCATACCTACGATGATTACCGTGTCGCTAATCTGAATTTTACTTTTATCCATCCCGCTACAAGGAACCAAAAGCTGAAAAAAATGTACCTGATCGAATTACGATAACCATCCTTTGTCAGCATACCTGTCTGCATCTCCACCGGCCACTCATTGCCTTCACTTTTCACGATTCGGTTTTCATTTATAAGTTTTACCTTTTATCTCATGGAACATCCCTATCGATTGCACCCCTGGCATGGCGTACCCATCGGGGTGGATACCCCGAAAGCGGTCACCGCCTATATCGAGATCACCCCGGATGATACGGTCAAGTATGAGCTGGACAAACCCACCGGTATACTGAAAGTCGACCGGCCACAGCAATTTTCCAATGTGGTACCGGCCTTGTACGGATTTATACCGCAGACCTATTGCGCGGCGGCGGTGGCGGAACTGTGCATGCTCAAGACAGGCTATGCGGGCATCCATGGTGACGGCGATCCGCTCGATATCCTCGTTCTGACGGAGCATCACATTATGCACGGAGATATCCTGGTGCAGGCTATCCCCATCGGCGGGCTCCTCATGATCGACCAGCAGGAAGCCGATGACAAGATCATCGCGGTACTACGGCAGGATTCGATGTACAGCCAATACACGGACTTGTTTCAGTTGCCCCAGGAAGTGATCAACCGGCTGAAACATTATTTCCTGACCTATAAAAAACCGCCTGAAGGAAGCCAACCTGTGGAGATTCCCCATATCTATGGAAGGGAGGAAGCCTATGCAGTGATCAACGCATCACAAAAGGATTACGAACATTACCTGCACCTGACAACAGCACATCACCCGTAACCATCACCTGAACCAGCCCGCGTAAGAAACATAGTTGGCGGCCGTCCGGGTGATAAAAAACTGGCGCGTATCCGCATCGAGTTCTTTTATCTTCTTAGCCGGTGTACCTCCATAGATCCAGCCGGATTCCAGCACACTGTTTTCAAGGACGACGGCCCCTGCCGCCACCAGGACATGTTTCTGCACGAGGGCCAGGTCCATGACGATGGCGCCCATCCCGATGAGGACCTCATCCTCAATCGTGCAGCCATGAACGATTGCATTGTGCCCAATCGAAACATCATGCCCGATGATCGTTTGTGATTTTTCAAAGGTGCAGTGCAGTACCGCCCCGTCCTGTATATTGACTCTGTCCCCGATCCGGATCGCATTGACATCGCCGCGCACGACCGCATTCCACCAGACTGAGCAATCATCCCCCATCACGACGTCACCGACAATGACTGCTGTATCGGCCAGGAAACAGTTTCTTCCAAATCGCGGCTCCCGATGATGTACGGATCGTATAACCGGCATGATCAACGCTGTTTATCGCTCTTGCAGTAATTTAAACACTTGGCCATAGAGCTATTGCATTTTCTCTGTTACCAGTTTTACAATTTTCTCCTTCTTGTCCCTGGCTCTTTCCAGCAAGGCATTGGCTTCCTCCCTGATCTTATCCCCCAGGGCCTTATCCTTCAACCCTCCCAGGTTGATCATCACATTCATCCAGCCACCTTCAACAGCGGCCATCGCGCATACCGCACCCACGCCGGCATCCGATACCGAATTAGGATTGCCCTGAGCAGCCATTTCGTAGAGAAAATCAAGTTGGTCAAAAGATGCCCTGACTGTTTCAAGGGGGGATTCAATGGCGCGTAAAGTGGCTTTTTGAATGGCCGCTGACCGGCGGCTTTTATCCGCATCATTTTCCTTCGGTAATCGAAATGCGGCCATGAGCGCATTGAATGCCTGGGTATCTTCATCGATCAGGTCGAGCAGTTTTTTCCGGCTGGCCTGACCTTTCACGGCCCATGCCGAGAAAAAGGACTGCTGCTCTTCCCACCCGCGCTTGTTGGCGCTGAGGTTGGCAACCATCGTACCGAGGGAGGCCGCCAGCGCGCCGGCATAAGCGGCCGCTGAACCCCCACCCGGCGCAGGTGAATCCGAAGCCAGCTCTGCAGAAAATTCCGCCAGGGACAAATCCACCAGTTTTTTTATGGCCACGTCTTCCAGTAAATACTCGATGATTTTTTTCCTTGGTTCGAAAGAGGTTAATTCATCCAGCCCCATGCTTTTCACCGCGATGTGAATGAGTTCCGCATCCGACACGCCCTCCGAGAGCCCCTGCTTCCTTAAAAAATGACGCCCTGCGTCCAGCATCACCTGCAGGGGGACCAGCCCGACCAATTCTGAACCTGTCACCCGCAGCCCGCGGGAAGATGCACTTTGTACACAGGCATCAAAAGCAGCATGAAGGGAAGTTAGTTTGGTATCCGTGATATTCATGGATACCTGGGCGATGTTGTATTCCCCGATATACCACCCGATGGCTTTCACCCCTTTGCACATGCCTTCTTCCCTGACAGGCTCGCCCTGCGCGTCGAGGACGATCGCCCCGGTAACCGGATGGCCGGTCCTTTTGATCCGCCCTTTTTCCCGGACATCAAAAGCCACCGAATTGGCTTTTCGTTCGGAACGCGTATTCAGGTTTACATTATAGGCGATCAGAAAATCACGGGCACCGATAACCGTGGCTCCGGCTTTTTCGTGAAAGACGGAAGGCCCATAATCCGGAACCCATTCCGGATTTTTCATTTTTTGAGCCAGGCCCTCATATTCCCCGGCACGGATCGTGGCAAGGTTTTTCCGCTCAGGCCTCGTGGCCGCGGCTTCATACATATATACCGGTATGTTCAACTCCTCACCCACGCGCTGAGCCAATTGATGCGCATAGCGGGCTGTCTCCTCCATGGATATACCCGAGATGGGGATCAGGGGGCAGACATCGGTCACGCCCATGCGGGGATGTTCACCATGATGTTGCCGCATATCGATCAGCGCAGCCGCTGTCCGGATCGCCTGGAAGGCAGCCTCCACCACATGGTCCGGGTGGCCTGCCAGGGTCATGACGGTCCGGTTCGTGGCCTTTCCCGGATCGACGTCCAGGAGCTTAACACCCTCTACCTGGCGGATGCTCCGGGCAATAGCTTCGATGACTTCCGGTCGCCGGCCTTCACTGAAATTGGGGACACATTCGACTATCGCTGATGACAACATTAGGCTTTGTATTTGCGTCAAATTTAATCGCCCGGTTGCACTTTGCCCCAATTGACCCTACCTTTCCTCAACGATACCGGTATCTCGAACGTTAGCTTTATCATGCTTTCCCTGTTATCACGCCTCAGCATCACAGCCGCTCTGACCGGGTGCCCGGTCGCGCTGACCCTGTTGTTTGGCCAGGTGATCACCATTTCAGAAGAGTTACCCTTGCGGACCGATTACGCGTATTCGGTTTTGGGATGGGTCGATGGCGATTTGCTGCTGTTTCGGGACAAGGGGCACCAATATTTTATCCAGGCCTTTGACGAAGACATGCATGTCCGCTGGGAACGGGAGATCTACCTGGGCAACCGGAGGGTCGATGTGATCGGTGTCCTTGGCCAGGCCAACCGATTCGATTTGATCTACGGCATGCGGGAAAAAGGAGATTACTACATTTATCACCGTTCCTACGCCCATGATGTTTCGTTTATCGATTCCACGACCATCGATACGATCCATGGCGTTTTCATTACGCCCCAGGTTCAGCTTAAGTCTTCCGAGGATGAATATAAAATCGTGTTGTACCGGGAGGATGGGGGCACGCTCCTGCTGACCGGATATGACCTGATCCGGCGTCAGCAGTTGTGGAAACACGACATCAAACTATCCGGATCCAGTCTGCAACGGGATTTCAGTTCACTGGAAGTCAGCAACAAGGGCGATTTCTATCTCACCATGGAGCCGGACAGGTTTTTACAGAAAGTGCAGAGCCTTGAGCTCTTTTGTTCTGTCCCGGGCGTGCCGGAAGCCGTCCATAAAACCATTGAATTGGGGGATTACTCCGTGTATGATTATTACACACTTTATGACAACCTCAACGAACGCCTCATCCTGACGGGTCTTTACAGTGAACGTTTTTCGGCTAAAGCACAAGGGTTTTATTTTGTGCGTTACCTGGCCGGGGAAACGCCGGAATTTCACATGCTCCCTTTCAATGAGGACCTGTTGTCCGAGGTGATGGGAAAAGAAGTCTCCGCCAGCCGGGGCCTGGGGGACTTTAATGTCCGTGACGTTGCCCTGCAAAAAGACGGAGGTGCTGTCATCATCGCTGAACTCAATAAGGAATTTTCCCGCCGATCCAGTATGCCGATGAGACGGGACAACGGCTCCTACCTGCGTGGCGGCTGGGTAGACTATTATTATGAGGATCTTATCCTTTTTGCCGTGGACGCCAATGGCGCAGAGCGCTGGAAACAAGTCCTGCGCAAGCGGCAATATTCCCAGGATGATGAGGCGATGTATTCCAGCTATTTTCTTTTCCGGACGCCCTCCCGGTTACGGTTCCTCTTTAATGATGAAATCAAACAGGAAAACACCGTCGGTGGTTATGAAGTGACGGGCATGGGACATGTGGAGCGTAAGACCGTGTTCAATACAGATTACCAGCGGCTCAAACTGCGTTTTAAGGATGGTCTGCAGACGGCTTACAACGAATGTATCGTGCCAAGTGAACGCAACAACCGGTTGAGTCTTGTACGGATAGTTTATACGGATTAAAGACGTTATTCGTCCCCGCTTTCTTCCTCTTTCGTTTGGATCAGGCTGCCATTACTGTCAAAGAGGTAATCCTTGTTTTCGACGGCGATCTCATAATCAATCATACCATCCGCATGAATGATGCGGGTGGCTTCCTTGATCCGTTTGCCGCCCAATTGCTGCTTAACATAGTCGGTAACGGCGGGAGGAAGAAGTGATAGCGGAATCGCAGATTCTAGATCAACGACCGTGCCGTCGGGTTGGAAGGTGACCGATTTGTTGACTGTATCCTGCATGAAGGAAGCTTCATAGAGACTGTCTTCTCTTTCCCAGGTTACCTCGGTCGCCCCGGGATAAAGGCCGGAGAAGATAGTGGTCACCATTTCCGGAGGCACCACCTTCGGCTCGGCAGATTTGCATTGCCCGAAAAGCAGGGCAGCGATCGGCAGGAGATAAAGCAATGATTTCATAGGTTCAGTTGGTGTGAGGAGCGGAGACGATGCCCGAGGCCATACCTGTCTGGTTGAAAAGTTGCCCGTCACTGTCAAACCAGTATTGTGCTTTGTCCGCCCTCGCCTTGAAGGTGATGACGCCGGATTCGTTTTCAACGATGCTGGCGTATTCAATTTTACGGACACCGATTTCCTCTTTGAGAAACAGGGTCGCATGGAGGGGAAGAGCGATGGTCTTGATTTCGGTTTCGGTCTGCAGCATCGTTCCGTCTTCGCTGAGCATGGCCGCCGTGTTCATTTTATAGTTTCTGAACAGGGCCAGGTATTTTCCGTGCTGGGCTTTCCACTCGATGTTTTGTGCATCCGGGTATGAGAGCCTGAATTGATCCAGGACCGGAAGTGGAATATCAACTAGACGTTCAGACTGGGCATGTAGCCAGGAGAGAGACAAAAGGAGTACCAGACCCGTGAGGACAGGTTTCATTGAGTTCATTGTTTGGGAGCCGCGGAATTGGGATAAAGATAAAAAAAGGCGACGTGAACACGTCGCCTTTTTTTTAGGCTATGTACGATCGTGTCGCCGAACGATACAGCCAGTAACAAACCCCGATAAGCGCCAGGAAACCGGCAAGCGCGGGTAACTGGAATCCCAGGGAGAAGATGTTTCGTTCCCATATGACGATGGGAATAGCGAGTAGTATCCCGACCAATGCTTCGCCTGTGATGAGACCCGAAGCAAAAAGTAATCCTGCGCGTTCACTGCGACCAAGCGCCGTTGCCTGATCCGGCTGGGCCCTGGTTTTATTCCTTTTCTGAAAGCGATTGATCAGCAAGGCCACGAGTCCGCCTACCATCACGGCGCTGTCCAGGTCAAAGGGCAGGTAGATCCCAACCGCGATGGCCAGGACAGGCAGCCGGTATTCACTTTTCCGCGCTTCCTGGATCTTATCCAGGATAATGATTGTCACCCCGATGGCCATGCCGATGTAGACCATTTTCCAGGGAAGGCCTCCTTTAAATACACCCCGCGCCACACTCTCCATCAGGGATGCCTGGGGAGCCTGCAGGGCACCTTCCCTTCCGCTTTGGGCACCGATTCCATAAGCAGTGTTGAGCAGGTTGAGGATCGCCGGCAGCGCAATGGCAGCGGCAGTCACGCCCACCATCAGCATGATTTGCTGTGCCCTGGGGGTAGCGCCGACAATATAACCGGCCTTCAGATCTTGCAGGTTGTCACCGGCTATGGAGGCGGCACAACAAACGACGGCCCCGATCATGATGGCGGCCACAGGTCCGGCACTGGCCTCTTTACCCATCAGGGCCAGCAAAATCAGCGAGGAAGTAAGAATGGTCGCTATGGTCACACCGGATATCGGGTTATTCGAACTGCCCACAAGCCCGGCCATATAGCCGGCTACCGCGCTGAAGAGAAATCCCGCCAGGACCATCAGCACAGACATAAATAAGGTGATGGGTACATGATGGATCTCCCGGAGGTAAATAATGAAGATCGGGATGATCATGGCACCGATGGCAATGATGACCTGGCCCATAGGCATATCCCGTTCTGTCCGGATCGACTCTCCGTTTAAATGCCGGTGTCGAATGGCCGTGATACCATTTTTGATCGCTGCGATGATTGGTTTGGCCAGGCTGATGAGGGCCCAGAGTCCGCCCACCACCATCGATCCTACACCGAGGTACCGGATCTGGCTGCCCCAGACGGCCCCACCGATGTCCACCAGGTTTCCTTCCGTCGGAATCCCATTGATCCAGAGGTAGATCGGTATGGCCACCCACCAGCTGATGATACCGCCCAGGAAAACCAGGAAAGCAATCCATGGTCCGACGATATAGCCAACCCCCATGAGGGCAGGGGATAAATTGACTCCGGCATAACCGTAATATTTACTGCCAAGTTTTCCGGCCACCTGGGCCACTGCTCCCCACAGGTTCAGACCTGCTTCTGCAAACTTCAGAAAGGCCCCTAATAAGGATCCTGTGACCAGGAACCAGATGGACTTGCCTGCCTCTTCCCCGCTTTTGAGCACCTCGGCGGTAGCGATACCTTCAGGAAACTTGAGTTGTTGTTCGACAATCAGCGCACGACGTAATGGTATCGTAAATAATACGCCCAGGATACCGCCACACAACGCGATGAGCATGACCTCCAGATAATTGAACTGCGTCCAATGACCCAGCAGGATAAGGGCCGGAAAGGTGAAGATGGCTCCTGCCGCCAACGCTTCGCCTGCCGAAGCAGCGGTCTGGACGATATTGTTTTCCAGGATATTGTTGTTTTTAAACATCTTGAGCACCACCATCGAAATGACCGCGGCAGGAATGCAGGCTGACACTGTCATGCCGGCAAACAAGCCCAGGTAGGCATTGGCGGCAGCCAGCACAACAGAGAGGACCGCACCCAGGATGAATGCTTTGACGGTCGTTTCAGGAAGAATCTTATCCGCCGGGATATAAGGCTTGTGTGGTTCGGACATGTGAAGTGGCTGTTTTTTAATGAGAAGCGAATGTAGCGAAAAGTGAATAGCGATGCGCGTAAAAGGAAGCGGGTTCCTTCTCCCGGATCGCGGTCCTTCCAAAAAAAACCCGTCTATTTTTTTAAAAGGAATAAAATCCTCCGGCTAAAGTCGATTGCCCGGCTTTAGCCAGATGCTTTTTGGGTTACCGGGCAGCTAAACGGATCTGTACTGCTTTGTCCGGCCGTAAAGTGACCAATGCTTTTTCTTTAATATCCCCTGTCAGCAACACAAAATCCCACCGATCAACAATTGCTTCCAGGATCAACTGCATTTCCATCATGGCAAAATGTTCCCCGATGCAAAGCCTCGGCCCTGACCCAAACGGGAGGAAAGCTTCGCGGTAGATATCCGGTTCATCCCACCGGTCCGGGATGAACGCATCCGGATCATGAAAATGATCTGCCTGCCGATGCATGCCCCGGATATAGACAATCCAGGTAGTGCCTTTAGGCAGATGATACTGCAGGATCTGGTCTTCTGCCAGCGAAACACGATCGATCACCCAGGCGGGTGGATAAAGTCTTAGCGTTTCGAGAATGACATTCCTTATCCGGACCGGACGCTCAGCCTGATCCGCCTCCCGTAATCGGATCCATTCCGGTCGGTGCTTACCCAGCAGGTAGATCATCCAGGACAAAGCATTGGCGGAAGTTTCATGACCGGCGACAAAGAGGATAAGGCATTCGTCAATGAGTTGCTCCTCTTCCATCGGGAGTCCGGTATCTTCATACCGGGTCTCCAATAACATGGTCAGCAAATCATCCGGTTGAGCGGTGGCTTGTTGCCGCATCCGGATATTGTCACGGATCAGTTCGCGCGCGCTTAGCGCGAGCCGGACATGATGACTGGTCTGACCGGAGAGGCGGTACCACCATCGCTTGAAAGGCTGCCGCACTTCCCGAATGATAAATTCCTGGATGGTGCTGATCAAATTGCTCAGCCGGTGCAGGCCACTTTCCTCAAGGGAGCTGCTGAAAAGGGTCCTGGCCACGATACTGAAGGTGAGCTTGTTCATCTCCTGGTACGCATCCAGGGACTGTCCGGCTTTGGCTGTTTCATCCCATCGCCGCATGCAGGCATCGATCTCGAGGCGCATGAGCGACTCCAGTGATTCGATGCGCTTGCGATGGAAACCGGGTTGGATCAGGCGACGCTGGCGCAACCATTGATCACCGGTCGCGGTGAGGAGACCTTTACCGATATACCTGGCGAGAATATCCGTGACAATCGAAGATTTTTCATAGAGCCGGTGATGCTTTTGAAGAAGTTGCCGTATTGCCTCAGGATCAACCGTCAGCACGGCTTTTTGCACGCCACCCATGTAAAAAGAATACGTTTTGCCAAACCGACCTATCGCCTGATCCAGCAGTGGAAACGGATCGCGGATAAACTTCCGGACGTTGAGAAAAGATTTGAAACGATTGGTCAGCGGCGGAAAACGGGATTGGGACATGCGCTGTGGTTGCTCTTTATTGATTATCCATGGACTCCGGTCGAGGCACAAATGCCTGGGCGATGTGTACTGCCTCCCGGTGCGCAAAATCCGCGATCTGGTGCCGGCAACTAAATCCATTGGCAATGATCAGTGCCTCCGGAACATCTTCAATGGCCGGGACTAATACGCGCCCGGCCATTTTTTTGGAGAGGTCATAATGTTTTGCCTCATAGCCGAATGATCCTGCCATCCCGCAACATCCGCTGTCGATCTCCCGGAAGTCCACTTCCGGATAGCGGGAGAAAATATCCCGCACCGGATCCATCCCAAGCACAGACTTTTGATGACAATGCCCGTGTACCCGGACTTGCCGCGAGACCGGTCTGATTTTTTCCACTGCCCGGGGATCCTGGCGAAGAAACAGGGACAGCACTTGCTCAAATGTCATGATGCTTTTGAGCCTGGCTGCTTTTTGTTCATCGCGGATCAGATCCGGTATATCATCGGTCCAGGCAGAAGCGCATCCGGGTTCAAGGACCGCCACGGGAATATTCTTTTCCAGCCAGGGAATAATTTTATCCACCCCTGGTGAAACGCGGTTGGCGGCCTCCCGCAGGAATCCATGCGATATCCGGGGCCGCTGGCAACATCCCGCATCCAGCAACATCACCCGCTTGCCCAGCGCTGTCAGCAATGTAAGCGCTGCATGTCCCGGTTCGGGCTGATGGCATTGGGTATAGGTATCGACTAAGAGGATGACATCAGGATCCTGCGATGATGGAACTCCCGTCTTGGCGCGTGCTTTTGTCCAGGGCTTTGAAGTGTATGTTGGCATTTTCCTCCGGATATCCAGGCCGATGAGTTTCATCATCATTTGCCTGAACACCGGTAAAGCTTGTACCCGGTTGACCCATCGCGCGGGCATGCCGGCAAATCGCCTGGCTAAATCCGGGCTTCGGGCGATCATCTTTTCGCGCAGGGAAGGCCCATACCGGTCAAACTGATGCTGCATCAGTTCACTCTTCAGCCTGGCCATGTCTACACTGCTGGGACATTCAGCCTTACAGGCTTTACAGGACAGACATAATTCCATGATAGCCGGCAACTCTTTGTTGGCCATTCCGCCCGCCAGTTGCCCGGACATGGCCAGGCGCAACGCGTTTGCCCTGCCGCGGGTGGAATCTGCCTCATCCCGGGTCACCATAAAACTGGGGCACATGGTGCCCCCGGTTATCTTTCGGCAAGCCCCGAGGCCTGAACACTGATGCACGGCAGTGAAAAAATCCCGCTGCTCCCTGTACTGATAGACAGCCTCAAACGGAAGGTCATGATACTGACCGCCATACCGCAGATGGGTGTCCATCGGAGGTGGATCCACTATTTTACCCGGGTTGAGCAGGTGGTCCGGATCAAATAGCCGTTTGATTTTAGCAAATGCCTCATAGATCATTTCCCCGTAAAACGCCTTGAGAAATCCACTTCGCACAATGCCGTCTCCATGCTCACTGCTCCACGAACCGCCATAATGCATGACCCGCTGGAAGACTTCGTATCCCAGCTCCTTAAACTGGTGAATATCCGCTTCCACCCGCATATCGAGCAAGGGCTTGATGTGTATCACGCCCACACTGGCGTGTGCGTAATAATCCACCTCGATTCCCCGTCGTTGACATATGGCAACCACGTCGGCGATAAAAGCATCGAGATGCTCCAGGGGTATCGCTGCATCTTCGATGACCGGTACGCCCTTCTTGTCCGTTGGCTCGCCCAGCATCAATCCAAGCCCGCGCTCACGAATGCCCCAGACATCATGATAGATCTTTCCTTCCGGATAATAATCATGGGCATATCCAAACCCAAGCCGCTTCAACTCGGTATGCATCGCTTCCGCCCGCAACTGAATTTCTTCCGGGTGGTCCCCATAAAATTCGATGATCTGGATGGATTCCGGGTCTCCTTTCAGGAAACCACACATCCCTGCCGTCTCCCGGTTTTTGCGGCTGTAGGCCAATAAAAGTCTACTCAGGATCTCAACAGCCGAAGGATTAAAACGGACCATGGTGGTAGTGGCCCTGATAGCATCCCGCGCGCGATCAAATTGCACCACACTCACCCCTTTGTATTTGGGAAGTTCGACCAGTTTCAACCTTGCTTCCAGGATGATCCCCAGCGTGCCTTCGCTACCGATAAGGATCGTGTTGAGATCACTGCATCCTGCGCTGAGAAAATCATCCAGGGCGTAACCCCCGACTCGGCGCATCGTTTTTGGATATCTTGCCCGCACTTCGCTGGTCAGGGGGACCGCTATATTCATCAATTGCCTGTAAAGCTCCGCGTCCGGATCTTCGCTCTGCAGTTTATCCTGGAGTGCTGACGGATCCAGGGGTCGGGTATGAATGATCGACCCGTTTGCCAGCATCACTTTCAGTTCAAGCACATGATCGCTTGTCTTTCCATAGAGGATACTTTTGGTGCCGGAGCTATTGTTGGCGATCATGCCGCCGATCGTCGCCCGGCTGCTCGTTGCCGGGTCCGGCGCAAATTCCAATCCTTTGGGTTTGAGAAACTGGTTGAGCTGATGCCGCACCACTCCCGGCTGCACGATCACTTCTTTCTGATCCAGCAGGAGGATGGAATTCATATATTTTGAAAAATCGAGCACGATCGCTTCCCCGACCGTCTGGCCGGCCAGGCTGGTGCCGCCGCCCCGGGCAAGGATGGGGATTTTATAGCGGTTAGCGATCCCCAGGCATGACAGGACATCGGCTTCATCGCTCGGGCAGATGACGGCAACCGGCATGATCTGGTAGACCGAGGCATCCGTGCTGTACATGCCACGTACGACGGGATCATGATAGACGTCCCCCCGGATGGTTTCTTTCAGATCCGCGATATACGGCGGAAGGCTTTGGCTCATGACTTCACCCTGACGGCGTGAATTTCCTCAAAAAATATGTCATCATTGGGAACATCAAAGAGCAGTGAAACAGGCTGCTGATTATTGTCCTTTTGAATCTGAACGGTGCCAAATGAAAACCAGGCTTGTTTTTCCACCCAGTCGAGACGATAGGTATCATCATGCCAATGCGTCAGTTTAGCCCGGAGCCCGGGCGCAAGGTCAAAATCGATCACGAGTTGTTTCTCCGATTCGATGATGCGGATATCCCCGTACATCGGGCACCGATATAAACCGATGACCTGTTCCATGGTCAGGCTCGCCGGGGCATCCATATGGCGGGCATCCGTACGCTGTGTGATCCGGGATGCACGGTCGGCCATATGATCCTTGTCCTGCCGGATGCCTCTTTCTTTCCAGTCCCTGGGCGGTAATTCCAGGAGACGATCCAGGATTTCATTGGCCAGCATGGTGCCGATGCTTCGCATCGAATTGGTCAGCACGACAATGCCGATTTTCTCGGTGGGCAGGAGCACAACGGCAGAATACATACCATCGTACCCGCCGGTGTGCGAAACCATCATCCGGCCATTGTATTCCGAAGTGCCCCAGCCAAGGCCGTAGCCATTGAAATTGCGACCTCCGTATAATTCCCGCGTGCGGTCGCTGACAGGGAAATTGACATGGGGTGTCCACATCTGCAATTGCTCCTGCCTGTTGAAATACGTTTCATTTCCGAGCGTGCCGTTATGCAGTTGCAGGTTGATCCACTTCAGCATGTCATCCGAGGAGGAGATAATACCACCGGCTGCACCAGAGCTTCCCCATTCTACCCAATCGATCGGTTCATTTTGTTCTCCGTCGGGATGATGAGGCGTCGCGACATTCCCCATGCGGGATAAGTCGGTGGTAGAAGTGACCGTTCGATCCATGTGCAGGGGACGAAGTATGTGTTCCTTTACGTAGTCAGACCAGGATTGTCCGGTGACCGCCCGGATCACTTCACCCGCCGCGATATACATCACGTTGCTGTATCCGAATCCGTTGCGAAACTGAAATGCCTGGGGGATGCCGGAAGCATGACGAACGACCTCTTCGGCCGTACGGTTACTTCTGTACCAGATCACATCCCCGCTGAAGGTACCCAGGCCGATGCGGTGACAGAGCAGATCCCGTATCGTGGTCATCTCGGAGACACATGGATCGTAGAGTTCAAAATAAGGCAGATAGTTGCGCACCGGGTCGTCCCAGTTGAGCCGGCCATCCGCCACCAACGATGCCATGGAGGCAGTGATGAAGGCTTTTGTATTCGAGGCAATGGCAAACAGGGTATGCTGATCCACCTTTTGATGCTTCCCTTCTTCCAGTACGCCAAACCCTTCAGAGAGTATTATCTGATCGTTGTAGACAATCCCCACGGCCATGCCCGGTACATGATACGATTCGCGCCAGGATTCGATCAGCTGGGCCCAATCGGTCTGCTGGCTGACGAGGAAAGAAGGAATGGCGACAAAGCCCAGCATCAGGATGAACCATCGGGATAAAGCAGACAAACGATTGGAAGTGCTGTTCATATGGAAAGTCATTATTCAAGTCCTAAAATCCGGCGATTTGCTTTCCGGTCGTAAACGCCTCCGGCGAAATCATCGAATGCGCGATCCGTCACCTGTATCATGTGCTCCTGGATGAAGGCAGCTCCTTCAGCGGCACCTTGTTCGCTGTCCTTGATGCAACATTCCCATTCCAGGACCGCCCATCCCCCAAATTCGTATTGCGCCAGTTTGCTGAAGACAGACCCGAAGTCGATTTCTCCATCCCCGGGGCTGCGGAACCGGCCGGGGCGGTCGATCCAATCCTGGTAGCCGCCATAGACACCGCTGGTCCCGTCAGGATTGAATTCAGCATCCTTGACATGGAACATCCGGATACGGTCCTCATACAGATCGATAAATTGGAGATAATCCAGTTGCTGAAGAATGAAATGGCTTGGATCGTAGTTAAGACAAAGACGCGGATGATCGTGACACGCGTCCAGGAAACGATCAAAGCTTGCACCATCGTGCAGGTCTTCGCCGGCGTGCAGCTCAAAGCACAGATCCACGTCGTGTTCATCGAAATATTGGAGGATTGGCGTCCACCGCCGTGCCAGTTCGGTGAATGCCTCATCGATCAGCCCCGGAGGGCGTTGTGGCCAGGGATACACATAGGGCCAGGCTAGCGCACCGGAAAAAGTCACATGCGCGTCGAGGCCAAGGTTGGCACTGGCCCTGGCTGCTAAACGAACCTGGTCGATCGCCCATTCCGTCCGCGCTTTTGGATTTCCCCGGAGCTCTTTGGGGGCGAAGGAATCAAACAAAACATCATAGGCCGGATGCACAGCGACTAATTGCCCCTGGAGATGGGTGGATAATTCTGTGATCTCCAGGCCAAACGCGCCGATCTTACCTTTCAGTTCCTCGCAATACGATTTGCTTTCAGCCGCCAGTTTGAGATCGATCAGCCATGGGTCGAGCGTGGGCAACTGGACCCCTTTGAAACCATGCGCCGCGGCCCAGCCGCAGAGGCCTTCGAGGGAATTGAAGGGCGCCTCATCTCGGATAAATTGCGCCAAAAAAATACCGGGTCCTTTCATAGCCTTGAGTATCTTGCTTCTCGCGAAGCAAGATACTCAAGCCCCCGTTAGCGTATGGCAAAGCCGGTGAAAAATCACTATTTCGAGGATGTCTACGCGGTAGTGCGTTCGATCCCTCCGGGACGGGTCTCCACCTACGGGGCGATTGCGGATTTCCTGACGCTGGGATCCGCTCGCATGGTGGGTTGGGCGCTCCGACAATCCAGTATCATGCATGGCCCGATTCCCGCTCACCGGGTAGTCAACCGGGAGGGCTTCCTCAGCGGACGCCTCCATTTTCCGGATCCGAAATACATGCAACGGTCGTTGGAAAAGGAAGGTGTGAAGGTGAAAAATGACAAGGTGGTGGATTTTGAAAAACATTTCTGGCATCCAGCAGAAAACCTTTTATAAATCTCCGCAGGCAATCGTTGCCATCCGGACGGAAGCCACCGGGGCCATGGCCAGTGCCAAGGCGCATGCTTCCAGGGTGGCGCCAGTCGTGAGCACATCATCCACTAAGAGTACGTGCTTATCCCGCACGAGGCCTGGTTTGACCAACAGATAGGAAGAGCCGATCGTCTCGATCCGTTGAAATCGCTTCATCCCGGTCAGGCTTTTATCATGCGTGATGCGGCGTAAAACTGTTGGGTAGCATGGAATATGCATGGCCTCTCCCAACCCCGCACCGAATACCGCACTTTGGTTATATCCCCTTCTCCTGAATTTCTTCCAGTGTAATGGCACCGGCACAATGACTTCGGTCTCCCGCCACAAATCCGATTGCAGGAGCTGATGACCATACCATCGCCCGATCGTGGTGATGAGGTCTGGCTGGTTATGATACTTGATCTGGTGAAGCAACCGCTGTGTGCCCCCTCCGCGGGTGAAAAAAAGAAATGCCGCTCCGGCCCTGATAGGCACGCGCCCTTTGAAATGGTCTGTAAACGGATTTTCCCGGAGGAGGTGATACCCGGTTTCCGGTAATTCCTGCAAACAATCCAGGCAAAAGATGTGATGATCCAGGGGACGCAGTATGCCACATCCTGCACAAAGGGGCGGATAGAGAAGATCCACCATGCCTTTGATCCATGTCCATCTTCCCGCCAGGTCTTTCATCCAATGGAAAAAAGGAGGTACTACTGTTGCCGAATGTTTTCGGTCTTTCTCCATGCCTGTTCCTTTGCTTATCCTGCCCCTCCAATAAAAAAGCCGGACGCATCGGGGCAACATCCGGCTCTCTTCAACTGGCTGTGAGGAACATCCAGACTTCCGATCGCTGCGCATGGAATCAAACCGGGTGTTATGCAACAGATTCAGAAGCACGCATTATCCCTTCTATCTCCTTATGTATCGAACCTTGTCAAATGTGACCGCTCCCGGAACTATTTTTTAAAAAAATTTTCGGAGCGGTTTTTCGCGATGCGGATTTTGTATTATTGTATGATGGCTCTTTGATGAAGCCAGTGAAAACAATTTTTTGCTTTGTGATCATCAGCTTGAAAACACATGAATCACTTGCAAGGCCATCCTCCTGTACAGGATGAAGATTTGATCCGGCTGATCCGGAACGGCGGTCCGCCCGGAGAGCAGGCCATCCAACAACTCTATCAGCAATACAGCAAGGGGGTGCGCATTTCTTTTGCCAAACTGCTCAGTAAGTACGGTGAAGACGAGGCCCGTGCAGGCGATTTACTGCATGATGCTTTCCTGGTCCTTCTCCGGAAGATCGAGTATGAAGCGCTCCAGGTTCATTCGCTCAGCGCTTATTGGAAAGGGATCGGCCGGCACTTGTTGCTGAATGACCTCAAAAAGGAAGAGCGGTTGCTGTTTGCGCATGAAGAAGAGGAAGCTTATGGATTAAACGAAGAGACCCCGGAGTCCCGGTATCTTCAACAAGAAGAACAGGAAAAGTGGATCCTTACGTTCAATACCCTGGGTCCCCGGTGCAGGGAAATCCTGTTACTCTGGGTGGCGCGTTATTCCATGGTCGAAATTGCCCAAAAAATGGGGCTCTCCGGGGATGCCATGGCCAGGAAAATCAAATACGATTGTTTTAAAAAATTAAAAGAATTGGTCCGTTCCGGTCACAAAATGCCCGGTTAGGGACACATGGGGTAGAGGGGGATTCCATAGAACACCAAACAGCGTCAGATGGAAGATCATAAACTATTGGAGCTTATCGACGAATACCTGCTCGGGACAATTTCTCCGGGGGATCAGGCGGCCCTCGAAAAAAAAATGGCCGAAGATCCGGAGACAAAGCGGGTGGTGCAGGAGAGCCTGGACGCCTTCCGGGTGATCCAGGCCGCCCGTAACCAACAGTTGCGGGAGCAGATGAAGCAATGGGACAAAGCATCCGGGACAGGGAATAGGCGGAAAGATTCCCGGGTAAAAACCGGCTTGGCTGTTTTCGCCTTCCTGCTCCTCCTGGTGATGGGATCGGGCTATTACTATTCACCCCGGGTCATGGCAGACCGGTATGCCGGCAAGGCTCCATTTGCCGCACAAGCGCTTCTCAGCGGGGAACCATTGGCTCTTTGGACCAAAGCCCGGTTCGAATTTGAACACGGCCATTATGCACCAGCTGCGCAGCTATTTCAGACCCTTAGCCAATTCCAGGACCGACGTATCGCCGAAGAAGCGAAGTGGCAGCATCTGCTTTGCCTGCTCGCCCTTGGACGATCCGATGGCACCTGGAAATCCGAAATGCAGGCCTTGTCCGGGCAGACATCCCATCCGCACGCGGACGAAGCCCGCGAGATACTATCGATCCTCGATTCCTGGATCTATCGTACTCTCTACCAGGCCATTTACCGGCTGGTTTCTACCCAGCTTAAATCGAGCATAATCTGATGCCCTGACCAAGAATACTTCAACCCGAAATTCCCTGTTAAACTATTGTTAATCGAAAAAATCGGCTATACCTTCTCCCCTCCACCTCCGTTTATGCTCTTACTTGTCTAAACCAAACTGATCGTTGTCTTATGAAAACATTCCTGTCTTATACCCTGGCCGGCCTTCTGGGAGGATTGATTTGCTACGGTGCCCTCTCCTGGACAGGTAACACGCCCCTTTTCCATCACGAAATCAAACAGGTATCTACGGGCCCCTCCGTGACCACCGGTCCTGACTTTGCCGAAGCGGCGGAACTCGCCCAAAAAGCGGTAGTCCTCATCGAGGCTGAAGAAAGCAAGGAAGCAGCCCAGCAACGGCAGCGCCAGCAGGATCCTTTTTATGATTTTTTCGAGCGCTTTGGATTCAACCGTGATTTTGGATTCGGTTTTGGCCCCATGATTCGCAAGGGAGCGGGTTCGGGAGTCATCATTTCCAAGGACGGGTATATCCTGACCAATAACCATGTAGTGGATTTTGCCGACGAAGTCACCGTCAAACTGATGGACGGGAAAGAATACAAGGCGAAAATCGTAGGCCGGGACCCCAGCTCCGACCTGGCGGTGATCAAGATCAGCGGCAATAACCTGCCGACACTGGAATACGCCGATTCGGACAAAGCACGCGTTGGGGAGTGGGTCCTCGCCGTCGGAAATCCCTTTGAATACCTGACCTCCACGGTGACCGCGGGAATTATCTCCGCCAAAGGCCGGGACCTCAATATCATCCAGGGATCCAAGACCATCGAACAATTTATCCAGACCGATGCCGCCATCAACCCCGGCAACAGCGGGGGCGCCCTGGTGGATGCTTCCGGCAGGCTCCTCGGAATTAATACCGCAATTGCTTCAGAAACAGGGTCTTACGCAGGATATTCCTTCGCCATCCCCAGCAATCTGGCCATTAGTATAGCAAACGACATTATTAAAAATGGAGGGGACATTGAGCGAACATCTTTGGGCGTAGATGTGTTTGTATTGGATGAAGCCTTCGCTAAAGAGCGGGGGATTGGGATCAGTGAAGGACTTCTGGTGGATGCCGTTGGCGATAACAGCGCCGCCCAATATGCCGGGGTAGTACCCAATGATGTTCTGGTTGAATTGGATGGAAAAAAGCTGAAGACATTCAATGATCTCAAGGATAAAATCGATATGGCCAAAGTCGGCGATACGATCCAGTTGAAAGTATACCGCAACGGTAAATATTTAGACCTGCCGGTGCGTTTAAAGAAAGGACTCTGACCCAAACAGGGTTCCTGCTAAAGAGATAGTTGGTTTTTCGTTTTGTTTTGATGCGCCTGTCTTAAAAGAAAGACAGGCGTTTTTTTTT
>CAZTXO010000039.1:19964-37316 GCA_964617515.1 uncultured Saprospiraceae bacterium | reverse complement strand
GGAAGGGCATTTGTGATGCGGCATTTTATCGCACCCAAAAGCGCTCATGAAGATCGGCTGTAAGCAACAAGCGCTCGCCGAAGCTTCGACCCCAAGGAGAAGCGTAGGCGAGCCCAACTGAACCGGTGAAAACATATTCCATGCACCCTTTGCAAGGAAAAGCGAAGTGAAATCATCCTGCTTCCTCAGCCTCGACTATTTCTTCCCGGGATCATAGGTCCGGATAAAATGCAGGAATTCCGGTATTTCCTCGGCCATCTCCCTGGAGGAAAACGTATAGCCGGTTTCATCCAGGCTGAAAATGGATTTATCCGGTCTTTTCCTGGAAAAAGACACGATGCCAAAGGTGACAAGCCATCCTTCCATATGAATAGTAAAGCACACCGGGATGCCCTTGACTAAAAAGTAATAGACCGGGTAAATGATTCCGGGTACATCACCAAAATCCGCCACCCAGATGGAATCGGCGTTCCCTATGGAATATTCAGATGGCACTAACAGCAGTCGTCCTGTTAAACCATGCCGGGTTTTACGGTTGCCCGGCTTGGAGGTAAGTCCTAATTCAGTCGCCAGGGTATCCGCGATCCTTTGCAGCGTCGGCCGAATGGAAAGCTTATGCATGACGGAATCCCTCGTTACGATCGGCCTGCCGTCTAGGGCTGTTTCAAATTCATGGAGCACCCCGGAAGATCTGTCGAATACGGTTCGATGGATTCCCCGATCATCCTGCTTGATGAAGGCAACAGATGATTTGTTGTAATAAACGTCGTAGGCATACATGGGGGCAAAAAGAGCGGATATCGCTTCTTCTTCGCGAGGGGATAATGGCACTGAATCCTTATGGAAGGCGGTAATCAATCCATACCGGAGATGCCCTGCATTGGGTTGTCCGATAAGGGATACCGGGAAGAGGCTGATCCCCCACAGAAATAAAGCCCATCGTTCTGAACGCAGATGCTGATTGGACATCACTGGCTATAAATATAGCCTGAAACTTTCATGCCTTGTGCTAAAGTGAGCCAGAAAGGACGCATTCGTTTGCGTCCTTTCTGGTTGTATAAACCCGGCAGCGTAAGCGAGGAGATGGATAAAAGCTGCTGCGCCGGAAATTACTGATGCGCGATGACCAATTGCTTGACCTTGGTTTGGGTTGGCGTGATCAGCTGGAGGATATAACAGCCGTCTGGCCAGGCCGTGGAATTCAACCGGATGGTTTTTTCCGCCACCGGATTTTCAAAAACAGTTCTCCCGGAAATGGCCCAGATCCGGATGATGGCCTGGTTGCCTGCTTCTGGTAAAGTGATCAGAATCGCTTCATCGGCCGGGTTGGGTGCGATCAGGACGGATTCATTCCTGTCAGGTGTGTCCGCTTCGATCCATCCGCCGGGCCGTGCTTCATCCGGGAAAGGCATGGCACTCGTCGTTTGCGCAGAATAGAATCCCTCACCACAGGGATCTTCCGCATCACAAATACCCAGATAATCCCCATGCCCTGTATGAGCGGCAACGGCACTCGCCGCCACGCAAATCACCTGGCCGGAGTGACAAACGACTACCTTATCATTGTTATTGCCACATCGCACATCGATCACCTGGACGGTGACCTTATCCTTGGCGGTCGAACCGTTTTGATCCGTGACGGTCACCGTGTAAAGCGTGGTCGACGCAGGGCATACCGTTGTGCAAGAGGTGACGGCCCCATTGCTCCATAGATAGGTGTACGGGGGTGTGCCCCCGGAGACGGAAACGGATAAAGTCTGGCATTGTGCAGGGGCATATCCTTTAAAGACGACGACACAATCGCCGGCATCCACATTCAGAATATTGAAACCCTCATCCACGAGGCCGTCACAGTCATTGTCCTTCCCGTCCGGGATCTCGGTCGCATCCGGGTAGATCAGGCCATTCGAATCATTACAATCCGTTCCTGTTCCGGCATACCCGTTAGGCTGCTCGCATGCCTCCACAGATGAGGTTGGATTCCCAAAACCATCACCGTCGGAATCTAAAAAATAGGTGGTCTTTACGCCTTCATCGATGAGTCCGTCGCAATCATTATCCAGTCCATCGCATGTTTCCACAGGACAAGGCTCGGGAGAAGCCGTGAAGAGATAGGTGGTGACATCCCCTGTAAAGAGATTGCCATACATCAATACATGATCGGTCGTGATAAACGCCATGCCTTGACCCTCACGTTCACTCGGGGAGTAAGCCGGCGTCAGCAAGGTCCATAGGTTATCGCCGTAATCGTAGACCCACGTATCATTTACTTCACCGTAAAAGAATTCCAAACCACCGAATAATAAAACCCGGTCCCCGCCCAGGGAGGTCATGGCAGAAATGGCCCGCGGACTTGGTTCAGTTCCCGGCAGCATCGAAGTCCAGGTATTATCACTCAAATCATATACCCAGGTCAGATCGCCTCCGGCACTACCCGAAAAAAGAAGTACCCGGTCGCCATCCAGGGATGCCATAGCATGACTGGCTTGCGGACCGGGATTGACCGCAGGATTCATCAGGGTCCAGGTGGATGCACTCAGATCAAAGAGCCATGTTTCATTCCAACCTGCATCCCCGCCATATAAAACAGCATGATCCCCTCCGGCATACGCCATGGCCGTGCTCAGTCGGGCAGAAGGAGATTGGGCTGGAGTCAGGAGCGTCCAGGTATTGTCACTGAGATCATACACCCAGGTTTGATTATTGGGAAGGAAATTGATAAAATCATCAGTCCCTCCGAAGAGGAGGACTTTATCGCCTCCAATAGGGACCATGACCTGGGCTCCTCTGCCGGTTGGACCTGAAGGAGGATTCATGTTCGTCCAGGTATTGTCGCTCAGATCATAAACCCAGGTTTCGCCCAGGAAGCCAAATTGGAGGACTTTATCACTGCCGATATAGGCCAGGCCTTGCCCATACGAATTCTGTGGATTAATGGCCCCGGGAAGGGTCCAGGTGTCCTGGGCAAGAGCAGATTGTCCGAACTGACTCGTGGTCAGAAGAATGGCCATGAATAATTGCATCGCATTTTTCATGATGAATATTTTTTGGAAAAAAGGGGAGAGGCGTTTAATTCTTGATACAGCGAATGGAGTAGCCCGTTTTCTTATTGAAACTGATATTCCCGATCCCGGAGAAAGCACAGATAGAGCCCATGATATCATCATCCGATCCCTGCATTTGCACATAATGCGCATAGGCCGGGTCTGCATATTGGGATGAGGCCCACCAGGCACCCCGGTAGCCCAGGCCATTGAAATAGGCTTTATTTTGAAGAGGATCTGCCCACCGGTCACCTCCAGGTAAGGCAAAAAAGTTTGCATAGTTCGAAGCCACGTTCGTGGGTGTCCAGTGACCGGTACCGGTTTCCTTGAGTTTTCCACCAGCTACCGAACATCCGCCCAGATAATTGACCAGGGTTGTCCATTCTGTCAGAGAGGGTACGTGATAGCCTGCCGGGGCAATATTATGCGCATCGGTGGCGGCATACCAGTTATACAATCGGCCATAGGTGGCTACAAAAGATTCATTGTTCTGATAGCTGCAACGCCCGCCGGAGGTAAGGCCAAACCATTCCACGCTATCCGGTACAGCAGGAATGACAGTGCCATCCTGGTAATGGGTGGTCCTGAGGTTTTCCATCATCCAGATCTGGCCGCCGATATTGATAGTCTGGTAGATATTGCCGTCATAATCGGTGACAGTGCCGGGGTTAGGATAGGTGGTGAAGGTGACCTGGTTGCCATAGGTAGTCACGCCGCTTTTGATGGCATACGCCCTGACATAGTAAAGCGTATTGCCGGTCAATCCGGTCATGACACATACATAAGTACCTGCACCGGCTCCATTCGCGATTTTGAAATTGGCGGTGGTGGGATTCGGGGACGTGTTGTAGCAAATTCCTCTTTCGGAAGTAGAATTACCACCTCCACTGCTGCCGATGGTGCCGCCGGAGGTGGCTGTAAACGAAGTGATTTCCGTAGCCGGAGTGGTGGTCACGGAATACGCGCGCCATTCCAGGGCTGTCTGTGCCGGGTCCACGATTTCGTCCGTCTTCGAACAGGCGATCAGGGCCAGGAGCACGATCAGGGAAAAACCAATGGTTTTCATTTTTAATGATTTTAGCGTTTAATTCAATAGGCTCCTTAAAAATAGAGGTGCACCGGGCCCGGCAAGGGGGTGTTTTGGTACATGATGCGCACGGTTTGACAAGTGCAAGGATCGACGGATAAGTGACGGAGGCGGGGCCTTGTTTTTACCTGTAGCGGGCATAACCTTCACCGGGCGATCCGGACAAGGCGTATCCCGGGCAATTGGCCGGATGTGCCCGGAAACCGTGACAAACTCCCGGTCTTTTTCCGGATCCTGCTTCATCACTTATGAAGCAGCAACCATCACTTATGGGCTGGTTCCTTCACGGATGAAATCCACGAACAGGGACCGCACTATCCGGAATAAATTGGTAACTTAATGGGACTTCCGCACATTTATGGGTTGGTGCTATTCTGGGAATTAGTTCAAGCAGCCCAGCATAACCCAACGAGATCACCGCATAGCATTAACCATCAGAATAGGGAATCCCCGATTCTGATAAAATCAAATCGGGTATTGATGATCTCTCCCCTTAGGTTTGTGCTTCTCTTCCTGTTTTGGCTCGTGTTTTTACCCCAAAAAAACACGGCGCAAAATTTCCAGGGGAAAATCGATTCTTTGCTGACAGCTATCCAATTTTCCAAAGAAGATTCTGGCAGAGTAAAATCGTGTTTATTGCTAAGCAAACTCTTTTGTAATACCTCCCGGTATCCGGAGGCTTTGACCTATGCAGATTCTGCTATAATTACTTCACAAAAACTGGGTTTCCAAAAAGGAGAAGGATTGGCCTATAATAACATCGGGATTGTTTATTTCAACCAGGGAGATTACTTCAAAGCCCTGCAATATTACGAGGCAGCCAGAAAAATATTTGAGGAAATCGATGATCCGCTACGCAGTGCCATGCTTTATAATAACATTGGGATCATACTCAGTAATCAAGGGCACTATACAGACGCGCTGCAAAATTATACCGCTGGATTGGAACTGTATCGTGAAATCAAAAACAAAAGGGGAATCGCGCTATCGCTCAGCTACATCGGAAGCCTGTATCGGAAGCAGGGCAATTATTCGGATGCGCTAAAAAATTATCATGATGCCCTGAAAACATTCGAAGAAATCGGGGATTACAACAGGATCGCCGAATCCTATAACAATATTGCTATTATTCTTCAGAATCAGGGAAATTATCCGGATGCCCTGGCCAAATTTATGCGTGCCCTGAAAATTGCAGAGGAGATCGGTGACAAAGTCGGTGCGTCGTCAGATTACAATAATATCGGCACCGTTTATAATGATTTAAGCAATTATGACGAAGCGTTAAAATATTATTTTACTTCTTTACGCGTGAGTGAAGAAGCAGGCTATAAAGCAGGTATCGGCCTCAGCACGTTCAACATTGCGGAAGTATATACGCAACAGGGCAATTACGCAGAAGCCATGCACTATTACCTGGCTAGTTTAGCGATCTATGAAGATTTGGGTAGTCAGGTTGACATCGCTGATATACAGGATAGAATAGGGCGTATCTTGCAAAAGCAGGGAGATGTAACAGGTGCTTTGGAAAAATTCAGGTCATCGCTGATGATCTATGAGGAAGCGGAGCATGCGGAAGGGATTACAACAGCAAATTTGGACATTGGGAAAAATTTTTTGATTCAAGCCAAAGGGGAGAGGGACTCCATACCCCATAGGAAATACAAAGAAGCGATTTCGTATTTACAGAAGGGCCTCATCCTTGGAAAAAAAATAGGATATCAATTCCTTGTTGTGGAAGGATACGAGGGTTTGGCCGAGGCGTACCGTGGGTTAAGTGATTATAAAACGGCTTTGGAATATGAACAATTACGGACAGCCTTAAAAGATTCTATCCTCAGCAACGAAACCACCCGCAAGCTTGAACAACTGCGCACACAATATGAAGTCGAAAAGGCGATCACAGCCGAAAAAGTAAAACAGGACAGCCTGCTCGCCGAACAAAAATGGATCAGCGCCAAGGAGCAGGCCGAACTCCAGGCGAGCCATGCCCTGGCCATCGCCAAAGCCAAAGCAGAGAAAGAAAAAGCGGTCGAGCTAGCCAGGATCCGGTATCAAATGGACCTGGCTGCGGCGAAGACGGAGCAGGAGAAGGAACTGGCAACACAACAATTTCAGAGTGAATTGCAGTTAGCGGAGGAAAACAGCCGGCATCAGCTCGCGCTGGCTGAACAAAAAGCCAGGGAGCTGACAGCCCAGGCGGCCCGCAAGCACAGGAATGAAATCATCCTCAGCACACTCGCGTTGGTTGGACTCATTTCCGTGTTCCTATATCTGTTGAACCGGCAACGGCACCAAAAGCAGAAGGCCATTGAGAAAGCGGAAACACAGCATAAGATGTCTGAACTCGAGCTCCAAAGCCTGCGCGCCCAGCTCAATCCGCATTTCATGTTCAATTCCCTCAACGCCATCCAGGAACTGATCCTGAAAGAAGAAAATGACAAAAGCCACACCTACCTCGCACGGTTTGCCAAATTACTGCGCATGCTGCTGGAGAATGCCAATAGCCCGTTTATCCCCCTTGCGCGCGAGCTCGAATTTCTGCAACTCTATCTGTCCCTGGAGAAGCTGCGGATCCCGGATCTGAAGTACACCTTCGAGGTCGATCCGGGGATCAATACAGAACAAGTCAAGATCCCCAACATGATCCTGCAGCCCTATATCGAAAATGCGATCTGGCACGGGCTGTCCCACAAAAAGGAAGGCGACCGAAGCATCACGATCCGGGTGCACAACGATAGGATGGCGGTTCATTATGAAATCGAGGATAATGGTGTCGGCAGAAAACGGGCAGAAGAGCTGAAGAGCCTGTATCGTAAGGAACATCGGTCCAAAGGCATGGAACTGCTGACCAAGCGGTTCAAACTATTGAATGAAGAATACCAATCCCATATAGAAACAAGCGTGGACGATGTGGAGCAAAATCAGATGGCAGCGGGTACCAGAATATCCATCAGGGTGCCCTGGGATATAGCGGGCCGTCTTCAAAAATCAGCATGATGGGAAAAGCCAGGTACCGGTTAACCGCCCTGACCTTGACCCTGATCCTGTGTCAGGCAGGGATAGCGCAAATGGAAAACGCCGTTGTGGATTCCCTGCTCGTCGCAATAGCGACGGCAAAGCCTGATACCGGGAAGGTGAATACCCTCAATGAGCTGGCCAGTCAATACCGCATCGCCGGAGATTATCCGAATGCGGATCTATATGCCCGTAACGCCCTGGCCCTGGCCGGAAAATTGAACTATAAAAAAGGAGAAGCCTACGCTTATTTTACAATTGGGACGATTCAGCTCACTGCCAGGGAATATCCCCAGGCATTATCCAATTTCGACAAAGCGCTGGTGCTCAGTGAAGCAGCAGGAGATAAATCTCGTCTGGCCGCTACCCACAACAATATGGGCGTGGTCTGCCTGAACCAGCGCAATGATGAGGAAGCCCTCTTCCATTTTGAAGCTGCGCTCCGTCTGCAAAAGGTCCTCGGGGATCAAAAAGCGGTGATCTCCGCCTATACCAATATCGGGTTAGTCCATCAGCGCGGCGGAAATGATGAACAGGCTGTGGAAAGCTTCATGGAAGCCATAAAGATCATGCAGGTGCTGGGTGATCAACCGGGAATCGCGTCGGCCTACATCAATATTGGCCTTGGGTATTACAATCATGGCCGTTATGCGGATGCCTTGCGAAATGATTCGCTGGCCCTTCAGATCAGTAAAGAAATCGGTGATCCAAAAGGGATGGCCAGTGCCTACAATAACATTGGACTTGTCTTTGCGGAACGGGCTGATTACCCGGAGGCCATGAAGAATCATTTAGCCGCCCTGAAGATTCATCAAGAATCCGGAAACAGGAGGCTCCAGGCACAATCCCATAACAACATTGGTATCCTGTATAAAAATCAGGGCGATTACCCGGCGGCCCTGGAGCAATATGCCGCCTGTTTACACATATGTGAAGCCATAGGAGATCAAAGGGGAATGAGCTATTCCTATGGCAACTTGGGCAACATTCAATCGATCCAGGGAAACTATCCGGAGGCCCTCCGGAATTTTCAAGCCGGCCTGGCGATCAGTGAAGAACTGGGTGATGTACGCGCCGTGGCTAATACATACCAATCGATTGGAAACATCTTTTTTGACCAGGGAGATTTCCCGGAAGCCATGAAAAACTATTCCGCTTCTTTAGCGATCAAGGAAGAAACAGGGGACAAACCAGGCATGACATTTACCTGCAATGCCATTGGTAACGTCTACGAGACGCAGGGCAACTACCCGGAAGCGCTGAAAAACTATCTGCGTGCCTTGTCTATCAGTGAAGCCATCGGAAACAAGCAGCAAATGGCTAAGTCCAATGGTCACCTCGGCAACCTGTATTACCTCCAGCACCATTACCCGGAAGCCATGAAATATTACCGGGCCTCCCTGTCCATCAGGGAAGCCATCGGCGATAAGATGGGAATGGCTTCCTCTTACCATAACATGGCCGGTGTCTATAAAGCCGAAGGAAATGTGGAGGAAGCTTTGCATCACTACCAGGCCTCCCTTCGCCTTCGCGAAGAACTTGGCGATAAGGAAGGCATGGGCTTGTGCCTCAATAACATTGGGCTTGTGTATAGTGATCAGGGAGACTATGACAAAGCGTTGGAGCATTGCCGGGTTGCTTTACGCATGTATGAGGAACTGGGAAATAAAGAACACATTGCTTTTGTCCATGTGGACATCGGGCAGATTTTAGCCCGGCAAGCGGCCCATGCCAATCCGCCGGAGACCAACAGGTGCTATACGGAATCGATTCAACACTTGCAGGAGGGACTGCAGCTGGCCAAAGCTATCGGTCGGCTGGAAACCGTCCGCGATGGATACGCCTATCTGGCTGAATCCTATAAGGGTATACAGGATTACGAACAAGCCCTCCGGTATCATGCGTTGTACGTAACCTTAAAAGATTCGCTTTTCAATAACGAAACCACACGCCAGCTGGAACAGCTTCGGACCCGGTACGAAGTGGAGAGAGCCATTGTCTCCGAAAAGGCAAAACAGGACAGCCTCCTGGCGGAACAGAAATTCCTCCGTACGCGGGATCAGGCTGAGATCAATGCCCGTCATGAAATAGCCCTGGCCAAAGCGGCAGTCGAAAAAGCGAGAGCGATCGAAGTCGCGCGGATAACCTATCAAATGAAGATGGCTGACGCGAAAACTGAACAGGAGAAAATGCTTGCCCAACAACAATATCAAAGTGACCTGCGATTAGCCGCCGAAAATGCCCGGCACCAAATCGCACTCGCCGATGCAAAAGCAAGGGAGGAGGCAGCCGCGGCGGCGCAAAGGAGAAGGAATGAAGTCATGCTGGGTGCCGGCACATTCCTCGGCCTGTTCGCCCTGTTTCTCTTTCTCTTCCACCGGCAGCGCCGCCAAAAGCAAAAAGCCATGGAGAAAGCGGTGACGCAGCATAAGATAGCTGAACTGGAATTGCAGAGTCTTCGGGCACAGCTGAATCCCCATTTCATGTTCAATTCGCTCAACGCCATCCAGGAATTGATCCTGAAAGAGGAAAATGACAAAAGCCACACCTACCTGGCCCGGTTTGCCAAATTACTGCGCATGTTGTTAGAGAATGCCAATAACCCGTTTATCCCCCTGGCGCGGGAATTGGAGTTTCTTCAGCTTTATCTGTCGCTGGAGAAACTGCGTATTCCGGATCTTGACTTTTCATTTGAGGTGGATCCGGCCATCTGGACGGAGCACGTTAAAATCCCAAACATGATTTTGCAGCCCTATATAGAAAATGCCATTTGGCATGGGCTGTCCCCCAAGCAGGGAGAAAAGAAACTGATGATTCGGGTGCATGGCCGAAAAGAGGGAATCGAGTACGAAATTGAGGATAATGGCATTGGCCGTGAAAAAGCGGCCGAAAGGAAACGGCTATCCCGCATGGAGCATAAATCGAGAGGGATGGAATTGCTCACCCGGCGTTTCATGCTGATGAGCAACGAATATGGATCGGACATTATCACCCGGATCACAGACCTGCGTGAAGGACAGGAAGCCGCCGGCACCAGGGTGACGATTACCATACCCGATAAGATAAACACGGAAAGTAACCTTTGGCAATCCTCCGCTGCCTGATCTCCTCCATCCCCATCTGACCGATGCGCCCGGTCTTCGTATTTTTATTCATCGAATGATTTGGAGCATGCCCTTATTCCGGACGAAACGTTATATCACCTGCAGTCTTTTGGCATGGACTATCTGCTCGTGGCCGCTGTTTGCCCAGGTAAATCCCGCGCTACCCAATACTGCCGGGCTGATCACCTGCTTTCCGGATACGGCAGGCTATGCGATCATCACCGTTGGTCCCGTGGGCCGGGATTACACCGATCTGCAGGAAGCGATCGACGCGGTATCGCCGGGGACCGTGATTATCCTCGATGCAGGTGAACCGTTTGTTGGCGGATTCCAGTTGCCGGACAAAGGCCCTGGAGAGGAATGGATCATTCTCATGAGTTCCAGGATGGATCTCCTGCCGGACGATGCGACGAGGGTCGACCCTGCTGCGCTGACCGGTGATCTGTTGTTTCCGACGCAGCGTGACGCGATGCCCGGGATCGTCACCAACCATCCGTCCGGGATCCCCTGCTTCCGTACCCAGCCTGGCGCGCATCATTATCGCCTGGTTGGTCTGGAGATCACGGCTGACAGCAACGTACTCAACAGCTATGGTCTTGTCAACCTGGGAGAATCTTCTTCCGCCCAAAATGAACTTAGCGAAGTGCCGCATCACCTGGTGATCGATCGCTGTTATATCCACGGGCATGACCGGGCAGATATCATTAAATACGGGATACGCCTGGATTGTGCTTATGGAGCAGTCATGGATTCGTACGTGGCCCAATTTCACAGCGTTGGATTTGACGCGCAGGCGATCTCCGGGATCAATGGACCTGGCCCGTTTAAGATTATCAATAATTATCTCGAGGCATCCGGCGAGAATATACTCTTTGGTGGAGGCGCTCCCGCGATCCCTGGGCTTGTGCCTGCGGATATCGAGATCCGGCAAAATTATTTTTATAAACCATGGTCCTGGCGCGTGGGCCATCCGGCATATGCCGGTAAGCACTGGACGATCAAAAACCTCTTTGAACTCAAGACGGGCAAACGCGTTTGGCTGGACGGCAATGTGCTCGAAAACTGCTGGGCCGACCTGCCCACCGGGCAAAGCGGGTATGCCATCCTGTTGACCGTTCGCACCGAAGGAGGCGCTTCACCCCAGGCGGATGTCAGCGACATCCTCATCACCAACAACATCATCCGGCACGCGGGCGCCGGCATTTCATTATCAGGTACAGATGGCGCCGGGAGCAACCGCTCTTCGCGGATCCGGATCAGCAACAATCTCTTTGATGATATCAGCGGACCTGCGTATGGGGACCTCAACACGGCCGGTCCCAATGACGGCACCTATCTCAAGATTGGCGATCCGCAGGAGGTATGGATCGATCATAATACGGTTTTTCACACCGGGCCCATCACGTGGGCTTATGGGATCACGGATAGTTTTTTGTTTACGGACAATATCACCAACAGTCTTGTATCGGCAGGTGGCTACCAGGGCATCTATGGGCCGGGCTATCAACAGGGCAATGCTACTATCGCCCATTATTTCCCGGACATCACGGACGCCAACCGGCATTTTGACCACAATGTGCTCATCGGGGGTAATGCCTCGCGCTATACGATGTTCAATACGGTGAGCCATAATTTTTTTCCACCGGATGTGGCCTCAGTTGGATTTGTAAATGCCGCGGATGGCCTGGTGGATTATCATGGTTACCGGCTGCTGGAGGATAGCCCTTTTGCCGGCATATCGGGTGGCGGTACAGATCCTGGTTTGAACATCGACAGCCTGGATGTGGCCATGACCAGAGATCGCGGCTGCCAGGACATCATGAGTGAAGTTTTATTACTTACGGCCGATAAGCCATCGTGCAAGGTTTATCCGAACCCGGCCTCCGGGATACTGTATATGGAAGGAAATTCAAGTGCTATCAGTCACTATACCATCCACGACTGTAGTGGAAGAGTGTGGTGCAAGGGCGTTTGGAGCACTCCTGTCACATCCCTGGACATCAGCCTCCTGCATCCGGGAATATATATTCTGGAGATTACTTCTTCTACGGGACGATCAGGATACCGGGTATTGAAACTATAGAAATAAAACTACCAGGCACGATGGATTACCGTTGTTTGTGCTCACCTTCCTGGAGAAGAAGAACAAACGTCACGGTGTACGGAACGTGTAGAAGAATTAACTCGTCTCCGGTGCTCTAAGACTTTCCCGGATTCTTCAGATACTGGTTAAACCAGTTCATCATGCGCAGGTTGTAATCATACCGGGCGGTTGAGCTGGCATTGCCATGTCCCTCGCCGGGGTAGAGCACCAGTTCGACCGGGGTCGACGTCCGGGATTTGATATGGCGGTACAGTTCCATGGATTGGGAGGGATGGACGCGCGTATCTTCCTTGCCGGCCACGATCATCAGGGGCGTTTTACATTGACCCGCGTAATAGATCGGGCTGCGCTTCAGGAAAAAATCATAATCGTCATACACCCATTGGCGTGCGTGGACATAATACTCTTCTTTCGGAATGTCCGTGGTGCCCCATTTGGAGACATTGTCGCTGATCCCGACAAACATCACGCCGGCAGCAAAACGATCCGAATACCGCGTGGAAAACCATCCCGTCGCATAACCGCCATAGGAACCGCCGGTCACCCCCACTTTGGATCCGTCTACGAGGCCGCTTTGGATCAGGTAATCCACCCCGTCTACGACATCATCAAATTCTTTACCCGCCGGATCACCCTGGCTGGAAAAGTTAAAGGCAACGCCGCGTCCGTTGGAACCACGGTAGTTTGGGAAGAAAACCGCATACCCCTCAGCCGCCCCGGTCTGCGCGGGATTGCTGTAAGCCGTGAGCCAGCCATTATTGAAATGCGCTTCCGGCCCGCCATGCACCACGGTGATCAGCGGATATCGCTTGCCTGCCTCTTCATGTAACGGACGAACCAGGATGCCGTCGATCTCCAGTCCGTCTTTGGCTTTATAACGGATCACTTCCTGTTTCGCGAAGTCAATTTCGCTCAACCAGGGATTACTGGTGGTAATCCGTTTGAACGCGGGAGTTCCTGTCCCGTCGATAAACAGTTCCGAGGGATGCTGCCAGGTGTCGGCGATATAGAGCATGCGACCGCTGGAGGCAATATCGAAATGGGAAATACTGAACCCTTTGTCAACAGCTTTCAATACCGGCATCGCTTTCGGATCAGGTTTGATGCCGCCCAGGGCGGTTTCCGTACTGATGCTGCCGAGGAATTGGATCTGTGAGGGCTCATGCCAGACGATTTGCTCAAACATGCCTTCCCAGTCCTTATCGAGGATGGTGGGTTTGCCGCCGGTGGAGGGCACGACAAACAAACTGCCGGCCGTGGGATCGTTGAGACTGGACGCCGCGATAAACGCGATCTGTGTTCCGTCCGGGCTCCATTCGAATTCCCCCATTTTCCCTTCATGTTCGATCGTGGCCGCCAATTGCATGGAGATGGCATCGATGACGACCAGGCTGACGGCCATATAGGAATCATCGACGAGCGAGGTGGGAGTCTTGGTGCACAGGAGTTTCTTGCCATCAGGGCTCCATTCGAGCGCTAAAAAATTTCCTTCCACCTGCACCTCTCTGAGATCACCTTTGCCAGGCTCCGTCACATATAAGCGGGCCTCGGGGAGATTCTCCTCATAGAGTTCCGGGGAATAAGGCAAATCGGATTTTTTCTTTGCCTCCGGTTTGTTGGCGATAAACGCGAGGGTCTTGCCATCCGGAGACCATGCGTAGGAAGCGATGGAGTTTTCAAATTTGTACAGGTTGGTTGCTTCGCCACCTTCAATGCTGATCTGGTAAAGGCAGGTGCCTTTGTCGCTGTCCAGTTTATTGAGAAAGGTGATGGCAGCCTGTCCAGGGCGGAAACTCACGCCGCGCACGTTGCCGCGGGTCATGAAAGGGACCGAAGTTCCGGTGGCGGTATGATAGAGATAGAGTTCGCCGTGCGCGGGTTTGTTTTCCACGGTTGGATCCGATTGCACGCGCTGGATATAGGCGATGTGGCTTCCGTCAGGTGACCAGGCGGCGGCGCTGACCATTTTCATCGAGGCCACATCCATGGCCGTCATGGGACGTTTGTCCTGCGCTTCCGTTTGGATAGCCAGGAAGAGGAAGAGGGCGGAGATAAATAACCTGGACTGCATAGCGGGGAAAAGATTGATTAGATACAAAGCTAAAGATTCGGGACATACTGAATGGTTGCATCGGGGAAGGACCATGCGTAGGTACACCGGAGATGCACACCAGGTAGAAGATTACGATACAAAATACATATCGATATCTCCTTTGTTCTTCGCGAAAATCTTGCCGCGATACGCGCAGGAAAACTGATCTTTCACGAGCTGATAGGTATCCCCGCTGATGTTGATCTTGCCGGTTTCGCTGCTGCTCTCCATGCGGGAGGCGATGTTGACCGTGTCCCCCCAGATGTCATAGGCAAATTTTTTCGAGCCCACGATACCCGCGACGACGGGACCGGTATGGATGCCGATACGGATCCTGGGGCTGACCCGGTGTGTGTCATCCTGCTCAAATTGATGGGCGGTGATCCAGGCCAGGATGTCCCGTGCGGCGCAGATCATGTCGGCCGGGCCGGACGCAGGGTTGTCCGAAAATCCCGTGGCGGCCATATAACTGTCCCCGATGGTCTTGATCTTTTCGATATGATAGCGGTCCATGATATCGTCAAACGCTTTGAAACAGACATCGATCTCAGCGACGAGTTCGGCAGGGGAGAGGCGCTCGGCGATTTTCGTAAAGTCGACAAAATCAGTAAACATCACGGTGACGCAATCAAAATGGCGGGCTTCGATCCTTCCTTTCTGCTTGAGTTCTTCCGCCACATCCACCGGGAGGATATTGAGCAACAGGGATTCCGACCGTGCCTGGAAGAAGTTGCGGCGGCTCACGAAGTAATACACCATCATAAAGATGAGCGCGCCGACAAAGGCGAAGTTGAGGACAAAGAATGACTGGATCTGCCGCTGTGTCAGGTTTGTCTCGGGATCAAAATAGGGCTGTAAGAAGACACTCAGTGCGACAAGGGCGACATAGGCGACAAGCCACCGGGGAGCAGTCGCCTGGCGGTAAAAGAGCAATGCGCCAAGCGGGGAGATGAGGGACCAGAGGACCACGCCGCTGCCGTGGACAAAACCGCCCAGGGAGAGCATCAGCAGAAAAGGAAGCAACAGGATGAGGACCAACTGGCTAAACCGGAACACGGCAAAGCGTCGGGTGATAGCAAAGTGTACAATGCTTCCGGTGGAGAAAACGGCATAGGCGAGCGGAATCATGCCGGAGCGCGATTCGCCCCAGGCACAGTACAGGATCCCCCAGAAGATGCCGGTGATGATAAAAGGGATGGAGGAGATGACGAGCAGGGACTTATTGATCCGCTCGCTCTCGCTGTCCCCGGGCAACGCGCCGATATGGGCGATGCGGTTGAATATTTTCTTCAGTGGGAAAGCCATAGTGCCAGGAAGGCACAAAATCGGGTTTATTTCCAGTAGTCCGTTTTTATTTCACTCCTTTTGCCAGGCTTTTTTCCCGGCACCTTTCCGGACGGAGTGTCATTGGTCTGCCATGAAGCGGAGGTCGGATCCACTGGGAAAAGAAACCCGTAACTAAGGCAAAAACAGCAGCGTACGCATATTTTAACCGACCTTTACGGGTAAAGAATTCTTCATGAAACAGAAGGAGCAACTAATGAAACTAATCTGTTGGCTGGCACTTGTGCCGGTATTGGGTTGCAGTCCGCAAGCACCATCGCTGGTAAGGCTGGAAGGGAAGACCATGGGAACTACCTACCATATTTCCTATATCCCTGAACACCCAGGAAGCGATGACCAGGGAGTCGATCCCTCCGGCCTGAAAGCTGAAATTGATTCCCTGCTGGTCGCTTTCAATAATTCCGTTTCCACATACATACCCACGTCTACGATTTCCAAGGTCAATGGCCCTGATACCCTCATCGAGGTAGACCCCTATTTTACGATTGTGTTTAAGCGGGCCCGTGAGGTTTCAGATAACACGGGTGGGGCATTTGATGTCACGGTCATGCCACTCGTCAATGGCTGGGGTTTTGGCTTTACGGATACGATCCGCATGGATAGCGCCGTGGTCGATTCCCTCCGGCAGTTAGTGGATTACCGCCAGGTGGAGTTGTCAGAATCGGATGGAAAAGTCCTCGTCCATAAAACCGATAAGCGGATACAGGTAGACTTCAGTGCGATCGCCAAAGGATATGGCGTCGATGTTGTGGCACAATGGCTGGAGGGAAAAGGGATTCAACATTACCTGGTCGAGATCGGCGGGGAAGTGCGCGCCAAAGGGAAAAATGAAAAAAAGGAAGCCTGGGAGATCGGAATTGAAAAGCCCATTGATAATCCCGCTCCCGGCACGCATGAACTCAAGGGCATCCTGAAACTCGATAATAAATCCCTGGCCACCTCGGGCAATTACCGGAATTTCTACTACCGTAACGGGAAAAAGGTCTCCCATGAAATAGACCCTAAAACGGGTTATCCGGCACAAAATAATTTGCTGAGTGCCACCGTGATCGCCGCTGATTGCATGACCGCCGATGCATATGCTACGGCCTTCATGGTCATGGGGCTCGAAAAAACGATGACCTACCTCCAGCAAGATACTTCCCTGCAGGCCTACCTGGTGTATGCGCATGATGATGGGTCCATGAAGACCATGCTCACCAAGGGAGCGGAGGATATCCTGGTCAGGGAAAATGAGTAGACGTTCGCGCAGAACGGGATAACGTGAAAGCCTCAAAGAGCTGAGGTGCCTCAATCTGTCCCACCTCCGGGATGTGTCGCCGGTATTTCTGTTTTCCCTTTGTCCATTCCTTTTTTATGCGGGGCATGCGGATGCCAACCGACTACCTGGAGCATGACAAAAAAAGAAATGATATAAGCCAGGGTTACGTGCCAGCCGTATTTAATGTATTTCACGGTGGACTTGGCTTCCGGGTACATATTGGACAAGGCCACCCCGGCGGAGGACCCAAACCAAATCATGGATCCGCCAAAACCTACGCTGAACGCCAGGACACCCCAGT
>CAZTXO010000039.1:0-19864 GCA_964617515.1 uncultured Saprospiraceae bacterium | reverse complement strand
CCAAACCAAATCATGGATCCGCCAAAACCTACGCTGAACGCCAGGACACCCCAGTCATAACCTCCCTGCTCGAGGCAAAGTTTGGTCAGCGGGATATTGTCAAAGACGGCAGAAACAAAACCCAGGGAAAAGGCAGTCTTCCAGGAAGCAGGTGGCAATTCCTCCACGGGCATCAGGGAAGCACAGAGCACGAGTGACAGGAGGAAGATGGTTCCTTTCACGGCTTTGGGCACTTCCTGCCATGGGGTCGGGGTCAGCAGTGTTCCCAGCAAGATGGCAATCCAGACGCCGGCCGCGGGAAAATCAAGTGTCCAGTTGGTCAGGATGGCGCCTAAGAGGATCATCGCGACGATCACCAGTTTTTTCCAATCCACGACAACGCCTTCTACCGGCGCATCCTTGGTGATTCGCTGGTAAGCATCCTGCTGCTTCGAAGCAATGATGCCAAAAATCAGTATCGCTGCGGCCGAGGCAACAAAAGCGTGTGTGACATCCAGTGCATTGACGCCGTCAATCCACATCATCGTCGTAGTAGTATCCCCTACCACGCTTCCCGCGCCACCGGCATTGCTGGCCGCGACGATGGCCGCCAGGTAGCCAATGTGCACCTTGCCTTTGAATACGACAAAGGCGATCGTGCCGCCGATCATCGCCGCGGCGATGTTGTCCAGAAAAGAAGAGATAAAGCAGATGAGCACCAGGAGCACAAATCCGCCTTTCCAGTCGTTGGGGAGATAATCGGGTAGTTTTTGCGGGACGCGGGATTCTTCGAAAAGCTTGGCAAGGAGGGCAAAGCCAAACAGGAGACCGGTCAGGTTTAACAGGGTTCTCCATTCGCCTTCACGGCTCTCGTCCCCCAGGAGATGATGCAGGATATCAAAATGAGGGACAAAAAGCAATTTAAACAAGAGAATGGCGGTCAATCCGATTAACGCGACCCACATGGTCTGATGGTGAAACACCGCCACGCCGAGCAAGGTCAGGGCGAATAAGATGAATTCAATCCGGACCGGGCTTGCATTCACCAGGTCCGTCAGACTTGTTCCCAGCAGGAGTATAGTATCGAGCATGATCAGATTAGGCTATAGGAGAGTGAGAAGAAAAACAGGGATGGATATGGATGATGAGCGAGGTCATGACTGACCGGTTTCGGCGGATCATGGTTCATTGGTTTTCAGGATGGTGTGCGCATGTTCATTTTTTGCACAGCGATCTCTTTTCTCGCATGCCCCGCAGCAACCGCCCCCATCTTCCAGGTGGTTTTTCGTGCCGACTTTCCTGGCGAGCAATTGAACCGCCATCCATCCGGCTGCCAGGAGGGCAAACGCAAGAACCGGGATCAGGTAGAAGAGAATTTTTTCCATATCAATGTGAACTGAATAATCCTGCGAAACCCATAAAAGCCATAGACAGGATCCCCGCGATGATCATATTGATGGCGGTCCCCTGGATCAGTTTCGGTATGTTGACGAGCCTGGACTCCTCCCGGATACCGGCCAGCAAGGTCAAGGCCAGTGTCACGCCCAACCCTGCACCCAGGGCATACACCAATCCTTCCAGAAACCCATATCCCTTGTTGGTCGTAAAAATCGCCAATGCCAGGATCGCGCAGTTGGTCGTGATGAGCGGCAGGTAGATCCCCAGCGCTTTAAACAGCTCCGGGCTTAGTTTTTTAATGGCCATCTCCACAAACTGAACCGCGCTGGCAATCACGATGATAAAGGTGATCATCTGCAGGTAGGGTGCATAGGGCAACACCCAGGTATTGAGGGCGTAAACAGATAGTGACGTGATGATCATGACGAATATATTGGCCGCTCCGAGCCGCACGGCTGTTTCTATTTTGGTCGTCACGCCGAAAAACGAGCAGAGCCCGAGGAAATAAGCCAGCGTGAAATTATTGATCAGGAAGGCGGAGATAAATATGAGGACCAGGTTGTTCATGCCGATTGTTTGCTGGTGGAAGATTTTTCTTTTTTCCGCTGGGCATACCAGCTGAAGAGCAGTAATAAAAACCCAAGCGTCAAAAATCCGCCCGGCGGTAAGATCATGATGACCCAGGGCTCGAATTTCGGACCGAACAAAGCGATATTGAAGACGGATCCGTTGCCCAGGACTTCGCGGATCACCCCGATCACCACCAGGGCGAAGGTGAAGCCCAGGCCCATACCTGCCCCATCCAGGACGGATAACCACGGTGGATTTTTCGCGGCAAATGATTCCGCTCTTCCCAGGATGATGCAGTTTACAACGATCAGGGCAATGAAAGCGCCGAGTTCCTTGTGAATATCCGGTACCAGCGCCGCCAGGGCAAAATCAATACCCTGGACCAGCGTGGCGATGATGACGATGAACGCCGTAATTCTGACCTGGTTGGGAATGGCATTCCGGAAAAGGGAAATGAAAAAATTGGAAAGGATCAGGACCACCGTCGTGGCAACGCCCATCGCCAACCCATTGATCACAGAGTTGGTGACGGCCAGCGAGGGACACATGCCGAGGATCGTGACGAAAATCTGGTTTTCGATCCACAGTCCTTTGGTGAATTCCTTCATCGCGCGATTCGGATTTTCGTCACTCATTGCTTTGGTTTCCCGCCGGTACCGGGATTGTTTTGTAGATATTGACCAATCGGTTCTTTCCATTCCTTCATCGACTTGTTCAGCAGGCGTACCACTGCCTTCGAACTGATCGTCGCTCCTGTAATCGCCTCCACCTCGTTGGGTTGATGTTTCTCGCCCTTCTTGGCGAGTAAGATTTCGGGTTCTGTCAGGAGCTCCACAAAATTTTTCCGGAACTCGGCATCTTTATAAATCTTATCTCCCAGGCCGGGCGTTTCCTTACTGTCGACGACTTCATAACCGATGATGCTTTTCTTGACGGCATCGTATCCGATCATGATCGAGATGATATCGGCAAATCCGATCTCCCCTCCCAGGATGGCAAAACCAACGACCTCATGAGCAGTATTGAAACCCATATAAATGAGTTTGGGCGCTTCTGTTTTTCCGGCTGGTTGCTTTTCCGCCGGGACATACACCTCCAGTTGTCCGTCTTTGAGTTCAAGCGTTTCAAAGGAAGTGCAGTCGGGCAGAACGTTGAAGATGGCTTTCTCGACCGCTGCCGCTTTGTTGGCCGCGATCTTCGGCTTCGTCAGGAGATAGGCGCCGACCATGACCAGCCCGGAGAGAAAACCGGCGATTCCCAGCGTCATAATCAGCCGGAACGAACTAGGTTCCTTTTCGGCGCTCATCTCCGGAACAGGTGGATGGGATTCGGTATGTGTATGCTCCTCTGTCACTTTTGATACCCGTACGATTTCACTTTTACAAACTTATTGAGCAGGGGAGTAGCCGCATTCATCAGCAAGATGGCATACATGACCCCTTCCGGAAGACCGCCCCACAGGCGGATCATGACGACCAGCAGGCCGATGCCGATGCCATAGATCCATGCTCCCCTGGGGGTGATGGGGGACGTAACCAGGTCTGTCGCCATATAGAAAGTCCCCAGCATCAGCCCTCCTGAAAACAACATGAACACAGGACTGGGATACCGTGCAGGATTCATCAGCCAGAAGATTCCCGAGAAGACGGCCACGGTCAGCAGGACCGCCACAGGTATGCGCCAATGGATGATCTTCCTCAGGATCAGGTACAGACCTGCCAGCAGGATCAGCAGACTGCAGGTCTCACCAATGGATCCTCCCGTATTGCCTAAAAACAAATCCTGCCAGTTGGTCATGACGTGTTCAAATTTCATCCTGGACAGCGGAGTGGCGGTGGTGATGGCATCCACGTTGTCCGTTTGGAAAAAGGGAGGCGCGAGGTTGGTGCCCCTGAACTGAAAGTACCGGCCATCCGGCGGTGACCAGGTGGTAATGGCGGTTGGAAATGCGGCTTGTAAAAACGCCCTGCCCACGAGTGCCGGGTTAAAAACATTTTGTCCCAAACCGCCCCAGATCAATTTTCCCATGCCAATGGAAACGATGCCACCGAGAAAGGCCATCCACAAGGGAAAGCCCGGCGGCAGGATCAATCCCAACAGCAAACCCGTAATCAGCGCGCTTCCGTCCCGGATTTTATCAAAACTGAAAAAGGAGCGGCTGAAGAGTTGTTCGGTGATCAGGCAGCCCGCCACCGAAAATGTAATCACCGCCAGCGCGCCGAGCCCAAAGAAATAATAGGCGATCCCCACGATCGGGATCAGGGAATACACCACCTGGTACATGATCCAGGGGACCGTGGCCTTGTCATGCAGAAAAGGCGATGTCGATACCGTTAATTTTTTTTCTTCGCTCAAGGACCGGTTATTTTGATCGGGCTTTCTTTTCCCGGATGATCGATTTTCCAACCCTGAAACTCTGCACGAGCGGTATCGCGGCAGGACAAACGTAGGAACAGCACCCGCACTCAAAACAATCCAGGACATGATGGTCCTCCATTTCTTCCCAGAGTCCCTTTTTGGCCAGCATGCCGAGTAAGGAGGGATTCAGATACATGGGACAGGCTTCCAGGCACCTGCCGCAGCGGATGCAGTCATATTGAGCGAGGTCCTTTACTTCCTTCGAGGTCAGGATCAGGATCCCGGATGTTCCCTTCACTACCGGAATGTCCAGCGTCTTCTGGACCATGCCCATCATGGGTCCGCCCAGCAATATTCGCGCGGAATCCGTCGTGATGCCGCCACACAGGTCCACGACATTCCGCATCGGCGTACCTAATGGGACCAATACATTCGCGGGACGTTTGACCGCCGTCCCCGTGACAGTAACCACACGCTCTATCAGCGGCTGCCCTTTCCTGAACCATCGGCTGATGGCGGCGATGGAGCTGACATTGTTGACCAGCGATTCTACATCCAGGGGAAGCTTGCCACTGGGCACTTCTTTGTCCAGAATCGCCGTGATCAACATTTTCTCCGCACCCTGTGGATACTTGACCTGTAACGCAATGACTTCGATGGGAAGGCCCGATTGCTGCGCTTTCTCCCGGAGAATCGCAATCGCGTCCGGTTTGTTGGCCTCTATGCCGATAAATATTTTTTCCGCCTTTAAAAAATGGTGCACGATCCGGATGCCATCGATCACCTCATCCGGATATTCCACCATGGTCCGGTGGTCAGACGTCAGAAACGGTTCGCATTCACATCCGTTGAGAATAATATAGCGGCATGTCTTCCCCTCGGGGATCGCAAACTTGACATGCGCCGGAAAGGCCGCACCACCCAATCCGACTATTCCGGCATCCTGCACCGAAGCGATAAATTCCTTCACACTCATTTCCTCATAAGGCCGCGGAAGGGAAGGGCTTAGTTGCTGCATGGAAAACGGATCAGCCTGGATCCGGATACTCTGCACCATCTGGCCGTTTGGATTTTCGGCCAGCCCGATTCCCATGACGGTGCCATCTACCGGCGAATGGAGCGCCACAGAAACAAATCCGCCGGGCTCGGCGATTTTTTGGCCGCGGGTCACCCGTTGGCCCTTCTGGACGATGGGTTTATTGGGCGTGCCCAAGTGTTGCGTCAGCGGTAGTATATATTCTTCCACAAACGGCATTCGTTCCACCCGGCAATGATCGGTCAGCTCCTTATACTCCTCCGGATGGATCCCGTGGCTGAAGGTGAGGGTTGTATTCCATATGTCACGTGCTGCCTGCATGGAGGATGGGTTACTTGGCGACGGAAGCCGATAGGCGCATCAGTTTTTCTTTGATTGTGATCCGGATTTTTTCCAGGTATTCCTGCTCCTGGGTGAGGATCTTCTGCTCATATTCCCGCTTGGATTCTTCCATCCGCTGTGCATAGGTCACGGCAAGCGCTGCTTCCACTTTCTTTTCCAGCTTTTCAGGGAATGCCGACAACTCACCGCTGATCTCACGCAATAAGCGCCAGGTATTGGCGCAGGCCTCCGTGGCACGAACGACCGTTTCGTCTGCCCGGTATTTTTTCAGTTCCCCGTTTGCGTTTATCCGGTAGACTACCGGGGATTTACCAGGGCGTTCGGATGCCGGAAGCAAGACATATTCAGCGACGAGTACCGGTTTGCCCATAGCATCCGTATGCGGTTCAAATCGCTCCTGCCAGGACTTCAGGGTATAAGCCCAGTCGGCCCAGGACAACGGATACGGAACCGTCATTTCAGTCCCGTTCTCTGTATAGGATAGATCGCTTTGCATCCAGGTTCGCTCATCCTGTGGATTTCCATCCATACTGAGTTTGGCGGAAAGCAAACTTCCTTCGCGGTCCGGATTGAAATTAAAGACAGGAAACGCGCGGGCGTCCAGGCTGAGGGCAAACAATCTCGGGAAGGCACTGGAAGCGAGGGTATGTTTAGAAAGGGATGGGGTGAATACCCACGCCACGGCGGGCTTGCTGCTGTTAAATATTTCAGCCAATCCGGAGAATAAATGCTGTGGCACCGCGAGCGAACTTTTCAACACCTGTACGGATTGCATGGCTATCACAGGCAGCAGGGCTCCGATGCCGCCTGTCACGTCTGCTTCATACCCATCCTGTCCCGGCACAGCATCATCCAGCACGATAGCCTTCAGGGGCCAGGCCGTATCCAGCATACGGAGGAGTGCATCCATGTGCTGACCGGAAAGTTTCGACCGCGACCCAACGACTAAAATGGGTGGAACAAGGTTCTTCTCTTCCGGTGTCAGATCGCCCCATGTCAGGGAAGCAATCTGCACATCATGGATGTCAGGCGCATAGGAACCGTTGATCTCCAGCTCCGCTCGGCGAAGGACCTTGATGTTGTCCAGGAGCTGCCGTGTATGTCCCTGGACCATTCCCCTGGCGAGTTCGGGTGTCGTGCCATCGAGATGAAGGATGACCGGCGCCGTGAAATTATTCCAGGGGTAGGCATGGCTCCACGACATGGATCCGTCGATGACAAATCCCATCCTGGCCCTGCCCGTGCCGGACGCGCCTTCGCGAAGAAGCCAGGTCAGCGTGGTCAGGGATTTCGCCAGCTCCACTTTTCTCTTCAGACTTTTGGTGTCTACCAGTTTTAAGTACTCCGCGGTCCCGAATTTCTCAATGACGTCTTCCAGGGGATTACGGTCCTCTTTTATGTCGGAAAGCACTTTCGACAGGGCTTCGAAATTGTCGGAGGGCAGGGCGGCGCCTAACTGATCACGGATACCGGAGGATAGTCCCTCGATCAATTGATTCATTTTGGAGATCGCTTCCTGTACTTTGGGCTGGAGGGTGGCTTCAGCCATGGCGGCAATCAGGCGGACCACGGATTTGGAGCCGTCTTCTTCACGTTGCCGGCTGGTGCCTGTGATCACCTGGTTGTAATGCCGGCTGAGTAACAGGGCGGCAAAAGGATTGTATTCCCGTTCATCGAGCAGGCGGACGATAGAGTCCGCGGCGGTATCCGGCATTTGTTCCCACAAGGCATATTGCTGCTGATGGGTCGTCAGTACATCCGTCTCCTGAGTGGACAGGGTCAGCGCATCCTCCTCGCAAACCGCCACGCAGACAGCGCATCCGGTGCAGGCATTGGTATCGATCGCCAGGCCAAACAACTCGCCGCTCCCTTTTCGAATCAACTCATGCGAATCGTAAAAAATATTTGTGAGGGTTACCGGGAAATCTTTGAGGGCCATCACCACGGCTTGCATGTCCTGCATCGCGACAGTCCGTTTTTCCCCTTCGAGTTTCATCTGCTGCGCTGCCGTCTCAAAAGCTTCGTTCAGGAAATCAGAAACACTCGTGATGTTTTGTCTTTTTGGTTTGATGACATCCGGTATCGCTTTGGCGATGTTTTTCACCAAAGGAATGAGCTGTGTGATTTTTGCTCCGTTCGCGTTGGCAATCGTGATCCCAGCTTTTACCAGGTTTTCGAGGCCAATCACGATCGGGTTGATAGCAGCGTGCGGGCACTGCAGAAAACAAGCGCCGCATCCGGTGCAGGCGAGAGCATTGAACACGGGCCAGGACTTCTCCTCACCATCCGGTAGGGCTGCATGGAAAACAGCGGAAGAAGGGGGCATCACCGGAACGGCCTGGAACGGATCCGCTACCAATTCGCCTGGATCTGACAGGAAGAAACTTGCCGTGTCATGGTAGAACCTGGTAAGCTTCGCGTAGGACGGCCCGATGTCTTTATACTGCCGTATACTGACCGGAATACGCGGGTTAACGGACGCATGGCTATTAGCGATCTCAGAAGAGGAGATCGATTGATGACGGGCGCCGGGATATTCCCGGTCGATGGCCTCCAACAGGACCTGGTGTTTCGGATACTTCGATTGGGTGTGGGTAAAATCAATATCTATCCAGAAAACGGATTTTCCTTTTGCCTCCGGTAGCATGTTCCGGATGACAGCGGTCATGGAGGCCGGACCAGGAACAACACCATACTGACCGGAGAACAGCGCGATGTTCCTGGCCTCGGGCAAACAACTGATTTCTTTCAGCAATGTGGCCGGATGCGTTGCCGCGATCGCCTGCTCAAGCACGGTCAATGCTTTCTTGCGGGCAAGAAGCGGTCTGACTGCTCGGACCGGGAACGGATGGATCCGGACAAGCGAGGCTGCCGCAATTTTAGTTTTAGGTTGCGGACGAAATCCTTCCAACGCCTCGGTGACAACGCCGCCAACCTGTCCATAACTGAGGATGAGATAGTCTGCCTCCTGCCCGGAATTGGAGGCAAGGTCACTGTATCGTCTTCCGGTCACAGTATGGAATTCCTCATAGGCTTCCGCCAGGATACCATCGAGATGATCATAGAAATACGTTTGTTGGGCCGCTGCCTCGTAAGAACCTTCTTTCAGTTGCTTGGAGGCGCCGAGCGAAACAGGTTGGTCGACATTAAACCAGGCGGGAATCCGCTTCCTGTTTTTGCCAAAAATAATTTGCTGCGCGGGCGTTGCGCTGGGAATCAGTTGGTCGATATCTCCCGCCATCGACGCAATGGCTTCCTTGCCAGGAAATGTAAGGATGGCCGCCGTATGCAGGATTGACGCTTCCATGCATACCACCGCCGGTACCAGGGACCATTCGGCCACGCGGTAAGCCATCAGCAATAAATCCACGGCTTCCTGCACGGAGCAGGCGGAAAAAACAACGGCGCCGGTTTGTGAAAGTTGATGGATCTGACTTGCATCACGGACTCCGGCAAAAACCACCAACGGGATGTGCCATCGGACCGCCGTTGCGATGGGATCCAGATTGACAGCGATTTGTTCGGGCAGTAATATGATGCCTGACCTGATTCCTGTCGCGGATAAACCCAGGGCAAAAGAAACATCCCCGGATGCGGAAGAGGTCACCGGTCTTCCGAATAAATTGTTGGTGGGTTCACCATTGCTTTCCGGGCAGAGCACGCCTTCGCAGATCGCAAAGGTCAGGTGACGTACTGCATCCAGCGCTCCACTGGTGATCTGGCTGCCTGGCAGGGAATGGATATTCATTTTTACAGGCATTATTGGAAATAGTTATTTTCTAAATCCGGAATACGCTCCACCTTTCCGATCGGGAGGGCAGGGATACCGGCGATCTCAAATTGCTTTCCATGCTCGAGCCAGACGATGGCGTCCGTCGGACATCGGCGGATCGCTTGCGGGGAGGCCAGGGCATTAAGTTCATAATGGATGACCGCCAGGTTGTTTTTGATCTCAATCAGGCCCGGCGCCGCATCCGCCACGCATCGTCCACAGCCGGTGCAAGCCACCGAACATTTGATAGAGGCAGCATCCCCTTCCAGCAAAGACTTGCACTGTACGATGAGTTTCCGCCCGATGGGCATCAATTCAAACAAGTTCTTGGGACATATGTCCACGCAATCACCGCAGGCCGTGCATTTGTCGATATCCACCACCGGCAGGCCGTCTTCATTCATGGAGATCGCGTCAAAGGCACATACTTTTTCACAATCCGCGAGGCCGAGGCATCCCCAGGAACATTGTTTGGGTCCGCCGGCCACCATGGCTTCCCCGCGGCAGGTGCGCAATCCGCCCTGGTAATGCGCCATGTTGTGTGCTTCGTTTTTTCCACCGGCACATAAAAGACGCGCGACGACTTTTTCTTCATGGCTGGCATCGACGCCAATATAGCTGGCTATGCGCTCGATCGCGGCGGGTGTGCTGACCGTGCATTTGCCCGGGTTGATGGTTCCGGCTACCACCATTTCCGCAAAGGCATGACAACCCGGAGCACCACAGGCACCGCAATTGGCTTTCGGAAGCATCGAATCGACCACGTCAATCCGCGGGTCTTCATACACCCGCAGTTTTTTGTATGCGATCGCCAGGATAAAAGCAAACAGTAATCCGAGGCCCGTGAGAATGGAAACGGCTATGATGATATCCTGGGCCATATGGATCAATTAAATGCTTTGGCTTTGACCAGCAATTCCGCCAACCCGGGCTCATTGGGATTGAGCGGCATTCCGGGGTGAATGCATTTTGCGGGACAGGCTTCTGCCGCTTTCACCAGTTGGGCGTAGGTCACGGTGGTCGCGTCATCGATGTAAGCCTGCTTTTCACTGTTGTATTTGAAAGCCCTGGGATACTTGTCCGTACATTCATTACACGACGTGCACCGGTACGTTTCGATCCATGGTTCGGTTGCCGTCTCCGCTGCCGGGACATCGGCCACCTCTTTACCGGGAACCTCTGTTGCCGGTTTCTCATCCTTTACCGGGGCAGGAGCCGATGACTTCACTTTTCCGGCAGGAACAGACACCGGTACGATGCTGTCCAGGTCCAGGAGAATGGCCGCCAGGCGCTCCATCGCTTCGCCGGCTGCAGTAGTCCTGGTGGCTTCCAATTCTTTTTCAAAACGGTCCTCGAGTTGGCGGATCTCTTTTTCCTTTTGTTCCAGCATCTCCGCGCGTGTGCGGGCCACGGCCTGTTCGACATGAAAACTGTTGACGCCACCTTCCTCCTGGATGAAATTCCAGAAGTCCAGTCTTTCTTTTGCGGCGATGACCAATGCAAAGGGTACGGCCACTTTGTGCAAAGTATTGGAGGCATCCATGAGCCAGATGAAAGGCACCCTTCCGTACAACTGGTCGGCAGGTAACTGGAGATAAAGGCTCAGCGGCACCAGGTCATCCGTCCAGCAGGAAGCCGGGACAACATATACATGCCGGCTGCTCTCCGGATTCAGCGCATACACCTCTCCAATGGTAAAGGCCAGTTCCATCTGCTCTGGCTCCCCGGTAAAATTGGTGATATCCATACTGTACAGGGGCCAGTCGCGGTCTGCCTGCGGATTGGCATGGATGTCAAACCGGCTTCCCCATTTTTCGCCACTGGCGGAATAGCTAAACAAGGGAAACTGTCTTCCTTCCACAGCGCTGCTGACGCGAATGAAGTCTTCCGATCCGGACACCTGGTCCTCCGCCGGGATCAATACATGAAATAAGGCCGGGGTCGTCGATGCTAAACCGGATTCGAACCCGTTCACCAAATGCACCGGAGCATGTAAAGCTCCCTGGAGTGTAAACGCGCTTCGGTGAGAAACAGTCAGGGAGCTCAATTCCTGTTGATAGGCGGGCCAGTCATCATCGGACCGGTTGGCCCGCATGTCAAATGGGGAAAGTTTGTTGAGTGCCAGTACCTTGACCGGTAGGGTAGAAGCCATCAGGGATGAAAAATGGGATAACTCTTTACCCAGCAGTTCCTGGCTGTCTTCTATCAGGATAGCCGGAGGGCAAAGCGACATTTCTTCCCCGGTGAAATAATGCCAGTTGAACCGGTTAAAAAAATCACCATGGATCTCCTCATCATATTTGTTTTTGATCTCCAGTTCCGCGATGCGGGCGGCGGCGATCAGTTTGGTGAGACCGGCTATATGCACCTTGAAACCATTCGAGGCCGTTACACAACTTTCGTGTTCGGACGCCACGTGAACCTCGAGGCCGGCCAGCAGGTCGGTCCAGGCATGGTTGAATCGTTGATGTGCGCCGTGACCAATAATAATGAGTCCATCATGCGTAAGCAGCAGGTGCTCCGCTGATCCAAGTGTGTGAAGACAGTTCGCAATCCGGTCATATCTTTTCTCCGGCATCGATACGGAAGCACGGTCGGGCCGTATTGTATCCAATTTGTCTAATGCAATCAGCGAATCCGCCACATTCCATTCCGGTGATTTTTCTTTTGGATGCCCGGCATTTTCAACGGACAATAAATCGTTCAGCCCTGATTGAAGGGTGTGGATGCGGGAGATGAATTTCTTCCGTTGCGCCAGGGACTGGTATTTCAACAGATGCACCAGCAAATGAATGGCCCCTTCGCGGCAAAAACCAAGCAGGTTGCCGGTGGCCGGTAAATGGCTTTTGAACTTGTCAATGTCCCGTAAAAAGGCAGCCTGATCTTCTCCTTTGATTTTGATGGTGGCCAGGTCGCGGAAGGCCGCCTCCAGTACCCGATCCACCGCGCAAAAGTCACCGGCCTCCCTGACATAGTTCCGGGCAAAGGACTGGATGCGCGAAAGGTTAGCGGCCAGGATGGGGGCTTCCTTCTCTTTGAATACCTGCCGGAAGGTCTGCTCCAATAAGTCGGAGAAAGGACCATGCGGAAAACTACGATCCGTGGAAAGGAATACAGGGTAATCCGTGATGAGCACATCTTTGTTCATCAAGGGCGCCAGCAGAGGAGGCACCAGGTTTCGGACTTCGCGGCCCGGCGGCAGCTCGCCTGTTCGAAAAAATTGACGAATCTCCTGCCACCGGTGTTTTATGTCAGTTGGCGTTGCCGGTTCCGGAACCGCCAGCCGGTAGTGGACAGGGGTGGGTTTAGGAATTTCCAGGGTGACTTCCACGGGTTGTCCGGGTGTAAGCGCTTCTTCCTGGAGGAATTCATGGAACAGATCACCGGACTTTTTTTTGGATGGACCCATTTCCTTTACGGTCTTTGTTATACAGCGTATTTATCCAGTTCCGCGTTGATATGGTGGATCCTGTCCTCCACCGGCATGCCGATGTTGTAGGCACCATATTCATCATATCTCGGGGCATTTTTATTTTGGTAAAAGAGCCCGATCGGAATGCTGTCTGCCATCTCGGCATACTCGCGTCCCTTGTTGATATCCGTCGGATCGTGTTGGATAATTCGCTTAAATCCTTTTTCCACATTTTCGTGCACCCGTATGCCCTTGTCATGTGTCAATAGGGTCAGGGCTGTCGGATCCGTGACCGCGGCATCATACAGGTCCCGCATGAAGACGGGGCACCGCTGTACCACCCGCACAAAAGAAAAACCGGGATGCTCATAGGCCGCTTTGATGGTCTCATAGACATGCGCGGGATTCCAGTCGGCAGTCTGCGCGACAAAAGAAACATTGGCAACACCGAGCGTCGTTTGAATCGGGTTGATCGGCGGCAGGACAGAGCCTCTGGGATGCGTATTGGATTTAGTGCCGACGGCGCTGGTGGGGCTCGTTTGTTTTTTGGTCAGTCCATAGATGCTGTTGTCCAGCAGCAGGACCGTCATTTTCATATTGTACCGGATCGCGTGAATCCAATGGGCCGTGCCGATGGAGCAGCAATCCCCGTCACCGGTGACGACAAAGACATGCAGATCGGGACGGCGGAACTTCACGCCCTCCGCGACCGGGAAGGCCCTGCCATGCAGCCCGTGGAAACCATAGGTATGCATGTAATGCGGAAAGCGGCTGCTGCAGCCGATGCCGCTGACGAACACCGTTTTTTCCGGCGCCAGTTGTTTTTCACGGCACAGCTTCTGCACGGAAGTCAGGATGCCATGGTCACCGCAACCCGGACACCATCGGGCTATGCCGCTTTCATAATCCTCCAGGGAATAATATTCATCCAGAGGCTCGACGGCGCACACATCTGTTTTTAATCCGAACATCATGTTTATTGTTTTTTCCGCCGGGGCGGATGGTTTGCATAGAGGATCCAATGCCTGTCAGGGCAAAAGGCGTTTATGATTTTACATTCAATTCGTCATAGATCATGTCCAGTACTTTCCCTGGATTGATGGGCTGACCGAACACGATGCTGTAGCAGTCCACATCCACCAGCGTGTGCGCGCGCAACAGCCAGGCCAGTTGGGCATATCGCCTGTTTTCACGGGTGATGAGCGGATGACCGGGTTGATCGCTGTAATTCAATTCGACCGTTTTGACTTTTTTAAACCGTTTGAATATTTCCGTCAATCCCGGTTCCAGCGGACTCAGGAAATGCAGATGCACGCTGCTGACTTTGAGTCCCGTTTTTTGCGCTTTGTCAACCGCCTCTTCGATCGCGCCCTTCGTGGATCCCCACCCGACGATAAGCAGGTCCCCGCTGGCTTCCCCGTTTATTCTTGGTGGCTTGAGCGTCTGCCCGACGGCAGCAATTTTCCGGCTGCGTGCTTCGCTGGCATGTTGGTTGATCTCGGGATCATAGGCCACTTTACTGCGGCGGTCATGAGCCAGGCCGGTCAAGGTATACATGCCGTCTTTTTGTCCCGGGATAGGGCGCTGGCTTAAGCCGGTCTCCGGATCCCATTCGTAGGGCGCGATATTGCTTTTCCACCGCGTCTGGTCTATGGGAGGGGCCAGCCATTCTTCGCTGATATCCGGGCGTGGGAACGGTGATACTCCCGTGGCGAGGTTGGCGTCCGTCAGCAACATCACCGGCGTACGGAAGGCCTCGGCCAGTTTGCGGGCGAGGATGACAAAGTGAAAACATTCTTCGATGGTTGCCGGCGCCAGGATGATCTTTGGAGCATCCCCTGGTTCACCGTAAAGTGCGGCGAGCAGATCACCTTGCTCTACTTTCGTTGGCAGGCCGGTCGAAGGGCCTCCTCGTTGGACGACCACGATGACCAGCGGCACTTCGGCCATCACCGCCAGTCCGATAAATTCGGTCTTCAACGCCAGTCCCGGTCCGGAGGTGATGGTGATGGCGGTTTTGCCGGCATAGGAAGCGCCGATCGCAAAACCAATGGCGGCGATTTCGTCTTCTGCCTGGTGGATGATCCCGCCGGCATGTTCGATGCATTCCGCCAGTTTATGCGAAGCGGACGTCGCCGGGGTGATCGGGTACATGGCGCACACTTCAATCCCGGCGGCCATGGTGCCCAGGGCGATGGCTTCATTGCCATTCATGACTACCAGGTCACCGGCGTTTTCTACGGGCGGGATATGATAATGCAGGCCCAGGTGTTCCTTCGCCCAGGAATAACCGCCCCGCAGCAGGTTCACATTGGATTCATAGATGGCCTGGGATTTCTTTTTAAATACATACCGGATCTGGTCCTCTGCTTTGGACAGGTCACGGTCATAGATATAGCAGAGCATGCCAAGCACCCACATATTCTTCCCCTTGCGGGCATCTGCCACATAGTGCATGCATTCTTCCTCCATCGGGATTTCGATCACGGTAAACCCTTTGGCTTTAAAGTCAGCCAGGGCAGCCGCATATTCCTTGCGGATCGATTCGATCTCACTGGTGGCCCATTTGTTTTCCAGCAGGATCACCGTATCATGGTTATAGGCGTTCTGCGCGATGCGGCCATAGAGTACCTGTTCGTTGAGGGCGACGACCAGGTTGGCATGGTCGCCCATGTTGGTCACCTTGCTGGAGCCGATCCGGATCCGGATACCCGATGCACCGGCCCTGGACCGGGCCGGGGGTTGGATTTCGGCGGGAATGATCTCCACCGTCCATACGCCATTGCCCATCTTGGCGGAAAGCGCTCCCAGGCTCTGTCCGGCTTTTTGCGCGCCTTCCCCGGAGTCGCTCACGATTTCAACCACATGCTGGCTGATGGTGGTAGCGCTGCCGTTGACATTTTTCAAAACGGAAATTCCTTGTCCTGTGCTCATGCGAACTGATTTAAAGGCTCTTCGCGAATCAGGTCTGAGGTGCCGGGGACGGCAAATCTTTATATGCCGTTTCAGGAGGTGGATAGACTCCTGTGAGAGGGCCGCTACATCAGCCTGGTCAATTTTAATTGGTCATCCTGCCGGTTCACCGCGCACGAAACGTTGTCCACAGGAAGGCCTCACTGTCAGGCAAAATCCTGCATCCAGGATCCGCAAGAGTTAGCCATACCAGGGTGGGAAATTAGCAGCATGTCAGGCGTGACCGCACTACCCAAAAGCCATTTCGTGGTATGAACTTTTTAACTCTATAAAATTCCAGATGATCGGGGTCGCTGCGCATGATCCTGGTCATGGGACCGGGTGATAATGGTCCTGGAGACGGATCCGGGAAGGAGGAGCCTAAGCCTTCCATCCAGGCAAATTCATGGCGCCCCCTGGGGGGCTGAATGCGCGGTATGTTTCGGTGGAGCCTAGGCGCCCGAAGTGGCATGGACGACAAACCAATACAAGGGCATGCCGACGGTGATGTTGAAGGGAAAGGTCACTCCCAGGGCCATCGGTACGTACAGACCGGGATCGGCTTTGGGGGCAGCCAACCGCATGGCGGCAGGCACGGCGATATACGATGCGCTGGCGGCGAGGATCGCAAACATAAACCGGTTGCCCTCGTCCGCCGTCACCAATTGGCTGACATAAGCCACGAGGCATCCGTTGATAGCCGGCACGAGGAGGGCAAAGACGGTCACAAACCAGCCATATTGACGGAAAGCGGCAAACCGCCGGGCCGTCACCATGCCCATCTCGAGGAGGAAGATGGCCAGGAACCCTTTGAAGATATCCGTCGTAAAAGGCTTGATCCCTTCCGCCTGCTTGGTGTCGGCGATGAGGCCGATGAGCAGGCTCCCGAGGATCATCACCACGCTGCCATTGGTGAAGGAATGATGCAGGACGTCTTTCAGGCTTGCTTTTTCCTGTCCGCCGGTTGCCTTGTCATACCGCATCATCAGGATGACGCCGACGATGATAGCCGGTGATTCCATCAGGGCCATGACGGCCACCATGTGGCCACCCGAGGCGGTGTTTTGCATTTCCAGAAACGATGAGGCCGCGACAAAAGTAACGGCGCTGACGGAGCCGTAGGTGGCGGCCACGGCCCCGGCGTCGCTGACGGTCAATTTGCGGCGGAGGATAAAAAACGTGTAGAGCGGGATGAGGGAAGCCACCGCCAGTCCGAAGAGCAGCGAATAGAGGACTTCACTGGTGAATCCGCTGTGGGAGAGTTCCTGGCCGCCTTTGAATCCGATCGAAAACAACAGGTAAAGGGAGATGAATTTGCTGCTGCTGGCCGGTATCTCCAGGTCGCTTTTAAGCCGGATGGCGATGATGCCGAGGACAAAAAAGAGCAGGGTCGGGTTGGTCAGGTTGGCGAGTAAGATTTGAAATTCCATGATCGGGGCGCAAAGGTGCTCATCCTGATCTATAAATATTCATTTATCTTTACAATAGATATCATAAATTATATTTATGCATTATACCATGCACCAGCTCCAGGTTTTCCTGCGGGTGGCCCAGACGCAAAGTGTGACACGGGCGGCGGAGGCGCTGCATCTGACGCAGCCGGCGGTATCGATCCAGTTGAAGAAATTCCAGGACCAGTTTGCGATTCCGCTGACGGAGGTGGTCGGGCGCAGGTTATACATCACGGATTTCGGCAGGGAGGTCGCGCAGGCGGCGGAGCAAATCCTCGACCGGGTGCAGGCCATGGAGGACCAGTCGAAGGCGCGGAGCGGCGTGCTCACCGGCCGGCTCAAAATGTCGGTGGTCTCGACCGGCAAATATGTGATGCCCTATTTCCTTGCCGGGTTTATGCAGGCGCATGCGGCGGTGGAGTTGGAGATGGACGTGACCAATAAAAGCAAGGTGCTGGACGCGCTGGCGAAAAATGAAGTGGACTTTGCCCTGGTATCCATTTTGCCCGAGCACCTGGGTGTGGAGAAAATCGAGCTTCTGCAAAACAAGCTTTACCTCGTGGGCAGCGGCCATGCCGGCGGGGCAGGGGAGAAAGTCCATGACAAGAAGATCTTTGAACAGTTGCCCCTGATCTACCGCGAGCAGGGATCGGGGACCCGTAAGACGATGGAAAGCTACATCGAACGGAAACGCTTGCCCGTGCGAAAGAAAATGGAGCTGACCAGCAACGAAGCGGTCAAGCAGGCGGTGATCGCGGGCCTGGGGTACAGCATCATGCCGCTGATCGGGATCAAAAACGAGTTGCTCAACGGTGACCTGCAGATCATTCCGGTCCGGGGCTTCCCGATCCGTTCGGTCTGGAACCTGATCTGGCTGAAAGGAAAGAAACATTCGCCGCCCGCGCAGGCTTTCCTGTCGTATGTCCGGAAAGAGAAAGCGAAGATCATTGACGCGCGGTTTGACTGGTATGAGCGGTATTGACAGGAGCAGCAAGAAATCCGCATGAGGCTGACTTTTTACCGGAAATAACACTTTCGCAAAACCAAGGATCGCTTAAGCGATGAATTTGAATAAAATCACAAGCGCCAAGTTTCTCGATTAAGGTGCCAGACCCAAGCCGCGGTTACGTATAAGGTATTTTTGAACTAATTGACATAATTGTTTATTTCCCGCTTCTTTTTTAAGTTCAATGATATACCGTATCCGCTATCATGAATAAGATGCTTTTCCAAAAGACTCACTAAAGATGAATCAAAAGTGACAATACCCTTACAAAAATGATTTTTCAAAGTATCAAGTGAGATTACCTTGGTCCCCCAAAAGTGCCTTCTTTCAAGCGTTCTAAGAATTTCCCGCGCTCCAACATCGATATCCATTGCGTTAGAGAATCCAACAATGGACGAATTCAGGTCCTCAAGAACGGGCCCATCTGCATGATTTAAGCCAAAGTAGTGACTGTGTGTTTGTCTTACTGTCGCTACTTTTGATGAGCCAACAAGAACCACTTCAAAACCATCTTCTGACTTGTACCTGTTCTCGAATTCCACATATTGATCTATAGCTCCTTTAGGGTCATTCGTTATTAATTCCCATGTAACAAATGCACCAATATTCCAATTAAATACAAAAATCCAATTATTTAGTACCGAGTCTCCTAGGCTTCTTTCCTTTCTCTCTAAATCCTTTGTGATGCCTTCATTTACATAGCTGCTAAAGACATTTTTCTCATCTGCGTCTTGAATGATTTCTTCAGATTTGAGTCTTAATTCCTCAACCTTTGTGCGTAAAGCTGCTGTTGGTTTTCTGCCAGCTTCAATTTCATAAAACAAGTCGGAAAGTAATTTGAAATATTGAATAACAACAGGATCTCCCTCTAATTCCTTTAAATGATGTCCATAGACAATGGACGTTCTTTCAATAGTTTCAGCCCAATAATGCTGGATTTTACTTCTTATTTGCAGCTCCATTTTATAACCTTCACGCTCCAGTATTACATGATAGGCTCTATACCCAGAATCCTCCCTGCCTTCGCCTCGATAATCTGTTAGTCTTACCACTTTTAGATCTTTACTGCGTTCAAGCCTGTCTTTTAAAAAATTTATTAAGTCATTAACATCTTTGTTTTGTTCGACAATCACCCTGGTGCCGCCAATATCTTGCAGTTGGGAAAGCCGCACACTAAATCTTCGTAATTTTCGTAGAATTTGGGGCTTTCTTTTAAGTCTTTGAGCAATGAAATAGTCTTGCCCAAATTGAGCAAGCCATTGCTGTAATTCCATTGTTGTTTTCGAAAGTGGTTCAAGATGATTTTTTCGATATTCGTCAAACGCGTCCGTAAATTGTATGTATTTGTCGAGGTCTGTTTCGTTTTCCCGTGACAATGCATATCCGGAATTGTCAATTAAAGTCTTAGAGAGTTTCATGTATTTATTTAGTTAATGATGGTTTAGCCCCCTAATAGAGTGGACAAATTGTCCCGATAGGTATTGGGATCAATTTAGTCAATGTAAATTAGGGAAAGATGATCACATTGAAGCCTTTCCCAATTTGTAGCCTTCCCCGTTTTTCAGACAGTTTAAAAGTAGAAAAAATG
>CAZTXO010000038.1:0-37938 GCA_964617515.1 uncultured Saprospiraceae bacterium | reverse complement strand
AGTGATTACGAATTACGAATTAGGGATTAGGGAAAATGGATAATAAATGATTTAGCTACAATTTCCACAAGCAACTAATAACCAAGTTTCGGAAGGAATTATATCGCCCCGGCGTTGCGGAGCACGCAGGGGTCGGGGGAAAAAGGCGAATCTGACTCCCCGGCGTTGTCGAGCATGGAGGGGTCGGGGGAAAAAGGCGAATCTGACTCCCCGGCGTAACGCAGCACGCAAGGGATGGCCTGAGCGGAGTCGAGGTAGGGGGGAACCAACGTGTGGTAAACAGTCGAACGATTTGCAGAACAACATCTCTCCTCACAACTCACATCTTACAACTCACGCCTTACAACTCACGCCTTACGGTGGATGATGTTTGACGAAGCTGATCAATAAATTTCCTCAGTTCCGGGAAGGAGACCGTTTTGTTCTCAAAATACGCCAGCGCTTTGGCGGCTTCCTCTTCCGAAGCTTCGAGCCGAAGCAACATGTTATGCAGGTGCATCCGCATATGTCCTTTCTGGATCCCGGTCGTCACCAGGGAGCGGATCGCTGAAAAATTCTGCATCAGGCCTGTCGCGGCGATGATCTGCATCAGGGTTGGCGCATCAGGGTTGCCCAGCATTTCCAGGGATCGTTTTGCCAAAGGATGCAAGGTGGTAAGCCCTCCGACCGTACCCACGGCCAACGGGATTTCCAGTTCGAACCTGAACATGCCATGTTGAATCGAACACTTGCTCAGGCCTTTGTACCGGCCACTCCTCGCCGCCCAGGTATGACCGCAAGCTTCGACCGCGCGAAAATCATTGGCGGTCGCCAGGACGACCGCATCGATGCCATTGAAGATACCTTTATTGTGTGTCGTGGCGCGGTAGGGATCGAGATGGGAAATGCGGACTGCCGTATAAAAGCGCCTCGCGAATTCCTCCGGTCCAAGCCCGCCTTCGAAATCACCGAGATCCTGCACCGGGCATTCGACCCAGGCATGGACGCGGCAGTCAGGTGTATAGTTGGACAGGATCGACATGATCACTTCGGGTGCGGGGACATTCTCGTGGAGATGGGAGTCAAACCATACCGGCAATTCCGCCGCGCAGCGTTCCAGAAGCGAGTTAATGAAATTGGCGCCCATCGAATCCCGGGTATCCACCTGCAGCAACAATTGATAGTAGCCGGGCTCCCGGTCACACATATTGATCAGGTCGATCGATTGTATGCCACCGCCGCGCTCCTCCATGTTGAAGGTGATATCCTTGCATGCCTGCACCAGGTGGGTTTCCAGGGCCGATTCATGCGAAGCGATCAATTCCGGATCACCATACCATAAAAAATGAATATGCCCTGTTTTGATGGTGTCGATCACCTTCGTATGGATGCCGCCTTTGTCCAGCCAAAACTTGGCGCCACTGGCCGCGGCGGCTACCACTGAACTTTCTTCCGTGACCATCGGCACGACATAGGCGACGCCATTGATCAGAAAATTGGGCGCGACACCCAGCGGGAGCGGATAATTGCTGATGGTATTTTCACTGAAGCCATCCAGGATTTTCTGTTGCTCTTCGTTGGCGAGCAGATAGCTGGCCAGTTCACGTTTGACCGTTTCCGGATCCTTAAACCAGTTTTCGACCAGCCATTTGATCTTGCCCATTTTGGACAACTTCGAAAATCCCGATATCGTCTTCTGTGTCATCGATTATCTGATCCGGAGATATTGGTGCGCCAGCTTCAGACCGGCTACTTGCTGGGAGATGTATTCGTTTAACGCTTCCTGGCTTTCTGTCGCATAGCGCAAAAACCCGCTGGCCTGTCCATAGATCGCGGGCCAGCGAAGTTTGGTGGTCAGGTAATAACCATCCAGGAAGTCCTTTATGCCCCCGGACAGGATAAACTGCTGGCATTGGGTGGTCTCTGCATCGAGGGTGAGAGTATTGATCCAATCCACCATTTCATTGGCGCTGTGCCCTACCTGGGCCAGCGGATAATAGGCTTCCCGGAAACCGGGTTGGGATCGAAGGAGTTCCAGTTTTGAAAAATTCGTACCGCCATGGGCCGCCAATTCAAAGGCGGCGACAGGCAATTTTAGCAGGGCGGCGATGCTCTCCGGCCCCATGCCTTGTCCGACTTCTTTGACAATGACCGGAAAATGTACAGCCTCCAGAAGTTCCTGTAGTGTCTCCAGGGGGGATGTTGAAATCCGGTCTCCCTCGGGTTGTAACCATTCCTGCAGCGGGTTGATGTGCAGGATGAGGCCGTCGGCTCGGAGCAGGGCCACCAGATCATTGATACGGTCGGTTGCTTTGGCGTGCAACAAATCCTGCACCTGCGCTATGCCGAGATTGGCGTACAAGGGAAGATCCGGTCCGAGAATGTCCCGGATATCAAAATCCTTGAGCCGTTCTTTTCCATGCAGGAGTGGCCGGCAGGAGCCAAGACCCATGCCAAGACCAAAGGTAGCGCAGGCTTCTGCCAGGCGATGGTTGATCGTGAAAGCCTTTTCCGTGCCGCCGGTCATGCTGCTCACCCAGATCGGCGCGTTCAGTTTTTTTCCCAGGAAAGTGAGGCTGAGATCGGTTTCCTCCGCGGGATGCGGAGCCAGCAGGGGTTCATAATAAAATCGGGGATCAGGACCCTGGTTGGCCATATCCGCCTTGAAGGCCAGCTCGATATGGTCCAATTTTCTATCCGTCACCGGGTTATGCTCCGCCATGGCGGGGGCAAAGGTAGCGTATAAATGAAAGAAGAAGGGCTGCCGGAGGTCCGGACAACCCTTCTTTCTATTACCGTTTGAAGATGTACCGGGTGATAAAAATTCCTTCCCCATCCTGGGCGCCGGCATCACTTTCGACCCCGGTGCTGACGAAGGCCAGGGTCCATCCGGCCTGGGACATTTCATTCAGTTTGGCGGAGATCAGGGCGTCATTGGACGCGATGTTTTGAAAATTGATACCGCCAAGGCTAAAGAAGTTGAGCATCTTGGTTTCATCAAAGTTGTCGATTTTTAAATCGCTTCGCTTGACTTCCCCCATGTCACTTTTCTTTCCGTCCGTGCGCGAACGGGTGAAATCGGCTGTGTTGAGGTACTCTTTATTGGAAATCATCCGTGAACGACCGAGCCCTGCAGGCACGATGGATTCAATGGTGGTGATGACGGCATATTCCTGGGCTGACGCGGCAAACACGCTAACCAGGCAAAGCCCGAGAGACAGAAACAAGTTTTTCATATGTAATTAATTTTTGACAAAACTAGGCAGTCTGGTTAATATCTGGTGATTTAGGGATATAGTGATGGAGTGATCGGGCACTGCCTGTCAACCGTCGCCATATAGGCTATAGATGATAATACTGAAACTCACGTATGCATCTTCATGTGTGTGGAACAGCCCGGAAGCGAAGGCGATTGATTCAGGGATCCGTACATAAGAATCTTCCCGAGAGATTTTCCGGCAGGAAGGGACAAAGGCGGATGCTTTGGGACTATCCGTTTTCTTTTTTCCGGTATATACTGGGAATATGTCGGCCATGGCCGTTGTAATCCAGGCCGTAACCGACGACAAACGCATTGGGCACGGAGCGTCCATGATACAGGACAGGATCCGAATATTGGTAAGCCATGGGTTTGAAGAGCAGGCAGGCGATTTCCAGGGAAGCCGGATGCTCGGCGTGGATTTTATCTTTCAGATAGGCAAGTGTATGGCCTGTATCGACGATGTCTTCAATGATGATGACATGCTGGTCCCGGAGCGCATTTTGCCATAGAAAATGTTCAATCATGTTGGCCGTGGATTGCGTTCCCTTGTATGAACTGATCTTGACAAAATCGAGCCGGATCGGAATTCGGATTCTTCGGACCAGGTCAGCGGCAAAAATAAAGGCACCATTCAGCACGATCAGGAGAATGGGGTTTTTGCCCGCATAATCCCGGTCGATCCGTAATGCCAGCGCGTCCACCGTTTCCGCTATTTCCCCGGCGGAAATAAAAGGTTCGAAAGTCAGATCATGAATGGTGATTTCCATTTATTGGCCGATTCCATATTGATCCAGAAGAATGACCAGGGAAGTCAGCGCTGCCGATCCGGAAGCGAGTTCGCGGGGATGAATATGTTCCAACACATCATCGTCCGAATGATGGTAGTCAAAATAGCGTGCATTTTCGGGGCGCATGCCGATCAGCAATCCGGATTTTGGCTTGAGCGGCCCTATGTCAGCGCCACCGCCGCCACTCCTGAGCTCCAGGTCATAGGGTTCCAGCAGGGACATGAGCGGATCCAGATGCGCCAGGGATTTATTGAGGTCATACCCTTCCCCGGCTGAACATCCGAAGCCCTGCGCGGTACCTCCTCCGCCATCTGTTTCGATGGCCGCCAGGTGCGGCTCGTTCTTTTCCATGGCTACCCGGGCATATTCCTTTCCTCCTCTCAGGCCATTTTCTTCATTCATAAACAGCACGCAGCGTATCGTGTGACGGGGTTTATACCCGTTTTTAACAAGGCGATACAGGACTTCCATGGATTGGACGCATCCCGCGCCATCGTCCTGCGCCCCTTCCCCCACATCCCATGAGTCCAGATGTCCTCCCACGAGGATGATGCTGTCCGGCTGCAGGGTGCCCTTGAGCTGGCCGATGACATTGTAGGAAAGAACCTCTTCTTTCATCTGGCACATCGTCTTGATGAACAGCTCCGTTTTGCCCGCCGCGATCGAATTGCTCAGCACCACGGCATCGTTGGTGCTGAGAGCGACGGAAGGAATATTCTTCACCGTATCGGCGACAAACGTGGACCCGGTATGCGGGAAATCATCCTGGCGGGTCGACAGGGAACGTATGACCGTTGCCACCGCACCTTTATCGGCGGCAGCGCGGGGGCCCATCCAACGCTGATCCGCTGCACCGCCATACGCGGTAAAGGTGTTGAGTTGGCCGGGGTCCAGCGGCCTGTTATAAAACACGATTTTTCCTTTCACCTGGTCATCGGGCAATGCCTTTAATTCATCGATGGATTTTACTTCGATCACCTGGGCGCGGATCCCGTCTTTGCCTGTTCCGGGAGAATTGCCCAACGCCAGCGCCATGAGCGTATAGGCGCCGGTTTCTTTAGAAAAAAGGATGACTTGTTCGTTTCCACCCCGTTCCCAATGCGGTACCATGACCGGTTGAAGCCAAACCGAATCAAGCCCAAACGTGTCGAGCGTGTTTTTGGACCAGGTGACGGCCCTGGCCGCGTTTTCAGATCCGCTGAGGCGATGGCCGATGTCTTTGCAGAGGGTTGTCAGCCAGGCATACGCTTTATGTTCTGTATAGGACTGCCGGTAGATCTCGCGAATGAGAAAAGCGGAAGAGTCGGTAGAAAATTGACTAAAGAGCGATGCGGGAAAAGCGGCGAAAAACAAAAAAAAGAAACGCATGTGTGTAAAGATAGCGGGTGAAAACCGGTTGTCGTTGTCCTACTGGTTGGCGGCCACAAAAGCCTGGACATATCGTTCATTTTTTTGTTTGGCCTTGTCCAGCGATTCCTGGTTTTGATACGGACCGAAAAAGGTCAGCCCGATAAGCCGTTTTTTCACGAGGATGATATTGAGGATTCCCAACGAAAGCTCATCCACGTAGCCGTTTCTGACTTTAAATATCGTGCTGAAGGATTGAACACCCGGGCGGATGGAAAACTGTTCAATAAAAATGGGTTGGTTGTAGGAAATGAAATCTTTGTTGGTTTCCATCCTGGCGCGCATGGTGGCCCAGTCTTCGATTTTCGCCTGGCTGTATATCGCCTGCGTGACCTGGGCGAGATAATTCGTATCGCAATCGAAATCCTTCAGGTGGTCTATGGTGAAGATTTTCACATGATCGTCGATCGGAATGAAACTCGCTTCTTTAGACACCTTGATAGCGATCTTGGACATGTAAAAGCCCGCAATCGTCTGACCGGGTTCATGGACCATGTTGGTCACCCGCTGAATGCCCGTGTCTGCATAGCATTCTACCAACGAATCCAGGGCCGGCAGGCAGAAAGAAATTTTTCCGTATTCCGACATCCGGACACAGGGAGAATCCTGCGCATCCGCTTTTTTACCAAAAACGGTGCATGCTGTGGTCAGGAGCATGGAAACAGATACACCAACAAGACCCAGGCTGAATCGCTGAAATCGCTTTAAAAACATGCTGTGGTTCATTAACGGGGGTCAAAATTAGGGATAAAAAGGCGGGCCGTTCTGCTCTTTGCCTATCCCGTTGTTTCCTGATCCCGATCATCCGCGGACATGATATGCGTTGGGGCCCGTAAATATTTCCGGTTATTGCTTTCCGGTACGGTCCCGGGTTGTAGTTTTGTAGTCATTGACACTGCAGGAAATGGGTCGCCTGTATCAAATTATTTGATTGATTATGAACTGGTTAACTCGTTTTTTTACCTCTTCTTTGGGGCAAAAGCTCATCATGAGCCTGACCGGACTCTTTCTCATTCTTTTTCTGATCGTTCACCTCACGGGGAACCTCCAGTTGATGGCCGGTGACGGGGGTAAATCCTTTAACATTTACGCCCGCTTTATGTCCCACAATCCGTTTATTAAGGTTATTTCCATCGGCTTGTACGCGTTTATCCTCCTGCACTCCATCCAGGGTGTTATTTTATGGCAGGCAAACCGTTTGGCAAAAGGCAATCCTTACCAGGGAGGACGTGTGGCCGGTGCCACATGGGCTTCTAAAAACATGGCCTTGCTGGGCGTGCTGATCTTCGCCTTCCTGTGCATCCACATGGGGGACTTCTGGGTCAAGATGCGTTTTACCGATCAGCTTGCCATGGTGACTTACCCGGGACATGAGGCCGCCGTCCAGGATATCTACAGCAGGGTCAACATCGCCTTTCAGCAATGGTGGCTTGTCGTCATCTACCTGGTCGGAACCATTGCCCTCGGCATCCATCTGGTGCATGGATTCCAAAGTGCGTTTCAAACCCTTGGCTTGAATCATAAGAAGTACACCCCGCTGATCAGGACCCTCGGTTGGATCTATTCCATCGTGGTTTCTGCCGGGTTTGCCGTAATGCCTTTATACCATTATTTCCTGGGTTAATCCACCGCTTGCCCTTCATTATTCAATTTTCATCACCGAATCATAGCATCATGAAAATAGTAGACGGAAAAGTTCCTCCAGGGCCCATCGCTGAAAAATGGGAACAGTACAAGGCCACGATTCCGCTGGTATCGCCCAATAACAAACTCCGGCTCGATGTCATTGTGGTCGGAACCGGCCTGGCCGGAGCCTCGGCTGCTGCCACCCTCGGGGAGTTGGGGTACAATGTGAAATGTTTCACCTTTCATGACAGTCCACGAAGGGCCCACAGCATCGCTGCCCAGGGAGGGATCAACGCAGCCAAAAATTACCAGAATGACGGCGACAGTGTATATCGCCTTTTCTATGATACCATCAAAGGGGGAGATTACCGTTCGCGGGAAGGCAATGTGCACCGCTTAGCCGAAATCAGTACTGCCATCATTGACCAATGCGTGGCTCAGGGTGTTCCCTTTGCCAGGGAATACGGAGGCCTGCTCGAAAACCGATCCTTTGGTGGCGTCCAGGTGTCCCGCACTTTTTACGCCCGCGGACAGACCGGGCAGCAATTGTTGCTCGGCGCCTACCAGGCTTTGTCCAGGCAGATTTCACTTGGAACCGTGACGATGTACAACCGGCATGAAATGATGGACATCGTCCTCGTCGATGGAAAAGCCAGGGGGATCATCGCGCGCAACCTCCTCAATGGCGAACTGGAGCGGCATGCCGCGCATTGCGTTGTGCTGGCGACAGGCGGATACGGTAATGTCTATTATCTCTCAACCAATGCCATGGGTTGTAACGCCTCTGCCCTGTGGAGAGCCGTCAGGCGAGGCGCCTACATGGCCAATCCCTGTTTTACCCAGATCCATCCAACCTGCATTCCGGTGTCTGGTGACTATCAGAGCAAACTCACCCTCATGTCCGAGTCATTGCGTAATGACGGGCGGGTATGGGTGCCTAAAAATAAAAGCGATGCCGAGGCGATCCGCACCGGAAAACTCAAACCAACCGACCTGAAAGAAGAAGACCGGGATTATTATCTCGAGCGCCGGTATCCTGCTTTCGGCAACCTGGTGCCGCGCGATGTAGCTTCCCGGGCCGCCAAGATAGTGTGCGATGAAGGATACGGGGTCAATGCCACTGGCCTGGCCGTCTACCTGGATTTTGACTCTGCTATCATGCGGTATGGACGGTCTGAAGCCGGCACGAAAGGCCTGCACAACGCGGATGAATCGACCATCCGGAAATTAGGCGAAGCCAAAGTGAGCGAATTGTACGGGAACCTGTTTGAGATGTATGAAAAGATCACCGGCGATAATCCATACAAGACGCCGATGATGATCTACCCGGCGATCCATTACACGATGGGCGGTCTGTGGGTGGACTATAACCTGGAAACAAATATCCCCGGCCTGTTTGCGCTCGGCGAGTGCAATTATTCCGATCATGGAGCCAACCGCCTTGGGGCAAGTGCCCTGATGCAGGGGCTGGGCGATGGCTATTTTGTCCTTCCCTATACCATCGGTACATTCCTTTCTTCCCAGATCCGGGTTCCACGGTTTGATCCCGACAGTGATGCTTTCAGAACGGCTGCAAACGAAGTGGAAAACCGGATCAAAGGGCTCATGCAGGTGAAGGGAAATCAATCCGTGGAGAGTTTCCATCGACGGCTGGGATTGATCATGTGGGAATACTGCGGCATGGCCAGGAACGCCGCCGGCCTCGACCTGGCGCTCACGAAGATCCGTGCGTTGCGGGAGGAATTTTACCGTGACGTATTTATCCCCGGCACTGATGGAGATTTCAATCCCGAACTGGAAAAGGCATACCGTGTGGCGGATTTCATGGAGCTCGGCGAATTGATGGTCCTGGATGCCCGTCAGCGTAATGAATCCTGCGGGGGCCATTTCCGGGAGGAATATCAGACCGGCGAAGGAGAAGCCTTGCGGGATGACCAAAACTTCGCTTATGTCGCCGCCTGGGAATGGACAGATCCAAAGTCCGGTCCCGTCATGCATAAGGAAGACCTGCGTTTTGAAAATATTGAATTGAAAACGAGAAGTTATAAATAGGACTATGAGCCAGCTCAATCTGACTTTACATATCTGGCGGCAGCGATCTGCCGATACGCCGGGCGCCTTCGAGACCTATGCGGTCCAGGCTAATGAACACATGTCCTTCCTCGAAATGCTGGATGTGCTCAACCAGGAACTGATCGATGAGAAAAAGGAGCCTGTAGCGTTTGAACACGATTGTCGCGAAGGCATCTGCGGTGCCTGCAGCATGGTCATCAACGGACGACCTCACGGTCCGCTTGGCGGAACCACCACCTGCCAGCTCCACATGCGGCACTTCAACTCAGGGGATCATATCTGGATCGAACCTTTCCGGGCGAAAGCCTTCCCGGTCATTCGCGACCTGGTGGTCGACCGGTCATCTTTTGAACGGATCATCCAGGCCGGCGGGTTTATCTCTGTCAATACAGGCCAGGCAGTGGATGGCAACACCATTCCCATTGAAAAAGACCGGGCCGCCTGCTCCTTTGACGCGGCCGCCTGTATTGGATGCGGGGCCTGTGTAGCGGCTTGTCCAAACGGTAGTGCCATGCTCTTTACGGCTGCTAAAGTCTCCCACCTGGGCCTGTTGCCCCAGGGAGCTGTCGAGACGGAGCGACGGGTGCAATCCATGGTGCTCCAGATGGACAAAGAGGGTTTTGGCAAGTGCTCCAATACCTATGCCTGCGAAGCGGAGTGCCCGAAGGAAATATCGGTGGAGAATATCGCCCGCCTCAACCGGTGGTATTTCAAGAGTTCCCTGTCCAGCCGGAGTTGATCCCTTTCCATCCGGTCAGGGATTTGTACGGACGTAGTGGAAGGTGTATGCATTTTTAGTGCGATCTTCATCTTACAGGAAAATCAGCTATGCGTACGTTTGGATTTTACATCGCGATCATCGGCCTGCTGTCGATCGGCTTTTATTTTCTCAACATGAATTTCGTCTTCCTGAAGTGGATCAACCACTGGGGGGAGACCACCGGCTGGATGATCCGGTCCGGGCTGGTACTGATCGGCGGGATCCTTTGGTATTTTGGAAAAAAGGACCGGGACCACTAAGATTCCGGCATCGCATTAACCCCTATCTTGTCCTGGTAATCACATCAGCAAATGCACATTAAATTTTGCGGGGCTGCCAGGCAGGTGACGGGGAGCAGTCACCTGTTGACGCTGGAAAATGGTTTTACGATCCTGCTGGATTGCGGGTTGTTCCAGGGAAAATATGAGGAAGACCTGGTCAACAACAGCCGTTTCCTGTTTAACCCCCAGGAAATCGATTGCCTGGTTTTATCCCACGCGCATATCGATCATTCCGGGCGTGTGCCCAAATTGGTCAAAGAGGGCTTCAAGGGACCCATCCATGCGACCCATGCCACCCGGAGCCTGAGCACGATCATGCTGCTGGATGCAGCCAACATCCAGGAGAAGGATGCGGAGTATTACAATACCAAACTTGAAAAGAAAGAACACAAGAGCGGCGGCGCTTTCCGCGAGCCCCTCTACACAACCAAAGACGTGGATGCCGCCATGCGACTCTTTGTGGGTTACGGGTACGATCAGTGGCACCACATTCATCCGGATGTAAGGGTCATGTTTACAGATGCGGGCCATATTCTCGGCAGCGCGAGTGTCACTTTGGAAATAAAAGAGAACGGCAAGACAACCCTCTTTGGCTTTACGGCCGATATCGGACGGCCCAACCGGCCGATATTGCGCGATCCTCAACCCATGCCCGAATGTGATTTTCTCATTTGCGAATCCACGTATGGGGACAAGTTACATGAAGCGGCACCGAATGAGATGGAACGGTTTCTCCAGATCATCCGCAAAACCTGCATGGAAAAAAGGGGAAAACTGATCATCCCCGCGTTTAGTGTGGGCCGCACACAGGAAATCGTCTATATGCTTGATCAGGCCAGCAATGCCAACCGGCTTCCGCCGATCAAGGTTTTCGTCGACAGCCCCCTGGCCGTCAATGCCACGGCCGTGTATGGATCGCATCCCGAGTGTTACGATAATGAACTGCACCAGTACATGTTGAAGGATGAAAATCCTTTCGGCTTTAATTCGCTGACCTATATCCGTGAGGTCGATCAGTCCAAGGCGCTCAATACGAGCAAAGAACCCTGTATCATTATCTCCTCGAGCGGCATGATGAATGCCGGACGGGTCAAGCACCATCTTTTCAATAACATCGACAACCCGAAAAACACGTTTCTGATCGTCGGGTATTGCACGCCGGACACACCGGGAGGAAAGTTGCGCAACGGCGCTCCGGGCCTGATGGTTTTTAATGCGTATAAGGAAGTGAAAGCCGACGTGGAAGTAATGGATTCTTTTTCAGCACATGGGGACCAGCATGAAATGCATGACTTCATCCGCCACCAGCAGAAAAAACTCAAACGGCTCTTCCTCGTTCATGGCGAGTATGATACGCAACAAGCCTGGCGATCCTACCTGCGCAATAATGGATTCCAGGATATCATCATCCCGGCCCACGGGGAGAGTGCCCGGCTCTAAGCAGATAGCCATGCCCTGGCTTGCCGATCACCCTGCTATTTTGCGTAAAAAATGTTCTGTTTGCTCGATGTCAGGTGTAAAGGTCCTGTCACCCGCTAACGGCGGGACGATATGCCGGTAGGAGGTGAGGACTTCTTCCAGTTCGGGCGAGGTACGTTGCGGCCGGCGGTACGTGATCGCCTGGGCCGCCAGCATCCACTCGATGGCGAGCAGGGTCCAGACATGATGGGTGATTTCATTCAGTTTCATGCCGGCATTGGCTGCCATGCTGACATGATCTTCCTGTCCTGCGCTGGTGATGATAGAGTCCGTGGAGGCAGGGTGCGACAGGATCTTGTTGCGGTTGACCAGAGCGGCGGCCGTATACTGGCAGATCATCATACCGGATTCGAGGCCGGGTGTATGGGCCAGTGCCTGAGGCAATCCCCTTTGACCGGAGAGGAGCAGATAAGATCTCCGCTCCGAGATGCTGCCGTACTCCGCTAAGGCGATGGCCAGGAAATCCGCAGCAAGCGCAACGGGCTGTGCATGGAAATTGCCCCCGGAAACAATAGCGGTCCCTTCCGGAGAATCGATGATCAGCGGATTGTCCGTGACCGCATTCATTTCTTTGTTGGCGATACCGGTGGCATATTCGATGACATCCCGGGAAGCGCCGTGCACCTGTGGTGCGCATCGAAAGGAATAAGGATCCTGCAGATGTTCTTTGGGGCCCGCATGAATCTGGCTTCCTTCCAGCCATTTTCGGATCATCGACGCGGAAGTGATCTGCCCCGGCTGCCCGCGCAGTTGGTGTATTGCCTCCCGGTAGGGGGAGGGATGACCATCAAAAGCATCCGCAGACAATGCAGCGCACATATCCGCTATGGCTGAAATCCGCGTAGCCTGGAGGAGGCTTTGCACCAGCCATGCCAGGGAATATTGCGTGCCATTGATCAGAGCCAATCCTTCTTTGGCTTCCAGCCGGAGGGGCTCTATGCCGGCAAGCGCCAGTGCTTTGGCAGCGGGCATCTGCTCGCGCCGGTAGAGGACTTCCCCTTCTCCGATCAGGGGAAGGCAGAGATGAGCCAGTGGGGCCAGGTCGCCCGAAGCTCCTAAAGAGCCAATCGAAGGCACTACCGGTAAAATCCGGTGATTGTACAGATCCAGCAAACCTTGTACGACTTCACGGCGCACACCACTGTTCCCTTTTGACAGGCTGAGTACTTTGAGCAGGAGTGTCAATTGAACGATCGTCGTGGGCGCGGCTGCGCCTACACCACAGGCATGGGACCGGAGCAGATTAGTCTGAAGTTGCCTCACATCCTCCCTGGAGATAGAGACCGAGTACAACGTGCCAAATCCGGTATTGATACCATAATACCGTTGATCGCTTTGCTGAAGGAGGCGTTCAAGGGCATTCCGGCTTTGATCGATCCGGTCCCAGGTTTCGGGGGACAACTGAAACCGGGAAGTGAGCAATCCGGGCAGGTGATGAAGTTCAAGGGATTCGCCCCGGTAGAGATAACTGTCCATGGGGTAAAATTAAGCAGGGATATGTGGCGTTGTTAAGGTGCCTTATCAATACGTTAATTATTGATTAAGAAATACACCATATTATCTATTGTCAGATATATTAAACAGTAAGGATGAATATATTAAATGGCCTTTCGGGGTCAGATTAGGGGAATACGGATGAAACTTTGCCGCTTCGGCTAACGTCTATTCATGGCAGGCGGAGACAAGAATTGAAGTATTTTTGGCCACTCAATTTTTACCACGTTCGAAATTTCAAAACATCCATATGAAACGGATTTTCATTTTTTCATTCCTGTTTGCGGTCCTCGGATGGTTTAATTCCCTCCAGGCGCAGCGAATCGCCATTGTCGACATCACGAAGGTTCTGGAAGAAATGCCGGACTATCAGAAAGCGCAAAAAGAACTGGATGACATCGCGGCCAACTGGCGTCAGGAAATCTCTATCGAATATGACCAGATTAAGGCTATGTACAACAAGTACCAGGCTGAACAGGTCCTGCTGACCGAAGATGCCCGTAAGCAGCGGGAAGATGAGATCATGGAGCGTGAAAAGCAGGCCCGGAAAATGCAAAGCGACAAATTCGGACCCGAAGGTGCTTTGTTCCGCAAGCGTCAGGACCTGGTGCAACCTATCCAGGAGCGGGTGTACGCCGCCATCAAGACTTACGCCGAAGACCGAGGGTTCGACTTTATCTTCGATAAAGGCGGAACAGGAGGACTGATTTTCTCCAACCCGGAATACGACAAAACGGATGATATCATCCGCGTCCTGTCAAATTAATCTCCGAATTCCTATTTTTGCAGACTTTTTCAATTTATCACATACTCCTTTTGTCAATGAATGCAAAACTGAAATACCTCTTAGGCGGAGTCATGATGCTCCTGCTTTTTACCCAGGTCACCATGGCCCAGAAGTTTGGCTATGTGGATACCGGGAGTATCCTGGAGGCCATGCCGAAAGTTAAAGAAGCGGAGTCCAACCTGGACGCACTCAGTAAACAACTGCAGGCCAAGGGGCAAAAAATGATGGAAGATTTCCAGGCCAAATACCAGGAACTCCAGCGCAAAGTGGAGGCCGGTGACATTACCCCGAAGGACCAGGAAGCGCAAGGCGCTCTACTCGAAGAGGAACGGAATAAAATCGTTCAGTTCGATCAGGACATGCAAAATCAACTGAATGAAAAAAGACAGGCCTTATTGGCACCCATCCTGGAAGAAGTGAAAACAGCTATCCACACGGTTGCCAAGGATAACGGGTATACCTATGTCTTTGACGGCAGTCCGGGAGTTGGGGTGCTGCTCTACGCGGAGGAGAGCACAAATCTGACCGCCATGGTCAAAACCAAACTCGGCATCACACCATAAAAAAAAGTCCTGGCACAATGTCAGGACTTTTTTTTCGGTTTCTTTTCCAGTTTTTTATCGGTGACTTCCCCATCCAGGAAGCGGTTGATCCTGTCGATCTCAAACGTGGATTCCATCTCGCCAAAAGAATTGACACGAATATCGAATCCCTCCAGGCCTTCATGGAAGGAAGGTCTTACTGGCTTTGGCGTGACCGGTTTGGTTTTCTTGCGTGGCATTTTTTCGTGATCGGGTGATAAAGATTAAGCATACAACCCATACCTGGCCCCCTCTAGGGTGAAAACGTCCGGAATCGCTTAATAGTTTTCTCTTTTCCGAGGATACCGGCGATGGCAAAAACGTCCGGGCCCTGCGTTTTACCCGTCAGGGAAGCACGAAGGATGGGCATGATATTTCCCATCTTCACGCCCGACGCCTGGATGATTTCTTTTGTTTTACCAGAGGCGGTTTCTGCCTCAAATGGAGAAAGGGTCTCCATGCTATCCGCGATCCGGTCCATGATGCCCCTGATCTCAGGCAGCCATTTTTTACCGATCTCCACCCGATCGTACTGCAGGGTGTCCGTGAAGAAATAATAGCCTTCCGTGATGATTTCGTTCAGCCGGTGTACCCGCGGCCTGAGCAGGAGAAAGAAGGCCTCAAGATCGATACCGGCCAGCGAATAATCCCGTTCCTCCAGCAACTGCAGAAGCCGGTCTTTCACCTGGTCAAAATGCAATTGCTGGACGTATTGCTGGTTAAACCAAAGCGCCTTGTCATAATCAAACCTGGCGCCTGACTTGTGGATCCGCTCCGGATCAAAGGCGGCGATGAGCTCCTGCAGGTGAAATATTTCCTGTTCCGTGCCTGGATTCCAACCGAGGAAAGCGAGGAAATTGATCACCGCTTCCGGTTCAAATCCATAGGTATCAAAACCTTCAATGGTATCTTCCGGTCGGTCGGCATGCCAACCCATGGGAAAGACCGGAAAACCGAATTTCTGCCCGTCCCGTTTACTCAGTTTTCCCTGGCCATTGGGTTTCAGGATCAGGGGCAGATGGGAAAAGGAAGGCATGGTATCTTCCCACCCGAAGGCTCGGTAGAGCAGTACATGGTGGCCGGTGCTGGGAAGCCACTCTTCGCCGCGGATGACGTCTGTGATCTGCATGAGGTAGTCATCGACCACATTGGCCAGGTGGTACGTAGGATACCCGTCAGCCTTTAGTAATATTTTATCATCCAACTCCGTGCTGTCAAAAATCACTTCCCCGCGGATCTTATCCTGGATGACGACGGATTGACCGGGATGCACCAGCAGCCGGACGGTATAAGGTGTTTGTTGTGCGATCAATTCCGCCACCTGCTCCCCGGAAAGGATAAGGCTGTTGGTCATGACCTCCCGGACAGAAGCATCGTACTTGGGCGTGGGCACACCCTGGTCTGTCAATCGCTGGCGCATGTGATCGAGTTCCTCCGGCGTGTCAAAAGCGAGGTAGGCCTTTCCTTCCTGCACCAGCCGCATCGCGTGATCCCGGTAGATCTGGGTCCTGTCCGATTGCCGGTACGGGGCATATGGGCCTCCCTGGACAGGGCCTTCATCCGGTGTCAGGCCGAGCCAATCCAGGGAACGAATGATGTATTGCTCGGCACCCGGCACGTACCGGGCCTGGTCGGTATCCTCGATGCGGAGGATGAACTGTCCACCGTACTTCTTAGCCAGCAGGTAATTGTACAGGGCGGTTCGGATGCCCCCGATATGCAGGGCGCCGGTCGGGCTTGGAGCAAACCTCAGTCTAGTCATGATAAGTTCTTACTTTTGCAGCCGCTGCGTAGAAATACCGGATTTTGATAAAAAAGGGCTGATTTTCTTTTCCCTATGCAGCAAAAGGACATCATTATACGTTAAAAATTCATTTATACCTGTCCCTGGACGCTATTGGCAAAGATAGCCAATCCATGAACCTGTCAATTTCGAACCCTGCCCATGTACTTAGTCCACACTCCTCATTATGTCCAGGCGCTTTTCCCGGGGTTTGTCTGGAAAATGCCCGGCGGACATAAGGAGATCTACCTCACCTTCGATGACGGACCGATCCCGGATGTCACCCCATGGGTCCTGGATACGCTCAGGCAGTTCCAGGCCAAGGCCACTTTCTTTTGTGTCGGGGACAATGTGAGGAAGTACCCGGAGATTTTTGACCGGGTGATCGATGAGGGGCATTCTGTCGGCAATCATACGCTTAACCATCTCTCCGGGTGGGCCACGGAAAACATCAGCTATTTCCATAATATCCGGCACTGCGCCCGGATGGTGCATAGCGGATTGTTCCGCCCGCCTTATGGTAAAATGAAACCCAGCCAGGTGCAGTTTTTACAGCGTCATTATCGCATTATCATGTGGGATGTGCTCAGCGGTGATTTTGACCGCAACCTCCGGCCGGAAGATTGTTTTCAAAACGTTATCCACAATGCAGGCCCCGGATCGATTGTCGTCTTCCACGATAGTCTCAAGGCCAGGACAAACCTGGAATTTGCGTTGCCCCGGGTGCTGGAGTATTTTGACAGCATGGGGTATACGTTCAGGGCGCTGCCGGATATGGTACCCGCCGTGGCTGAAAAAAGACTTCGGGTAGCCGTCTGATTCCGGATCAGGCCTCCGGGCTTACAGTCACAATAGCCCTTCCATGGTACCAGTTCAAGTTCAGGCCTGCATGCAGTGCTGGCAAAACGTCTGGCGTGATCTTACCTGCCGCCATCACCTCTCCCCGGAACCAGGATTTCATTTTCAATAACATTTGCATCCCGTCGGCAGCACGCGCAGCACCGCCAGAAGAGAGTATCGTGTCGACGTTTGGAAAGGTATTGAGCCAGGCAATGTCCGCTTCAATCGCCGCGGACTGGTCCAGGGCTTTATGAACGGTTATTTTCAATGGGGACGCGCTGTCGATCAGCAGTTGCATCCCTTCACGATCGAGAACGTTGCCTTTAAGCAAGCCCAGGACGAATCCCTCTACCGGCAGGGTCTTCAATCGAAGGATCGCTGCCTTCATTTTTTGCAGATCCTGTTCGGCGGCTTCATATCCTGCTTCGGTCTCCCGTATCATAATCCGGACGGGTACCCGGGTGACGTGCAGGATGTCCCTCACCAATGCGATATCGGGCGTCATTCCCTCGGTCTCAAGCCTGGAGCAAATCTCCAATCGGTCTGCGCCACCCGCCGTGACGGCGATTGCCTGACCGGTTGAAACAATACACGCTTCGAGGCGATACGGACGATGCAAAGGGATCTTGATTAGCGTGCCCAGAGGTTATACTTCAGGATACAGAAAATAGCCCTGAAACCGTCTTTCCACCCGATCTTTTTTCCTTCCGCATAGGTCCTCCCGTAATAGGAAATGCCGACCTCATAGATGCGCACACCGGGAACCCTGGAAATCTTGGCAGTGACTTCGGGTTCAAATCCGAACCGATTCTCTTTGAGCGGAAGTCCCTTGATGAGGTCCGAGCGGAAGAGTTTGTAACAGGTCTCCATATCGGTCAGGTTTAGATTGGTGAAAGCGTTGGAGACATAGGTCAGGAAACGATTCCCGATCGAGTGCCAGAAAAACAGAATCCGGTGCGGATTTCCGCCCATAAACCGGCTGCCGTAGACCACATCGGCAAATCCTTTGAGGACAGGCTGCAAGAGGACCTTGTATTCTTCCGGGTCATACTCGAGGTCAGCATCCTGGATAATCGTGTACTCCCCGCTGGCAAAGGCGATGCCGGTGTGCAGGGCAGCCCCTTTTCCCTTATTGATTTCGTGGGCAATATAGCGGATGGAAAAGGAAGGGTGTTGTTGCTGGTAGGCCTGGATGGCGCCGGCAGTATTGTCCTTTGAACAATCATTGACCAGGATAACCTCCTTTGACCAGCCACCGGGAAGGGTGGCTTCACGCACTTTGTCCAGGATCAGGTGGATGGTACGCTCCTCATTGTATGCCGGGATGACAATCGAAAGTGTAGGCAAGCCGCAAGGGATTTGATTGAGGGCGCAAAGTTAAACCAGATTCTGTTAAGCGCCCTGGAGAGCCTGAAGGCGCGGATTCATCACCCGAAACCAAAGCGGCGGGATGAGGGCCAGCACGATAGACATAGGATAGCCAAAGGGCAGTTGCGGACTTTGGTCCCGGTGTCGGAGTGCCTGGTATTTCCGGGTGGTCTGGTAGTGATGATCGGCGTGCCGTACCAGTTCAAAGAGCAACATCCGGCCCAGCTCATGATTAGAATTCCACGAATGACTATCGCGCATCGGTTCGTAACGCCCTGACGCCATTTTTTGCCGGACGAGACCATAATGTTCGATGTAATTGACGGTCTCGAGGAAAAGAATGCCGGTCAGCGCCGCCAGGATCAGGGCGATCATACAACCCAGTCCGCCAAACCAAAGGATGAGCAGGAGGTATACGACCTGGACCAGGTGCAGCCAGATCAGGTCATGCTGCCAGAATGGCTTGTTTTTGTTTTTCAGCAGTTTCGTGCAGATCTTCCAGGCATTGCGGTAGCCCTGGATGATCGAGCGGAAATAGAAGGTATAGACAACTTCATTTTTGCGCGCTGTCGCCGGATCTTCCGGGGTTCCGACCTGGAGATGGTGGCCGTAGTTGTGTTCGTAGGTGAAATGGGAGTACAGTGGCGGAATCAGCAACGCCCTGGCCATAAAACGGTCAAACGGATGATCCCGGTGGCCGAGTTCATGGGCAATGTTGATCCCTGCCACTCCGCACAGCATGCCGGTATTGAGCGTGGAAAAAATAAGCTCGGCGGTGGTCCAGCCTGCATGGACATATTGATAGATGAAAAAGGCCAGAACGCCGTATAGCATTGGGACCTGCAGGTATAAAAGGATGTCATAATACCGGAATCCGGATTTTGCCTGCAGGCTTTCCTCCGGATCGTTGACGGTAGAAGCCGGAACGAAAAATTCGATAACCGGCACAACGATAAGCCCGAAATAAAGCAGGCCGGGAGACCACCAACCACCCAGGTACAGACCCAAAAAACAGATGACCGGTGGAAGCAATCCAAATAAGTACTTCAAGTCCCTGACATGCATAAGCTGCTATCTTTGCCTTTCCAAATGTAAAGATTCAACAGCAGGTATGGTAGGAGAGTTTATTCCCTTGAAGGTGAAGGATGTACGCAGGGAAACGGAAGATGCCGTGACCCTTTTTTTGGAATACCCGAAGGGACAGGAGGAACTATTTCATTTCAAACCGGGTCAATATCTGACCATCCGGTGGAAGGAAGGTGGAAAGGAATACAGGCGCTCTTATTCCATTTGCTCCATACCGGAGGATCCGCTCATCGCGGTTACGGTCAAGGAGGTGCCCGGGGGAAAAGTTTCACCCAAACTGAACCGGGTGGTAAAGCCCGGGGACATGCTGGATGTGTTTCCGCCGGAAGGAAGGTTTACGGCAGAGTTTGATCCCGGCAAAAGGCGGATGATCTTCCTGATCGGTGCGGGCAGCGGTATCACCCCGCTGATGTCCATGGTGAAGACTGCCCTGGAAAAGGAGCCGATGAGCACGGTCGTGTTGCTCTATGGAAGCCGGTCCGAAGCCCAGATCATTTTCAGGCAGGAGTTGGACAATCTTGCCGAACGGTACAAGGGACAGGTCTTCGTCTATCATACGTTATCCAGGCCTGATGGCGACGGCGGACTGATCAAATCCCTTTTCGGCAAGAAGAAATCCACATGGCCGGGATTGCGGGGCAGGATCAGCCCGGAGCTGATCCGGAATATGCTGGACAAACACGCAGCTATCAAAGAATCCACACGCTTTTTTCTTTGCGGTCCCGGGGACTTTATTCAAATGAGTGAGCAGGCGTTGACTGGTGCGGGGATAAAAGAGGAAGCTATCCGGAAGGAGTTTTTCACGCCTCCCTCCTCTGAGCATCCGACCCATCAGAACGAATTGACCAGGAAAACGGGAAATGCTTCGAAAGTCATCGTGCATCTCCGCGGGGAGACCATTGAAGCAACTGTCACCAGCAAAACCATTCTCGATACACTCCTGGAAATGGGGTATGACGCTCCGTATTCCTGCCATAGCGGAGCCTGCGCCACCTGCATGGCCAAGGTCAAACAGGGTGAGGTCAAAATGGATGCCTGCTATGCGCTGAGCGACCAGGAGGTTCGTAACGGCTATGTTCTTTCGTGCCAGACCCGGCCGGTGACGGACCTGGTGGAAATCACGTACGACGAGTAAAGGATCAGTGGCCTGTCGTGGATGCGGCCTTTTTTGCTTTCTGCGGACCGGCCTTGAAACGGCTCACCACCTGCTCATAATAAGACTCATATTGGGGAAGGATGAGACTGATGTCAAATTTTTTGGCCTGCTCCAAAGCGTTATGGCGGAACGATTTCAGCATTTCTTCATTTTGCAGCAGCATCAGTGCGCTATCGGCCATGCGCTCGATATCCCCTATATCCGCGACAAATCCGGTAATTCCATGCACATTTACCTCCGGTAATCCACCGGCATTGGAGGAAATCACCGGCACCTCACAAGCCATCGCTTCCAGGGCCGCCAGGCCAAAACTTTCGTTGGCGGAAGGAATGAGGAAAATATCGGAGACAGCGAGAATTTCTTCGATCGCGTCCTGCTTGCCCAGGAACCGGACATGTTCAAACAGACCGAGCTCCCTGCACATCCTTTCCAGCCGGGGGCGTTCGGGTCCATCCCCTACGAGGAGGAGTTTGGAGGGCAGTTTTTGCTGGACGATGTCAAATGTCAGGATGACATCTTCGATCCTTTTTACTTTCCGGAAATTGCTGGTATGGACCAGGATTTTTTCCCCTTCCGGGGCGATCGCTTTGCGGAAATGCTCCTTGTTGAGCCGGCTAAACCGGGAGAAATCGATGAAGTTGTAGATGACGTTGATTTCCCGGGTGATCCGGAGTTGCTCACAGGTTTGCTGGCGGAGATGATTGGAGACCGCGGTGACACCATCACTTTGATTGATGCTGAAAGCGACCACCGGGGCAAAGGACCGGTCGCTTCCGACCAGGGTGATATCTGTCCCGTGCAGGGTGGTGACGACCGGGATATGAATGCCTTCATCGGCCAGGATTTGCTTGGCCAGGTAGGCGACCGTGGCATGCGGGATGGCATAATGGACGTGGAGCAGGTCCAGTTTTTCGTACTTGATCACATCCACCAGTTTGCTGGTCAGGGTCGTGTCATAGGGCGTATAGTCAAAAAGCGGGTACTCCTCTGTGTTGACCTCATGAAAAAATACATTTTCCTGGAAATGAGTCAGACGGACAGGGCGCTTGTACGTAATAAAGTGGATCTGGTGGCCTTTGGCCGCCAGGGCCAGTCCCAGTTCCGTGGCAACCACCCCGCTACCGCCGTAGGTGGGATAACAAACGATACCTATACGCATACGCTGAAAGCAAAAATCGTGAACAAGTTAACGGCTCTGGTCCGAATGCTGAAGGACAAAACAATATGGAGGCCCAACTGTTTTCAACTTGCCGCCAAATCAAAAATCTCTTTATAATAGCGGCCTCATTGCAGCATCGTGGGTATCTACAGCATCAGTGATCTGGCCTCCCTGACGGGTGTCAAGACACACACTCTCCGGGTGTGGGAAAAACGCTACGGCCTCCTGCGACCCCACCGCAATGATTCCAATGTCCGGTATTACCTCGACCAGGACCTGGCGGATCTCCGGCTCATCGTGGATCTCTACCAGGGAGGGGTCAAGATATCGCGCATCGCAGAAATGAACCGGGAAGAACTCCTGGCTGCTTCCCGCGACACTGCCCTCCGGCAGAAGAATCACCCGGAAAGACTCTACCAGGCGGTACTGGCCATGGACGCGACCTCTATGGATGAAGTGCTGGATCAGAGTATTTCCAAAATCGGTTTTGAAGCCACCCTGATCCATCTCATCATCCCGCTCCTGGAGAAAATGGAAGTGTTGTGGGTATCGGGCTCCATCGACGAAGCCCATGAAACCTGCTTCCGGGAGGTAGTCAAGCGTAAATGCATCCGGGAAATCGACAAATTGCCCCATCACTGCAAAGGGCCAAAAGTGATCATGTTTCTTCCGCAGGGCAATCACCAGGAGCTGAACCATCTCTTCATGCATTATTTCCTGCGCAAACACGGCCTGTGTGTGATGGACATGGGATGCGATATCCAGCTTGACTGCGCCTGTTCCGCCGCGCAAAAAATCGATGCCGAATGTATCCTGATCGTTAATCAGGACCCCGGCCATATGCAGTTTGGGGCATTCATCCGGAAACTGGTTGAACGCACCTCCCTTCCCATTATCATCTCCGGCAGTGCAGCAGAAGAGCAATGGAGCCACTATGACGGCCAGGTCATCGCGCTGGATTCTATTGAGGAGACGTTGCGGTTTGTCAGCCGTCTCCGCGAGAATCTCCGGAACCTGATTTCCTGAAAGCGACGGATCCTGCGATCATCCTTCGTCCTGATCCGGGATGAGGTCGAGTTTGTCCCGCAATGTTTTGATTAGCGGGTTCTTGGCGGAAAGGATATCAAATTTTTCCCGGTTCGATAGTAGTTTTTTGGGTTTCACCAGGTCACGGCTTTTGTCAAGTTCGGGATCGATCTCTACCACGATCTGCAGATCCGGGATCCGGATCAGGCTCCTGAGCCCATCCAGCAATTTGGTTTCAGCGGTGATCCGGTTTTTGCCGGTTTGATTGCCGGTCCGGATCAGGATGGTCTTGTCACCACGGATCTCCAGGATAGCTTCCTGCATCGTGTGGCGAAGGGATTGAGAAGAATGATTTTCCGCGAATTCCTGCCAGAAAGCCTCTACGGGCGGAAGCGCCAGGACAGGCACTTTGCTCTTTTCTTCCTGGTGGATTTTTTCCGCCTTGACACGCAGATGACTCAGGCCCTTAAGGGAGGGGATCCCGGGATCTGACGGGGTGGAGTGGGCTATCGGCGTTTGGTCAGCGAGGGGTGACGTTACCAGGTCTTTTTCCTGCTTCCCGGTATTGTCCGAAAGGGTTACTTGCTCAGGCACTTCCGGAACAGCCTCTGTTTGTTGAACCGAGGGAGGTTTTCCGATCGTCTTCCGGGAATCTACCGGTTTATTTCCGGAGACCGCATCAGGCTTTTTTTTTTCTGAAGGAGCGCCATCCGTTGTGACACGACGGTTCATATAACACATCCGGATGAGGGCCATTTCGATATGCAGCCACTTGTTGAGAGCGCGACCGTAGCTGATCTCACATTGATTGATGAGATCGAGGTAGGTAATGAGCGCGGAACGTTGGACAATGGCTGCTTGTCCCAGGTAGCGTGCCTTTATTTTTTCCCCGTGTGTCAGGAGTTCAGCAGTAGCCGTGTCCTTGCACAGCAGGAGATCGCGGAGGTGCTCTGAAAATCCTGAAAGCAGGGCTTCACCATCAAATCCGCGTTTCTGGATGTCGGCCAGGGTCAGGAAGACAGCGGTCATATCTTCCCGCATCAGGGCATCCGTGAGCGTAAAGAAGTAATCATAATCAAGCAGCTGGAGATTATCCAGGACACCGGCATACGTGATATTTCCTTTTGCCTGGCTGGCGATCCGGTCGAAAAGGGATAAGGAGTCCCGGAGGGAACCATCTCCTTTTTGACTGATGATGACCAAAGCCTCCTCTTCTGCCCGGATCGATTCTGCTTCACAGATTTCGCGGAGGTGAGCGGTGATTTCCGGTACCGGGATCCGCCTGAAATCAAAAGACTGGCACCGGGAAAGGATCGTAGGGAGGATCTTGTGTTTTTCTGTGGTGGCCAGGATAAACTTCACATATGGCGGAGGCTCCTCCAGCGTTTTCAGAAACGCGTTGAAAGCGGAGGTGCTGAGCATGTGCACCTCATCGATGATGTATACTTTATAGCTACCCTGGGAAGGAGGTATACGCACCTGCTCGACCAGGGAACGGATATTGTCCACGGAATTGTTGGAGGCGCCATCCAGTTCGAAGATGTTAAACGAACTGTTGACATCAAATGCTTTGCAGGACGCACAGGTATCGCAGGATTCACCTTCCCGGGTGAGGTTTTCACAATTGATCGCCTTGGCCAGGATGCGGGCCACCGTCGTTTTGCCGACACCGCGCGGGCCGCAAAACAAATAAGCATGCGCTACCTGCCCGGTGAGGAGCGCGTGAGTCAGGGTCTCCGTCACATGCCGTTGCCCCACCACATCCCTGAAGGTGTTGGGCCGGTATTTACGGGCGGAGACGATGTATTGGTTCATGTCGGAAACGGGAGGCTAAAGGTACGCATTTAGGAAAAAGGGGGCTGCGGAACGGGAACCGGGTGATAGGAAACAACCACCAAAATGCAAACCGGACGGTAGGGAAACCAGTTCAATCCCATCGAAAAAATTTCTTTTCCGGGATGCCATTCTCGTCTCATCTTTGTTCCTTTAAATACCCAATCGCGCATCGCCAGGGGATTTACCACATCGCCCATGAAAATCGCCATCGCCCAGTTGAATTATCATATCGGAAATTTCGAGGGGAACCTGCGGAAAATGCTGAAGGCCGTGGCGGAAGCCAAAGGAAAATCGGCCGACATCGTGGTATTTGGGGAATTGGCGACTTGCGGGTACCCGCCACGTGATTTCCTGGAGTTCAGGGACTTCATCCGCCTGGCGGAAGAATCCGTGGAAGAACTCAAAGCCGCCTCGGATGGAATCGGGATTGTGGTGGGCAGCCCGACGATCAACCCCATGAAGGAAGGTAAGGACCTGCACAACAGTGTATATTTCCTGTACAATCAGGAAGTCGTGCACCTGCAGCATAAGACGCTCCTGCCCACCTATGATGTCTTTGATGAGTACCGGTATTTTGAGCCCGCCAAATCACACAAGACGTTTTTATTCAAAGGCAAACGGATCGCCCTCACGATCTGTGAAGATCTGTGGAATGTGGGCAATGAAAATCCCCTCTATACCGTATGCCCGATGGACATCATGATGCCGGAGCGACCGGATCTGATGATCAATGTGTCTGCCTCCCCGTTTGATTATCTGCATGCCGCCGAGCGGTTGGAGGTCCTGCGGGCCAATGTGCGGCAATACCGTATCCCCCTGTTTTATTCCAATATCTGCGGGGCGCAGACGGAGATCATCTTTGACGGTGGATCGATCGTCTTGTCCCCGGACGCATCCGTCTACGATGAGATGCCGTATTTCAAAGAAGAGCTCCGGTATTTTTCACTCGAGGATGTCCTGAAAGGGGGCTATCAGCGGGAACAGCCCAAGGACAAAATCCCGCTCATCCATGATGCATTGATCCTGGGCCTGCAGGATTATTTTGGAAAACTCGGGTTGCAGAAAGCGATCCTGGGACTGAGCGGCGGAATCGATTCGGCTGTAACGGCTGCTATGGCAGTGCGCGCGTTGGGAAAAGATAATGTGCGCGGCGTCATGATGCCCAGTCCGTTTAGTTCGGCGCACAGTGTGGCTGATGCCAAGGCGCTTGCGGAAAACCTGGGCATCCGCTATGACATCATTCCGATCGAAAGGCCCTACCAGAGTTTTCTGGACAGCCTGCAGGGCGTGATGGATGGAAAACCATTTGATGTCACAGAAGAAAATATCCAGGCGCGGTGCCGCGCCATCCTCCTGATGGCGATATCCAACAAGCATGGTCACATCCTGCTCAACACCACCAATAAAAGTGAGATGGCCGTCGGCTACGGGACCATGTATGGGGATCTCGCGGGCGGCTTGTCTGTCCTGGCGGATATCTACAAGACCGATATCTATCACCTGGCGGACTATATCAACCGGGAGCAAACCGTGATTCCGGAAAACTCGATCAATAAACCACCGAGTGCGGAATTGCGGCCCAATCAAAAAGACTCCGACAGCCTGCCGGAATATCATATCCTGGATCCGGTCCTCTATCTGTATATCGAAAAGCGGTTGGGCCCGCAGGAAATCATTGACATGGGATACGATGAAAAACTGGTGAGGCGTATTCTTCGGTTGGTCAACATCAATGAGTTTAAACGGCATCAGACCGCTCCGGTATTGCGGGTCTCACCCAAAGCATTCGGAGTCGGCAGGCGGGTTCCGATTGTGGCGAAATACCTCAGCTAAAACCCGGACGTCGCAGGTGCGCTGAAATTTCAGACGCTATCGACAGTCCTTTCTAAACAACTCTTGTCCTTTCTGGCGTCTGGCATCTGGTGTCTGGTGTCTACCATCTACTATCTACCATCTACCATCTACCATCGGCAAACCCCGCATCTTATTTCTTGAGCAGATCGCGGATCTGGGCGAGCAGTTCTTCCTGGGTCGGGCCTGCCGGGGCCGCAGGGGCTGCGGGTTTATCCATTTTATTCTTGGCCCTTACCAGCAGGAAAAGCACCCAGGCAATGAGCAGGAATTTGATCACAGCAGCCAGAAAAGTCCCATACTTGACTGTCCCCCAGGCGAGAGAGGCGATGGACTCGGCACCGGTGGCTTTGAGTACCGGGGCCAGCAAAAGTGGCGTGATGATATCATCCACCAGGGAAGCGATTATGGCGCCAAATGCACCGCCAATGATCACGGCAACGGCTAAATCGACAACGTTGCCTTTCATGATAAAGGCCTTGAATTCTTTCAACATGATCTTTCGCTTTAGAACGTGAAGCAGTAATTGGAATGCCGGTATCGCACTCGGCATCGCATAGCCAGATCAAGTTACGATTTTAATTCTTCACGGATCCGGTTTAGCGCAGAGCCTGCTTTGAGCCATTCCGCCTGTTGCGCGTTGTATCCGTGCTGCACCGGAAAAACATCTTCCGTGCCATCGGCATGACGCAAGCGAATCTGCAGTTCCGCGCCCGGATGAAAGTCATCAAAGCCCAGGACATCCACCAGGTCGTCCTGGCGCACGAGGTCGTAGTCAGTAGGATGCACAAACGTCAGGGCCAGCATGCCCTGTTTTTTAAGGTTGGTCTGATGGATCCGGGCAAAGGATTTGACGACGATGGCTTTTACACCAAGGAATCTTGGCTCCATCGCGGCATGCTCGCGGGAAGATCCTTCGCCATAGTTTTCTTCACCAAACACGATGGTGGAGATACCGCGCTTTTGATAAGCCCTGGCGGAATCCGGCACACCCATGTATTCATTTTCCGCGAGGTTGAGCACCTTGTTGGCTTCCCCGTTGTAAGCATTGATCGCTCCGATGAAGCAATTGTTGGAGATGTTTTCGAGATGACCCCGGTACTTGAGCCAGGGTCCGGCCATCGAGATGTGGTCCGTAGTGCATTTCCCCTGTGCTTTTAACAGCACACGCATGTTTTGTACCTGGCTGCCCGTGATCGGCACGAAGGGTTCCAGCAACTGGAGGCGGTCGGAGGAAGGATTGACCGTGATGGTGATTGTATGCGCATCGGCGGCTGGAGCCTGGAAGCCTGCATCCTTTACCTCAAATCCCTTGGGCGGCAACTCTTCCCCGACAGGGGGATCAAAGCGGACGTGTTCTCCATCCGCATTGAGGAGGGTATCCGTCAGGGGATTAAACGAAAGGTCGCCGGCAAAGACTAACGCTGTGACGATTTCAGGAGAGGCCACAAAAGCATGGGTGGAGGCGTTGCCATCATTTCGTTTGGCGAAATTCCGGTTGAACGAGGTGATGATGGAATTGGGCCTTTTTGGATCATCCATATGCCGGGCCCATTGACCGATGCAGGGGCCGCAGGCATTGGCCAACACCATGCCTCCCACTTCTTCGAATACCTTCAGCAATCCATCCCGCTCTACCGTGTAGCGGATCTGCTCAGATCCCGGTGTGACGGTGAATTCCGATTTGACTTTTAATTTTTTATCCCTTGCTTGCCGGGCAAGGGAAGCGGCACGGCTTAAGTCCTCATATGAGGAATTAGTACAGGATCCGATCAAACCGACATCCAGTCTAGCCGGATAATTGTTTTTGGCTACCGCGGCGGCAAATGCACTGATGGGCCATGCCAGGTCAGGCGTGTATGGGCCGTTGACATGTGGTTCCAGGGTGGACAGGTCGATTTCAATGACCTGGTCGAAATAGCGTTCAGGGTGCATATAGCATTCAGGATCACCCGTCAGGTGTTCTGCAATGTTGTCTGCGAGTTCGGCTACCGCAGTCCGGCCGGTGGCTTTCAGCAGCCGGGACATGGATGCATCATAACCAAACGTGGAAGTGGTCGCGCCGATTTCAGCACCCATATTGCAGATCGTGCCTTTCCCGGTACAGGACAGGGCGCGGGCTCCCTCCCCAAAATATTCGACGATGGCGCCGGTGCCTCCTTTGACAGTCAGGATGCCGGCTACCTTGAGGATGACATCTTTGGGCGAAGTCCAGCCGCTCAGTTGGCCTTTGAGGTGGATACCGATCAGTTTGGGCATCTTGAGTTCCCAGGGCATGCCCACCATGACGTCTACTGCATCGGCTCCTCCGACCCCGATGGCCAGCATGCCGAGACCGCCCGCATTGGGCGTATGGCTGTCCGTACCGATCATCATGCCACCCGGAAAAGCATAATTTTCCAAAACAGTCTGATGAATGATCCCGGCTCCCGGCTTCCAAAAGCCGATGCCGTATTTGTTGGAGACGGAAGAAAGAAAACCGTAGACCTCGGAATTGATATCAAGGGCTGTTTTCAGGTCCGATTGTGCCCCTGTTTCAGCCTGGATCAGGTGATCACAATGGACCGTGGTTGGAACAGCGGTCCGGTCCATTCCGCAGGTCATAAACTGCAGTAAAGCCATCTGGGCGGTCGCATCCTGCATGGCCACGCGATCCGGGGTAAAAAAGACATAGTCCTTTGCCCGGCCGAAGTCCCGGAGGGGGGAATCCTGATGCAGATGGGTAAAAAGTATCTTTTCGGAGAGGGTCAGGGGTCTTCCCAGGGTTTTCCGTGCCTGGGCTACTTTTTCGGGGAAAGCGGCATAAACCGCCTTGATCATGTCAAAATCGAAAATCATCGGAACGTTGGCTATTGTTGAATGGTAAAGGTTAAACCAGAGCGCAAAAATAAAGTTCTTGCGGGAACCGCTCTTTTACCCTTCCAAACGCTCAATAAGCCTTCCGGAGATGCGTAAGAAATCCATTTCGGTAATGATACCGATGAGTTCACCGTTTTGCACCACCGGCAGGCATCCGATCATGCTTTTCCGCATGATGGACATAGCCTCCAGGATACTGGCATTGGGACCGATCGTCATCGGGTTGACGATCATGATGTCTTTCGCGGTGGCTTGCGTGGTCGCTTCGGAAAACGGCTCGCGTCGCGACCTGAGCAGGTGCCGGAGAATGACGCGCAGCGTTACCAGGCCAACCAGTTTCCCCTCCTTGTCTTCGACAGGGGTATACCGGATCTTGCGCCAATCCATCATATCGGCTATAAATTCCAGGATGTCATCCTTCTGTACGGTAAACAGGTCCGTGCTCATAAACTCACTGACTTTCAGATGGGACGGCCTGTATTCCTTGAGATCCCGGAGTTCCGGCATTTTCCATTGGTGTACCGGGAGCCCAAGTTTTTGGTTGACGGACATGGCGCTGGTCAGCACCGTGAGTGCTTCATCCTCGGTCGTTTCTTTCTTCAGCTTGGTATAAGAGCGAAGAGCCCACCTGGCCCCGTTCATGTGCTCCCTGGCTCTGGCTTCGATGACATCCATGTACCGGCTGATATCGTCCGGATCCACGTTACGCATGGCCAGGCCGGCTTTCGCACGGGGGATCAGTTCTTCCAGGGCCAATTCAGCCGCCGGAATTTTTTGATCAAACATCCAGGTGAATTTAGAGTCGATCCCGAATTTGGCCGCCTTACTGAAGTTGTCTGAGACATCTTCAAAACTCATCTTATTGCGAATATCCCCCACATCTTCGTTCATCTGGATCATACAGCCCAACCAAAGCGCCGCATTGGCCATCTCATCCAGTACGGTCGGGCCGGAGGGCAATACACGATTTTCGATGCGCAGGTGCGGTTTGCCGTTCTCGCTGATGCCATAGCAGGGCCGGTTCCAGCGGTAGACGGTTCCATTGTGCACTTGTAAGGAACGGAGTTTGGGCACACGGCCTTCGCTGATCGCCTGGAGGGCATCCTCCGTGACATCTCCGCTCAGCAGGACACGGAACCGGGCGATATCCTCCCGGTAGATATCCAGGATGGATTCATCGCACCATTGTCGGCCAAAGTTGACACGCGGGCTTCTCTCCCGCATATGGTCATGCGAGGTGCGGGTGTCCAGGGCCTGTTGGAACATGGCGATCCGGGATTCGTGCCAGAGCCTGCGCCCGAAAACAATCGGGCTATTGGCGGCCAGGGCCATCACCGGTGCAGACAGGGCCTGGGCCAGATTGTACATCTGGGCAAATTGGGCCGGGCCGACCTGGAGGTGTACCTGGAAACTGGTATTGACCGCCTCCAACATGGGGGAATCATGCTTGATCAGCAGTTCGTCGATGCCGACCAGATTGAGTTCATAGGTGTTACCCACCAACTGCTGGTTGATAGCATCCATCAAAGCAAAGTAGCGTTGCTTCGGGGTGAGGTTGCTCATTTCCAGGTCATACTTCCGCAGCGTTGGGAGTATGCCGCAGAGGATCACCGTGGCCCCTAATTTATTGACGACACCTTCGATTTTGGTGAGTTTGTTCCGGGCTTCTTCCTCCATTTCCCGGAAGGATGTACCTGCGAATTCCCTGGGTTCGAGATTGATTTCCAGGTTAAACTTGGCAAGCTCCGTATCCACCCACGGCCAGTCTGTCATGTGCTGGAGGGCCTCCATATTGACACAGGCAGGTTTAAATGTTTTCTGGTCGACAAGGACCATCTCCTGCTCGGCGCCGATCCGGACGATATCGCATTCGAACCAATCCTCCTGGATCATGTATTCCAATGCTTTGACATCGTCCAGGAGGGACTTGACGAACTGCTTCATCTGATCCTGTGTCCTGACAATCGAAACCCGCTGCTCGCCCATGGAAGACTGACTTTTGTGTATTGGTTTGAATGAAACTGAAATTTAATGCAGATTTTCCCGGTTTCGCCATTTCCGACGCGGGATTTGAATAAAAATAACAAGGCCCCGGAGGACCTGGGATGAAAAGCAATATCCGTTCCATAATCCGGGCCCGTCAACTTGCGTTACCTTGGGGTCAGATGAACTGTCAGCTATCCAATCCCTGGGCCGTTTTAACGGTGATCCTGGTCATGCTCGTCTCCTGCACCAGGGACAAAAGGGAAGAATTTTTTGAACTCAACCACCACGTGGACTTTACCATCCAGCCGGGGCTCAATACGTTTGACACGCACATATACTCGATCAGCCCGATTCCGGCCATTCTGGACCAGAAGCTGGCTGCGACGGGCCATACCGTGGAAGAAATCACCGCCATTCAATCCAAGCGGGCGTATCTGTCCAGCGTTTTTGAAGATGTCAACCTGGACTTTATCCACCAGGTATCGGTCATCATCTATGACCCAAACAATCCCGGGGACAAGACCGAGTTTTTCTATATGGATCCCGTGCCGTACAAGGACAAAGTAGGCATCCAGCTCTTTCCGGGGATAGCGGATGTCAAAGAATGGATGGAGCGAGACTACTTTGGAATAGAGATCCGTCTCAATTTCAGGCAAAACTCCCCCAGCCTGATCCAGATGCGCCTGCAGTTTGACCTCGGGGTCAAAGGGGATTAGTTGTCCCTGGATGGCCTTGTTGAATTATGCGGGTTGGTCAGGATTATAGAATTCTGCGCTCCGCATGGTGGACTCCATACGTAGCGTTTTCGAAGCTTCCGTGCGTCTATTCTGCCGGCTGGATCTTATCCCAGGCAAAATCTTTTAAAAACCGGTACCACTTGATCAGTTTGCGGATGTCATTGATGTGGACGCGGTCCTCATCGTGTTCGGCGACAATGGACTTAAACCATGCCCGCAGGTTTTCGGCGGTGTCCTGGGTGTCGGGTATGGGTGCCGAAGCCTCCGAGGCATGAACCCGGTCAAGGACCTCGTGTAACGGAACCGTATCCATGTAGGTATACACCCCGACCGAGACGAGGGGCGTAAACTGGTGTTTACGGGCGGAGACAAACTGCCTCTTCCTGGTGTCCAGGGCTTCGATGAGCAAACCGTTGGAACGGCTGGTCAGCAACCAGTAAAGGCCGGGAAGACCCGTGACGGAGATTACATTGTCCAGTTTCATAACGCAAAAAAACTAAAAGTCATGGGTTCGTAGGGAGGGGTGATACCCCGGTATGATTCAATAACGCGCAACGCAGGGTTCACAACGCACAACTCCCAATTCAGCAATCACTTTCTCCTAATAAGCGAGCAGTTGTTTCATTTGTTCTTTCAGCCGTTTTTCCGGCAGAAATTGTTTTTCCAGCACATCCGCAAAAGGGACGGGTGTATCTAACGAAGCGACGCGCATAACGGGTGCATCGAGATATTCAAATAAGTGTTCGGCGATATAGGCCGCGATGTCTCCGCCAATGCCTCCGGTAAGGGTGTCTTCATGCAGGACCAGGACGCGCCCGGTCCTTTTGACACTTTCTGCCACGGCCTCCCAGTCAACAGGGAGGATGGTCCTGAGGTCAACGATGTCCAATTCCCATTGCTGTTCGTCGGCCAGGCGGGTGGCCCAATGAACCCCCATCCCATAGGTGATGATACTGGCTTCGGTACCGGTCCGGACCTGTCGCGCTTTGCCGATCGGCGTCGTGTAATAGCCGGACGGCACCAGGCCTGATACGCCCCGGTAAAGCGCTTTATGCTCAAAATACAGGATCGGGTTGGGGTCTTCAAAAGCGGAAAGCAACAGGCCCTTGGCATCTTCCGGCGTGGATGGATAGACAATCTTTAATCCCGGGGTATGATAAAACCATGCCTCATTACTTTGGCTGTGGAAGGGACCCGCTCCGGTACCGGCCCCGCAGGGCATCCGGACCACGACATCGGCGGTGCCGCCCCAGCGATAATGGAGTTTGGCGAGGTTGTTGACGATCTGGTTGAAGCCACAGGAGACGAAGTCGGCAAACTGCATCTCCACCATGCTTTTGTACCCTTCGAGACTGGCCCCGAGAGCAGTCCCGATGATGCCGCTCTCACACAGCGGGGTGTTGCGTACCCGGTCTTTCCCGTATTTCCCCACAAACCCGTCGGTGATTTTAAATACCCCTCCATACTCCGCGATATCCTGACCCATGAGGATCAGCTTCGGATGCTTTTGCATGGCTTCGTTGAGCCCATCGCTGATGGCATCGACAAGCCGCATTTCTTTTTTTTCCGCCCCGGCAGTTGTGACCTGGCGCGTGTAGGGTGTATACATGTCCCCCAGTTCTCGCGGGAGGTCAGCGGTCAGCTCCGGTTCGGCAGCGGTGATATCGAGATGCTCCTGGATCTGTTTTTCATATTCCTGCTTAAGCTGTTGCACGAGGTCGGGCGTGATGATACCCTCTACGAGCAGGAAGTTCTCGTAATTGAAGACCGGGTCTTTTTTATGCCAGGCTTCGATCAGTTCAGGTGGCACGTATTTGACGCCGGAAGCTTCCTCATGACCCCGCATCCGGAAGGTCATACATTCGATGAGGACCGGTGCCGGCTTCTTACGCATTTTGCGCGCGTACTTATCGATGGTGGTGTAGACCTCGATGATGTTGTTTCCGTCAATGGTTATCCCCTCCATGCCGTAGCCTTCCGCTTTATCGGAGAGGTGTTTGATCCTGAACTGCTCCGCGGATGGCGTCGAAAGGCCGTAGCCGTTGTTTTCAATGAGAAAGATGACGGGCAGGGACCAGACAGCCGCGATATTGAGCGCTTCGTGGAAGTCGCCTTCGCTGGTACCGCCTTCGCCGGAAAAAGCCAGGGAGACCATGGGCCGGCCATCGAGTTTGTACGCCAGGGCTGCGCCGCAGGCCAAGGCAAGCTGAGGCCCCAGGTGGGAGATCATGCCTACGATCCCATAGTCCAGTGTGCCAAAGTGAAAGGACCGGTCGCGGCCTTTGGTAAAGCCATTCATCTTGCCCTGCCATTGGGAAAAAAGGCGGTGCAGGGGGATGTCCCGGTTGGTAAAGACTCCCAGGTTGCGATGCAGTGGGAAGATGAGTTCTTTGGGCTGGAGGGCCAGGGTGGCGCCTGCCGCGATGGCTTCCTGGCCGATGCCAGAGAACCACTTGCTGACCTTACCCTGGCGGAGGAGCTTGAGCATTTTATCCTCGATCATGCGGGGCAGGAGCATACCCCGGTATAGCCGGATCAGGTCTTCATCGGTCAGCTTATCCCGCTTAAAGCGGATGGGCCGCTTGGTTTTTTCTTTGAGTTCTTTGGCCATGCGAGGGCAAAGGTAGGAGAAAGTGCAGAGTGCAGAGTGCAGAGTGTAGAGTGCAGAGTGCAGAGTGCAGAGTGATGAGTGCAGAGTGTAGAGTGCAGAGTGATGAGTGCAGCGTGATAAGGGAATATTGGAGTGCACCGTAAAGAGTAAAAGTGACGTACTGAATATCGTTGAACCTTGGAGGGGGAAGCGGGGAGTCCTGAAGAATTGGAAAAGCCTGATTTAACGAACTCTTGCTTTGGTTGTGCAATCGGCGTGCAATTACAATAAATAGATGCTAGTAATTACAGCAACTCCCGCCATATCCGGATACTATTCACTTCCCGCAACGATTCCACGTGCAACTGGTAATAAGTGATCAGCTGATCCACGATGCGACTGCGGACGACTGGGAGGACTTCGGCCCTGGTCCCGGGGCCGGCATCCATGATCGCTCTCAGGTCCCGAAAATCTGTTGCTCCCATCAGGTACAAATGAGATCCCGGTTGACGGGTGACCAATCCTTCCTGCAGGTCAAAAAAACCTTCATCGGGTATGGGTTGATCGGTATCCATACCAAACCCGAGAAAATGGGATAATTGCACCAAAAAGCGGATCATAAAATCCCGGTCGTACCGCGTGGGATCATCATAGCCGATCAGCTTGTCGTGCAGAAAGGAAAACAATTCCGGATGCGGGTCCGCCGTGGTGATGGTACGGGAGCAAATCTCCGCCAGGCAGGTGATCACGGCGGATTTACGCGGGTCAAACGGGATACTCTGATACGGATGGCCCAGCCGCACTTCTTTCATGTGATGTATCTTCCGCTGTTCCTTAAAGTATCCGACGATATCTACGAGACTCAGCAGTTGCAGATAGGAGGGCGGCGTTGTGGCTTTCGACTTCCGTACGCTGTGGATGATAAACGTCTGGTGTCCTTTTTGTTCCGTGTACATATCCACGATCAGGCTGGTCTCGCCATACCGGACCGTGCGCAGTACGATCGCTCGGGTGGAATAAATCACTACGGGCTAAAATAAAAAAGCCGGCGTCAGCCGGCTTTTTTATTTCGTGTTTTTGATCTGGTCGACAAATTCTTTGAGCTCTTCCGGATTGGAGCAACTGATGAGAACCTCCTCGTTGTTTTTGAGTTTGAGGTGCAGGCAGGTGCTGCCGTGTTTGGTCACCACGCGGTCGAGGCTGGCCAGTTGGGTGTTCCACTCGTTCCAGCGGGAGTCCCGTGGCGTTTCGATGATCTCGCTTTCGACGACATCCTCCCATTTGATCTTGCGCTTGACGGTGCCCACGGGCATCATGCTGAGCTTGATGCTCTTTTCACTGTAGCGGGCGATCAGCCGGATATGATACAGGTAATACAGGATCCCCGACAGGGTCAGGATGCTCAGGGACAGGATCAGCAGCAGGTTACGGCTCGGCTCGCCGTTCAGCAGGAGCTGGACCAGGGCTGCAAAGCATCCCACGATCAGGGCTCCGATCACAATCATGAGGTCCCACTGGCGCAGGCGTTGCTCATCTCTATACTTCAGTTGTGCCATGGTACAAATATAATTGTTTACAAGAAATTTACATTGTAGTTACACAGAGATAAACGGAAAAGTTCATTCCCGCATTTTCCCTTTACACAGGGTTAACGTTTAAGGGAATTATAAATATGTAATAAGCTGACATTCAGCATCAATTAAGTATAAATCATTTTTAACCCTTGGGTAAGGCCTATCAATTCGCTAATTCGTCCTGTTTTTTCCATTACAGCAAGAATCACACCATTTTATATGTTACAGAAAAAATATATATGAATGACCTCACCCCAGGAGTTTAGCGCCCTTTAATCCGGCAAGGACAGCTTGTCCCACTCAGGTACATTGGGATAAGGAAGGCTGCCTGCCCTCTCTAAATGACCGGGAGTTTCCTCCGGGAAGGTTACGGGCACACCGGGAGGCAGTTCTCTGACTGATTTCCCGCGCTTCCACACCCCTTTTGCCCTCTGCCATTATCTTTGTCCAAAAGCAAACACATGAAAAGATTCGCCACCGCTACCTGGGCTGGATCCGGAAAGGAAGGAAAAGGGACCATGACCACCCAGTCGGGTCTTCTCAACACGGACCAGTACAGCTGGCACACCCGTTTTGAAGACAAGCCTGGCACCAATCCCGAAGAACTTGTCGCTGCCGCCCATGCCGGTTGTTTTTCGATGAAGCTCAGCTTTGTTTTAGGGAATGCCGGTTTTGTCCCCACCTCCATCGTGACCAAATGCACCGTAAAACTCGAATCCGGGGCCATCACGGAAAGCCATCTCGACGTGACCGCGGTCGTCCCGGGGATCAGTGACGAAAAGTTTGAAGAATGTGTCCAGGATGCCAAGGCAAATTGCCCGATCAGCAAATCACTGAATACCCACATCACGATCGAGTCGCGGCTTGGCTAAGCATTTGTCAGCACAGGGCTACAGGAGTTGGCTCCTGTCATCCCTTTCGGATTTCATTCATTACTTCGATTCAGCTTCCTCGTCAAGCGAACACACCCCCCTGGCGGTCGAAAAAAGCAGGGAAGGCGCTGCCGCATGCCTGCAAAAGCGGTTTGATATGGAGCAGGAATACATCCCCGGAACGTGCAATATAGGACCCCAGGAGATCCGGCGGCGATATGCGATCGGGTACACAGGCATCGTGTTGGTCCTGGTGATCTTCCTGTTGTTGGAATGGACCGATGCTCCCAGGCAGTTCAGGCTACTAGTTTTTCCACCCCTCTTTTATACTTTTTCCGGATTTATCCAGGCGAAACGAAAATTCTGTTATTTCTATGGCTGGCGGGGTGTCTTCAGCATCACCGGGCGTAAACAAATTCAATCCGTCGAAGGAATCAGGAATCGCCGCAAAGACCGCCTGACTGCCCTCGCTCTGGTTAGTCTGACGACCCTGTTGAGTTTCCTTTTTACCATGGTTTATTATTTCGTGTAAGGTTGAATTCCATGCGTATGACGACCGCACGAAACATGGTCGGTTCGCCATTCGATGTTTAACCCAGAATACATGAAAATCCTCTCCTTTCAGGAATTCACTCGCGCACTCTCCTTGCCCTGAGCGTACTTCGTGCGTGCTCCGTCGCTGAAGCTTTGGCGCAAGC
>CAZTXO010000037.1:0-39255 GCA_964617515.1 uncultured Saprospiraceae bacterium | reverse complement strand
AATGCATAAGGCTTCCACAATTTGATTCATATTATTCCATTTGACAATTATCTAAAAAACACAAATCATGGCAGACGTTAAAACATTAGCCGAACAGTTGGTAAACCTCACGGTCAAAGAGGTGAACGAACTGGCCAGCATTCTCAAATCTGATTATGGTATCGAACCTGCTGCCGCAGCCGTTGCCGTAGCTGCTGCTCCCGCAGGTGGCGGGGCCGCTGCTGCCGCTCCTGCGGAAAAGACGGAATTCGACATTTTCCTGAAGAATGCCGGTGGCAACAAACTTCAGGTTGTGAAAGAGGTGAAGACGTTATTGGGTCTCGGGCTGAAAGAAGCCAAGGACCTCGTCGACGGCGCTCCTGCAATGCTGAAGCAAGGTGCTCCGAAGGACGAAGCCAACTCTGTGAAAGCAGCGCTCGAAGCTGCCGGTGCAGAGGTGGAACTGAAATAACCGTCTCCCCGGAGACCTATTACTTTAATCTTAATCAGATGACATCACACCAAATTCGGGTGCATCATTGAGATATAACATGGTATTCATACACGGCTTAGCCGGGAGCGGTTCTCCTGCTTCCGGCTCAGCCTTTTTGTGTCAGGAACATTTTGGATCATCCCCGTTATCATTTTTTAAATCGTAACCTTCCATGGCCGGTAGCGCAGTTGTAAAACCACATACCAAAGAGCGGGTCAATTTCGGCAAGATTGACCTCAATACGCAATACCCTGACTTCCTGGAGATCCAGCTGAAATCATTCCATGAATTTTTCCAGCTCGAGACGACCCCGGAAAACAGGATCAACGAAGGCCTTTACAAAGTATTCCAGGAAAACTTTCCCATCTCCGATGCGCGAAACATTTTCGTCCTGGAATTCCTCGACTATTTCATCGATCCTCCCCGCTACAAGATCGAAGAATGTATGCATCGCGGGCTGACCTACAGTGTGCCCCTGAAGGCCAAACTGCGGCTCTCCTGCAATGACGAAGAACACATCGATTTCGAAACGATTGTCCAGGACGTATTCCTCGGCAATATTCCCTACATGACCCCGAAAGGCACCTTTGTCATCAATGGCGCCGAGCGCGTGATCGTTTCCCAGCTTCACCGTTCCCCCGGGGTGTTTTTCAGCCAGTCGTTCCACCCGAACGGCACCAAGATCTATTCTGCCCGCGTGATCCCCTTCAAGGGCGCATGGATGGAATTTGCCACCGACATCAACAACGTGATGTACGCCTACATCGACCGCAAGAAGAAATTCCCGGTCACCACGCTGTTGCGCGCCATCGGGTATGACTCCGACCGCGAAATCCTCAGCCTCTTTGAACTGGCCGAAGAAGTAAAGGTGAGCAAAGCTTCCCTGAAGAAAGCCATCGGCCGGAAGCTGGCAGCCCGTATCCTTCGCAAATGGACGGAAGACTTCGTGGATGAGGATACCGCTGAAGTGGTCACGATTGAACGGAATGAAATCATTCTGGAGCGTGACGTCATCATCGACGAGGAGCACATCGACATGATCCTGGAGTCCAACGAACCGACCATTATTCTCCAGCGCGAAGATGTCGGTGAGGACTATTCGATCATTTACAACACCCTGCAAAAAGACCCGACCAGCTCCGAAATGGAAGCTGTTCAATATATCTACCGCCAGCTCCGTGGTTCAGATCCCCCGGATGAAGAAACCGCCCGCGGGATCATCGACAAGCTGTTCTTCTCGGACAAGCGTTACAATCTCGGTGATGTCGGCCGGTACAAGATCAACCGCAAACTCAATATTGAGATTGACAAGGATCTCCAGGTGCTGACGAAGGAGGACATCATCTCCATTGTCAAGTACCTCGTGAGCCTGACCAACCAGAAGGCGGAGCTCGATGACATCGATCATCTCTCCAACCGCCGTGTCCGTACGGTCGGCGAGCAGTTGTATGCCCAGTTTGGTGTTGGTTTGGCCCGTATGGCCAGGACCATCCGCGAGCGGATGAATGTCCGCGACAACGAGGTGTTCACGCCGATCGACCTGATCAATGCCCGGACCTTGTCCTCGGTGATCAATTCGTTTTTCGGTACCAGCCAGTTATCACAGTTTCTCGATCAGACCAACCCGCTGAGTGAGATCACACACAAGCGCCGTATTTCAGCGCTGGGTCCGGGCGGTCTTTCCCGCGAGCGTGCCGGCTTCGAGGTGCGTGACGTTCATTACTCACACTATGGCCGCCTCTGTACTATCGAGACGCCGGAAGGACCGAATATTGGTCTGATCTCGACCCTCTGCGTTCATGCCAAGATTAATAAAATGGGCTTCCTCGAGACGCCCTATCGTCGTGTCGTGGACGGCAAAGTGGTACTGAAAGGCAGTGCCGAGTATCTCACGGCAGAAGGCGAGGACTACCTTAAAATCGCGCAGGCCAATACGCCGATCGATAAAGGTGGCCTGTTTATGACCGACCGTATCAAAGCAAGGGAGCATGGTGATTTCCCCATGTTGTCACCGGAGGAAATCGAATATATGGATGTGGCACCCAACCAGATCGTTGGGGTGTCGGCTTCCCTGATTCCTTTCCTTGAAAATGACGACGCCAACCGGGCGCTCATGGGTTCCAACATGCAACGTCAGGCCGTGCCGCTGATCAAGCCCGCTTCCCCGATTGTCGGGACAGGTCTTGAAGCCAAAGTGGCCCTGGACAGCCGTATGCTGATCAACGCCGAAGGCCCCGGGGTGGTCCAATATGTGGACTCCACCCGGATCACCATCAAATATGACCGTTCGGAAGAAGATCAGCTGGTTTCTTTTGAAGATGATTTCAAGACGTATTACCTGACCAAATTCCAGCGTACCAACCAGGGAACCTGCATCAACCTGAAGCCCATCGTGAAGAAGGGTGACCGGGTCAAAGAAGGCACCATTCTCTGTGATGGTTATGCTACCGAAAAAGGAGAGTTGGCCCTTGGCCAGAACCTGAAGGTAGCCTTCATGCCCTGGAAAGGATACAATTTCGAGGACGCCATCGTCGTCTCCGAGCGGATCGTCAAAGAGGACATTTTTACCAGCGTCCATATCGAAAGTTTTGAACTTGAAGTACGCGACACCAAGCTCGGCGAGGAGGAATTGACCAACGATATCCCCAACGTCAGCGAAGAAGCCACGAAGGACCTTGATGAAAATGGTATCATCCGGATTGGCGCCAATGTGCGGGAAGGGGATATCCTCATCGGAAAGATCACCCCCAAAGGGGAGACGGATCCGACCCCCGAAGAAAAACTGCTCCGCGCCATTTTTGGTGACAAAGCCGGTGACGTAAAGGATGCTTCCTTTACGGCGCCCCCTTCAACAGACGGGGTGGTGATCGATAAGCAACTCTTTGCCCGAGCCAAGAAGGATAAATTCCAGAAAGCGCAGGAGAAGAAACTCATCGACCAGCTGGATGACCGTCACGCTGTCGCCATCAACGAACTGAAGACGCTGCTCATCGACAAACTCTCTGTCCTGATCAAAGGTGAAGTGTCCAATGGTGTCCGGACGATCTATGGTGAAAACATCGTCAATAAAGGCACCAAGTTTACGCCCAAGATCCTTAAGTCCCTTGACTTCAGCCAGGTCGATTATACCGGATGGACCGGGGACAAGCATACGGATGGACTGATCTCCCGGTTGTTGCACAATTACAGCATCAAGGTGAATGAGGAAGTTGGCCGTTATAAGCGTGAAAGTTTCAATATCAGCATCGGGGACGAATTGCCCCCGGGTGTATTGAAACTGGCGAAAGTATACCTGGCCCGCAAGCGTAAGCTGAAGGTAGGGGATAAAATCGCCGGACGTCACGGAAACAAGGGTATTGTCTCCAAAATCGTTCGGCAGGAAGACATGCCATTCCTGGAAGACGGGACGCCCGTAGATATCGTGCTCAATCCGCTGGGTGTGCCTTCGCGGATGAACCTGGGACAAATCTTTGAAACCGTTCTTGGGTGGGCCGGTGAAAAGCTTGGGGTGAAATATGCTACGCCGATTTTCGACGGAGCATCCCTGGATGAAATCCAGGGGCAGATCAACTCCGCAGGCCTTCCTGAACTTGGCCAGACCTACCTCTATGACGGCAATACCGGTGATCGCTTTCATCAGCGTGCCACGGTAGGCGTGATCTACATGCTGAAACTCTCACACATGGTGGATGACAAGATGCACGCCCGTTCGATCGGTCCGTACTCCCTTATCACGCAGCAACCCCTCGGCGGTAAGGCCCAGTTTGGCGGCCAGCGGTTTGGTGAGATGGAAGTCTGGGCGCTCGAGGCGTATGGTGCTTCCAACATCCTGCAGGAATTGCTCACTGTGAAATCCGATGATATCATCGGCCGGGCCAAGGCTTATGAAGCCATTGTCAAAGGGGACAACATGCCTGAGCCGCATATCCCGGAGAGCTTCAACGTACTGGTGCATGAGCTTCGCGGCCTTGCACTCGATGTGAAATTTGATTGATTTTTTTGGTATTCCTTTAATACGCTATAGACCATGTCGCTTAAAAAGAAGCATGTCAAACAAAAGCAGTTTTTCCGCAGCATTTCGCTGAGCCTGTCCTCTCCGGACGATATCCTGGAGCGTTCCTATGGCGAAGTACTGAAGCCGGAAACCATCAATTACCGTTCGTATAAACCGGAGCGCGACGGGTTATTTTGTGAGCGCATCTTCGGTCCGGTCAAGGATTTCGAGTGCTACTGCGGGAAATACAAACGGATCCGTTATAAAGGAATCGTTTGTGACCGTTGCGGGGTGGAAGTGACGGAAAAAAAGGTCAGGCGTGAACGGATGGGTCACATCAAGCTTGTCGTGCCCGTCGTCCATATCTGGTTTTTCAAATCCTTGCCCAATAAGATCGGTTATATCCTGGGGCTTTCTTCCAAAAACCTGGAATCGATCATCTACTATGAGCGCTATGTCGTCATCAATCCCGGCATCAAGGGAGATGAAGGGGTAGATCAGATGGATTTACTGACCGAAGAGGAATATTTTGAAGTGCTGGATACGTTGCCGGAAGGCAATCAAATGCTGGATGATTCGGATCCCAACAAGTTTGTTGCCAAGATGGGCGCAGAGGCCATCTATGATCTGCTGGCCAATATTGACCTGAAGAAACTGTCTGACAACCTTCGTCACCAGTCCGCTACGGAGACATCGCAGCAGCGCAAGTCCGAAGCGCTGAAACGCCTGCGGGTGGTGGAGGCGATCCGGGAGGGCAACGCCCTGACAGAAAACCGCCCGGAATGGATGGTCATCCAATACCTTCCGGTGATACCGCCGGAATTGCGTCCGCTCGTTCCGCTGGATGGCGGTCGATTTGCGAGCTCCGACCTGAATGACCTCTATCGCCGTGTCATTATACGGAACAATCGTCTGAAACGATTGCTCGAGATCAAAGCGCCTGAAGTCATCCTCCGCAATGAAAAGCGGATGCTCCAGGAAGCGGTCGATTCTCTTTTCGACAACTCCCGGAAATCAAACGCCGTAAAAGCAGAGGGTGGACGCGCACTCAAATCGCTCAGTGACATCCTCAAAGGAAAGCAGGGCCGGTTCCGTCAAAACCTGCTTGGTAAGCGGGTCGACTATTCCGGTCGTTCGGTGATTGTCGTGGGGCCTACCCTGAAGTTGCATGAATGCGGCCTTCCGAAAGGCATGGCAGCGGAGTTGTTTAAACCGTTCATCATCCGCAAACTGATCGAGCGCGGAATCGTCAAGACAGTCAAATCTGCCAAGAAACTCGTCGATCGCAAGGAGCCTGTTATCTGGGACATCCTGGAAAACATTCTGAAAGGGCACCCGGTAATGCTCAACCGGGCCCCAACGTTGCACCGGCTTTCCATCCAGGCTTTCCAGCCGCAATTGGTGGAAGGCAAAGCGATTCAGCTGCACCCGCTGGTCTGTACGGCATTCAACGCCGACTTTGACGGTGACCAGATGGCTGTGCATGTCCCGCTGGGCCAGGCGGCTATTCTTGAAGCCCAGTTACTGATGCTGGCTTCGCATAATATGCTAAACCCGCAGGATGGTTCACCGGTGACGCTTCCTTCGCAGGACATGGTCCTGGGATTGTACTATCTGACCAAAGAAAAAAGGACAGATAATGGGGAAAAAGTAATGGGCGAGGGGCGTACGTATTACAGCGCCGAAGAGGTCGTCATCGCGCACAATGAAGGGAAACTGGATCTGCATGCCGTGATCAATGTCCGGGCTACTGTTGAGGATGAGTCCGGCAGACTGGTAAAGAAAGTGATCGAGACCACCACGGGTCGTGTCATCTTCAATGAAGTAGTGCCTGCCGGAGTACCCTATATCAACATCCTGCTGACCAAGAAGAACCTTCGTAAAGTCATCGGGGATATCCTGGAACGTACGGACTTCCCGCGAACCGCCCAATTCCTCGATGATATCAAGGATCTCGGTTTCAGCTGGGCGTTCCGGGCAGGGCTTTCGTTCAAGCTCGGAGACCTCATCACGCCTTCGATCAAGGAAGAGACGCTGAAGCAGGCCCAGGAGGACGTGGATGAAGTATCATCCAATTACAACATGGGGCTGATCACCGAAAATGAACGTTACAACCAGACCATCGACAAATGGACATACGCGGATAACAAGATCACGGAGAGCCTCATGAAGGAGCTTTCGCATCACAACCAGGGTTTTAACTCGGTCTTTATGATGCTGGATTCCGGCGCCCGTGGTTCAAAAAACCAGATCAAGCAGCTATGCGGTCTTCGGGGCCTGATGGCAAAACCGCGGAAGTCAGGGGATACCGGAAGGGCGGTTATTGAGAACCCGATTCTTTCGAACTTCCTCGATGGGCTGAGCGTACAGGAATACTTTATCTCCACCCACGGTGCCCGGAAGGGTCTGGCCGATACGGCGTTGAAAACGGCTGATGCCGGTTACCTGACCCGCCGTCTCGTCGATGTCGCGCAGGACGTCGTGGTCATGGAGGAAGACTGTGAAACGTTGCGGGGTATCGAGACGATGGCGCTCAAGGACAACGATAAGGTCATCGAGAGCCTTGCTTCCCGTATCCAGGGACGGTTCAGCCTATATGATATCGTGCACCCGGAATCGGATGAGGTCATCCTCGGCGCCGGGGAATATATCACGGAAGCGGTGGCAGAGCGTATTGAAGAAATCGGCATTGAGAAAATCACCATACGTTCGGTGCTCACCTGCGAAAGCAAACGCGGAACGTGCGCCAAGTGCTACGGAAAGAATCTTGCCACGGGACGTATCGCTGAGATGGGTGATGCTGTCGGGATCATTTCCGCACAGAGTATCGGCGAGCCGGGTACACAGCTGACGCTCCGTACCTTCCACGTCGGTGGTATCGCCTCCCTGTCCAAGAAGGAATCCGAACTGATATCCAAATTCGATGGTACCATTGAGTTTGAAGAAGTCCGTACGGTCAAATACGAAGATGAAGAAGGCAAACAGGAAGTGGTGATATCGCGGTCCGGTGAAATCCGGATTACTGATCCGGATAACAACCGGGTCTTTGCCACCCACCATATTCCGTATGGTTCGAAGATCATGGTCCAGGACAAGCAGAAGATCCGCAAGGGTGAGATGATCTGTCACTGGGATATCTTCAATGCGGTGATCATCTCCGAGTTTTCAGGAATCGTTAAATATGATTCGATCGAGGAAGGGGTAACCTTCCGGACGGAGCGGGATGATCAGACCGGGTACGAAGAGAAAGTCATCATCGAGTCCAAGAACAAAAAGAAGATCCCTTCCATCACGATCATTTCGAAAGATGGGGAGGAACTCAGAAATTACAACCTGCCGGTTGGCTCCTACATCAGTGTATCCGATGGAGATGAAATCACTGCCGGGAAGGTGATTGTGAAGATACCGCGCAAGACCAGCCAGATCCAGGATATCACCGGTGGTCTGCCCCGGGTCACGGAGTTGTTTGAAGCCCGTAATCCATCCAATCCCGCCGTGGTTTCCGAGATTGACGGTGTCGTCAAGTTCGGTTCCATCAAGCGTGGAAACCGGGAAGTATATGTGGTCGATGAGAAGACAGATCAGAGCCGCAAATACCTGATCGGACTCTCCAAGCATTTGCTGGTGCAGGAAGGAGACTTTGTACGCGCCGGTATGCCGCTTTCAGACGGATCCGTATCCCCGGGAGATATCCTCGCCATCAAGGGACCGTTTGCCGTTCAATCTTACCTGGTCAATGGTATCCAGGAAGTATACCGCTCACAGGGTATCGCGATCAATGACAAGCATATCGAAGTCATCGTACGCCAGATGATGCGCCGCGTGATCATCATGGATCCGGGAGATACCAATTTCCTCCAGGGAGAGAGTGCCGACCGCCATGATTTCTTTGAAGAGAACGACCGGATCTTTGACCGGAAGGTCATTACGGACCCGGGCGACTCCAAAAAGTATAATGCCGGCAGTGTGGTAACGCTGCGCCAGATCCGGGAAGAGAATTCCTATCTCAAGCGCAATGACCAGAAGATCATGGAATACCGGGATGCCGTGGCAGCCACCTCAAGCCCGATGCTCCAGGGGATCACCAGATCCTCCCTCGGAACAAAGAGCTGGATCTCCGCCGCTTCCTTCCAGGAAACGACCAAGGTCCTCAGCAGCGCGGCCATTGCGGCGAAGCGGGATGATCTCCAGGGCCTGAAGGAGAATGTCATCGTGGGCAAACGGATACCGGCCGGAACCGGTACGGTCCGTTACGAAAGCCTCCTGGTCAAAGTGAAAGGCGGTGAAGAATACGTCGAACGTCTCGGGGACGATGAATAAAAGAAAAAGGCACGCTACGGCGTGCCTTTTTTTATGAGTCGCGCGATATATTTTCCGATAAGATCGAATTCGGCGTTGACCCGGTCTCCCGGCTGGATCATTCGGAAATTGGTATGTGCGTAGGTATAGGGAATGATGGCGATGTCAAAGGAATCTTCGAAAAGATTGGCCACCGTCAGGCTGACACCATTCAGACAGATGCTGCCATGGGGAATGACCAGGTGCGCAAACTCCATCGGCAGGGCAAAACTGTACCGCCAGCTCCCATCCAAATCTTTTTTATCCAGGCAGCTCAAGGCGGTATCGACATGACCCTGGACCAGGTGTCCATCCAGCAGAGAGGTTGGGGTGACGGAGCATTCGAGGTTCAGGAGGCGGCCGGGCTCGATTTGATCAAAGGTGGTTTTGGATTGGGTTTCCAAAACGATCTCCACTGTATGCGTGCCCTTTCCGGTTTCCACCACCGTCAGGCATACGCCGTCGTGCGAGACACTCTGATCGGTTTTGAGCTGATCCGATACCGGGGAGGCAACCACCAGGGAAAGGGTGGTCCCATGCCGTCTCACCGATTGAACCTGGCCCATGTATTGGATAATGCCGGAAAACATAAGGTGAAAATACGACGGTATTCGGAAGGGTGAAGAATGGTCGCTGCCGGGTCATCCAGAGCCGGACCGTGGCTGACGCGGATTATTTGCCCCGGATCAGTTCGATGTACCCTGATCGAGATATCGGTGTATGGCTTTGGTTTTCATAGGCCTCACAGGTGTAATAATAGACACCATCGGACACTGCTTTCCCGGAAGTGTTTTCTCCGTTCCAGTTGATCATCGGGTCATGGGTAGAAAAAATCACCTGTCCCCAGCGGTTATAAGCGGTAAAATCCACCCGCTCGATAAAACGCGAGCGGATCGGCCGGTACAGGTCATTCTGGCCATCCCCATTTGGTGTAAACGCATTGGGTAATTCATAGACCGGGCAGTTTTCCACGCAGAAAACATTGGAAGAGGCGCTTTGATTTCCGTTTTGATCGAGGGCAATAACGGTATAGCAACCAGCAATTTTTTCACCCGGTTTGTGTTCAAATTTATTTTCTGTTCCGCCGACTTCGCCAACCTGCACGAAATTTCCACCCGGTGATTCACTGTACAAAATCCGGTAAAGCGCGATGTCATCATCCTGGCAGGTATTCTTCCAACTGATATAGTTGACAAAAGCATCTGCAGGCGTGCCGGGGGAGGCCTCGTCGCAGATATTGGTGACTTCCAGGACCGGTGGGCAGGGTGGCACATTGTCGGTGGGAATCACGCAGGCCACTTCGCTGACATTGATCAGCGGGGAAGCGATATCCATGATCCCGTAATCCCCATAGGCAATGATCCTGTAACAATAGTCGAGGTCATTGAAGATGTGATCGGAGTCCTTGTACTGGTCCTCCGTCGTCGTACCGACCAGGGTGAATGGTCCTCCCTGATCGCTCCTCCAGATTTCAAAATGGTAGTTGTCCCAGGGCGTATTGTATTGCCATGCAAGCAAGGCGGATTCATCGGAAGGCATTGCTGTCAGGAAAACGGAGGAGGCCTCCTGGCTTGAGCCAAACAGGTTGCCTGAACTGCCTGTATAAAAATCTAGGCGATAGTTATGCCCGAGATCCAGGGTGTTTTTATGCAGATCGACGGCCATGGTGTCTTTGAGCCCGGCGAAGGTCAGGCTGCTAAAATCCGCCCCCGGCACAGGCTGGAAATTGGTGCCATGGATGTCCGGGGCTGTCATCAGCGCAAGGCGATAAGGACCCGGATGCAGCATCGTGTCCAATACGTTGGGATCCGGTGGAAGCCACTTAACCGACAGGATGCCTTCCGCCTGATCCGTCTCATCGACGGTGACATGCGTGATCAGCGGCCGGTCAGCATTGGTCCGAAGGCAAACCTCCCCGGAGGGAATACTTTCTACCCGTAAATAGGGCTGGCCGGAAGGCGTCAGCAGGGCGAACTCGGCGAGAATACGATAGCAGTAGCTGCCATCGTTCCCGATGTCTTTGTCTTCAAAAAAGTAACGACCATTTTTATTCTCTTTCCAGTTGGCGGCAATGCGCGTATAGCCTCTTCCATCCAGGCCCGTCTCGCAACTGTCCGGGGTGAATTGATTGCTGCCTCGTCGTTTCCAGATGGAGAAGCCCCTGAAATAATTGTCGGGGATCATGTCACATGCGTAAGGCATGTCCCAGGTCAGCTGAAAGGCACCAGCCACGTTTTGCAGGTCCAGGCCGGTCGGCGGAGGCCCGATCACTTTGATCCGGATCGAATGCAGGTCCACCAGGCCGGTGGTATCGAAGAAATTGTCAACGCCTTTGATGATCACCGTATACGGTTGCTCCCGGATCTGGGCGCATTCCGGTACCCAGAATAACCTGGCCTGGTAGGGAGGCGGCTGAAAACCACCGGGTCCATTGATGATCCGTGCCTTATTGCCATCAACCTCAAAGGGGCCACCAGCCGCGGAAAGCTGGACCAATTGATTGACATCGGGATCCGACACATTGATGAGGAGGTCCACTGTATCACCCGCCACGACACATACTTCTTCTTCCGAAGTGACATCCGGTGGTTTGTTGTCACAGATCAATACAAGGATCTGCATATCCCGGATAAAGGAACTGATCAGTACCCCATTGCGGTATTCTTTGACCCGGAAGGCAATGTTGTATTCGCCGGCAATTTGGGGAGAGATCCAAATGATATCGCCGGATACCGGATCCAGGGTCAAAATATTGTCCAATCCCGGTTCGATTTGTTGGGGGAATATATAGTTGGGCACGTTGAGGCCGCTGTCCTGAAGCGGTACGATAAATTCAAAGGCAAGGCTGTCGCCATCCGGATCATACGCATTGGGATTGTGTATATACCGTTGCCCCACGCAGGCGAAATCGATAGGCGGCTGAAGCAGGATAGCGGTATTGTTATACCCCTGGAACTGTGGATTGAGAAATGTGTAGGTGGCTTCGATATAGAAGGGGACACTTTCCGAATTGGGCGGGTTCACGTTCAGGATGCCTCCATTACGGTTTGGGTCCATCATGGAGATGGTGTAGGTTGCCCGGCCCGGATAGGTATGACTGGTGATGTAATAATTGAGTTTACGGTCGTTGGAAAGGAGTGTGCCTTTTCCATTGGCGCGATAGACAAACTCAAAACTGCCGTCGCCCCAAAACACCCGGACACTGTCCCGGTCTGCCTGCGTACTGGAGGCTTTTGTGTAGGTGGTTACGGTGACTTTGACCGTCAGGTCCCCTGTTTGCTGAATGGTGATTTCTCCCGCGCGATTGTGTGTGGCCCGGGCGTCTTCAGCAAGGTACAGAAAGACAACAACAGCTAAAATTGGAAACTTACCCATATTCCAATGCTAAATATACGCCCCTTTTATCCCTTCCGCCAGTCCATGAAAGGCGAAAATCCCCGGTGACGGATCCTGCTATTGGCCGGAAGGTGTATAGGGATAGCCCGGGATGTTCAATCCCAGGATGATATCATGTTCGACGACCTGGAGGCCATTTTCATTTTTGACGGCCAGCAGACAATCCCCGCCACGGTTGGTCCGTTTAGCCCTGCGCTCTGGGGTCACCTTGGGATCATCATCGAAGATCCATTCGTCGATCCAATACGGTTGATCCATGTCGGGTTCCTTTACGATCACATGGATATGGGCTTCGACATTCCCCTCCGGGTAAGCGGCCGGCCGGCTCGTATAGATTGCATAAGAGCCGTCCTCACCGGTCTTGATCAGGCCACGCAACCGTCCGTGTTTTCTGGAAGAAGGGACCATGCCTTCTTTAGGGGTATAGCGTCCGTTTTTGTCCGTGTGATAGAAATATATGAGCACTTCATTGGCCGGAGTCTTCCGGTCCGGTTTATAGACATGTCCGCGGATAATGAGTTTTTGCCCCGGTTCATCCCATCCGTCCGTGGTATCAGCGTTGGAGAGTTTCAGCGGCATACCGGAAAACATGAGCTGGCAATCTTCGCAAGGACCGGGCATGATCCGCAGGCCTCCGGTGGCGGGTTGGGCAGCCCGGGGTGGATTGGTTTGGGAAACCGATCCTGATTCAGGTTTGCAGGCAAATGCTATGGATAGTAAAGAGCAGAGTGCCAGTGATGGAAAAAAAGAGTGCATCGGGTAACGTCATTTAGGCTATATACTTCCGAATGTAAAACAATATTGCCTGGAGGGGTGGACAGATCGATAAAAGGAAGGCATGGCGCGGGTAAACGCGTGTAGCTTTGGATGAAAGTGGTTCCGTCGTCAGATGAAATAAGGCGGGAGATGGGTTAAGCCAATGTCCCGAGATAGCGCTGCAGGGCATTTTCCCAGTGCGGGATGTCAGATGGAAGCAGGGCCTGTATTTTTTCACAATTCAGGACACTGTATGGTGGTCTCGGGGCAGGGGCGCCGTATTGGGCCGATGTAATGGTTCTCACCTGGCATGGCAAACCGGCATGGCGGAATATGGTCCGGGCAAAATCGTCCCAGGTAACCTGTCCGGCGTTGGCGAAGTTGAAGATGCCCTGGATATCCGCCCCTTTCCCGCCGGCATGCAATTGAAGCAAAGCTCGCACGGCCCAAACAATATCAAAGGTATAGGTGGGTGCTCCCAACTGGTCTCCGACGACCGTGATTTCCTCTTTCGTTTTACCAAGCCGGAGCATCGTATTGACGAAGTTTTTGCCTTCCGGTCCATACACCCAGGATGTGCGGATTATGGAATAGCTGCCGCCGATCATCCGGATTTCCATTTCGCCCTCCCATTTTGTCCGCGCATAGATTCCTTTCGGCTCCGTCGGATCTTCTTCGACAAGGGGGCGCCGCCATGCATTGTGGTAAACGTAATCGGAGGAGAAATGAAATAAATGGACATTCTTTTCTTTACAGGCTTTGGCGATGAACCCGGGGGCGATCACGTTATCAAGCGTAGCCTCGCGCACATAGGTTTCGGCATCATCCACACGCGTGTAAGCGGCACAGTTGATCCAGTACCTGACCTGGGGCAGCATATCCAGTGTCCTCCGGATTTTATCCTCATCCGCTATATCCAGCTGGTGCCGGTCAAACGCGTAAACACTAAATCCCTCCGAAAACGGAAGGCGCTCTACAAAGGCCCGGCCCAGTTGACCACCCGCACCACTGACGATAATAGCCATCATAGCTGCAGGGACGCCAGCGATCCCAGCGCGCGATCTTTTTCCGAGATGATAAAGTCCCTGTCCACCGAAGGCCAATTGATCCCGATGTCCGGATCCGCATAATGGATTCCGCCTTCTGCCGTTTTCTGGTAATAGTTATCGCATTTATAGCTGAAGATGGTGTCGTCTTCCAGGACGAGATATCCGTGCGCGAATCCGCGCGGAATCCAGAATTGTTTTTTATTCTCCCCCGAAAGGAGAATTCCGTAGGCCGTGCCAAACGTTTCACTCCCGGGCCGCAGGTCCACGGCCACATCGTAGACAGCTCCTTTCACCACGCGAACCAGTTTTCCCTGTGCATATTCCCCGCGCTGATAATGCAACCCGCGCAGAACGCCTTTATCCGATTTAGCTTCATTGTCCTGCACAAACGGGTAGGCATCCGGGATAGCATACTTTTCCAGGTGATAGGTTTCGAGAAAGTATCCGCGCTGGTCTGAGAAGACCGTTGGCTCAATCACCAATAATCCATCGATTTCCGTTAGCCCTATTTTCATTTTGTTCCGCGGAATTTAGCGGTAAAAAGTATTTATTAAAAGCGGCTGGACAAAGAAGATCCCGTATTTCCCCACACGTGGTTAGCCCGTTTCTTCCAACTGTCTGCAGGACGCCTCAAAAGCCCTGCCCCGTCACCAAAACCGGTCATTTTTGCCTGAAATAAATCCGGATCGGGGCGCCGGTAAACGTGAACCGTTCCCGTATCTGGTTTTCCAGAAAATTGCGGTAATTCTCCTTGACTTCGTCCGGGTAATTGCAAAACATGGCGAAGGCCGGATAGGGTAAAGGTAATTGTGTTCCGTATTTTATTTTGATCAGGTGCCCGCGGAAGCTGGGGGGCGTCTGTTTTTCCAGGGCCGACTCAATCAAATCATTGAGCTGGGGCGTTGGAATCTTGCGCGACCTGTTTTCCGCCACCTGCAGGGCCAGTTCCACTGCTTTGTAGATCCGCTGCTTTTCGTGCACGGAGACAAACAGGATGGGCACATCGGTGAAGGGTGCCATTTTCTGGCGGATGGCTTTTTCGACATCCCGCGCCGTATTGGTTGCTTTTTCGATCAGGTCCCATTTGTTGATCACGATGACGATTCCTTTGTTCCGGCGCAGGACCAGCTGAAGGATACTGAGGTCCTGGCTTTCCAGGCCGGTCATCGCATCGAGCATCAGGATGCAGACATCCGATTCTTCGATGGCTTTGACGGTCCGGATGACGCTGTAGAATTCGAGGTTTTCTTCAACCTGTCTCTTTTTACGCATCCCGGCCGTATCAATGATGAAAAAGTCCTTGCCGAATTTCGTGTAGCGCGTATGGATGGAATCCCGTGTGGTGCCGGCAACCTCGGTGACAATATGCCGTTGTTCACCCATCAGGGCGTTGATAAAGGAAGACTTACCTACGTTGGGCCGGCCGATAACTGCGATTTTGGGAATGTCCGGCTCTTCGTCCGTATCATCCCGCAAACCGGCAGCCACTTCATCCATCAATTCGCCGGAACCGCTCCCTGAAATGGAAGAGATAAAAAACGTTTGCTCAAAACCCAGCGACCAGAACTCGTTGGCAGCGATCTGGCGTTCGTGGTTATCAACTTTATTGACAGCCAGGATTACCTTCTTTTTGGATTTGCGCAATTTGTCGGCGATCTCCGCGTCCAGATCGGTGATGCCGGTCATGACATCGGTGACCAGGATGATGACGGCGGCTTCTTCAATGGCAATGTCCACCTGTTCGCGAATGGCGGCTTCAAAGACGTCATCGGAATGCTGGACAAAACCACCGGTATCGATGACCGTAAAGGTCTTGCCGTTCCAGAAAGCGGAACCGTATTGACGATCGCGGGTTACCCCGCTGAGGTCATCCGTAATGGCCTGGCGGGCTCCGACCATGCGGTTGAAAAGGGTGGATTTGCCCACATTGGGTCTCCCGACGATCGCTACGATGTTTGACATGTTAACTTTGGTATCCGAAGGATTTGAGCGCGCGCTCGTCGTCGCGCCAGTTGTCACGCACCTTGACGACGAGCTCCAAAAATACACGCTTTCCGAGGAAGGCTTCAATTTCTGACCGGGCATTTATCCCCAATTGTTTAATCGCGGCACCCTGTTTGCCAAGGAGAATGGATTTCTTCCGTTCGTCCATCGTATAGATCACGCCGCTGATGCGGGCGATGGGTCCGGCGTTGCTTTCTCCTTCGGAAAAGGATTCCACAGAGACCTCACAGGAATAAGGGATTTCTTCGTGGTACAGTTCCAGGATGTGGGCGCGGATGATTTCGGCCACAAAAAACCGTTCGGGGCGATCGGTCAGTTGATCTTTCGGGTAGTAGGCGGGTCCTTCCGGAAGCAAGGCCATAATCGCCTGCATCAATTCAGCTATTCCCTGGCCATGCAGGGCGGATACCGGCAGGATTTTACGGCCAGGCAGGAAAGCGGACAATGCTTCCATCCGGGCGCCCAGCACCGCTGGGCTGACGAGATCCGATTTATTGATGATGCCGATAGCGGGGGACTTATGGGATGCGATCCGTTTCAGCAGGTTATGTTGTTCGTTGAGTGGCTCATACGGGTCTGTGACGAAAAGGATGATATCCGCGTCGTCAAAGGAAAGATGGATGAAGGCATTCATCATCTGGTGCATCCTGTAGGCCGGCTGATCGACATAACCCGGCGTATCTGAAAAGACGATCTGGAAATTTTCCCCATTCAGGATGCCAATAATGCGACGACGCGTCGTCTGCGGTTTTGCGGTGATGATCGACATTTTTTCCCCGACGAGCGCGTTGAGGAGCGTGGACTTGCCCATGTTGGGCTTGCCCAGGATATTGACAAAACCGGAACGATGGGGAGCCGGATCAGCCAACGCGAAGCATTTGTGGTGAGGAAAGCCGGGCTTCCACCCATTTGAGCAGGTATTTGGGTTTGTTGCCGCGCCAGGTGGATCCGGTCAGAATGTGGACGTAGTCCTGGAGCCCGTATTGCAACATTTCATCCGCGACGTGTTCCAGCGGGTTGACAATGGCGATCCATCCTTCTTCGCCGGAAAGTTCGTCCAGCCATTCTTCGTAGTAGCAGTTGTCTTCCGCCGCGTGATAATTCAAAACGTTTTCTGCGACCAGGATAAACTTGCAGATGCCCTCGTTTTGCATGAGGTCCGTAATCTCGCGCCGGAGCGTCATGATATCATTGTAAATGCAGTCATTCCATTCGCCGATCAGTTCGATGATAGCATACCGCAGGTCGTAATCCGCATACAGGATCTTCAGGTATAGCGTGGATGAACCGAATTCATCCCATTGCGGGTGGATGTAATAATTGTAAATGGTATTGGTGAAATAGAATTCATCATAGTGACGCCCGTAGAGCGGAGACCGTTCATCTTCTGACGCCACATACGCATCCCTCCATTGGAAATAGGGCTCAATATCGTGCATGGGGCAAAAATACATGTTTATCGGTTAGTCCCATTGTACCTTTGGTCATTCAGGTGCTGGAGCAACCGGGGAAAAAGAGAGAGGCAGGAAAGGATGAAAGACATGTAAACAAAAAGTGGGTGCGGAAAGTTCACCAGAGCGTCTGCCTGCGAAATGGGTTGAACGCTGCAACACCCGGAAAACCGGCCGCCAAGGATATCCGCAACTGTGACGTCGATTTGAAGTGAAACCATTTATCATTACCATCGTTGGCCCTGAGAGCAGCGGAAAAACGACGCTTGCCATGCAATTGTCCGGGGCCATTGGCGTGCCCTGGGTGCCTGAGTATGCCAGGACCTACCTGGAGAATCTCGGGAGAAGCTATGCATTCGAAGACTTGCTGTTGATGGCACAGGGGCAAATGGAGGCATTGGAAACATCACTCCGGTCGAGGTCCGACCTTCCTCCGCTGACGTCCGGCAGTCCGGATGATCCGGAAATTCATGCACTGGCGGTTGAATTAAAACGAATGGCCTCGGATCATTCGACCCTGTTGATCGAAGACAGTGGTTTGTTTTCCATCCGGATGTGGGCTGAGATCAAGTATGGAAGAGCAATCGAAGCCGTAGACCGGTGGCTGGAGCATGATCGCACCTCATTGTATCTGCTGACGCGGCCCAAAAGAGCCTGGGAACCTGATCCACTTCGCGAAGCTCCGACACTCCTGGAGCGCGCGTGGATTTACAACCGGTACCTGGAGATCCTGCTACAGGGAAATGTCCCTATTCGGATCGTGTAGGAACTGTCCATCGTTTCCAACGAATCTCCCCATTATGTTTTTTTCCATTCATCCCAGCCGAGTACCGCTTGGATGAGTTGGTCCATCACGCTAGCATATTGGGTACTGAATTTTCCCGCCAGTCGATTGGCCAGGATTACATTGTAGGAAATGGCCCTGTGGCCGAGCGCCCAGGCCATCAGGTAAATGGCAGCGGTTTCCATCTCCAGGTTGGTGAAAGGCAAGCCATCGATTTCACTGGTATAAAGCCCATCCAAAGGAATGGAATAACCCGGTGCCAGGCGCAATACGCGACGCTGCGGCCCGTAAAATCCGGGACAGGTCAGTGTAATGCCCTCCATACACGGCGCGGGGAACGAACGGATATCAAACGGGTGCCGGTCAGCGAGGTATGTCCAGGCGGGAAGTAAAGGATGATTGGCTTTGCGGGCGTCATAGTAAAGGCCGAGGGCGTCGGTGCCGGCGCCCATACCGGAGACCACAATACTGTCTACATCGATATCCGGGTGAATCGAACCGGAGGTACCGATGCGGATGAGGTTCAGGGACGTCAGCTCTTCTTTGATTTGCCGGGTGCCCAGATCGATGTTGACCAGGGCATCCAGTTCGGTCACGACGATATCGATATTGTCTGTACCGATGCCTGTCGACAGGACGGTGATCCGCTCTGATCCGAGGGTACCGGTATGGGTGATGAATTCCCTTTTCTGTTTTTGGACTTCGATGTGATCAAAGTGCCTGGAGACCATTGGCACGCGGTCCGGGTCACCGACCAGCAGGATGGTCGGCGCAATATCCTCCGGCAGCAGATGCAGATGATAGATCGATCCGTCAGGATTGACGATGAGTTCGGCAGCATTCATGTAAATCAAGAATAGGAAAGCGATGCTCCCGCACGGGCATACCTGGCTGTGCCGGAGATAACCTTCTTAGTTACACAACAAGATAATCGGTGTGGTGGTGATTTCATTGCTGGTGTGACCTGCGCGATCTTTCATATAGATCCGGTAGATGACCGTATCGAGCGGATATTGGGCATTGACGGAACAGGGGTCTGCACCATCGGGGTAAATACAACAGGTGGAAAAAAGCACAATGCGCACTTCTCCTTCCACGCCGTTTCCGGCTCCTTCCGGCGGAATGGCGGGAATGCCGAAGGTGTTGTCCAGGGTGCCGGTCCGTTCATCAATAAAGAATACATTATTGTCCGGTTCCTGGTCGGTGCGACCGATATCACCATCTCCGTCCTCAAATCTGAATCGCACGATGAGGGAATCCTGCTGGAAGATACCCTGGTCGAGCGTATCCTTTGAAACGGACAGGAACTCAATATGCGGTGTATCCGGAAAATTGGGGGAATCAACACATCGCCAGCCGGCCAGGATGACCAGGATGAAAAGGGCTACTTTTGCGCCCGATGCCAACGATAGCTGACCAGCGTGCGTCATTGATGCGTCGAATATACAATATTAACGGCGCGGCCTTTGAGGGTGTTGCCCTGGAGGCCTGGCGTTTTCAATACCAGTATAATCCGCTATACCAGCTTTACGCCAACACCCTTGGAATCCAACCGGAAAACGTTGACCGCCTTGAAGAAATTCCGTTTCTGCCGATCCAATTCTTCAAGGAGCATGCTATCAAAACCGGGGACTGGCACCCGGAAGCAGTCTTTGCCAGCAGCGGAACCACCGGGTCAAGCGTATCCCGCCATGCCATTCGGGATTTGTCATGGTACCGCCAGGTTGCGGATTTGTGTTTTTCGACCCATTACGGATCGCCTGCTGGTTATACCTGGATAGGATTGCTGCCTTCGTACCTGGAGCGTCCGGATTCATCGCTGGTTTCGATGGTCCATGCTTTCATGCAGGCCGGATTGCAAGCGCATGCTTCCTTTTATCGCGGTCCGGACAATCGACTGGTTGAAACGCTCCAGGAATTATCCCGGCGAAATGAAGCCACCGTCCTGATAGGGGTCAGTTTCGCCCTGCTGGATTTGTTCGAGCAATATCCTGTTCCGGTGTGGGACCGGTTGCTGGTGATCGAAACGGGTGGCATGAAAGGGAGAAGGGAAGAAGTAACCCGGGAAGAGTTGCACAGGCGAATACGTCAATATCACCCTGGGCTCCACCTGTCCAGCGAATATGGCATGACGGAATTATTGTCGCAGGCCTATTGGCATCCCGGCGGATTTTCCTGCGGCCCAACCATGCGGGTATTGATCCGTGATATCAGCGACCCGCTCTCCATAGTGGGCAATGAACAGCGGGGCGGGATCAATGTTGTAGACCTGGCCAACCTCGATACGTGTTGCTTCCTCGCGACGGATGATGTCGGGATCCGACATGCAAGCGGGTCCTTTGAGGTCCTTGGCAGGCTGGATCAGAGTGACATGCGGGGATGTAACCTGATGTACGCCGGAACCTAACTACGGTTTAGTGAGTCCCTCATAAAGCCAATTGGCTAAGGCCTGCCTGTTGGTAGAGGGAAGTATGCGTTTTCGATCGAAGGCATTCTTGATGTTGGCCAGTTCCACATATAAAGTGGTGGGTTGCGGGACGCGCAATTCATAGAGGTTCCGGCAGGAGACTGTGCCTTCGTATTCGCCGCCGGAGCGATAGCGCGCATATTTTTCTGCAAATACATCCTGCATGGTGGTGGCCAGTTTTTTGCCCGACTTTGAATTTTCATAGTAATAAAAAAAGACATCCTGCCGGTGGCTGGCATTGTGGGAGTCCACATGGATGCAGATCAGGGTCTGATCTTTAAATCCTGACTTGGCGTACCCGGCGTACAATTGATTGATGATATCCGTGCGTTGCTTGAGCCTGGCCAGTTGATTGATCGGCATGGTGTGTCTGCCCATGGTTTTTTCATCGTTGTCGCACACCAGGATATCATCGTTGCGAATCCCGTCATTGGCATCCTGAACGACGATATGGACGCGGGCGCCGTTTTCCATGAGATTGCGGGCCAGCCGAAGGGCTACATCGTAGGCGTATTCGTCTTCGCAGATATGGCTATCGCCCATTTTGGCCATGGCGCCCGGATCGGGCCCTCCGTGGCCGGAGGAAATATAGAATACCTTGCCTTTCAGCCTGTCGCTTTTGATCGTGAGCTTGCTGTATTCAGGACCAAAAACGGACGCAAGTTCCGTTTTTGTCGTAGTGACCGCTTTCCCGGTATCTGATTTCGCAGGGACCGGGGTGGTGGATTCGGTGTCCTGTGCGCAATTCAGTTCATGGTAGGGGACCCACAGGATTTTGCTGCTTTCATAATCACTGCGGCGAAGGCTTCGGTTCTGAACCACCCGGTTGTAATTGGCGATCCTTTTCGCTTTTTCCATGTCATTGACGCCAATCGTGGAGCGGATGCTTTGCCCGTTATAAGCGTAGATCAGGACGGGTAAGGCATATTCTTTGCCCTCCAGGAGCGGATCGGAGATCCTGAGTTTATTCAGTTCCAGGAACTTATCCACATTACATTCCGGCTCATCGAGATCGTACCGATTGAGCAGGGTGAGGATGCCATCCCCGGGTTTTGCCTGGGCGGTGTAGAAGTAGGGTTCTCCTTCGGCGTGGATAAAAGCAAGCAGGAATAGCGAAAGGAAGGGGATGAGAAGGCCTTTCATTCTGATTAAATCATTGATTGTGACAAAGGTAATACATTATAAATAATTGTAATACTATCTGACCAGGATCGTTTCCCCGATCCCGAGGTTATCTTTGCGGCCGGATGAAGCATATTCTCACGCTTGTGGAAACGGAAGCCCGGATCGAACTCCGGGAGCGTTACGCGTTGTCCGGCATCCTATTATATGTACTTTCTTCGTCATTTATTGTTTTTTCTGTCTGGAAACAGCTTCCGGCCAAAGAATGGGGGCTTACCTTTTGGGTGGTGTTCCTCTTCAGCGCCTTGATGGCAGTCCTGAAAACGTTTGGAAAGGAAAGTGAGGGCCGGTATTTTTATTATTATGCCCTGTATCATCCGACGGAACTCTTCCTGGCGAAGGTGATCTATAATTTTATCCTGCTGCTTTTTGTCTTCGTCCTGTTATGGTTTGTCCTGCAGGTGATGGCCGGAGATCATATCCGGCGATTTTGGTGGTTTGCGGCGACGGGTGCCGTGGCCTGCTTCGGCATGTCGTTGTTGCTGACGCTGATCGCCTCGATTGCGATCAAGACCCAGCAGCATGCTTCTCTCACGGCGGTCCTTGCCTTGCCCCTCATGATCCCGTTTTTGATCATGATCCTCCGGCTGACGGCCTACGCGTCGGCCATCACCCCGGATGAAAATCCGTGGAATGAATTCAGCATGCTTGGCAGTATCACCTTCCTGGTGTCTGGCATGTCTCTCTGGTTGTTTCCCTATCTTTGGCGGTCGTAGTCTATGCAGTCATCCAACCGGACGCCACTTGTCTCCATTTCCGCCTGGAAGTGGGTTTGTATCATCCTGCTTGTCTATGTTTTTGTCGCCGGATGGCTCGTGCCGCTCCATCCCGGGATAACCCATGTCAGTCCCGGAAAGGCGCCGGGCGGTTCGGAGGTCAGGCTCGAGGTCACGGGGTACAACTCCTATTATCAATCCGCCGGCGGAGTGCTGCGAGCCTGGTTGCGGCTGTCGGGAGATACCGTCCTGCAGGCGAAAGACGTGGAGATCCTGGATGACCGCCATCTCATCGCGACATTTTACATTCCTTCTGTATTTCCCGGGACGCAGGATGTTTATCCCCTGTCGCTGGTCCTGGACCATGACGAGGAAGGGACGAGCGTATTGCCCAATGCCTTGTTTATCACACCGGCACCCAACCCGGACAGTACGGAGCTGGGCCTGTGGAACCAAAACAAGATCGGGCATGTGCATAAAAAAGCCGGCATTCAGTTTCCGTTTCGGAATATCCTGGCCGAAACGATTCGCAATACGTATTTCCATGTGCCCATGTGGTTTTGCATGATCATCCTCTTTGGTGTCAGCGCCCGTTACAGTCTGCGGTATTACCGGAAAGGAGAAATGGCGGATGACATGAAGAGTATAGCCTATATCCGCGTCGGATTTGTCTTTGGGCTGCTGGGCCTGGTGACCGGGATGCTTTGGGCAAAAAATACCTGGAACGCCTATTGGAGCTGGGACGTCAAACAAAACATGTCGGCCATTGCGCTCCTGATCTACGCGGCCCTGATGGTCTTGCGTGCCTCGGTTGAAGATGATATGCAGCGGGCCAGGCTGACAGCGGGTTATAACCTGTTTGCATTCGTGTTATTGATCCCGCTCTTATTTATCGTGCCCCGCATGACGGACAGTCTGCACCCGGGCAATGGGGGCAATCCGGCCCTGGGCGGGGAAGATCTGGACAATACCATGCGGATGGTCTTTTATCCGGCCGTCCTGGGATTTATCCTGCTCGGGCTATGGATCAGCCAGTTGGTGTTTAGGTATGAACGCATAAAACGAAACGGATGAAGTTGGATAAATCTTTACATATTTATGGGTCTTTTCAATCCTTCATGCGGTACCGCCTGATCTTGCTGTGGATGCTGATGTGGGGCAGCCAAATCATGGTGGCTCAGGGAACGACCTCCCCGGATTATATGCGAAGTATCGGCAAGATCTATGTGGTCGCTGCCGTCTGCCTGATAATCCTGGTGACCCTGCTGATCTACCTGGTCCGCCTGGATCGAAAGATTTCAAATTTAGAAAAACGGCAAAACCATGAGTGAAACAAAAAAACATCTCAGCTTTTTCGAAAGCGTCAACCGGAACTTTGACCGGGCTGCCGCGCACACCACCATACCGGAAGGACTGCTTACCCAGATCAAGGTATGCAACGCCGTCTATGAGATGGCCTTCCCGGTTAAGATCGGCAACCAATACCAGGTCATCGAAGCCTATCGCGTCCAGCACAGTCATCACCGTCTTCCGACAAAAGGGGGAATTCGCTTCAGTCATATGGTAAACCGTGACGAAGTCATGGCGCTGGCGGCGTTGATGAGTTATAAATGTGCCCTCGTGGATGTGCCTTTCGGCGGCGCCAAAGGGGGCGTCAAAATCAGTCCGCGCAAATACACGGAAGCGCAGCTGGAAAAGATTACGCGCCGGTATACGACGGAGCTGATACGGAAAAATTTTATCGGTCCCGGCCTCGATGTTCCTGCCCCGGATTATGGCACCGGCAGCCGGGAGATGGCCTGGATCCTCGATACCTATGCCACCTTCAACCATGGTGAAATCGATGCAGCAGCCTGCGTAACCGGTAAACCGGAAAATCAAAACGGGATCCGCGGGAGAACAGAAGCCACCGGCCGCGGGGTATATTATGGCATACGGCAATTTCTATCCTATGCCGATGACTGTAAAGCGCTGAAAATGTCCCCGGGCATTGCCGGCAAGACGATGGTCATCCAGGGCCTGGGCAATGTCGGTTCCTACAGCGGATCCATCTCCCAGGATGAAGGGGATGCCGTGATCATCGGGATATCCGAAATCGAGGGAACGATCTACAGTGAGAAGGGGATCAACATTGAAAAATTGTTGAAGTACCGGAAGGAGAAAGGGACGATACTCGGGTTTCCGGGCACGAAGACCTTGCCCAACCGGGACGAATGGGTGGCGATCCCTTGCGATATCCTTGTGCCGGCCGCCCTGGAAAATCAAATCACCACCGAAAACGCCAGAAAGGTGAAAGCCAGGATCATCGCGGAAGCCGCAAATGGCCCGGTGACATCAGAGGCCGCCGACATCCTCAACAAGAAAGGCGTAGCTATCCTTCCGGACATGTATCTCAATGCGGGCGGGGTTACGGTATCCTACTTCGAATGGCTCAAAAACCTGTCGCACATGCGTTTTGGCCGTATGGAGAAACGATTCCAGGAAAACTCACTGTCTAATCTGCTCTCTACCATTGAACGGCTGACCGGCCACACGGTGGGGGAAAAGGAAAAGAACCTGCTGACCCATGGCGCAGATGAAATCGACCTGGTGCGATCCGGACTGGAGGACACTATGGTCAACGCGTATGATGAGATCCGGGAGATTTATAAAAAGCGAAAGGGCGTGGAAGATCTGCGGACCGCTGCTTTTGTCTGCGCATTGAATAAGATCGCGGGTGATTACATCCGCCTGGGGATATTCCCGTAACACAGCCCCGATCAACCTCTCATCAGAAAACGTGGTTAATCATTCAAATACAAACTACATGGTCGAGGATCTTGACAAAATCGATTATCAGATCCTGAAGTTGCTTCAGGAAAACAGCAATATCACCAATCTCAGCCTGTCCAAGAAAATCGGCCTGTCTCCCGCGCCGACGCTGGAACGGGTCAAAAAGCTGGAGAAAAACGGGATTATCCGGAGTTATCACGCGGAGGTCGATCCGCTCGCCCTTGGCCTGACGGTGAAAACCTTTATCCTGGTGAATATTGGCTGGCATAAAGAAAAGGCGTCCGAAAACTTCCTGCGCAAGGTGAACGAGATCGATGAGGTGGCTGAATGCAACATCATCACCGGAGATGGCGATTTCCTGCTCAAAGTCATCTGCAAGGATCTCCAGGCGTATCAGAACCTGCTCTTCAATGTGCTGTCACAAATCCCGGAGGTGGAGCGGCTCAAGACCCTGATGACCCTGTCGACGGTCAAAAACAGGAAAGTATTGCCCCTGGATTACGATATCTGATCCAGGCGGGAAGCCGGAAAAAAGCGCTGCAAACATCTGTCTCATCCGGGACGGGGACGTTTGCAGCGTTTGTTTAACCCCCTGATCGACATAATCCTGTTTTTCCTCTAATCTTTATGCGGTGTCCTGAACAACATAGAACTTGTATCGTTTGACACCCTGAGTATGCGCTTCATGAAAACAGCACTTTGGGCTTTTGCCTTTTTCTTTTCCCTTCATTCGCTTGCCGGTCAGGATCTGTTTACGATCAGTGGATATGTCCGGGATAAGGAGTCCGGGGAGACCCTGATCGGGGCCAATGTTTATCTCCAGGCAGACCCGGCGACGGGTACATCGGCCAATACCTACGGATTTTACAGTATCACGCTACCGGAAGGGATGCACCGGCTGGTGATTTCTTACCTCGGATACCAGGACCAGACGTTTGACCTGGATCTAAAGGAAAACATAACCCTCAATGTCAGCCTGGTCCAGGGGGTGCAGATGGAAGAGGTCATTGTCCAGGCCAAACAGGAGGAGGAAGATGAAAACGTACAAAGCACGTCCATGGGACGCGTCAACCTGCCTGTTGAACAAATCAAGGTTCTGCCAGCCCTTCTTGGGGAAGTGGATGTCCTGAAGATCATCCAGCTCTTGCCTGGGGTGTCCGCTGCCGGTGAGGGAAGTTCGGGGTTTTATGTGCGCGGCGGCGGGGCGGATCAGAACCTGGTCCTGTTGGATGAGGCCGTCGTGTACAACAGCGGGCACTTCCTTGGATTTTTCAGTGTGTTCAATTCCGATGCCATCAAAAATACCACGCTGATCAAGGGCGGCATCCCGGCCGTGTACGGAGGACGTCTGTCCTCGGTCCTGGATATCCAGATGAAGGAAGGGAACAACCAGCATTTTGAATCGGAAGGTGGAATCGGCCTGATTTCTTCGCGGTTGACCCTGGAAGGCCCGATCGTCAAAGAAAAGAGCAGCTTTCTCATCAGCGGCCGCCGTACGTATGGATTTGACCTGGCCCAGCCATTTATCAACCAGACGGATTTCGCCGGGACCAATTATTTTTTCTATGACCTGAATGCGAAGGTCAATTATCAGTTTTCGCAAAATGACCGTTTATACCTCAGCGGGTATTTTGGACGCGACGTGCTCAATTTCGAACAGCGTGACCGGGATTTTCAATTCCGGCTGCCCTACGGGAATGCCACGACCACTTTGCGCTGGAACCACGTGATGAACGACCAATTATTTTTCAATTTCTCCGCGATTTACAATGATTACCAGTTTAAGGCCGGGTTTGACCAGGAAGACTTCAAATTTGATATTTTTTCCGGTGTCAGGGACTTCAGTCTCAAGCTGGATTTCGATTATTTCCCATCCAACCACCACCTCGTAAAGGCGGGCCTGCATGGAACTTACCACAAACTCACGCCTAATATCGTGACCGGCAACGCGGGTGACGTCGAATTTGTATCGGCCGCAAAACCGAAATATGGCAATGAGTTTGCTGCCTATGTGCAGGATGACTGGAGGCTCACACCCTGGATGCGTATCAACTTTGGTCTGCGGGCTACGCTGTTTCAACAAACCGGACCATACACCTCCAGGATTACCGGTGATACCTTTAGCGGAGGTGAAATCGTCAAAACGTATTCCTCCCTTGAGCCAAGATTTTTTCTGAATGCCAGCCTGTCCCCTGAATCCTCCCTCAAAGCCGGTGTGACCGCGACTACCCAATACATCCATCTCGTCAGCAACAGTTCATCCACCTTGCCGGCAGATGTCTGGGTGCCGAGTTCGGAGCTCGTGAAGCCCCAGCGCGGATGGCAATATGCGCTTGGCTATTTCAGGAATTTCAGCCGCGACCGGTATGAGGCTTCGGTTGAAGTGTATTACAAATCGCTGAAAGACCAGATTGATTACCGGGAAAGTTTTGTGGACAACAGTGTCGACCAGGTGGAGGATGAGTTTGTCTTTGGAAAGGGGAAAGCTTATGGCATGGAGTGGTTTATCCGGAAAAGCACCGGCGCACTCAACGGTTGGATCGGGTATACCCTGAGCCGTACTGAACGGTCCTTTCCGGCTATCGAAGGCGGCCGTACGTACCCGGCCACCTATGATCGCACGCATGACCTCAGTGTAGTGGCCAATTTTGCCTGGACTAAGAAAGTAACCCTGGGAGCGGTATTTGTCTATGCTACCGGAAAAACATTTACGCCATTGGAGCGACTGTACGTCATCGACGGCGAGTTGCAGACCGATTACGGCGCGCGTAACAGTCAACGGCTTGAACCGTATCACCGGCTTGATTTGTCCCTCACCCTTACACCCAAGCCCGATGTGGTCAAAAAATTCAAATCGCACTGGGTTTTCTCCGTTTACAATGTGTATAACCGGAAGAATACTTTTTTCCTCTATACCGATTATGAGACCGATCTCGAAGCCGGCAGCGCCACGGCGAAAGCGTACAAGGTTTCGATTTTCCCAATCCTTCCGTCCATCACCTGGAATTTCAGTTTCAAATGAGTTACAATCCTGTCATCTTAAGCCTTGGTGCATTGCTACTTCTCTTATCCTCCTGTGAGCAGGAGTATATCCCCATTCAGCCCGGAGGCGGACCAAAATATGTCGTTGAAGGATACATCGAAGCGGGTGAAAACCCTTTACCGCCCTACCTGATCCTGACCCGCACACTTGATTTTTACAATGAAATCGGACCGGATCAGTTTACCGCTTCGTTTGTGCATGATGCCCAAGTGACCGTGACTGACGGAAATACGGCAGTGCAATTCCAGGAAATTTGTTTTTCGGAACTGGATCCTTCCATCCGGAAAGAGGTGGCGGAACAGTTTGGGTTTAACGCGGACAGCCTGGTCATTGATTTCTGTGTATACATTGATCTTTCCGGGCAGCTTCAACCTGAGATCGGCGGACACTATGATCTGAAGATTACAGTCGGATCCGATACAATCACTGCCTCCACTACGATCCCGAGGCATGTGCCGCTGGACAGTCTCCGGTTTGCACCACCTCCGGGCGTTCCCAATGATACGCTGGCCCAGCTGAAGTGTTTTATTTCGGATCCTGCCGGGGAGCGTAACTTTTACCGTTATTTAACCTCCACCAATGGCGGACCTTTGGAGACCTCATTCAGCAGTGTGGAAGAGGATCTCTTTTTCGATGGCAAGACATTTGATTTCCAGTTGCTCAATCCGGCAACAGATGGGGGAGAGGGCATTGAGCCGGATGAATTCGGGCTCTACTATGTCGGGGATACGATCCGGATCAAATGGTGTACCCTGGATGAAGCGCATTTTGATTTTTGGAATACATTAGAGTTCAGTAATGCCAACCAGGGACCTTTCGCGAATTACACGCGGTTACAGTCCAATATCCATGGAGGATTGGGCATCTGGGGAGGATACAGTGTGAGTTATTATACGAAGGTGGTAGTCTACTAGGACATCATGGCCAAACAATTGCTGGAATATTCGACCTCGGGAATGGAGATCAAAAGCCATTCCAAGGTTGCTGTGCTCTTCGGCGCATCCGGCCTGATCGGCAATTGCTGCCTCCGGCGACTGCTGGTCCACCAGGCCTATGACAAAGTCATCTCGATCGGAAGAAGTCCCATCAGGGCCACTCATCCGAAACTAATCCACTATGAAGTTGACCTGTCCCACCCGGACCATTACCGCCATCTCATGCGCGGGGACGACCTGTATATCTGCCTGGGGACGACGATGAAAAAAGCGGGTAGCAGGGAAGCATTTTATGCGGTCGACCATGACCTCATCTTTACCATTGCCAAGACCGGATCCCTGCAAAATATGAACCAGCTCATCTTCGTGTCATCCATCGGTGCGGACAGCCGGTCCCTCGTCTATTATCTCAAAGTGAAAGGGCAACTCGAAGATGACGTGCGCCGGCTCCCGTATTGGAGTGTTCACATCATGCGTCCCTCCGTCTTGCTTGGCCAACGCGATGAAAACCGACCGGCGGAGATGATCGCCGGAAAGGTAAGCAAGGGGCTCCAATGGTTTTCCGGAAGCATCATCGGTGACCTGGCCCCGATCGATGCCGATGATGTAGCCAAAGCCATGGTGCAAGCGGCCCAAAGCCTGAAATCAGGCACCCATATTCATCACGGAAGTGAGATCGTCCAGCTGGCTAAATTGTTTAATGCGTGAACCTGCTTCTATGGAAACTATATCGGAAATAAACCTGCGGATCAAACTCGATGACAAACGCGTTCCTGAACAAATCGAGTGGACCGCATCGGATGCACACCAATCACACCCGGCTGAAAGTAAATCCGTATTCCTCGCCCTGCTCGACCGGGATTCGCTGGATACCTCCACCCTTTTTCTCTGGACCAAGGAGTGCCAGGTGGCGGAAATGGACCGTAGCATCTATTACGCGCTGACGGCGCTGACAGACGGCTATTACCGGGCGACGCAGCACACCGAACTGGCCAATGAAATGCGCCGGTTTGTCCATTATTTCGGTGAAAAAACCGGTATCCTGCAGCCTGACCAGGATCAGTCCAAATGAATTCTCCCTTGTTCAGCAACACGGAAGAAGGAAGAGAAGCATTCAGAGCGCTCTCCCTCAAAGTGGTTGACTGGATCATTCAATATTACGGCAAGATAGCGTCCCTGCCGGTCCGCAGCCAGGTACAACCAGGTGGCGTATACCGGCAACTGGATATGCCCTTGTCTCCGGATCCGGTGCCGGATGAAGTGGTCTTCCGGATATTGGATGAAGTCATTGTTCCGGGCATGACCCACTGGCAGCATCCCAACTTCTACGCCTTCTTCCCCGGTAATACCAGTTTTCCTTCCATCGCGGCAGAAATGATCAGTGCCGGACTCTCGGCACAATGCATGATGTGGGAAACGTCGCCGGCGGCTGCAGAACTGGAGCAACGATGCATGGAGTGGGGCAGGGATCTGCTTGGGCTGCCTTCTGCCTGGGAAGGCGTGATCCAGGATACGGCATCGACCTCCACCCTGACGGCGTTGCTGACCGCGCGCGAATGGAAATCGGGTTTCCGGATAGCCAAAAGGGGATTTGACCAGACCACCTTTCGCCTCTATGCATCGGCCCAGGCGCATAGTTCAGTCGAAAAAGCCGTTCGCCTGGCTGGATTTGGAACGGATAACCTCGTCCTGATCGAGACGAATGAGTTGCTGGCGATGAAACCGGATGTGTTGGAACAGGCTGTCCGTGCGGACCTGGCCAAAGGGTATGTGCCGGTATGCGTCGTCTCCACCCTGGGCACCACTTCCACAGGCGCGATAGATCCCATCGCTGCAATCAGCCGGGTGGCCGCGCAATACGGGCTATGGCATCATGTCGATGCAGCCTACCTGGGTCCCGTGCTGATGTTGGAAGAATATCGAAAACTGCGCGATGGACTTGATGGTGCCGACAGCTTCGTTTACAATCCCCATAAATGGATGTTTGTTCAGTTTGATTGTAGCGCCTATTATGTAAAGGATCCCGCATTGTTGACACGAACCATGGGGATACAACCCTCTTATCTGAAGACCCTTTACGGGGACCAGGTCCGGGACTACCGGGATTGGGGCATCCCCCTGGGAAGACGCTTCCGGGCGCTAAAGTGGTGGATGACCATGGCCCTGCTTGGCACGGATGCCATCAAGCAGAAAATAAGGCAACACATCGCATTTGCCGCTCTGGTCGAATCATGGATAAGATCGGATCCGGAATTTGAGCTGGTCTATCCCCGTTCCGTGTCCATCCTGTGTTTCCGGTACGAAATCACCAGGGACGCGGATGGCAGCCGTACCCGGAATCTTTGTGCAGCGATCAATAACAGCGGGAAGGCCTATATGACCCATGCAGTCGTTGAAGGGCACAGCCTCATCCGCTGGGTGATCAGTCAGACCAATACAACGGAGCTTCATCTGCGGCAAACCTGGGAGTTTATACAGAAAATAAAGTAGGCTTTCCGGTGTCACGGATAGGCGGATTTTTTGTATACTTGGCTCATGTCGATTCCATCTAAAGAGGATCTCCTCCGCACCCGTTCCTGGATCGAAGGCATGATCCATCACACCCCCGTGCTGACCTCCAGCACCTTCAATGAAGTGACCGGCGCCTCGGTTTTCTTCAAGTGCGAGAATTTTCAGAAAATGGGCGCTTATAAAATGCGGGGTGCCTCGCATGCCCTTGTGCGGTTGCCGCGCATCGACCTGGAGAAAGGAGTCATCACACATTCGTCAGGCAATTTTGCGCAGGCCCTTGCGCTTGCTTCGAAAATGAAACATGTGCATGCCACCATCGTGATGCCTGAAAACAGTCCTTCGGTGAAGGTCGATGCTGTGCGTGGCTATGGCGCTGAAATCGTCTTCAGTGGTAACACGCCGCAGGACCGCGAAGAGAAGGTGAAAGCGATCATCGCCACTACCGGCCAAAAGTTTATCCATCCGTCCAATGACCTCCAGGTCATCATCGGCAACAGTACAGCCACCGAGGAATTTATCGAGCAAGTGCCTGGCATGAACTACCTGCTGGTACCGGTCGGCGGCGGAGGACTCCTGGCGGGTACCGCCCTGGCAGCGCATTGGCTCAGTCCGCTGACGGAAGTGATTGCCGCCGAACCAAAAGTGGTCGATGATGCTTACCGCTCCCTACAATCCGGGAAGATCGAGACCAACACAACGACCGATACGATTGCGGATGGATTGCGGACAAACCTGGGGGATATCAATTTTCCGATTATTAAAGATCTCGTGCGCCAGGTCCTCCTGGTCAGTGAGGAAGAGATCGTTTTCGCCATGCGATGGATCTGGGAGCGGATGAAAATTATCATTGAGCCCAGCAGTGCCGTTCCCGTAGCGGCTATCCTGCGTAACCCGGACATGTTTAAAGGAAAAAGGGTTGGCGTGATCCTCTCCGGAGGCAATGTGGACCTGGACAATCTCCCCTGGTGAGAACCTTGTCCCGATTGTGTCTTTAACGAAAAGTCCCGTTCACTCTTTTTTTGGAAGCAGGGCTGATCGAACTCCGGTTACTTAATGGGCCTTCCCTGGTAAATGATGGAAGAAGACCGGTCCACGTGGTGACGGCTCTTCCGGAAAGATTGAAGTCCATGGAAAAAGGCGGTGACCGGGCCAAAGGAAAAGTTGCCTCGATAGCGCTCACTCAACATGCTCACATAAAAGGCGTCCAGCGGCATGGTCTTTTTGCCAACAAGGCTGAAAGCATGCCGCTCAAAAAGTTTCTCCATGGCTACCGGGCTGAAATGCCAGAGATGCCTGGGAACGTCATAGGCGGCCCATTGCGCCTGGTAGTGGTCGGCATCGGTTGACGTGTAATTGGGGACGGCGATAAGGAGCGTTCCCGACGGCTTGAGGAGGGTGCGAAAATGCTCCATATAGCCATGGATATCATGGACATGTTCCAGCACATGCCAGAGGGTGATGACATCATAAGAATCCGCAGGCTGATGGACGAGCGATTCGAGTGGTTCGATCGATAAACCCAGTTTTTCATAGCCTACTTTCCTGGCCGTTTCGTCCGGTTCCAGCGCCACCACCTCCCAACTCTGTGTCTTGAGGTAATGGGCGAAGTGCCCCGTGCCAGCGCCAACATCCAGTAATTTTCCGGTTCCCCTCCCTGAAGCTTCCGTGACCCAGCGCCATTTCATTTTCATCATGTAGGTCCTGGCCAGGTGGTAAAGCTTATTGGTCAATCCGGTCCGGGTATCGCTGTGGGAAATATATTCCTGAGAAGCGTAGTATCGCCCGATAACCGTGGCTTCCGGTTGGGGATGGGTCTTCCGGAGGCCGCAGCCGAGGCATTCCCTGAGCTCAAACCATTCCCCGGACACGCTATAATCCTTGACCTGTCCGGTTTGCTTCCATTCCGACCCTCCACAGGCCGGGCAGGGGCCATCGGAATCGGTCAATACATCAGGAATTGTCATCATGTATGCAAAAGTAGGATTCGCCGGGTAATGTGCCTTTTCTGCGGGGTGTCAAGCCGTAAGATTGTTATTTTTGTCCCCCTATGTTGAAAGGCCAGACACCCCGCGCAAATGCCCTGTTTGCGTGCATGTATCTTTTCTTTTCCATCGCCCTGACTTCCCAGGCGCAAACGGCCACCCTCCGGGGGCATGTTTTCAATGAAGCTACCGGGGAGGCGGTTTCGTTTGGAAATATTATCCTGGAAGGAACGCCATGGCGTACCGTGACCGATTTGGACGGGTTTTTCGTGTTTTCCGACCTCAAGCCGGGGACCTATTCCGTCGCGTCTTCCTTCATCGGCTATGATACCCTCCGGACGGAAGTGACCCTGGTTGAAAACCAGGTGAAATATGTCAAACTTTACATGGCGGAAGCGGCCATTGAGCTGAAAACGATCAATGTCAGCGCCAGCCTGGAACAGCGCCGGAACGAGGTCAATTTTTCAAAAATAACCGTCACCCCCAAACAGATCAAAGCCCTGCCCAGTGCCGGCGGCGAAGCAGATATCGCTCAATATATCCAGGTATTGCCCGGCGTCATCTCCACCGGTGACCAGGGTGGGCAGATCTATATCCGCGGAGGTTCACCGGTCCAGAACAAAGTGCTGCTGGATGGCATGACCATTTACAACCCGTTTCACAGCATTGGCTTTTTCAGTGTGTTTGAAACAGAAGCCATCAAATCGGCGGAAGTGCTCACGGGTGGATTTGGAGCCGAGCACGGTGGCCGGATTTCCGCCATTGTCGATCTGAAGACCCGGGATGGGGACAAGACCCGTTACGGAGGCCTGGTGTCCGCCAGCCCTTTCCAGGTCAAAGGACTGCTCGAAGGGCCGATTATCCCGTTCAAACCCGAAAACCAGGCGAGTGCTTCTTTCTTACTGACAGGCAAGCATTCCTATCTCGACAAAACATCCCCGAAACTTTATGATTACGCCACGAAAGATTCGCTTGGCTTGCCTTACCGCTACACCGATTTCTACGGGAAAATGTCCTTCCTGACGGGTGGCGGCAGTAAAATCGACTTTTTTGGCTTTAGTTTTTCGGATGGGGTCAACCTGATGGATATCGCCGACCTCCATTGGAATTCAGGCGGTGGAGGGCTTACTTTTAAGCTGATCCCGGGTACCTCCAACCTGATCATTTCCGGTACGCTCGCGTATTCGAAGTACAATATCTCCCTGGAAGAAGCGGATGAAGCCCCGCGCACAAATTCCATCGGCGGATTCAATGCCGTGTTGGATTTCACCTATTACGGAAAAAAGAGCCAGTTCAACTATGGATTTGATCTGAATGGATTCTCCACAGATTTCGCTTTCCGCAATTTCGTGGGGATCACCTTCAACCAGAATGAAAACACCACGGAGCTGGGAGGTTATCTGACCTGGCGTCAGAAAGTCGGCGCGCTCATCATCGAACCCGGCATCCGCACCCAATTCTATGCATCCCTGGGCACGATCTCTTTGGAGCCGCGCCTTGCATTGAAAAGCAATTTCTCCGACAACTTCCGGATCAAATTTGCTTTTGGCCGGTACTCCCAGAACCTGATCAGTACGGTCAATGAGCGCGATGTCGTCAACCTGTTTGTAGGCTTTCTCTCCGGACCTGAAGAGCGGATCTTCAAACCCAATTCGAATGTAGAGACCAAAGATAAATTGCAGAAGGCATGGCATATGCTTGGCGGCCTGGAGTTTGATCTCTCCTCGGGATGGGAGGTCAACATTGAGGGGTATTATAAGGGATTTACGCAACTGATCGGCATCAGCCGGTTTAAACTCAGTGAAGCGGATCCGGATTTCGCCACCGAGACCGGGAAAGCCTACGGGTTGGATATCAGCCTGAGCCGCCAGACGCAGAAGGCCTATTTCTGGGCCACCTATTCCCTTGGATTTGTCAAGCGCAATGATGGATACCAGGAATATCCCGCGCATTTTGAGCGCCGCCACAACGTGAACCTGCTGACGAGTATATCGATTGGCCGCAGTTGGGAGTTGAGCCTCCGCTGGAATTATGGCGCGGGTTTCCCCTTTACCCTCACGCAGGGCTTTTATGGAAGTTATAATCTCCTGGGCGGTATCGATTCGGATGTGCTGACCGGCAATCCGGATCTCGGCATCATCTACAGTGATAAACGGAACAGTGGACACCTGCCGGACTACCATCGTCTTGACATGTCGCTCAAGAAGACGTTCAAACTCTCCCCGCACATGGATTTTGAGCTCCTGGCGAGCGTCACCAATGTCTATAATCGGGGAAACATATTTTATTTTGACCGAGTTCGTTATACCCGGGTGGATCAACTTCCCATCCTTCCCAGCCTAACCGCCAAGCTTGACTTTTAAGCGGTGCCGGTTGCTTCCGCCGGGAAGTGAAGCCTGATATGAAGAAACGCTGGTTTGACATCGGCTATCAGATCGACAGGCTGCTGATCAGCAGTTTCCTGCCCCCTTTTGCCATGTCTTTTTTTATCGCGCTGTTTGTCCTGATCATGCAGTTTATGTGGAAATTTATCGATGACATCATCGGTAAAGGGGTTGGCGCGCTCGTCATTATCGAGTTGTTTTTTTATAAATCCGTTTCGTTATTCCCGTTGGCTTTGCCGATAGCAGTCCTCCTTGCTTCGGTTATGGTCATGGGCAACCTGGCCGAACGGTATGAACTCTCTTCGTTTAAATCAGCCGGTGTGCCCCTGACCCGTATCCTTCTCCCCCTGCTGGGTGTCAGCCTGTTTATCGGGGCATTTTCCTTCTATTGTTCCAATACGATCATTCCGCTCGCCAATCTCAAATACCAATCCCGGCTCTATGATATCCGCAATACCAAGCCCACGTTGAGTATTGAAGCCGGTGTCTTCAATGAGGATTTCAAAGGGTACTCGATCCGTGTGGGAACCAAGCACCGCGATAAGCAGACGATCGAGGATATCATGGTTTACGACGATACGCAGCGGAGCCGTGGAAAACTAAGCGTCGTCACGGCGAAGAAAGGCAAGATGTATGTCGATCCGAAAGACGGCGCCTTTGTCATGACCCTGTTTGACGGGTATCAGTACACGGAGAGCGACGGTCAAGGCGACCCGGGATCGCTGCCGTTTATGATATCCCATTTCCGCGAATGGACAAGGCGTTTTGACCTCAGCGAATTTGACCTCGACCGTACGGAAGAAGATCAGTTTAAGTCCCACCAGACGATGAAGAGCGCAAAGCAAATCGCGGTTGAAATCGATACGCTGGATGAGCAGATCCGGCAGGCCAACAAAGCCAATCAGCTGATCTATGCCCTGCTCAGTGATTCGACCCGGAGGATATACAACCCAGCCGAGCGGGCAGTAGACACCGGCCGCATCACCTTTAAACTAAAACAAGTCAAAGGACAACCGGTCATTGTAGAGAACCCGACCCTCCTGGTCAAATACCAGGTGGTACGCCAGGCGCTTGATACCCTCCGCACCGATCAGGCTGTTTCGCTTGTCAGTGTGTTTCCGAAATCCCTTCTGCGCGAGTACAAGCCGCATATTTTCAGCCGGATCAGTGTAGCCCAGTCCACCTTTGACCGGAATGCCCGCGTGGTCGAACGGCTTGAGCTCAACCGGCGGAAGCACATCTATGAACTGCACTGGAAGTTTTCGCTGGCTGCTGCCTGCATCATCATGTTGTTGATCGGGGGGCCGATGGGCACCATTGTCCGGAAAGGAGGATTCGGTTATCCGCTCCTGGTCAGTATTTTCTTTTTCACTTTTTTCATCATGGCCAACATCAGCTGTAAAAAACTGAATGAAGCCCGCAACCTGCCCCCGGTTTTGGCCGCCTGGCTGCCGGTCATCTTCCTGGCCCTTATCTCCATGTTTTTGACGTATAAAGCGCTCAGGGATGCCAAGATCATGGACGTGGAGCGGATCCGCACGGCCATTGTCCGTTTTTTACCGATGCTGAAAGCCAAACCGGTATGAAAGGCTGGAGACTTTTCGTGATCCTGGCGGGTATCCTCTTGCTGATTGGCGTGATGGCGAGTTTTTGGAGTGAAAAGCAAACCTTCCTTCTTTGGCTTTCCGGGGTCCGGCATCCTGTCCTGGATCATTATTTCTATTACATCACGGTTCTCGGGGAGCCTCCCGGGTTTATCGCCATCGGCGTGATCCTTTGGCTCTCTTCCTGGCGTAAAATGATCCTGATTCCTTCCCTGGGAGGACTCACGACCATCGTCAGTGCCTTATTAAAAAGATCATTCCGGCATGAAAGACCATCGGTCTTCCTGGACCGGATCGGATGGGAAGGACATATGGGTGTATTGGATTACCAGGTACTCACCGGGCACGCCAGTTTTCCTTCCGGCCACTCGATGGCGGCATGGGCCCTGTTTACCCTGACTGCGGCGCTTTTCAACAGGACATGGGTAAGCCTGGTCTGTTTGTTCCTGGCCGTTTCGGTCTCTTTTTCCAGGGTTTACCTCATGGCGCATTTTCTGCAGGATGTGGTGGCGGGCGGTTTGGTTGGGTTGGTGCTGGGGTATGCCATGTACCGGCTCTACCGCAACTGGGAGGGGAGGTCCAAAAGCAAAAGCACCGCGGGGGCCGATGCTTCCCGATAAGGCTATTATCTTTGCCGCTCATTGAATAAACCTATGCAAATGCGTTATTTCCTGCCGGCCGTGCTGGCGTTGATTGGTTTCCTGTACGCCTGCCAGAAACCTTCCTCCACCTCTCCCGCTGCCGGGGGAACCGGCCTTAAAATCGCGTATGTCAACGGGGACACCATTCTGCACAAGTTTGCGGAATTCCGCAAACAATCCGATGTCATGGAGGCCAAGCAGCGGAAAGCAGAGGATGAGTTGACTTCGAAGGGGGCCGCGCTGGAGAAGGAGATCATGGCCTACCAGAAAAAAGCCCAAAGCGGGACGATGACCGGTAAGGAAATGGAAGCGCATGAGAAATACCTCTCTTCGCGCCAGGAAGCGCTGCTCGCAGAGCGGGACAAAATCGCCAAGGCGATCATGGAGGAAACGGAAAGCATCAATAAGCGCCTCCAGGATGTCCTGCATCAAAAACTGAATGCCATCAAGGAAAAAGAAGGATATGACTTTATCCTCAGCTACGTCGAAGGAGGAGCTATCCTCACGGCCGACGCGAAATACGACATCACCGACCAGGTGTTGAAGATGCTCAATGAAGATAAAAGCATCGGGGAGGCGGTGGCGGATACCACGAAGCGGTAGTACGTCCTTTTAATTACGAATTATAGTATCCGCCGTATCCGCCTCAGGCGGAGAAGGAGGACGAATTATAGTATCCGCCGTATCCGCCTCAGGCGGAGAAGGAGGAGGAAAGAAGAATTAGGAATTACGAATTAGGGATTAGTAATTACGAAATCGTGGTGAGCGAAGTCG
>CAZTXO010000036.1:0-42235 GCA_964617515.1 uncultured Saprospiraceae bacterium | reverse complement strand
CGCAACCGCCCGGTAAACCTCCTCCGCCCAGGGAACAGTTATCCGGAGGACAGCAATTGATATATTGAATATCCGGTGTGGCGGCGGTGCATCCATATTGATTGGTGACCTCAACGTGGTATTGGGAAAAATCATGCACCGTAAAAACCGGCCCGCTTCCCGCCACCGGGTTGCCATCCTGGTACCAGGTGTAGATATAGCCACTGCCATCCGTATTGGCCACAATCTCAACACCGGGCGGGATCAGATTGCAATACAGGTAATCGGAAGCGCTTGTCAGGGTGACCTGGGGAGCGGGGTAACTGGTGATTTCAAAAGTTTTTTCGGCCACACACCCTAATGAGTCTGTCACGGCGATCCCATACTGTCCCGGGAAAAGGGAAAGGGAATTGACCGTTCCCAGGGAATTATTGTTTTCATCAAACCAGGCATGTTGAAAGGCTGGTTGATCTGTGCTTAAGACAACAGGGGTATTGATACAGGCCGCAGTCGGTCCCAGCAGGTTGAAAACAGGAGGGGCATGTACCTCTACCGGAAGGTCTATTATCACGCCACAGGCAAGCAGGCGGATCGTTGCAGGACCAATGGCGGTCCAATACACCTCTGCGGTATTCGATTGACCCCGGCGGATCTCTCCGTGATCCGCCGGAATGATTTCCCAGGTATATGCCGCACCCGCGATTTCGGGAAAGGAATAGGAATGGATGGTATGGTAGCAAACATCTGCCGGGCCCGATAGGGCATACCCTCCGGCTGTGCTCAAATCCATGGAAACAGGGCCTGATGCACAAGCCACATATTGCAGGTCAGTATGATAGGCTTCCACTTTATAAGGTGGATTGATACCAAAAGCATGCTGACAGGTCTGGCCATAATAGGTATAGGTCGATGCACCGTCGGTAATCTTCCAGACCGTGCCATAGCTACCCGCCGCATCGATTGTAAAACCATACAAGGTTCCGGGGCAAATGATTTGCGGTCCAAGGATTCCGAGCGGGGGATCCGGAAGGGCCGTCACCTGGATCGGCCATCGGGCGATTTCATTGCAGTAGGCTGAGGAGCTATTCTCCGCTACCCAGAAATAATTTCCGGGCGGATAAGAAAACGTATGCACCCATCCATCCGATAATCCCGGCTGCGCGAAGACAATGATCCCGGCTTCATTTTCCAAATGCCACGAGACATTGACCGGGGATGGAGAGACAAAACCTGCCATGGCGCTGGCCGAAGCAGTTCCATCCTGGCACACCTGTTGAGCGGCCGTGATCCGGATTTCCGGTGTGATCCGGATGAGGAGAAAATCATGGCCGCCACATTCCAAAAAACAATTTTCATAATCCACCTGAACGGAAGTGGGTGTGGCGAGGGTCACTTCATCCCAATGAACCGTGATGACATGGGTGTTCTGTCCTTTAAGAATGGTGCCAAAATTTCCTACCTGCCATTGATATGACGTGCCCGGGAAATACGGCACTTCATAAGTCGTGATTTCTCCTGAACAAACACTGGCATCTCCCGTGATCGGGCCATCCGGCGTGATAATGGGGATCCTGAACCGGGTAACAAAGGAGCAATAGGATTCGGCACAGGCATCTACCATGAGATCAATAAACCCATCCGGGCCCTGATGCCAGATGACCTCAATAAAATCATCGTGTGGGCCGCCTCCTTCGACGACTGTGCCGTTGGAGGATACGGACCAGAAGAAATCTGCGCACCCGTTGGTTGTCGCGGTATACCGTTGCCGGGTTTCAGGGCACACCGAATTGACGCAATCCAGGGAGGGTGCCGGGGAGGGCAATACCCGGATGATCCTTTGTTTCGTTGAAGCACATCCACATATGCCGGAGGCGGTGAGGGATACGATGTACGTACCGGCATCCTGGAAAGCATGGCTGGTTTCAAAGGAAGTGGATTGGTGTCCGTCATCAAAATCCCATTGATAGGAAAGACCATTGGTGGAACTGTTCTGGAAAACAACTTCCTGTCCCTGGCAGATGACCAGGGTATCATCCGCCGGCGCCGGATCTGTCGTAAAATCGGCGATGGGTTCGGGCAGAATTTCAAAGCACAACCGGACTTCACATGCGTTGTAGATCACCACTTCGCCATACCCTCCGGAACCCCAGGTTATTTCGATCAATGAATTATTGATGATCTCATAATCATCCGCTCCGCTGACACTCAATTCATTGGAATGAGAGATGTAAATGGTGGACACGGAATGGGCGCATACCCGGTAGCAATCTTTTCCGGGAGTCAGTTCATAACAACCACCCACTTCATATTGTACCGGGTTCAGATTGACCAGGATAAACAGGGAATCTGTGAGCACCTGGTTATTTGGGGTAAAAGAGGTTGACACCAGCGTATAAAGTCCAGAGGCCCAAAACTGAAGGGTGATCGTCGTAGCGGTCGACCCAAGGATGGTTACGCCCATCGTGGGAGAAACAGTCCAGGTGGTGGTCAGGTTAGGAAGATCAGTATCCAGCGTATAACGCTGCGGCGTGGAATCACAGTTGATGACGGTGAGGCCATCCAGGACATAGTGCTGGCCGGCCAGGGACCCCAGGCCCATCGTCAAACCTGCTATCAGGAGGAAGAACCTGGTCATCACATGCACACGAATTGGTCTTTCTGAGTAAATACATATCCCCAGACACCAAAAACAGGGAATTTGCTGCATCGCACGGAGTGTAAATTAACGTATGTCAGGGATTCGCCACCTTCCTGGTTTTGGTTTTACCCTCGTTGGGTACTCTTTCTTACTTTTAAGTGATGAAAATAGCTGTCCGTCTGTTCCTATACCTGCTATTCGTTTCCCTGTTGCATTCCTGTAGGCCGGTAACCACTGAAAAACCGAAATCTCCTGTTCAGCTACTCATCTTCAGCAGGACAAAGGCTTTTCGCCATGAATGCATCGAACCCGGGGCAAAGGCCATGCAGACCTACCTGGCCAAGTACGGGATCCGGTCGACCTGGTCGGAGGATACCCTGATGATCACCCCGGAAAAATTAAAAGACTTCGATGCCGTCATGTTTTTTCAGACTTCCGGCAATGTGCTGGGAGAAACACAACAGGTGGCATTTCAAAAGTTCATTCAATCCGGCGGGGGTTTTATCGGCGTTCATGCAGCCGCGGATACAGAATATGACTGGCCCTGGTATGGCGGATTGGCAGGGGCCTACTTTGAAGATCATCCGGATATCCAGCCCGGTGTATTGATCAAAACAGATACAATTCACATTGCCACGCAATTCCTTCCACAACGTTGGACCCGCACGGATGAATGGTATAATTTCAGGAAAGCGCCTGAAAATGTACAGGTGCTTCTCCAAATCGATGAAGCCACCTATCTCGGCGGAAAGCAGGGGGATAACCATCCCATGTCCTGGTGCCGGCTTTACGATGGCGGGCGCTCTTTTTACACTGCCCTGGGTCATACCGTGGAGAGTTATCGTGATTCTCTCTTCCTGGAACATATCGCCCAGGGGGTCATCTGGGCTTCGGCTGGCCGGTAAGGCCACCAGTAATGGTTACCTTTGCCCGTGAATGGTGGCCCATGTACTGCCGTTAACCTGACGTTTATGATGTCTTTTCAAGAAATGGGACTTCGGCCGGAGGTCCTTGCCGCCATTACGGAAATGGGATTTGAGCAGCCTACCTCGATTCAGGGCAAAGCTATACCGCATATTCTTTCTTCTCCACAGGACCTCATCGCCCGGGCCCAGACAGGAACAGGTAAGACGGGCGCGTTTGGTATTCCGGTCATTCAACAGTTAAACCTGAAATCCGACCATGTACAGGCACTCATTTTATGTCCCACGCGGGAACTCTGCATCCAGATTACCCACGAGCTTCAAAACTTCGCCCTGCACCTGAAGGAAGTCAAAGTCATCCCCGTGTATGGTGGCGCCAGCATCAATACCCAGATTTTTGCCATAAGAAACAAAGGGCAAATCGTCGTCGGCACACCGGGCCGCACCTTAGACCTCATCAACCGTGGTAAACTCAAAGTGGACCGGGTGCGGTGGGTCGTGCTCGATGAAGCGGATGAAATGCTTTCCATGGGATTCAAGGATGACATGGATGCCATCCTGGCCACCACCCCATCCAACAAACAAACACTTCTCTTTTCTGCCACGCTGCCGGCGGCCATCCTGTCCATGGTGAAGACCTATATGAACAACCCGGTTGAGATTGCGGCCGAGAAAATGCAAACCGGGGCAGATAACGTAACGCATCATTATTATGAAGTGCATGCCCGTGACCGTTACCTGGCTCTTAAGCGCCTGATTGACCTCCATCCAAACATATATGCCATTGTCTTTTGTCGCACCCGGGCGGAAACCAACGAAGTGGCGGAAAAACTCTCCGCGGACGGATACAACTCGGATGCCCTGCACGGGGATCTCAGCCAGGAGCAGCGGGAATATACCATGAGCCGGTTCCGGAACAAGTCTGTGCAACTCCTCGTGGCCACTGATGTCGCGGCGCGTGGTCTGGATGTGACCGACCTCTCCCATGTCATCAATTACAATCTGCCGGACGATCCGGATACCTATATCCACCGGAGCGGGCGCACGGGTCGTGCACACCGGAAGGGGATTTCCATTTCCATCATTCATTCGAAAGAACACGGGAGGATCCGTGACCTGGAACGACGTGTCGGCAAGCCGTTCGAAAGGAAACGTGTGCCCACCGGGTATGAAATCTGTGCGAAACAGCTCTATCACCTGATCGATCGGGTGGAAAATGTGGATGTGGATGAAACGCAGATCAAGGATCATCTGCCCATCATTTTTAATAAGCTCAGCTGGCTTGACCGGGAGGAACTGATCAAACGATTTGTCTCGATAGAATTTAACCGCTTCCTTGCCTATTATAAGGACTCGAAGGACCTCAATGTGGATTATAAGGCGGAGGCGAAGTCCAGGGGCAAAGAAGGAAAAGGGACCCGGGAATTCACCCCCCGGCAATCTTTCGAGAGGGAGAAGGGAGGTCCGAAAGGCAAGGGTAACGAACGAAGTGAAAAATTCAAACCCGCAGTCCAGTCGGGTTTCCGTAAACCTTCGCCGCAGGAACCGGAAACTAAACCGGCAGCCTTACGGGGTGCGGACCGTCCTAAAGTCAAGTTCACTTCCCTCGTGATCAACCAGGGCCAGGCAAACAAATTCAACCCGAAGGTTTTACTGTCCGTTATCAATCAGCACATGCCCGACCAGGAAGCCCAGATCGGAAAGATCGATGTTCAATTTACCCATACCATCTTCGATGTGGATGAGGCTTTCGCAGAGCAGGTGATACACGCTTTCCGGAAAGCCAAGTATAAAGGGTATAAACTGGTTGTTACCCCATTAAAGAAAAAGAAAGGAAAGTAGTGGCTGACCGGATCAGGCTATCTTACCGGACCTGGTAGACGTCAGTCAGTTTCCTGCCTGTTTCATCGATAAATTGATTCAGTTCCTCCTTTGGAATCCGGTTATCCGGATGGTGATAGTAAAGGATCACGTCCCGGCTTTCGTTTAAATCGCCCAAAGGTCCGCCCCAATGATGTTCTGTCCCCATGTATTTCCGATAAGCGACAATGCGGCTTGGGAACACGATAATCGTATCGGTCCCTCCTTCCACCGGGCGCATGAATTTTTGCACCGGGTACCGCCGGGCATCCGCTTCTTCCTGTGCCCTTTGCCGGCGGAAGGCGCTCAGGGAAGCAAAGGAAGTGACGGCCATGATACCAAGGAGCGCGATGCCGATGGCAGGCGGTATCAGTCCCAGGATAACCGATCGCCTGTAGTTGCCGGCCTGAAAAGCGATCCAGGCCAACAGGATGAAAACAATAAAAATCAGGATGGGTGTCAGCATGAGAATGCGCATGCCCCACGCTGCCGGACTCTTGTCCGATCCCGGCGCATCAAAAGACATGGCAAATCCCAGCAGGTAAAAGAAACCAAATCCGAAGACGAGCAGGACACTCAGCAGGATTAAGAGTAGGGCGGCAGTTTTCATTTTCGGTGATGAAGATAACGGATAATGGACAGCATGTGGATAGCGTATACAGCAAGCGGGGTCATACAGCCAGAGTCTGTCATTGGAAAGGTCTCTTTCATTTCCAGGGTATTCGTGCGGACAAATCGATACACAGAGTCGCTACTGGCACCAGGGAAAAAATGTTCATTTCCCGCCAAAGGTCATCAGCGCCCATGTCACCACCCATGCCATTACCATCAGGAATAGCCAGGCGAGGTAGACAGCGGCCGGTGTGCCTGCCACCCATTTGGCCAAGGTGGTTTTTTGTGAATAATGCAGCAGCACACTGATCACAAGTATCCCGATGGCAAACCCGAGTTTTTTTGTGTAAAACCGGTTGTAGATGGCATGATCCACCGCGATGGAATACCCTTTTTTCCAGGCGTATGCCTGGTACGCGATGTATACGCCATAGAGGAGCCAAATAATCCTGAGGAGTTTCATATTTTTCTTAAGGCAGTAAGGCCCTCAAATTACACCGACAACGCGCATACACAGCTGATTTTTTTCTTCGGGGGAGTGCTTCCGTCTGCTTTATGAATCTACCGTTCACGTCCAGTCAATTTCTCGAAGTATTCAGACAATACAATGAAGCCGTATGGCCATGATACCGCGTGACCCTTGTCGTCTCCTTCATCTCCCATTGTTGGTTGCCACTGCCGATTATTTTGTATTTTTAGTTGTCTCCCGGTATCTATTCTTTGCCCAATGTAAGCCCAATGAGAAGATTGATTTATTTGCTCTTTTTTGGTTTAAGCAGCCTTTCGGTTTTCGGCCAGACCAATATTCACTTCACCAATCCGCTGATCCGGGACATCCTGAAAGGAAACTACGATCCCGCCGATTATATGCCCGCTTTCCCGGTGGACGATCCTTATGCCATCGGGGAAGATCTCGCCAAGACCCTTGATCCGGATTCACTCAAGGCGACACTGCTGGCCCTGCAAAAATTCCATAACCGTAATACAGGGTCCGATACCCTGTCCCCGGATACCGGCATCGGGGCCGCCCGGAAGTGGATTTTGGATAAGCTGAACCAATACAGTGTTGACAACGGAGGCCGGCTGGTGACCGGGTACCTGCAGTTTGATCAGGATGTCTGCAGCATGGGCCGGCATAAAAATGTATTGGCAGTCCTCCCCGGAAGGGATACCACAGATCCATCTGCTGTCATCATCGAAGCCCACTTCGACAGCCGTTGCGCCGGCCTTTGTGATAGCGATTGCCGGGCAGAAGGGATGGAAGATAATGGCAGCGGCACGGCCCTCGTCCTCGAGCTGGCCCGTGTCATGAGCCGGTATGTCTATGATCATACCATCGTCTTCATGACCGTGACCGGAGAAGAACAGGGACTGGTCGGCTCGAATGCCTACGCGGTCTATTGCGTGGAGGAAGGCATCCCGATCAAAGCCGTGCTCAACAATGATATCGTCGGCGGTATCATCTGCGGGGCTACTTCTTCGCCCCCTTCCTGCCCGGGGCTGAATGATATCGACAGCACACATGTCCGGCTTTTTTCACAGGGGGGATTCAATTCTCCCCACAAAGCGCTGAACAGGTTTATTAAACTCGAGTACCAGGAAATGGTGAAGCCCTATGCCCCCGTACCGATGACGATCAACATCATGTCCCCGGAAGACCGCACCGGGCGCGGCAGTGATCATATACCTTTCCGGGAAAACGGGTTTACGGCCATCCGCTTTTGCTCGGCCAATGAACATGGAAACGCGGATGTCACTGATCCCGATTATCATGACCGCCAACATACCTCGGATGATATCCTCGGCGTGGACACGGATGGGGACCAGGTCATTGACAGCTTTTTTGTAGACTTTCATTACCTCGCGCGCAATGCTTCTATCAATGGTGGCGGAGCGGCCATGGCTGCCTTAGGACCGGAATCGCCGGTCATTGCCTCGGTCAGCCAGGATGGTGATTTTCTGTATATCGATATCGAAGACCCGCATGATTATAATGCGTACGTCGTGGGATTACGCGTCAACTCCAACGACTTTGATACCTTGTACTATATACAGGGGGGAAAGTCCGCGGCATTTACCCTTGCCCACCGGGACCTGAATATCTTCATCAGTGCCGCATCGATCGATAGCCGGGGGATTGAAAGTCTTTTTTCCGGGGAGGAATTGGTCCGTCTCACCGGAACCCATGATCCGGTCCTGCGCGAAAATGTTGAACTTTTTCAAAACAAGCCCAATCCGTTTGATGAAGCAACCATCATCGGTTTTTGGGTGCAGGATCCTTCCCGTATTCACCATGCCAAGGTCATTATATCGGATCTGCAGGGAAAAACGGTTCGGGAAATTCCCGTGTCCGTCACCACGGGCATGAATGAAGTGTTGTACCGGCATGGGTATAACATGACGGGTACGTACCTCTATTCTTTATGGGTCAATGATCAATTGGTGGAAACGAAGAAAATGGTATTTGCCAATTGACCCGGGATATTGGTTGAACTACCGGATCAGGCAAATCCCCTGATCAATGGTCCGGTGTGTGTCAGAAGCGGTCACTGTATACACATACATACCGCTTCCCCATCGTGCCAGGTCCACACAAAAAATGCGGTCAGCACCTGACAACATCAGGACAGGCTCTCCGGTGATCTTCACGACGGTCAAGGTATGGCTCGTCGCGTAATCATCGATGGCAAATGTTACCCACCGGGAAGATGGATTTGGAAATACCCGGACGTGGGTGGATCGATCCGGAACGATGGTCAATCCGGAGGAGAGGGTATCGGTAACCACCAATTCCAACTGATCAAAAGCAATATCCCCAAAAAAAGGTCCTGCAGCAAAGGCCCATAGCGTGATTTCAATGGAGTCTTCCGGTTCCAGGCTCAGCGTATCCGCTGCCGTAAAAAAGGCCCAGGTGACTGAATCGGCACGAAGGGTTTTGGATAGTTCATATTTCCCTTTTCGATGCGTGCCAATATTAATGCCACCCCAACCATTGCCATCATCTTTCATCCAGGCATTGAGCTGATAGATGTTCGTTCCATGCTGGCCGGTGATATAGGTGCTGGCGGTACTGGCAGGACTATTGCCAACGCCGGTAACCGCCATTGACCAGGATCCTCCTGGTCCGGGCGCTTCCTCTATGAAGCGGACATCACATGGGTTGCCGGGTAACAGGGAATCACAGAGATACAGCAATTCCTGGTGGCAGGCATCGTGCCACGAATCACAGCGAAGTTGACCATTCGATTCAAAGTCCGGATTCCCGATCAGGTTTTGGCTCAGGGCAATCACCGGCAAAGCAGCCAGGAGGAACAAAGTGAAAACAGATTTCATGGCCGGAAGATTAAAGCACCTGATAAAAGTAAGGGATCAACGGGTACCGGATGACATCAGGTATTCGAAAACCGGGTACCATGCACTCCATCCTTCCACTTCGCCCAGGTTGGCATTGTGCCAGAGGAAAATCAATTCGCCACGATGTTTTTTCACCTGGGCATGGATGGCATCGATCAGGACCATGGCTGCGGCCGGCGTGAGATTTTTATAGTGGCGAAGGCTGACATCCATGATCAGGAGCGGACGTTCGACCAGGGGTAAGGCCACCCGCTGGTGAATGTCAAACACAGGAAAGGGACGGGAAGTACCGCACCGGAATCCCGGCTCTGCCGCATAACCCAGGGTGCTGTCCTCGCGGATACCGGCATCAGACAGAAATGTCCAGGTTTTGGGAATAGAAATTTTCAGGTAATGTTGCCTGGAAGCAGTGACAGGATGGTTTAGCGTTTTCTCCAGGAATTTCTTCTCTTCCCGGATCTGCCTGGCATCCAGGTAGGCATTATAACTCGGGTGCAGGCCAACCGGATGTCCCCGCTGCTTAAAAGTCGAAATGAGCCGTTGTATGCGCTGATCCGACAAGGCATAAAATCCTTCATACCGGGTGATGCCGCCGACCAGCATATTGAATTGCATGCGGAGACCTGCCTGCTCTGCCAGATCCATCATGTCCGCGAAACGATCATATGGATCCTGTTCCGCATTTGCCCGGACGGCGTTGATTTTTTTCCGCGCCTTCCGGATAGTGTCTACACGTTTATCCTTTAACCATTCACCGGCGATGACCTTCCATGCTGGCTGGCGTAGCCAGTAATAAGGGATGTCCACGTCACAGGTGGGAACAACCCGGAAGGCTGCTTCTGGAGGATGCATGGGATAGCCAAGCTGAACGAACCACTTTCGCAATAAAGCCACATATTCATCCACGATCGGCCGGAGGATGAAGCCAGACCGCACGGCAAGTGCGGCTGCAGCAGGAAAGCGACCATGCAGATCTTCATCCTGCAGGACGGACTCTTCCCATCGCGTCAGCATAAAAAATGCACCGGCAAAAATGTCCACTCCACATTCGATCCTGTTTGAGGAGACATCGATCTGATCCTCCCCGAATAAAATAGGGATCCCCTCCAAACCGGGGGCAGTAGCTTCCCGGATCGTATCCGGGATACGGTCTGCGGCCAGATAGAAATCACCTGCGATGGTTTGTCCGAAAAACTGGTCCTTGACCAGGATGGTCCGGTCGTCAAAGGCGAGTTCGTAATGCAATTGTCCGCGACGGGCCACGATTTCAATATCGATTCCCAGGTAATGTTGCAGGAGTGTAGCCAGGATATACTTGCGTTCCTGCAGGAAATGATTCGGTATAAAAACGGTGACCAAGGAGTGTTATCGGTTGAAGGGAAAGCGACAGGGAATGCAGGGAAAATACTTTGTCCTGGCTGAAGGCGCTATGGATAGAGGAAGGCGCACCATTTTCATACGACTCATGACTTGTCCGAGCTCATACCACCGGCAACTTTTTACTTGCAAAAAACGCAATGATCTGCTTACAGATAAACGCTATTTGTTCTTCTGTCAGATCCGGATGCATCGGCAGGGACAAGACTTCTTTGCTGACCTTATCCGTATTGGTGAGGGCCACTCTCCGCCGCACCACTTTGCTGAAAGCGGCCTGTTCATGCATGGGTACCGGGTAATAGATCATGGACGGGACCTTGTTTTCCGCCAGGTAGGCCTGCAATTCATCCCGGAGGCCGTCTTTCACCCGAATCGTGTATTGATGAAAGACATGTTCTGACCAGGGCACACGGACCGGGATCAGCAAACCGGGAATATTTTTCAGGGCCTTATCATATTGATCTGCCACGGCCCTGCGCTGTTGATTCCAACGGTCGAGATAAGGCAACTTCACGTTGAGGATGGCTGCCTGGATCGAATCGAGCCGGCTGTTGACCCCGACCAGGTCATGGTAGTAACGCCTTTGCATGCCATGATTGGCAATCATGCGAAGCCGTTGGGTCATCGTTTCCTGTGGGGCGAAGATTGCGCCTCCGTCTCCATAGCAACCGAGGTTTTTGGATGGATAGAAGGACGTACAACCGATGTGACCGATCGTGCCGGCAAACTGCATGGATTCATCGCGTCCTTTGCATTTGGCGCCGATGGATTGTGCATTGTCTTCGATCACGTGGAGATCACGGGCATGGGCGATTTTCATCAGGGCGTGCATATTGACGCACTGGCCGAAGAGATGTACCGGAATGACGGCCCTGGTGCGGGCTGAAAGGGATGCTTCGATGTCTTCCGGCTTCATCAGGAAGGTTCTGTCATCGACGTCCACGACAATCGGCTTCAGTCCCAGCAGGGCGATGACTTCCACACTGGCCACAAACGTAAAAGAGGGGACGATGACTTCATCCCCGGGCTCAAGGCCCAGTGCCATCAGGGCGATCTGTAAAGCATCGGTGCCATTGGCACAGGAGATGACATTGGCATTGTCGAGGTAAAAACTCAGGCTTGCCTCAAAATTCTTGACTTCAGGTCCGCCGATAAACGCTCCGCTTTCCATGCAGGCAAGCACGCGCTTGTCCATTTCCGCTTTGAGCTGGCGGTATTGACGCTGGACATCGACCATCTGGATGGGCTGCATGACAGGTTATTTTGGGGTGATGATTTCGCGGCCGATACTCGCGTAATAAAAATCAGCGGGGATATCCTCCAGGTCATAGATATTGCGTCCATCGAAAATGAGAGGCAGTTTCATTTTTGATTTCATCAACTGGAAATCCGGGGTGCGGAATTCATTCCACTCCGTGATGATGGCGAGCGCATCGGCACCCTCCAGGGCATCATACATGTCATCCGTATATTCCACCTTTCCGGGATAATAGTATTTAAAATTGGGGATGGCTTCCGGATCCGTGGCGATGACCTGCGCGCCGGCAGCCAGGAGATCATCGATGATATCCATCGCCGGCGCTTCCCGGACATCGTCCGTATTGGGTTTGAACGCCAGGCCCCAGACTGCGATTTTTCGTCCCCGGAGATGACCGTTAAAATGATCCACGATCTTTTTCGCGAGTATATGTTTTTGCCGGCGATTGACCTCCATCACGGCATCCAGGATCCTGAAGTCATAATCATGTTCGCTGGAAGTCAGATGCAGCGCCTGCACATCCTTTGGAAAACAACTGCCTCCATAGCCAACACCGGGAAATAAAAACCGCTTGCCGATACGGGTATCGCTGCCGATTCCCCTGCGCACATGGTCCACATTGGCCCCGGTGCGCTCGCAGAGGTTCGCGATTTCGTTCATGAAGGAAATCCGTGTGGCGAGATAAGCATTGGCGGCGTATTTGGTCATTTCGGCCGATCGCTCATCCATGTACAGGATCGGGTTGCCCTGCCGGACAAACGGTTTGAAGAGCCGCTCCATCACTTGCCTCGCTTTGACCGAGGAGACACCAATGACCACCCGGTCAGGTTTCATAAAATCCTCAACGGCTACTCCTTCGCGCAGGAATTCCGGGTTGGAAACCACATCAAACAAATCGGGGGAAAGTTTTTGTACTAATACGCCACGTACTTTTTCGGCAGTCCCCACGGGTACCGTGCTTTTATCCACAATGACCTTATAATCGGTAATCAGCCCGGAGAGATCTTCTGCCACACCCAGGATATAGGACAAGTCAGCTTCACCATTAGATCCCGGCGGGGTCGGCAAGGCCAGGAAGATCACCTGTGCCTCCCGGATGCCTTCCGCAAGGGTGGATGTGAAGTGAAGCCTTCCCTGTTCGACATTTCTTTCAAACAGGACGTCCAGGCCAGGTTCATAGATGGTGATCTTGCCGGCCCGGAGGCTGGCGATTTTCTCCGTGTTGATATCGATGCAGGTGACATCATTGCCTGTTTCCGCAAAGCAGACCCCGGTGACGAGTCCCACGTATCCTGTTCCGACGACAGCGATTTTCATACAGGAACAAAGATAGAACGGAAAGGGCATGAATACTGCCCCATTTTCGAACACTGTTTATGCAGACAAAAGCACCTGTAAAAGCCTTAAATAATTCCTTGGTGAAAGCCCGCATACTTCCGAATATTGTTTTCCAGGCCCCGGTTTTGTCAGATGCCAATCACGGGCATGCGAACACGGATAGGGATACAGCCCGATCTTCTTTCTCTTTCCTATCCGCGCAGCAGCTTTATGGTGGTATTCCGTGAACTATTGGCCGTTGGATCCTTTGCAGGTGCCGCTCATCCTATGCGAAAAAGAAAAAAAGGGCTGGCAGTGGTGGGTTGATAGCTGTTTGCAAGTGGACCAATGGTTTGCTGAAGGCAAGCGAAGGGGTCATTTCAATGATGTTGTTTAGCTCACATGGGTTGATTTTTCTGCGCATCCGCTGCATGCATTGAAAAAAGCTGGGCAGATCATCAGCGACGCCTGTTTTTATACCCTCCGCGCCACGAACCCATATCAATGACAACGGCCAGTATCAGGAGGAAAATATTGGTCGTGCCCCAGTGCCCGCCATAGTTATGGATGACGACACTGTACCACAGTGTCGTGACCGGCAAAAAGAAAAAGCCGAGCACAGGCCAAAAGGCCGCACTGAATACGCCGTTAAACCAATCGGTGAACAGCCAAAGGACCACGATAAGAACCCGGGGAAACAGGAGCGCAATCAGGGCAAGGATACAAGGCATGGCGGGTAGATTTTGTTTTTCTAAAATTAAGGGAAATGAAATAGAAGTAGTAAAAACAGTGCGTTAGTCTCCAAGGGTGATTGGCAGCAGTTCCCGGACTGTCCCGATTGCTTTGCGAGAATCTCCGGCAATCGTGCCGGTCATCCCAGGTGCTGTAAAGAGAACTTTATAACACACAGAGCGGGTCCTTCCGTACACAAAATGCGCTGAAGCGAAGCCACAACCCGACGATAATGCGTTGATCCGGGACTCCAGGCACGGAGTTGGTTGACAGGTGGGCTAAAGACTGACTTATGCGGAATTCTCTTTTGGGTCCAATCTCGTCCTGAAGCCTGCTCTCAAGAGGAGGATTCGAACGACCGTTAGGACGGCAGCTGGCAACGCGATGGATTTCTGCTGAAACCGCACAATTCCCATTATCTTTACACCCGTTCCCACCCGAAAAATTTTAGCATAACGCCTTCTGAGAATTGTTGATGGGCCACGCACTGGCTGCCTGCCTGTATGCCTGGGGGTATGCCTGCAGTCAGCAAGCCCGAACAAAAAGAAGCAGATGAGTAACGAAAGAATTTAAGGATGAGATTGCTTTTATTTCTCTTGTCAACGGGAATCGGTTACCTGGTGTTTGACCAGGGAAAACTGCCCCGTGCGCCTTTCCTTCAACCCCAGGTGGAAATCACGGTGTATATGTGCAGCAACGGAGATACCGTACTGTATGCCGGTTCGAATGACAACCAGAAAACCTATCACTGGCAATACGCGGCCTCAGGCCCCTTTAATTCGATTGAAGATAACGATCACTATGCAGGCACCAAGACACCTTACCTGACCATTCAGCAGCCACCCTCCGCCTGGTATGGGTATCGATACAGGTGTGTCATTACCTACGCCAACAATGACGACCTGAGTGATGTATACCTGGTTAAATTCAGCAACACCTGGACCGGGGCCGCGGATACACTTTGGGAGAACCCCTCCAATTGGAATTGTGCCAGTGTCCCGGACTGCAATACAGACGTCATCATTCCCGCCGGATTGAGCCAATATCCTTCCATCCATTCATCCCTTTTTTGCAAAAGCGTGCAACTGCAGAATAACGGAAGGATGACCATCACGCCGAATCAATCGCTCTCCATCGGGAAGATCACGGGAAGCATTAGCTGCCCGGGAAACAGCACTATCCAACTGCCCCCCGGGTCATGCGATACCGTCGTGATATACAACCTCACCACCACCGGCGCCTGTAATGGTACCCTGCTCCAGACTTCAGGTTTGATAAGCGGGGCAGCCTTTCCCATCGGGACAACGACCAATTGTTATCAATACCAGTCTCCGGCTAATGTGGTCCTGGGTACATGTTGCTTTGATGTGACCGTCATTAAGCCCCAGTTGATCTGTCCCCCTGATATCCAGACTTGTTGCCTCAATGAATTGAGTCCGGCTTATACCGGTGCCGTTTCCGCTGCTGATTTCTGCGAGCCCGTCACGATTGTCTATTCGGATTCCATCGTGCCGGGAGATCTCATCACTGTCCTGTACTACATCTACAGAACCTGGACCGTCACCGATGGCGGAGGAAACAGCAGTGCCTGCCAGCAGATCATCAGCGTTCTCCCCAATGTCCAGCAGATCCTTTGCCCGGGTAACATGATCGTCGGTGTGGACCCGATGCAATCAGAGGCCGTGGTGACGTATACGGTTGGTATGACCTGTACCTGCTCAGACAGTATTATCCAGACAGCAGGGCTGGCGAGCGGAGATACGTTTCCGCTGGGGCTGACAACGAATTGTTTTTTTCTGCTCGATTCTGCGGGAGCCGCGATCGATAGTTGTTGCTTCGATGTGGAGGTCGTCCATGCCTGCCTTGAATCCTCCGTGTATTTCGAACGACAGGGGCAAATTGACTCATTTCCCATCAATCACCCTGGCTGTACGCATATCCTCTCCACCGTCTCCATCAGCGATGGAGGGACCGGGCAAATCACGAATCTCGACAGCCTGATACAGCTCCATTATGTCAGTGCGTTATATCTCTTCAGCAACTATGCGCTATCCGACCTGCATGGACTGGATTCGATCAAATCGATCGGCGGCAACTTCTTATTACAGGACAATCCGGTTTTGGAAAATGTCAGCGGGCTTGATGCGCTCACGTCCGTTCAGGGATATTTGATCATCAGCAATCACCAGATGCTGAGCAGTTTTACCGGGCTGGGCAAACTGCGGCATGTTGGCGATTACCTGGACCTCCATGATAATCCCGCTATCGTGAATTTCAGCGGGCTGGATTCCCTGCATTCTATCGGCACATATCTCAATATCTCCAATAATCCCTCGCTTCAAAATTTTTCAGGCCTGGGCAGCTTGCAGACGGTAGCTGATTTTCTCCAGATCAATAACAATGATTCCTTACAACATTTAACGGGTCTCGCAGGGCTGGTCCAGGCCGGCAGTCTGTTTATCAGCGACAATGACCTCCTGGCAGACATGACCGGCCTGGAGGAGCTGACTCAATTGAATGGATCACTTGTCCTTATCTATAATCCCGTTCTGAACAACCTGAACGGATTAAATGCCCTCACCACAATCAATGGTTCGCTGCAGATTTCCAATAGTCCCGCCCTGCAGAGCCTTCAGGCAATGGCAAATCTGACCGCGCTCAACGGCCAACTGATTTTGGAAAATAATGCCGCTTTGACCTCGCTCAACGGCCTTGGCAATATCAATCCGGCTTCGCTGACGTACTTGCTGCTTATCAATTCACAGAATCTTTCTGTCTGTGATGTCGAGAGCATTTGTACCTACCTCAGCGATCCTGCCAACGAAGCATTTATAGAAGGTAATGCAACGGGATGTTCGACAAGACCGGAGGTGGAAATGGCCTGTGGCCTGTAGGGTGTGCGCCCGGATCATCCCTGTGTTGCGCAGCACGCAGGGATTTATTTTTCGCGGGACCCATAAGGTTTGCAGGTAAAATCAGGTGGCGATTAATTCATATTCCCCCGAAACATCTGAATCGCAATCGCGAGGAGTAAAATTCCAAAAATCTTCCGCAGTGCTTCCGTGGCCGGCTTTGGCAGTTTCTTTTCGAGCCAGGGCGTGCTTTTGAGTACGAGGAAAACCAGCCCGAGGTTTAACCCGATCCCGATCAGGATTTCCAGGGTTTGAAAGCTGGAACGGAGCGAAAGAATGGTGGTCAGGGTACCGGCCCCGGCAATCAGCGGAAACGCCAGCGGCACTATGCTTCCGGAGGCATTGTCCGTGCTGTCACTCCTGAAGAAATGAATACCGAGCACCATCTCCAGTCCAATAAAGAAAATGATCAGGGATCCGGCCAGGGCGAAGGAGGTGACTTCCACATGAAACAGCCCCAGGATGGCTACTCCGAAAAACAAAAAAGCGACCATGAGGATCCCTGCCGCCAACGTGGCCGTCGACGCGTGCAGGGTCACTCCGCGCTTTTTCAGATCCAGGATGATCGGCAATGATCCGATGATATCGATCACGGAAAACAGGATCATGGTGACAGATAAAACGGTGGTAATCATGACGCTACAGAAAACAGGATACGTAAAAAGGAATTCAATTCGTTAAGTTTACATTCATATTGACATCAAAATAACGATATTGAAGTCTAAATAGTTATTATTATGGATTTAATATGTCAAAATCTATAAATAAGACTATATTTTAAATCAAAATAAATTTTAAAAGCCATGAATACCATCCCTGAAAATCAAATTGACAGCACGGATCTGCGGATCCTGGAGGCCCTGATGGAAGATGGACGAATGGCCTTTTCTTCCCTGGCGGAGGCAATTGGATCCTCCAATACCCTTGTCCACCAGCGGGTGAAAAAACTCAGGGATCTCGGTATGCTGACCAGGCCGGTCTACCTCGTATCCCCTGAGAAAGCCGGCTATGATACCTGTGCCTTTGTCCTGATGATCGCCCGGGAATCAAGCCAGATTCCGGAGATTATCGATGCCCTCAAAAGGATTCCGGAAGTGGTCTCCTGTATCAGTATCATGGGTCGCTATGATCTGATGGCTCGCATCTATGCCGTCAACAACCGGCATCTCCAGGATATCGTCCATGACAAACTGCAATCCATTCCCGGCATCGAAGGCACCAATACGATGGTGGCCTTTGAAGTCAGTTTCGAAAGACAAATCGTGTTTCCCGGCCAGGACGTCATCCGCCGCTACAGAAGCTACTGACGGGAAATCGCCCCGGGCATTGCGAAAGGCAGGAAATGGAGATCTGCAGGGCCCTTCATGGAGCGTGAAAACGCATTCGCTCAGCGTGTGTCTTACTGCCTTTTCAATTATATTTGAACTCCCTATCGATGAAAAGAGCACTGCCCATATTCCTGCTCGTGTTGTTTATCACCAACACCATCGGCAGCGTACTGCTGCTCATCATCGACCGGCATGAGATACGGAAAGAAGTCCTGAAATGGTTAGTTACGGCAGACGAGCACCGTCAAGTGACGGAACTCCAATTTGACCACGTCTCATTTGCCAAAATCAGGTGGATAGATAAAGACCGCGAGTTTGTGCTCGAAGGCAACTTGTACGATGTGGTTTCCATCTCCCGTCTGGATGGGAACAAGGTCATGATCCGGTGCTATCATGATCACCCGGAATCGCAGGTGCATATAAAACTGGGAGAAGCGCTTGGCCTGGCATCCCCCGGAAATGCGCATCAACCTTTTCTATTGAGTTTTTTCAAATTTATTTCAGGACTTGTTCCCCAGGCCGCACAGGGTTTTCCTGACATCTCCTTCGCTGACGGTAATCTTCTTTCTTTATTACTTCTTCCTGATGCTGTCCCCTCCGGACGCACCGTTTTTCATCCGCCCGATCCGTTGATCTTGTAAACATCCCGGAAACAGTATCCCTTCTTCCTGTGCAAAGGACGAAGATGGGTGCTATTTATTGACTTAATCACGGATCTACATGAAACAAAATCTATGGCTGGCTGCAGCGTTACTGCTGCTCCCGCTTTCACTCTTTAGCCAACCCGCACACCCAAACACCCCGGAAGAAAACCAGCTTCTCTCCCAATCCTTCCCACCTGATGGGAAAGGAGAACATGACCTCCCGGTGAAGCCGGATACCATCCTGCCCCTGAATGAAATCATCATTTCGGCGAATCGCTTTGAACAACGGCGCAAAAACGTGCCACAGCCCAATGAAGTCATCCGCGCACATCACCTGGCCTTTGATAATCTGCAGTCCTCTGCCGATGTCATGCAAAACACCGGCAATATCCTCGTGCAGAAAAGTCAGCTCGGGGGAGGAAGCCCGGTCATCCGGGGATTTGAAACAAACAAAGTACTCCTCGTGGTCGACGGCGTACGCCTTAACAATGCCATTTACCGCGCCGGGCATCTTCAAAACATCCTTACGCTCGACCAGGCAGCCATGAGCCGGATCGAAATCCTCTATGGACCGGGATCGGTCATGTACGGGAGCGATGCCCTCGGTGGGGTGATGCATTTTTTTACCAAAAATCCGATCCTGTCTTCCGGCGAAGGCACGGAAGTGCATACCCATGCATATGCCAGGTATTCCTCTGCGGATGCCGAGAAAACAGGCCATCTCGATCTGAGCGTGGGGGGTAAAAAATTCGGATCGCTGACGAGTCTTACCTATTCCGATTTTGATGACCTGGTCCAGGGCGCTCATCGCCGGGAGGAATACCCGGATTTTGGCAAGAGGATCTTTTATGTCCGGCGGGAAAACAACCTGGATGTTTCGATCCTCAATGACGATCCGGATCAGCAGGTCGGATCGGGCTATTCCCAGTATGATCTGCTGCAGAAATTTACCTTCCGGGCTAGTGATGCGGTCAACCACACCCTGAATTTTCAGTTTTCCAATTCTTCGGATGTTCCGCGCTATGACCGCCTGACACAGGGTACCTCCGCCAATCCCACCTACGCGGAGTGGTATTACGGTCCGCAGACCAGGCTGTTTGGTTCTTACCGGCTTGGTATAAGTGATGGAAACGGAATCCTGGGAAATGGGTATGTCACCCTGGCATACCAGGGCATTGAGGAGAGCCGTCATGACCGTCGCTTCAACAGTGTCAACCTCAATCACCGGATCGAGAAACTTCATATCCTCACCCTCAACGCTGATTTCTCACGCCTGTCGGGCGCTTCACATTGGAGTTATGGATTGGAGGGCACCTGCAATAAAGTCAATTCGACTGCCCGCCGGGATAAAATCGATAGCGGCACGGTGGAGCCACTCGACACCCGTTATCCCGATGGCGGATCGACCGTTGGTTCCCTGGCACTGTACATGTCCGATGCCTATGCGGTGAATGAAAACACCCGCCTCCAGGCGGGTATCAGGGCAGCGTATCATTCGCTGAATTCCAAATTCAGGGATAAAACCTTTTTTCCTTTTCCGTTTGATGAAGTCACCCAGGAGAACCTCATTGCAACCGGGAGCCTGGGGGCTGTCACCAATACGGAGCGGGGATGGAGGTTCAATTGCATGGCCTCAACCGGATTCCGGGTGCCCAGCGTGGATGACATGAGTAAAGTGTTTGAATCCATTCCCGGCAAGGTGGTGGTACCCAATCCCGATCTCCGGCCTGAGCATACCATCAACCTCGACCTCGGCATGTCGAAAAATTTTCGTGACCGGCTGACCATCGGAGTGGAAGGATACTATACCTGGTATCGGCAAGCCATCACCCTGCAGCCCGGTACCTTTAACGGTCAGGCGCAAATCATCTATAACGATTCCCTGAGTGATGTGCTCACCAATACCAATGCGAAACGGGCGTTTATCTGCGGGGCCAATGGGTACCTGTCCCTGGATATCACGGGAGAGCTCAACCTCTACAGTACGATCAACTATACCTATGGCCGTATTGACCTGGATCCTGAAGATGTTCCATTGGATCACGTTCCGCCCGTCTTTGGTAAGACCAGTGTAAAGTATCATAGCGGTGACAAACTGACCCTCGAAGCATACGCGATGTATCATGGCTGGAAAAAACTCGAAGATTACAATCCGGACGGAGAAGATAATCTTCCGTATGCTACCGTCGATGGCATGCCTGCCTGGATGACCCTCAACCTCAAAAGCGCCTATGCGTTCACCGACAACGTGACGTTGCAAGCCGGGATCGAAAATATCCTGGATACCAACTACCGGGTGTTTTCATCCAACATCAGTGCGCCCGGGCGCAATATCTTCGTCACCCTTCGCTGGAAAAATTAATCCATGCATCAAAGAAAAGGACCGCTCGTGGTCCTTTTCTTTTTCAATAACTCTCCAGGGACGCCGAGAGATAATTGACGGCGGGACTGGCGGAGAGGGCACCGGTCAGGTCAAGTATTTTGAGATACCGGGTGACGATATCTTCCTGCAGGCCCAACAGGATAAACTGGTGGCGAATCTCCACTTCCTTGGCACGCAGCAGGGTCAGCGGACCATCCGATTGAGCCGTGGATGACTGCTCCAGGGTAAACCTGGCCTGGGAGCCCGCCCACTGCTCCAGTGATAAGGCATATTGCTGCCGCAGCGACGCAATCTGTGTCCGTGCTTCGCTGATCTGCCAATTCACTTCATAGAGGTAGGTCATCAGTTCCGATTCCGCTTCGTTTTGATCAATCCGGATGGCATTCATCTTGGGTCGTGAAGAGCCTTTATAGGGAAGGGTCAATCCAATGCCCACACTCAGATCCCGGCCGATCGGCGCACCCGGCTGGTTGGCATACCGCACCTGGATGAAGTCCATGATTTGGCCGGCACGCGCTTTTTCCAGGGAATATTCCTCCTGGAGCGTGTTGATGTCAGCTTGTTTTTCAAGAACTCTTGGGTTCAGCGGGGTGGTGCCGACAACCTGGTCGATCAATGCCGCTGCCTGGTCCAATCCAATAAAAAGGGTGGTGTCCAGTTGCCATCCTTGCGGATCATTGCCCAGCCAGGAAGCCAGGTTGATTTTGAGCGCGTCCAGGTTTCCCTGCGAGGCGGCTATATCCATCATCGTTTCATCCCGGTCATATTCCACGCGGATCAGCTCATCCACATCCATACCGAGGTTGAGGGAGGCCAGTTTCTTCAATACGGTGAGCCGGTCATCGTAGACGAGCTGAAGCGCATGCTGCAAAGCCAGTTTCTTTTCCAGAAAGTAACACCGGGCTAATGCGGTGTAACGTGATTTGAGCGCTTCATGCCAGTAAAGCAATTGTTTATTTTCTTCGGACTGGTATTGCGCATCGTTCAGTTGCCGCTGATGGCGGATTTCATTCAGCCCGTTGACGCTCAACCGGGCGAGGTATTCCTGGCGTCTCAATTCAAACCGGTCCGTTTCCGTTCGCAGGCTGATTTGCTCGGGCAGCGGAAGTCGCTGGTTGGTTTGCGACAGGAAAGACAGGTGACCGGCGTGGTAGACCACCGCCGGATCCTGGCGGGCGGAAGCCAATACGGCTGCCGTAGTGACGTTCTGTTGCCCGGGGATAACCGTGGCATACAGGATACCCGCCATCAAACACATCGGTTTAATACTCTTTTGCATTCGGCTATTCAACAGGCGGCGGTTACCATGGGTTTGTCCTAAAAGAAAATGGTGGGATGACCAGGAAAGTGAACCCGGTTTGGGCGGGATCCTGGAGCATGACTTTTTCTTTTTGCAGAAAATGGTTTTCCGGGGGAATACGAATCAATACCTCCCGGCCATAGGTTTTGATTTCCGGGATCTTTCTCAGCCGTTCCGGGATCTCGACGATCCGGTGCCCCAACCCGCTCACGACACCGATGCATTGTTCGGCCGGATGCAGGGTGGATTGAACGCGCAGGGAATCGCCCACCTTGAGTTGCAGGCTCAGGCTCTCATGCAGGTAGGCCACCACGGTATTGGGGCTTTGTTCGTAAAAGGAGATCAATGTATTGAAGGCGGGAATATTTTCCCCGGGCTGACAATGGATGCTCCCCACAAGGCCATCCGCGGGAGCATAGATCCTGAGTAACGCCTGTTCCTTCTGGTAAAGCTCAATGGCTTTTTGCAGCTTGCTCGATTCGGTCTGAACAGGAATGCTTGTGAGGCGCAACTCCTTTTCGAGGGAGGCGATTTGGGCATCGATCGGTTCGATGGCCAGCCGGAGTTCCTCGCGAAGGCTTTTCAGTTTGGTCTCGTAGACAAGCGATGAATCCGTGATAGAAGCCGTGGAAATGCTTTTCAGATCTGAAAACAGGGTTTGGTTGAGGAGCTGCTGCGATTCGAGCAGGCGGATACGGGCCTGTATTTCCCCCGCTTTTTCAGCACGCATCGCCCGCGAACGATCGAGATCACCGAGGATTTGTTCACGGCGCAAACGATCGCGGGCCGCAAGCTCGGAGATATCATGGGATAGTTCGCTGAGTTTAAAATCGAGGTCCCTGCGCGTAACTTCCAACAGCAGTTTTCCTTTGGAGACAAATTCCCCTTCGGTCACATGGATCAGATTGACCGTGGAGGCATGTTCGAGGTTTATCTGTGTTTCCTGGTTTTCGGCGACCCCGAAGAAACTGACGTGGGACCGGTTCAGGTTGCGGTACATGTAAGCCAGGGCGGCAATGACCAGCGCAACAAAAAGCAGGAGGATATTAAATCGACGCATGAAGCCCCGGGATTAATCGTATTGATGAATATAGGTGTCATTGAAGCTCAGCCGGACATTGGTAACGCCTTCGACGGCCTGGATATTCCTGGACAATTCGACGCCGCTCATTTCATCCTGCAGGCGCAACTCAAAACCATACTCCACCAGGTCGCCTTTCTGTTCCACGTAATTGATCCGGTAGCGTTTCAACACAAAGCTCCGGCTCATTTTTTTAATGATGGTTTCGATCTGGTCAAAACGGCCCGCATCTGCGGGCATTTCGAAACGCAACACGCCAAGCAGGTTGTTTTTGCGTCCATAGGGAGTGATGCGCAATAAAAATGCGATGAGGCAAAAAGCCGTAGTGCCAATGATCGCGTTGACGAAACTGTTGACGCCACAGGCGATCCCCACGGCCATGGAAGCAAAGATGAAGGAGACATTTCTCGGGTTGAAAATATTGGTTCTGAAGCGCAGGATGGCCAGGGCCCCGAAAATCCCAAATCCCCGGGCCACACTGTCCCCGATGGACTGCATAATGGTGGCCGTGACGATGGACATCAGGATCAGGGACTGAATAAAATGGTCCGGCGGGACGATGTCCCGGGAGGTCTTCTCATAGGTAAACACCAGCAGGGAAGACAGCACAAAGGCCAGCAGCACCGAAAAGACGATCAGGATAAAAGATGGGCTATCCTGGTTAGAAATCGAAGACAACAAATCCATAGAAATGGGATGAAAAGCAGTAATCAGAGCCAATTTACATTAAAATCGCAGCCTTCGGGGAGGCTGCCTGAAATCCCGCCGGGCGCTGGATCCTTTGATCCGGATTCCTTCCGGGGCGTTCCCGCCCGGCAAGCCGGCTTTCTGTACCAGAAAGAGGCTTTTTTCCCGTTTTGTCACAATATCCGGACTTCCGGGACGGTTAATATACACGAACTAATCAACGAGTATGACGCATACCTTTACCCAACTACAATTGACAAGGCTGGTATATGACGAGACAACAAAAGCGGAAACCGATATGCTGCTGGAGTTGGCCCGTACTATACCTGAACTGGCAGAATCTCTCGATCTGTTGAGAAAAGGGAAGAAGGCCCTGGGCCATGACCGGTTCAACCCATCCGAAAGGATCATCAACCGGATTCTGGGATACAGTGCATCTACTTCCCCGATTTCGGCGAGGTAAGTTCAGCCATCCTGCCAAAAAAAGAAGGCCTTCCCCAGCGGGAGGGCCTTCTTTTTTGGGTCACAACCGGTCACAAATCAACCGCGCCGGGACACAGGTATAGAGAAAACCCGCGCCCTTTGCAGGGCGCGGGTCTCTGGGGTTAAATCAGCAATAAGGAGCACAAAAAAAGCGATTTTTCGGGATATGACGAAAAAATAGTCAAAAAAATGTCTGTATATTTGCCCAATCATATTACTTTTGAATCATATATTTATAACACTAAATTTTTCAAACATGTCAGCAGATAAGGAACGCGACGCCCGGTTGAAAGCCCTCCAACTCACTGTGGATCGCTTAGAAAAGACATATGGCAAGGGCACCATTATGAAACTCGGGGACAAACAGGTCGTCGAGGTTGAAGCCATTCCCACAGGCTCCCTTTCCCTGGATATCGCCGTCGGTACAGGCGGATACCCCCGGGGCCGGGTAGTGGAAATTTATGGTCCGGAATCCTCCGGTAAAACCACGCTGGCCATTCATGCTATTGCCGAATGCCAGAAACAGGGCGGTATGGCGGCCTTTATTGACGCCGAGCATGCCTTTGACCGGTTTTACGCGGAGTCCCTGGGTGTTGACGTGGAAAACCTCCTGATCTCCCAGCCCGACAATGGCGAGCAGGCCCTGGAAATCGCTGAAAACCTTATCCGCTCCGGTGCGATCGATATTATCGTCATTGACTCCGTTGCCGCCCTCGTACCGAAGAGTGAAATCGAAGGCGAAATGGGCGAAAACAAAGTCGGTCTGCAGGCCAGGCTGATGTCCCAGGCGTTACGCAAGCTCACCGGGACCATTGGCCGTACCGGTTGCTGCTGCATCTTTATCAACCAGCTGCGCGAAAAAATCGGCGTCATGTTTGGCAACCCCGAAACCACGACAGGCGGTAATGCCCTGAAGTTCTATTCCTCCCTTCGCCTGGATATTCGCCGCAGCGGCTCAGCCCTGAAGGATCGGGACGGGAACATCGTCGGTAACCACGTCAAAGTCAAAGTTGTCAAGAATAAACTGGCACCGCCGTTCCGGATAGCGGAGTTTGATATCATGTTTGGAGAAGGCATTTCGAAGGTCGGGGAGATTGTCGATATGGGTGCTGAAGCCGATATCATCCAAAAGAGCGGGGCCTGGTACGCGTACGAAGGGACTAAAATCGCCCAGGGACGTGATGCAGCCAAGCAATTTTTCCTGGACAATCCCGAACTGGCCTGGGAGATCGAACAGAAGGTCAAGACCAAATACGCAACCCTGCGTTCTGTCAGAACAGAAGAGGAAGTCAGCGTCGACGAAGAGTGATGAAAAAGAGAGGTTGCCCTGCGCAGCCTCTCGCTTTATCTTTGCCGGATGAGGGCAAAGTCACTATACCTGTCAATGGCCGTGATCACGGCCATTTTCTTTTCCTGCAGCACCCCACAAAAGACCGCCTCTTCGGCAGACCTCGAAGGGATGCAGCATGTGACGTTAGACACGATGACGATTATGCGGGCGAAGACCGTGCTGGCGGATTCCCTCTATCCCTTCAGACCGGCGCGGGCGATCCAATGGGATCTGATTCATACCGTGCTGGATCTTTCTTTCGATTGGTCAAAGCAAAACGTTATGGGCGTGGCGACATTAACCATGACACCGCTTTTTTATGCCCAGTCTTCCATCTCCCTGGATGCCATCGATTTTGAGGTGCAGGAAGTCCGGGTAAACGACAAAAATACCGAGGCCTTTGAGCGCACACCGGATCAGATCATTATCCGGTTGCCCCGGGCATACGAAAAGGGAGAGAAGATCACGGTCAGTATAACCTATACGGCGCATCCGCAGCCCGGGTCACTCGCCAACGGACAGGCCATCTACAGCGACCAGGGATTGTTTTTTATTGATCCATTGGATACGCTGCCGGACAAACCCCTGCAGCTTTGGTCGCAGGGCGAGACGTCTTCCAGCCGCAGATGGTTTCCAACCCTGGACCAGCCCAATCAGCGAGGTACCCAAGAGCTATGGCTGACGGTGCCGGATTCTATGATGACTCTGTCCAATGGCTTGCTCGTTTCCTCGACACCATTGGAGAAAGGTATGCGCAGGGACTACTGGAAGCTCGATTTGCCACACGCACCCTATCTCACCATGATTGCGGTCGGTAAATGGGATAAGGTCACCGATTATTGGAGAGGCCGGCCTGTTGAATATTATGTGGACCCGGGATACGGGAAAGATGCCCGTGCTATTTTCGCGAACACACCGGAGATGATTGAGTTCTTTTCCAAAAAACTTGACTATACGTTTGTTTGGCCCAAATACAGCCAGGTCATTGTCAAGGATTTCGTCACCGGGGCCATGGAAAATACCACCGCAGTGACCTTTGGAGATTTTATCCAATTCCATGCCGAAGACATGCTGACGAATGGCGCGAATGATTATATCGTTTCACACGAACTATTTCATCATTGGTTTGGTGATCTCGTGACCTGTGAGTCCTGGGCTAACATCACGCTCAATGAAGGATTTGCCAATTACGCCGAATACTTGTGGGCTGAATATAAATATGGCCGTGAAAAGGCCGATGTTTCGCGGATGGCTGAGCTCAGCGGTTATTACGATCAGACAGCCCGGGAGACGCATCCTCTCTTTTATGGCCATTACGCTGATGAGCAGGCCATTTTCGATGCCCACAGCTATAACAAAGGCGGCCTTGTCCTGCATATGTTGCGGGACCTGGTCGGGGATAAGGCCTTTTTTGAATCACTGCATTTTTACCTGCTGAAGCATCAGTTTTCAGCGGTGGAAATCTGTGATTTACGCCAGGCATTTGAAGAAGTGACCGGGCAGGATCTGCAGTGGTTTTTTGATCAATGGTTTTTCGAACCGGGTCACCCGGTACTTTCGGTTGAGCAATCATATGATCCTTCCCAAAATGAACTTACCGTTCATTTTACCCAGACGCAGGAAGACAAGGGATTTCCTGAAGTTTTCCGGCTGCCGGTAGCGTTGACGATCCTGACAAAGGATACCCTGAAGATCGATGAGCGTGTCTGGCTTGACAGAAAGGACCAGTCGTTTACGTTCAAAATACCCGATCCCCCCCTGGCCGTCGTAGTCGATCCGCGGGATATCCTGCTGGCGGTCGTGGATCAGCATGTTGACCCGTCGGAATACCCGGTGCGCGGATTATTTGCCCCGTCCATCAGCCACAGGCTTTCCGCGCTCCGGCTGATGACGTATATGGATGATGCGTTTCTCCGCCGGTTGTCCGGGGATTCGTCGATGATGGTGCGGGCAATGGCGATCCAGTACTATGCGGATCATGGCCGCGCCCAGGAGCTCTATGAAATGGGCCAGGCAGAAAAGGATATTGAGCTGCAATACTACATCCTTGAATCCTTGCAAGCCCAGGATCCGGAGCGGGCCAAAATGGCCGCGATGCGCTTCCTGCAAAAGGCGGACCGGGTGCCAATGATTTACGCGGCACTCAAAGCAGTTGCCGCGGTCGATCCGGATGAAGCGATGAAGCAGCTTGCCCCTTTCGAGTCTTCCCCTGCTTCCGCGATCTATGCGTTGCGCGCATCCCTGTATGCGCAAAAGGGAACCGGCCTGACCCTGGATTTTTTCACCACACCCGAAGCCGCCCATATCCAGGAGAATTATCTCGAAGAATTGATCAGCGCTATGGCACGTTACCTCTCGGGTCAGGCAGCGGAGATCCAGGACCAGGGATTGGCCGTCATCACATCGGACTTTTATCTCCGCACGCCCAATGCGGCCTACCGGAGATTTTATCTGATCACAGGTCTCTTACAGCAATATAATGAGGAGGCGGAAGGCGCCTATAAAGGCAAATTAATTCAAACCATCAAAAAACTCTATCAACAGGAATCCGACGATTACCTCAAAGGGTTGCTCAAAGAGGGGCTTGGCAGTTTGCTGGATTAATGGACTCCCCGTTTCCTTATCGCCGGCAGTTTGCCATGGTTATTCGAAATACAGCGCATAGGCAGCCAGAAAGACTTTGATATCCTCAAACGCTTTTTGGCCATCCGGAATCGAATTCGCGGACAGGTTTTCTATTTTTTCCTTTAGTGGCAGGAGGTAATGATGCAATTGCGTATGCGCCGCTCCGGTCATCGTGCAGCGTTCGAAAATGAGTTGAAACTCGTTGGTTAACTTTTCGCTCAGGCCATGGAAGTCCTCCAGGGTGGGGTTGGCCGGAAAATCACGTTGGAATTGCTGCATGTTCCTGATGCCGCTGGTTGTCTCCGGATTCGCCTTCCATTTCTGCCCCCGGTCGAGTTGGACGGACGCAACTGCTCCGTGTTCTTCCTGATCTTCAGCCACGGGCACTTTTGCCTGAGTTGTTTCCTGTCTGCCCTGTTCCGTTTCCGTTGGCTTGCAGGCAGAATAAAATGTAACCATCAAACCCAGGAGCAGTACATAGAATCGGGATTTCATTTCATCTGGTAGTTGGTCAGGTTTATGTAAATAAGCTCCCTTCATAGGAGCATGACTCAGTTGAGTAACAGCTTCTCCAATTCCACGGCCTTTGGAAACAGAATGTTGTTTTCCAGGTGGATGTGGAGATGGAGGTCATTTTCGAATTCATGCAACAGGGCATAGGCCAATTTGTAGGTATTGCAGGCATCTGCCGGGGGCTGATAATGTCCCGTGAGGGAATCAATAGTGGCAAAGCGGTCGCCTTCCGTACGGTGTTCCTCCTGCATCATCTCGATCGGTGCGGACAACACACCGGGTGACAACGTACCGGGCGTTCCTTCCCGGAGTTGTCGATCAACGACCCGGATGCGGGGAAACAGGATGAGTTCTTCCTTTTTCATGTGGTGAGCCAAGGCTTCAGCGGCGGACCTGAATAACCGGTTGATCTCATGCAATTCCGGATGGTGATCCCCGTGCATGAGGCACACTTTATCGAGATAACGCTGGATCACTGGTGTCTTTTCCTCGATATACCGGTGATGAATTTCTTCAATATGGTCGGCCAGGAGAGCAGGGGCCCATTGTCCGTACGGGAAACCGTCAGCCGCTCCGGATGCCTGGAGCATTTTGATTTCACGCATGACGTCCTCCGTGGGTACGTGCTTTTGTTCGCAGGCTTCATCAATGGAGAGCTGCCCTCTGCAGCAAAAGTCGATCCCGTATTTTTCAAAGATGGCGGCCGTCCGGTAATCATGTGCCACCATGGCGGCAACGGTTGAATCGCAGGAAATCGTTTCCATTATACAAGAGGATTGGATCGGGGCAAAAATAGGGATTTTCCAAATAAAGGACAAATATATCTTTAATAGGATGCGAGCTGGCCGGGTTTCCTGACAAACCGGATACTCAGAAAATTGGTAGTCTGCGCAATCCTCTTTCGGGATGAAATGAGTGGGCAGGACATTTGGGGAAAATCAAAACGATCATGCGTTATCAGGCAATCAAATGGATGGCTCTTCTCCTGCTGGCCCAACCGGCAAAAACCCAAAATGTGGGGATAGGGACGATCATCCCCCTGCAAAAACTGGATGTTGACGGCGCTGTCCGGGTGGGTGAAACGATCAGCGCCAGCACGGGTTCCATCCGGTGGAATGCCACGAAAAATGATTTTGAGGGATACAATGGCGTGGCCTGGGTGAGCCTTACCGGGGGAAAAGGGAAATGGGGAAATCAAACCGACTATGGCACGGAGAATAGTGCTACCCAGTTTAAGATGCTCACCTCGACGGTTCCGGGATCCGAATTCGGTTCAGCCATCGCGGCTGAAAATGACTGGATGATTGCAGGCGCCTACCGCGATGGGGTGCCCAATTACAGCACCAAATGGGCCGCGGGGAGTATTCATCTGTATCATGCCGATGCCCAGGGGCAATGGACGGAACTGTTTTCGGCCTATGACCCGGACGCCAAGACCAATGATTTCTTCGGGCAGAGCGTGGATCTCTCCGCGACGCATGTGATCGCGGGAGCACCCAATGCAGATAACCTGGTATCAGAGGATATCGGCAAAGTCTACGTCTACACGTACACCAATTCCGCGATGACCTACCAGGCCACCTTGTTGGCTTCTGATGGTCAGCCGGGAGATCATTTCGGTTTTGCCGTCGGCATTCACGGCGATCTCGCCATTGTCGGCGCGCCTCAAAATGATGTCAACGGGACCAACAACATGGGAAGCGTATACGTCTACAACCGCACAGGCAACACGTGGTCCTTATCCACCACCCTCACACCTGCCGATGGCCAGGCGGAAGATCAGTACGGGTCCTTTGTCGGCCTCTGGAACGATTACATTGTCGTGTCCGCCCCGTTCAAAACAGTTAACAATATCCCCTATGCCGGTAAAGTCTATGTCTATAAGAAAACCGGTTCGGGATGGATTTTGATCAGTCAGTTGCTGTCACCGGATCCCTCCCCCTTTGAGATGTTTGGCTATCGCGTGACCATTCAGGACAATTACCTGCTGGTCGGGGCTCCCCATGCCGGCAGCACACCGGACGACGGGAATGGTTCGCTCTATGTCTATGCACTCAATAATTTTATCATCACTCCCGAAGCCACGCTGACCGCTTCGGATGGAAAACCTTCCGATGCATTTGGTGTGTCATCCTCTTTCCATAACAATGTCATCCTGGTCAGTGCGCCATTCGCACCTGTCGGGGCATCAGCTGAGCAGGGCAAAGCCTACCTGTTTCGAAAAGCAGGAGGGGTTTGGAAAGAAGAGGCATTACTGACCAGTTCAACCGCTGAGGCGAAGATTCGCTTTGGATTTTCCACCGCCTTGGTCTCTTCCACGGCGCTGATCGGGGCCCCCTGGGCGGCGGTAGATGACAGACCGGATAATGGTCAGATCCTGTTTTTCAGGCGGTATTGACTTGTTGGTCATTAATAAGCGGGCATAGCGTTGACGACCAGGGACCGTACTTCTTTGGCGGCCACCAGGCAGGCATCCACTTCGTCCCTTTCGAGGCAGTAGCGCTTGCCGACAGGCTCATACCGGCAGGGCATGTGATCGAGATCCAGCGTGTCAAACCGTCCGTCAATCGCCTGGCACTGATGTTGGAGGCTTGCGATCGAGGCGGGAGGCAGAATCGGAGCATTGTGTTGCAATAAAAACGCAGTCAGGAGGTGATGGATCGATAGCCGCGCGTTGGTGCAGATCAGGTGCGTGACCGTATCTTCTTCCGACCGGCTTTGTTCGTTTTCGGCAAGTTGAATCAACTCGTCCGCGTGATGAAAAAGCTGCTCGGGCGTGTGAAGGGTTTTCATGGAATCAATACAATTAAGTAAACCGACCAGAACTTGCTCAGCCAAATGAAAGGTAAAACCCGCCATCCATGGTCCGGATGAGTTGTGTCAACCGATGCTGTGATCTTGATCAGTGGCATGGAAACGTGCAAGCATCCATGTCGTTACCGAATCACCGTGAGCTTTTGTGCCTGGGTGAAATTGGTACCCATCATCTGAATAAAATAGGCGCCGGCCGGCCATTGACTCATTTCCAGTTTTTCGGTATGGGACCCGCCGGGCATCCATTGATCCGTCATCAGGGTCTGTACCACATTTCCCCGCAGGTCGAGGACGCGGAGCGAAATATGATCCGGCTGCTCGAGGATAAAATTCACATAGGCCTCTTCCTTGGCGGGATTGGGGACAGGAGGAGCTAAATAATGCCGGGCGAAACGTAAATCAGGATCCTCCACCGCGACCGTTCCGTCTTCAAAAACCACATTTTCATCCCCGGTTTGGTAAAAAACGTAACTGATGGGGAGGAACAACATCTCATCCGTTGTTTTTTCCCCCCAGGTGACAAAAGCCGGCGGATCATTGGGGTTGCTGGGATTATTGACGGTATTATCATACGTGGCGTAAACGTGTATCGTGGTACCGGGATCCAGGACCATGAATTTTTTGAAATTATACGATCCCTGCCAATTGAAATCCCAGTCCGGTATCCGGATCAGGTTGGTGGTGTCACCGGCGGCGCTGATGGCATATACCTCATATTCACGGCCGAGCAAATGGCAATGAGGCCATATGGCAAATACGCTGATTTTGACGGGGGTGGTAAACTGGCAATGGAATGTTTTGACCGAGTTGGGGTTGATGACAAAAGGTCCGTTGGTGATCAGGGGTGCGAAAGGAACAAAGATGAAATTCTCTACCTGGCGGGTGACAGGTTCTTTCTTGAAAAAAATATTGACCGTAGAACTATCCGTTTCCGCAAAAGGTTTTGGGCCGTAATGCACCTGCATCAGCAGATCGGATCCGGCAGGCAATATTTGCCCGAGGCCTTCCGGGTATTCAATCGGTTTCTGCCCGGGTACATACCCGGGCAACATCTTGTCCCACCATCCATCAATCCCAAAACCGCCAAAACCGTCATACCCGTAACCGGGGTCCTGGTCATCCATCATTTTAGCGGCACCCGTATTATCATAGGTAAACAGCGCATGATGCACGATGCCCCTATTCCCCGGCCGCAGTTCAACCGTCGAAATCTGCTTGTCTTCGGTCAGCCCGGTTGGCAGGACAAACACCCTGTATTCGTCTTCATTACCCCCGTAGTGATGATAGGATTCATCCATGTGGAGCACCAGGTCGGGAGTACCGATTTGAGAGCCTGTCGGAAAATCCGGTAGCGGTGGTTCTTCGGACGCGTTCCCATACGGTGTTCCCTCGTCTACCCATGCGGCGATGAGGTCGATTTGTTCCTGGGTCAGGAACCGTTCGCCCAGAAACCGGGAATAGGCAGGATCCGCTTTCCAGGGAGGCATATAGCGGATAGCGGTCACATACCGGATGGTGCTGGCCCAATCGATGATTTCATCATACTTCGTCATCGGAAAGGGGCCGATCTCATTGGGCCGGTGACACTTCGTGCAGTTGTTGTAAATAATCGGGGCAATGTCTTTGGTAAACGTGACCTGTCCGGAGACAGGAACCGCCAGGAGAGCCAGCAAAAGGCAAGTGATGGATTTCATACACGTGTTATTAAACACAACAATTGTTTAGTCAATGACCCTTTGTCGCAGGAGCACGAGGAGGGGAAAGGGCGTCTGTAAAAGTAATAAAACAGCCGATCGCCTGCGTTTCGATCATACCGGGGGTGGATTGGTGATCAAGCCACGCAAGGATCCTGTCTTCCAGGTCGTGGTGTTGGGGGTGGAGTTTTCGTTTGCCCACCCGCACATAACTGTCGTCGATACGCCCACGATAGATCAGGCGCTCTTCCCGGTGGTCCCAAACGGCTGCTTCGGGGGTGACCGTGATCCCGAATGCCCGTGTCCATGTCTTATCCTCATCCGGTAAAAGCGGAAAGGACAACCGGAAATCCTCCCCAAATGCCTTTATTTTTTCAGGCGTTGACAAGGTGTTCGGAAAATAGCCGACAAAACCAACATGCTTCCCGGCATAGCGCGCGTGTAGTCGGGTCAATTCAGGGGTAAAGAACTGGCTGATCAGACATTCGTCCGACAGAAATATATAGACGGACAGGCTGTCCATTTGCGGGCCTGGAATCCGGGATTCCGGAAGCCAGGCTATGGGTTCCCGTGAAAGCCCCAGAAACAACAGAAGAACAGGGAGAAACATATCAACAAAGATAGGAAATGTCATACCGGTACAGGAAAGCACGGGGCCGGGCAGTCCGCTGAATGAATACTATTTTCTTATTATTTTCAACCGTTGACACTTGCTGCCAGACGGCAAAGGCTAACAACTCCAGGAAGGAACCGTCAGGCGGTTCTTGCAAAACCAGGCGGGATGATAATAATCATAACCCTCTATGATATCTCTCATAAGCGCGCGTGTGGCAAGCTGGATACCTTTAAGAAGTGAATTGCACAAGCGTGCATTCACGCCAAAGGATGGACTTAAATACCAGATACGGACATATGAAAACTAAATTTTTACTTCAGGCATTATTGGGAATCGGGTTGGCCACGGCCTCCTTTTTCGCCTGTAAATACGATGATGTGTTGCCCGTCGAGCCTGACCCTGGCATACAGATCAGTTTCAGCCAGGATATCATTCCCATCTTCGAAGCGAGTTGCAATGTGGCCGGATGTCATAATGGCTCGGGTCCCAATCCGGACCTGCGTTCCAGCGCAGCCTACAATGCCCTCTGGAACGGCGGGTTCATTGATACGCTGACACCTCCAAACAGCGAACTCTACCTCTGGATGAACGGATCGAAAGGGCTCCCCATGCCGATCCAGGGAGTGAATCAGACCTATGTATCCACGGTGTTGCTGTGGATCGAACAGGGGGCAAAAAATAATTAACCAGATGAAAAACCAAGGAATCATGAGATCAACTTTTCTTTCCTGGACCAGTACAATCCTAATGTCCTTTTTATGCATCACCGGGATCCAGGCCCAGGAAATGCAGGAGGAAGGCCCTGACAACCGGCCGGTGAAGGATATGTTCAAGGGTATCTACATTATTGACAATCCGTCCGTCATCGTTCCGATCAAGGGGACATTTGAATTTGATATCCAACACCGCTTCGGGGTGATCGAATGGGAAGAACCTTACGAAAATGCGCTGGGACTATCCTCTCCGGCTAATATGCGGCTTGGTTTTGAATATGTGCCAATCGAGCGGCTTATGGTGGGATTTGGGATCACTAAATTCAATAAGACCTGGGATGTACACGCCAAATATGCCTTGCTCCGGCAGACCCGTTCCGGCAGTATACCCCTGAGTATTTCCTATTACGTGAATGCAGCCATCGATACCCGGGACAAAAGTTCCTTTTTAAACCCGGACCTGGTTGAAACGGCTGACAGGGTATCCTATTTCCACCAGATAGCCCTGGGACGTAAATTTTCGGAAAAATTTTCCCTCCAGGTAGCCGCCAGTCTTTCCCACTTTAACACGGTGGATGCGCAAAAGGTAGATAACATTGTCGTTGATAAATGGAAAAATGATCACCTGGCCGTTTCCGCTTCCGCTCGCTATTCCATATCCCCGGTAACGAACATCCTGTTCAATTATGACCAACCAATAACCACCCACGAAGTTCTGGATCCGAAGCCTAATTTGTCCTTCGGGGTTGAAATCAATACGAGTTCGCACAGTTTCCAGTTTTTCCTGGGTAATTATTACAACATCCTTCCGCAATACAATAATGTATTTAACAATCATGATCCATTTCCGGAAGAGGACTTTTTTGAAAGCAGCAATTTCCTGATCGGATTTAATCTTACCAGGCTCTGGAATTTCTAAACCATCACATCACACACTAACTTCCATTCAACATGAAAAAAAAACCAAATGGCAGTAGTTCCCGGCGAAAATTCCTCTCGCTCGGACTGCTGGGGGGAGCTGGTTTGCTGACCCAAAGCGCCAACGCGATGATCCCTTCGGAGGATGACGAAAAAGTATCCATGTTGACCCCCGATGGAAAACTGGTTGAAGTCAGTAAAAAGGTGCTGGATCAATTGCAGGAAAAGCAAAAAGCCGGCAACCGGGACATTCTTAACTGGACGACCACACAACATAAAAAGCCGCAGTAATCATGGAAGCAGAAGAATTATTAGGATTGAATCCGAGACGCAACTTCCTGAAAACAACTGCCCTCGGTGTCACGGCAGCCGCCTGCGGAAGTGCCGCCTGCTCCTGTAAAAAACCGGAAGAGGGTCATATGGAAACCGGCGAAAAGGTCACCTTGCTCTCCCCGGACGGCGAATTGGTGCAGATAGATTCCGGCCACCTCCGGTATGTCCACAAAACGGTAGGCGTATCCAGAGAGGAAGCGCGCGTGGGAATTCCCGGGCGGAAGTTCGTTATGGTCATTGACCTCGCCCGTTGTAAAAATGCCCGGAAATGTGTCCATGCCTGTCAGAAAATGCACCATCTGCCGGAAGATAAGGAGTGGCTCCAGGTCCGCTATATGCAGGAGAGTGAAGATTCCGCTCCCTATTGGTTTCCCAAGACGTGTTTCCATTGTGACAATCCGCCGTGCGTAAAAGTCTGCCCGGTCAATGCTACGTTTAAGCGCCAGGACGGACTTGTGCTGATCGATACGGAAAGATGCATCGGCTGTAAATTCTGCATGGCCGCCTGTCCATACTCCACACGGGTATTCAACTGGTCGGAACCGGAAGCCATAGAAGGAATGACCTGTGCCGATTACTCTCCGGAGACCAGCGTCCCCCCCAAAGTCGGAACCGTGGAAAAATGTGATTTCTGTCCCGATATGGCCCGGATCGGCCAGTTGCCTGATTGCGTGACCGCTTGTCCGAACGGCGTGTTCTATTTCGGCGACCAAAACGAGGACGTCGTTACCAATGGGGATGAGACGTTGCGGTTTAGCGAGATGATCCGTGACCGCGCGGGATACCGGTTTGCGGAAGAGCTGGGTACGGAACCCCGCGTATGGTACCTGCCTCCGCGTGACCGCTTGTTCCCGGTCGAGCGTGGACTGGATGATCTGCCCGATGAAGTGAAAGCGCGATTTAAAAATTTCATCCACGAGTAAGCAACCTCATGAGACGGGCGTATTGCTTCACTTCCTAAACAGCGAAACCAAATGATTAAAATATCGAACACCGGAGCCAATGTGCTTAGAACCTTTGCTCCGCTCATGGAACGAACCACCTTCCGGGAAAAACTGTGGATCGGATTTCTCCTCTGCCTGATGGCATTCGGGACCTATGGACTCTACGTCCAGGTGACCGTCGGGCACTCCGTCACCGGCATGCGGGACAATGTGGTATGGGGAATCTATATCGCCAATTTCATCTTCTTCATCGGGATCAGTTATGCCGGCGCCGTGATCTCAGGCTTTCTGCACCTGCTCCATATCGAATGGCGTAAACCCATCATCCGCATTGCTGAGCTGATCACCGTCATCGCCACGATCATCGGCCCGATTTTTATTTTGTTGTGCGTCGGCAGGCTGGACCGGCTGCATCACCTGGTGCTCTTTGCCAGGCTGCAGTCCCCGATCACCTGGGACGTCCTGGCGATCAGCACCTATTTTGTCGGCAGCGTGATCTTCCTTTACCTGGCGGCCATCAAGGATTTTGCGATTTACCGGGATCACCCGGACCTGAAAATAGCCAAATGGAAAAGGACCCTGTATAAATGGCTGGCGCTTAACTACCGGGATACCCCGAACCAGCAAAAACAGATCCGCATCACGACCAACCTCATGGCGATCATGATTATCCCGTTGGCGATCATCGTGCACTCGGTCTTGTCGTGGATATTCGGGATGACCCTCCGCCCGGGATGGCACAGCACGATATTTGGGCCCTATTTCGTATTGGCCGCCATCTATTCCGGCACCGGTGTCCTGATCCTGGCGCTCTACATTTTCCGGCGCCGGTATAAGCTCTATCAGTATATCGAAGACAAGCATTTCACCTACCTCGGGTATATCATGCTCGTCCTTGGCGCCGGCTATGGCTATTTTACTTTTTCGGAGTATCTGACCGACTGGTATGGATCGGAAAAGTGGATCAGCCAGTTGATCGCCAAGTTTTTCGACTGGGATCAATACGGCGGGCTCTTCTTCTTTACCAATGTGGGCGGAATCCTGCTGCCGATCATCGTGATGGTCATTCCGTCCCTGCGGAAACCGGGATACCTCGCCTTCGTATCCGCCATTATGGTACTGGCGATGTGGGTCAAACGTTACCTCATCGTGGTGCCTACCCTGGAAACACCCCTGTTGCCAATCCAGGATATACGCCCGGAATACATCAAGTATTCCATTACCTGGGTGGAGTGGTCGATGACGTTAGGCGGCGTCGGACTCTTTCTTTTCCTCTTTACCATGGCCGGAAAATTTATGACGCTGATACCGGTATCGGAAGTGTCGGAAGAATCCGGTGAAATTCAACAAGCTCAAGCATCATGAAAAGAAGACGCTTAACACCAGTGAAAGTCTCTGCCCGAATCTCATCGCTTTGGTTCCTGCTTATCCTGCTTTCTTTCACCCTGGTCAGTTGGGCGCCTGTGTATGCCCAGGATACGACCCAGACGGAATCCACCGAGAAAGAAGCGGAATCCATTCTCAAATCTAAGATGAGCCTGACGGCCGATCAGTTTGCCGACGGCACCATCGGATTAAACGGTTTGCTGCGGGCCAAAATCGAAGGTTCTTATCAGAAAGTACCGGGACGCAAGGTTGCTTTTTTCAGGACGGACGCAGAGGGCAATGAAGTGCCGATGGGAGATACCCTGACGGATGCAAATGGAATTGCGTCTTTGCGCTTCGACAAGAAGACCGTGACCCCCGGCGCAGATGGAAGTTACGCGTTCATCTGCCGCTACGATGGGGATGACAAGATGAATGGGAGCGAATCGGATCTGATGATCAAGCCGGCTCTGTTGACCATGGAACCGGTTGCTGCGGACAGTACCTATTCGCTCAGGCTTCAGGCGGTTGCTGAATCCGGGGAAGGGCCGCAGCCGATCCCGGGAGCCACCGTGGCGGTGTATGTCAAACGTATGTTCAGCTCGCTGAAAGTGGGCGAAGGGGAAACGGATGAATCCGGGATGGTGGAAGTGGAATTTCCGGCAGGGCTGGCCGGTGACCAGGAAGGTAATCTCGCCATTACTGCGTCCATTGACGAGACAGATGAATATGGAAACCTGAAAGCCACGACCGTGCAGAAATGGGGTAAACCCGTTTCATATGAAATCAAGGAGCTGCCGGAAGCCCTGTGGAGCGGACACCCGCCGGTCTGGATGATTGTCACCTTCTTTGTCCTTATGACGATGGTGTGGGGCAATTATGCAGCCATTGTCTTCAAGCTCTTCCGGATCAAAGCCGACAAGTCCGGTATGGAGGCCAAACATTAACAAAAAATAAACGGAGGACATGGGATTGGATATGCACGATCATACCGAATTTTATGTTCTGAAAATGAAACGATACGATCACCTTAAAACATAAAAACACATAAAAATGAAAACTGGAATTCTTGCACTTTTCTCCCTCCTGGTGACCATCGTGGCGGTCATGGCGTTTACGTCTGTTCCTCCGCAAGGCACACCATGGGTCGTACCGGATAAGTATAAAGCCATGAAGAACCCGGTGAAATTTGATAAAGCCGCGGCTGCTACCCTGTATTCGACCCACTGCAAATCCTGCCATGGTAAAGAAGGCCTGGGAGACGGCCCGAAAGCCGCCCAGCTCGATACCAAGTGCGGAGATTTCAGCGCCGCCGCTTTTCAAAAACAAGTTGACGGGGCGCTCTTCTATAAGACCCTCGAAGGCCGGGACGATATGCCCTCTTTTAAGAAAAAACTACCGGATGAAAACGACATTTGGCAGCTCGTTCACTACATGAGGACATTTGCCGAATAAATTACCGGACACGAACAATTTCACATTAACCGAACAATCAGGAATGGGGATGGCGCGCTATCCCCATTCTTTTTAAACTTCAGTCATCAGGACGAAATATACCCGCCATGAAGGATATAAGTGAATTTCCACCGCTTCAGCCGAAACCCAAATCGCCCGGCACATTTTCATGGCGTAATCTCCTTTGGTGGGGCCTGGCGCTTGGCGTGCTCTCCCTGCTAGGCGGGTTGGCGCTCAATTTGCTGACAGGAGTCAATGGGGAAATGAAGCTGTCACAAGGCGGGTCAGGGGATACGTTTTCCCTGCCTGCCGGATCGGACGAGGAGGAACCGAAGATGGCACAGCTTGATTTTCTGATCAACCTTGACACACTTTATTTTCTCCCTGCTTCCTCCAAACTTCAGCTCCAGGTTATTCAATCCGATGATCCTTCACCGGACATGCCTGGCATGCCGGTGAGCGGCACCATTCAACGACGATTCGACCTGGAACCAATGAAAATCCACCGGGTCGGCAACTCACCTTTCTATTTCCGGCTGGTATCCTATTACCCGGATTTCACCTTTGCCTACCAATATCCTTTTCAGAAGGATACGGTGCCGGCAAGGGCTCCCGGGATCACGGTGGAATTAAAAACCAGGGAAAGCCGTGAAGTGGTGACGTTGAGGGCAGACCAACCCGGTAAAAACCGGTTGGGCGATATCCTTGGGCTTGGAGCGACTTTTGAATTTTACTGGAAGGTCTCCCGGGACAGTATTTTGTCCACAGTCCCGGAAATGGATGCCAACCTCACGCGGATTGTGTTTTCCGGGCAAAATAGGACGCTATATGAGTATTCCCGGGGCGAATGGAAAACCACGGCATTGCGGGAAGACAGTTTGTATATGCTTCCGGGAGGGGATAGCCTTGGCTTTACCGTTCTCTCCTGCTTTCCGGATATCGCCCACCTGCGGGCGGTGCCTGCTTCGGCGAGTTCAGAACCGGTAAACCCTGTGGCTAAGGTGGAAATCTGGAAGAAAGGGGAACGGGCGACGGAAGCTTTTCTTTACCCGGAGACAGCCGGAAAACGAAGTGGGCAGTTTGCCATTCCGGGAACCACGTACCGGCTCGCCCTTGAACCGGATGAACAGGCACAGCTGAAGGCATGCCGCTGTCAACTTTCTACCCGGGATAAGGCGAATAACCAGGTCAACCGTATATCTTTAGGAAGTAAGCGAACCGGGTATCAGGCACCTTATGCAGTAAAGCTTAAAAAGTGCTTTCCGGCCCCAATAAACGGCGTCCTCGTGGAGGTTTCTTTTTTGCCGGGGTTCTATTGGATTGTTGCCGGAGGGATTATAATTTCGGTTTCCCTGGCCGGCATGGTGCTTTTTCGAAGCAGGAAATCATGAGGGGGCATTTTACTTCAGGTAAAGTATCCTAAAATGAGGAAAATCAATGTTTGCCATGATATAGATCATCACCCAATCCTGAAGATTGGAGCAATTTTAGCGAAGTAAAAAGTGATTGGAATTTTGATTCAAAAACGATAAAAGCCAAAAACTATGAAAAAGGGAATTGTATTCTTATTCGCGTTTTGTACGGTGATATTCCTTGGATTGAGCTCCTGTGAGGGAGATCAGGGACCGATTGGACCCGTGGGACCCGAAGGACCGCAGGGACCGGCAGGGCCTCAACCCGACCTGTCCTGTGTTCAATGCCATGGTAATTCGCAGAAGATTACCGCGAAGTTGTTTCAGTGGGAACATTCCGTGCATGCCACGGGTGGTAATTATGACCACAATCAAACCAGTTGTGCCATTTGTCACACGAGCCAGGGATTCCTGGAAAGGATTAATGCTCCCCAGGTGAACGGATCGGATACCCTGGGTACCCGTAAAGCCATCCAGGATCCGCTTCCACAAAACTGTTACACCTGCCATAAAATCCACTCTACCTATACGGATGCTGACTGGGCTTTTACCCAAACCGATCCGGTCAAATTGTGGGTTGGCGGTCAAACGCTTGATTTCGGGAAAGCAAACCTCTGTATCAGTTGTCACCAGTC
>CAZTXO010000035.1:29961-42389 GCA_964617515.1 uncultured Saprospiraceae bacterium | reverse complement strand
TATTAAAACGAAATAACCCAATATCGCCACTGCTTTCCCCCACGACGAGAATCTTTTGATCTTCCTGGATCGCTAATGAGTAACTACAAGAACATGAATTTTTTAGAATAACTTTTCCATCTGATGAAAACAGGGTATCCAATTTGCCATCGATCGTATAACGTGAAAGGACCAGATTCTGATCACTTTTACCCACTACAATGATTTTCCCATCTGCCTGTATGCCCAGATCAAAACCTGTTTCATCCCAGCCTCCAAAAGAGGTGATTGTTTTACCGTCCATGCCGAAGGTATGATCAATACTGCCATTCATATTATAGCGGACTAAAGCAAGTGCATCAGACATGCCGTTATAAGCATAACCAGCTACGATAAGTTTATTATCGTTTTGCATGACAAGGGCTCTAGCTCCTGATGTAGAGTACACATCTGTGGTCAGTTGAGTGAAGACCTTTGCATCGGATCCAAATGTATTATCCAATGTGCCATTTGTGCTATATCTGAGCAACAGAAATGTATTGCCAATTGAATCTAGCCACCCCTCTCCGGCAATTACGATTTTATTATCAGGTTGAATGATCATTGAACTCGCCCACGATTCATGCTTTCCGCTCGAGGTAATAACAATTCCATCATCCCCGAATTCCCTATCCAAATCTCCATTTGGTTTATATCGGACGATCGCGACAACTCGATTTATGCCAATGGTAGTGAAGCCTGCGACTATTATTTTTCCGTCGGATTGTATTTTAAGGGAAGTACCTATGTCCCAAGCAGTTCCAAAATCTGTCATCACTTTTCCATCTGAGGAAAATGAATGATCTAAAGATATCTCTTGAGTACAGCATGGCAATACTTTGGCTAAAATCAGGTTCAAGATTATACTAAATCGAATAATCATCAACTTCATAAAAGCAGTTTTTATCCGATAATCATATGCATTAGAATAATTTGCTGATAACACGTATATCTACGCAATCAAACATAAGAAATTTGTGTTGAAAATCAAGGCGTTAGTGTTGCGTTTTAACAGATCACCATTGCGTTTATCCAGACTTTCGCTTTTTCTATCCACCAGTCCGGGCAGGACAACAGGAGTTGAATACGACCTGCCTTTTGGCGCATAGGGGAAATACCCTGTTGGAAAAACAACCACGTTTAAGAAGCGCGAGCCTCCTTCCCGCCAGCGATACGGCCTTCGAAGCACTACGCTATCCGAAAGCCCTCCGCTTCTCCCCTCGCCTTCTCCGCAAAATCACTCCCCGCGCCGGCATACAGGATACTCCGGGACGCATTGATCAGCAATCCGCCCTCCGCATTGCTGCCCGCCGTTAAGACGGCCTGCAAGTCACCTCCCTGCGCGCCAACACCCGGGATGAGAAAGAAATGATCCGGATAGCGCTGACGACAGGCTGCCAACTCCTGCGGATGCGTGGCGCCGATGACATACATCGTATCCTCCGCGCTGCCCCACCGGGACGTCTTCGCCATCACCTCTTCGTAAACGCGCTTTCCATTTTCCAGCGTTAAGCGCTGAAAGTCCGCACTGCCGGGATTTGACGTTAACGCAAGTAATATCACCCACTTCCCATCCCCCCGGAAAGGCGTGACAGAATCATGTCCCATATACGGGTTCACCGTGATGGCATCACAGCCCAATTGGTCAAACACCGCCTGCGCATACATCGACGATGTGTTGCCGATATCCCCGCGCTTGGCATCCGCGATGATAAAGTGCCCCGTACCGATATAGTGAATCGTTTTCTCCAGGAGCTCCCACCCCTTCAATCCCAACGCTTCGTAAAACGCAAAATTGAGCTTGTACGCGATGCAGACATCCCGTGTCGCATCGATGATCGCCTCATTGAAGACAAGCGCATCCCCTTTAACGATAGGCGGCAATCGCCGGATATCCGTATCCAATCCAACCGTGAGCATCGTCCTGCGCTCCCGGATCAGGCGCGTGAGATAATTTTTATCCTTGATGGTGTCAGGCATGTATATCATGGACCGCTTCGACGGAGCGGATTTGGGGCAACCGGGCTTTGACCACCTGCTCGACACCGGCCTTCATCGTCATGCCCGACATCGAGCACGTCTCACAGGCCCCCAGCCAACGGACCAGCAGCGTCATCTCCTCCGTCACATCCACGACGGCCACATCCCCACCATCCACCGCGAGGTGCGGCCGGATATCCTCCAGGGCCATATCCACCTGGTGCAACAACGCGCTCTTTTCCTGGTCCGACATGTCTGTACAAAAGTATGCTTTATCCCGCTTCGCCGCAGAAGACTTTCCGCCCTAGTTTTTCATTTCCACGATCCGCGTCGGCGCTTTTTGCTGGTTACGGAGTTGCGTCTGTTCGTGCAGGGCCCTCGCCATATCCACCAGGCGCTGTTGCAATCCGGCTTTGTCATCCTGGAGGATCGCCGGACGGCCCGCGTCCCCGCCTTCCATGATGGATTGCACCAACGGCAGTTGCGCGATGACCTTGCTCTGCCCGAGATCGGCCAGTTTTTCACCGCCGCCCTTGCCAAAGAGATAATATTTATTGTCCGGCAACTCCGCAGGTGTAAACCACGACATATTTTCCACCACGCCCAGGATCGGCACATCGAGCGATTCCATCATAAACATGTTCATCGCCTTGACCGCGTCCACCACGGACAACTCCTGCGGTGTCGTCACGATGACCGCACCCGTCAGCGGCACGGTCTGCACGAGGGTCAACTGGATATCCCCCGTACCCGGCGGCAGATCGACGACCAGGTAATCCAGCGCAGGCCACAAGGTATCCTTGATAAACTGCTTGATGATCCCGGCCAGCCTCGGACCGCGCAGGACAACCGCCTGCTCCGGTTCCACGACAAATCCGATCGACATCACCGGCATGCCAAACGCTTCGAGGGGCACGATCTTGTGCATGCCGTGCACCGCCTGCACTTTCGGCCGTTGATTTTTGAGCCCCAGCATAGTCGGAGCGGACGGACCATAAAGATCCGCATCGAGCAGTCCCGCCGCGAAGCCCAGTTTCTGCAGGCCAAGGGCCAGGTTGACCGCTACCGTGCTCTTTCCGACGCCTCCCTTGCCGGAAGCGACCGCGATGATGTTTTTGACATGCGGCAATGGATTCTGCGCGTCGCCCTCCTGCCCGGCCCTGTCCATATGGATATGGACATTGGCGTCGGGATAGACCTGCTGGATCGCTTCGATACAGGCGAAATTGAGGCTGGACTTCTGCGCCTCCGGGAGGTCAGCGGTATGCAGATGAAACTGCACCTGCATACCATTGATCCGCAGATCCGACACCATGCGCCGGCTGATGATGTCCTGGCCGGTGGCCGGATCTTTGATGCCGCTCAGCGCGGCGACGATTTTATTGTTATCGATTTCTGCCATATCAGGACAACCCCATACTATCGTAAACATTCATCACTTCCCTGACATGGGAAGCAGAATCGTGCAGGAGCTTCAGCTCCTCCGCATTGAGCTTGAGTTCGATGACTTCCTCGATTCCATTTTTGCCCAGTTTGACCGGCACACCCACATAGACATCCTTCAGCCCGTACTGCCCTTCCAGTTTGATGCAGCAGGGAAGGATCCGTTTTTCATTGCGGATGATGCTGCCGACCATCTGGGCTGCGGCAGCGCCCGGTGCATACCAGGCGGAGGTGCCCATCAGGTTGACGAGTTCGCCGCCACCCTTTTTGGTGCGATCCACGATGGCGTCCAGTTTGGATTTGTCCACCAGGTCGGTCACGGGAATTCCTGACACGGTGGTATATCTCGGCAGCGGTACCATCGTATCCCCGTGGCCACCCAGGAGCATGGCCTGGATATCGCGCGGAGAGCAATCGATCTCTTCGGCCAGGAAGGCCCGGTACCGGGCCGTATCGAGTACACCGGCCATGCCAAAGACCCTGGACGTGGGGAGGCCGGAAACCGCCTGTGCCGCATAGGTCATGACATCCAGCGGGTTGGAGACCACGATGATGATGGCATTGGGACTATGGACCAGGAGGGACTTGGTGACGGTGGAGACGATCTTGGCATTGGTAGAGATGAGGTCGTCGCGGCTCATGCCGGGCTTGCGGGGCACACCCGCCGTGATCACGGCTATGGAGGAACCGGCGGTTTCGGCATAGTCCCCGGTGCCCCGGAGACGGGTCGAATAATCGTCAATCGGCGCCTGCTGCCAGGTATCCAGGGCCTTGCCTTTGGCCATATCGGCCATGATATCGAGCAGAACGATCTCATTTACAACATTTTGATGGGCCAATACATTGGCCACAGTGGCCCCTACGTTACCGGAGCCTACAACGGTGATCTTTGACATGATGGAAGTTGGATTTTAAGCCGGGAATGGCTGTTTGACGGCAAAACTAAGAAGAAAACCCATGCAATATTCGATCCGGGCACGTTTCATTGCCTATCTTTGTTATGTCAAATAAAAATTTCCGATGATCAGACTTTTTCTGTGTGTTATCAGCCTTGGCCTGATGTGGCCCCTCTTTGCGCAACCCTGCGGCACGCCCTCCGGTCCCATCATGGAACGGATGCTGGCCAACCGCAAAAACCTGATCGAGCTCAAACGCGGTGCGGTCAAATATGTCCCGGTGACCTACCATCTCGTCGCCGCCACCAACGGCACGGGCCGCGTGGAGGAAGAAAACGTCCTCAAGCAGGTGGCCAATATCAATGCCGCCTATGCCGACCAGGAGTTTGTCTTCTATATCGACAGCTTCAACTATTTCAATAATGACGCGGTGTACAACACGCCGCATTCCCCTGCCGCCCGCACCCAGATGAACCTGCGAAAGGATAAAAACGCGCTCAACGTATTCATCACCAATACCGCCAATGACGGAGGCGGATCCCCGGGCACTGTGCTCGCCTACTATGATCCCCAGGGGGACTGGATCGTCTCTCGGAAAAATGAAATCAACGGCGCCTCTTCCACCTTATCCCACGAGACCGGGCACTTTTTCAGCCTGCCCCATCCCTTCAATGGCTGGGACTGTCACCCCTACAATACGACCGAATACACCAATCCCGTCAATGTCGATTTCACCATCCCCTGTGAGACCGGGGGCGGATCCGTGCTGATCGAATTGCATGACCGCTCCAATTGCCTCACCGCGGGCGATCAGATCTGCGATACCCCGGAAGACTACAACCTGGGCCTCAACTATCAGCCCAACAACTGTGATGAAAATAACACCATCATGGATAAAAACGGCCAGGTGATCAAGCCCATGACCAACAACTTCATGAGCTATTACAATAACTGCGCTTCCTACGCCTTCACTGCTACGCAAAAGAACCTGATGAATACGGATTTTTATTCGTTTGACCGTCAGTATATCCGCACGGGCAAGGTGCCCAACACCACGCCGGTGACGCAGCCGGTCAATTATATCAGCCCGATCAACGGAGTCGAAAGCAATGGTTCCTCCAACATCCTCCTCGACTGGGAAGACACGCCGGGGGCCAATCGGTACCTGGTGATCTATGACCGTTTCGCTTCGTTTACCTTCAGTCCGGTCAAGACCATTGTGCGCCAGTCGCAACTGACTATCCCCGGTCCGCTGACCGAAAATGTGACCTATTACTGGAAAGTATGGCCCTACAATGAATCACAGACGGACGCGATGTACAGCGCTACACAAAACTTTAAAGTGGGTACGGGTACCGGCGTAAATGAGATTACACAGGTGCAGGATTATGCCTTAAGCCCGAATCCTTCTGCCGATCATCTGAACCCCGTCCTCACGCTGTTTACCATCAAGGCATTTGACGCAAATCTGAAAGTAGTGGATGCTTCCGGCAGGGTCCTGTCTGAACGCGCGGTGCAGGTTCCTTCCGGACCGGCAAGGTTTGACATCGAAGCGCAGGACCTTCCAGCCGGCGTTTACTTCGTGGTGCTTCATTCCGAAAGCGGCAACCTCATCGAACGTTTGCTCTTACTGGAATAAGAAAAGAAAAAGACCTCTAAGAATAAAAAAGCCGGAGACAACAGCTCCGGCTTTTTTATGCCTGGTATTCGATGATGGGTTCTTCCGGATCACCCGTGCGGATGATCACTTTGGCCTGTTCAGGTGTACGTTTGACTTCTCCCAGCGTGTAAGCTTTGATACCAAAAGCGGAGGCCAGGTGCTGGATCGAGTCAGCCGCTTCTTTCTCCACGAAGAGCAGCATGCGGATCCCCATATTGAAGACTTTATACATCTCGCTGAGAGAGGTTCTCGAAGCCTGCCGGATCAGGTTGAATATCTCCGGGGCAGGCGGCATCTGGTCCAGGTGCACGGCCAGGTGAGGGGATATAAATTTCAACACTTTGCTGTGTGCGCCGCCGGTGCAGTGGATGATCCCCTGCAGGTGATGGCGGTATTCCCGGATCACCGGCATCAGGATGGGCAGGTAGCTCCGCGTGGGGGACAGCAATAGTTTGCCCACCGGGATCTTTTGGTTGCCGATATCGATGGTGTCCGACAAGTGCCAGGGCCCGTTGTAGACGTAGCGCATGTCCGTCTCCGGGCTAAAACTCTCCGGGAAGCGGGTCGCATACTGGTGCGTCAGCATATCATGGCGCGCGGAAGTCAGGCCGTTGCTGCCGATACCGCTGTTATAGTCATCTTCATACACCGCCTGTCCGTCAGAGGCAAGACCGATCACCACGGCGCCGGCCTTGATCTGGTTGACGATCACCTCCTTTCGCTGCATGCGTCCGAAGGCAGTGATGCCGACATCAATCGTCCGCACGATGTCGCCCGTATCGGCAGTCTCGCCGCCGGCATGTTTGATGTCGATGCCGCGTTCTTCCATCCGGCGGATAAAATCCATGGTGCCGTCGATGATCTGTTCGATCACCTGCCCGGGGATGAGATGCTTATTGCGCGCGATCGTGGAAGAAATGATGATATTGTCGATGCAGCCCGAGCAGGCCATGTCATCCAGGTTCATCACCAGCGCATCCTGGGCGATGCCGCGCCAGACGCTGATATCACCGGTCTCTTTCCAGTACATATAAGCAATACTCGTCTTCGTGCCGGCGGTGTCGGCATGCATGATATTGCAGTAATCCGGGTCGCTGCCGGCCACATCCGGAAGGATTTTGCAGAAGGCATTCGGGTACAGGCCTTTATCCAGGTGACGTATGGCGTGATGCACTTCCGTTTTCGAGGCGGAGGCGCCCCGCTGTTCATATTTATCGGGATCGGAAGACATGGTACGGGCAAAGATGCGTTAAATTCACCCACCATGTGATTGCTTTCCGTAAATTGGTATGTAATTTGTAATCACTAGCAGGTATCGCCACTGCGATCTGTTAAAACCAACCTGAACGCCACCTCTTTTGAACCGGGAGGTGGTTTTTTTATTGGATCCTGTCCGGATTGCTGCTCGTCAAGTCCCGGCTGCCTGTAAATCCGTATTTTTGTGCCCTTATCTAAATCTCCGGCAACACCCGTGACCCATTTTCACCTCCTGCTTGGCATCGTGATCCCGGTGTTGCTTTCCCAGTGCCAACGGCCTGATCGTATGCAACATCCCTATACCAATAAACTGATCCATGAAAGCAGCCCATACCTGCTGCAACACGCGCACAATCCGGTGGATTGGTATCCGTGGGGCGAAGAGGCCCTGGCAAAGGCCCGGGAGGAAAACAAACTGTTGCTGATCAGCATTGGCTATAGTTCATGTCACTGGTGCCATGTGATGGAACATGAGTCCTTTGAGGATACGGCCGTAGCGCGTGTCATGAACGAACATTTTGTCTGCATCAAAGTAGACCGGGAAGAGCGACCGGATATCGATGATGTCTATATGACCGCCTGCCAGTTGTCATCCGGCGGAGGTTGTGGATGGCCGCTCAATTCCTTTGCCCTGCCCGACGGGCGTCCCGTTTGGGCCGGTACCTATTTTCCAAAAGAAAAATGGCTGGAGATCCTGGCTTACTTCCGTAAGGCGTACGAAGAGGAACCGGAGAAAATGAAAGATTACGCCTCCCGGCTGGTGTCCGGCGTGCAGGATCATGGGCTGGACAGCCTCCTGCACCAGGAAGCGCACCTGGTGGACGCGGAGACGGTGCATGCGATGGCGAAGCTCTTCATGGAGCGGGTCGACCCGGTCAGGGGCGGACGACGCGGAGCACCGAAGTTTCCCATGCCCAACAACTGGGATTTCCTGATGCACTATGCACACCGCTACAAAGAACAGCGGGCTGCGGACCTGGTCTACACGACGCTGGATAAAATGCGGATGGGCGGCATCTACGATCAGATCGGTGGCGGATTTGCGCGCTACTCCACCGACTCGCTGTGGCTGGTGCCGCATTTTGAGAAAATGCTGTACGATAATGGTCAATTGATCAGCACTTACGCGCACGCTTATGCGTGGAGCGGCCGTAAAGAATACCTCGATGTGGTCAACCAGACCATCGCGTTTGCCAATGCACATTGGCTGGATGCCTCGGGCGGATATTACAGTTCGTTTGACGCGGACAGCGAAGGCGAAGAAGGCAAGTACTATGTGTGGACCGCCGATGAACTCACCAACCTGATTCCTGATACCAAAGAACGCGAGATGTATTTTGCGCTCAATGATATCACGCCCACCGGCAACTGGGAGCACGGGAAAAACATCCTGCAACAACATCGCCGGCCGGATGAAGTGGCCCGCCAGTTTAACCTGAACCCCGAAGAATTTTCAAAAAAAATCGATGCGATCCGGGAAAAAATCCTCCAGGCCCGTAAGCAGCGTGTACCGCCTGGCCTGGATGATAAAATCCTGGCCTCCTGGAACGGCCTGATGTTGAAAGGGCTTGTCGATGCGTATGCGGTGACAGGCGACAAGACGTATCTTGAAAACGCGCTGCGCAATGCCCGTTTCCTGCTGAAGGAAATGATCAAAGTGAAGGAAGACTACCGGATGGACCGCAATTTTAAAAAAGGGAAATCCACCATCAACGGCTTCCTGGATGATTACGCGCTGACGATACAGGCTTATCTCGCGTTGTATCAAAGCACCTTTGACACGACCTGGCTTGATCATGCCAAAGGCCTCACGGAACACGTACTGAACCATTTCCTGGGCGATGCATCCGGCTTGTTTTACTATACGTCCGATCTCGATCCACCACTGGTGGCGCGGCGCGTCGATCTCGGGGATAATGTCATCCCTTCGGGCAACAGTATCATGGCCCGTAACCTTTGGACCCTCGGCACCTTGCTGGATCACGCCGCATACAAAGACAAAGCGGAGAGCATGTTTAAGACGGTATGGCCCAGGATCCTGCAGGATGGTCAACCCGCTTTTTACAGCAACTGGTGCCAATTGATGCTGGCGATGGTCAGGCCTCCCAATGAAGTGGCGATTGTCGGTAAGGATTATGCCGAGAAACTGGTTACCCTGCAAAAGACCTATCAGCCGGATGCCCTTTACCTGGGTGGCGCAGTTGAAGGAACACTTCCACTCCTGGAAGGTAAAAGTGTCGAAGGAGAGACCTTTATCTACGTCTGCCGAAATAAAATTTGCAAGCTGCCAACGCCAGATCTGCAAAAGGCCATGCAGTTCATGGCAGAGCCTTAGCCTCCGGATGATTTTTAGTTAGTTTAGCCTCATCATTTGAACGGATCGATATGAACCTACACGAATACCAGGGAAAAGAAATACTAAGCCGGTATGGCGTCAAAATCCAGCAGGGAATCGTCGCCCATACCGTGGAAGAAGCGGTGGAAGCCTATCAGAAAATAACCGCCGCCTCCGGCAGCCCGATCGCGATCGTGAAAGCCCAGCTCCATGCAGGGGGCCGTGGCAAGGGCGGGGGCGTCAAGATGGCAAAAAACCTGGAGGAACTCAGGCAGCATGCCGGTCACATCATCGGCATGATGCTGAAGACACCCCAGACGCCCGGTGGCATGGAAGGCCCCGGCAAACTCGTCCGGCAAGTGCTCATCGCCGAAGATGCGTATGTGCCGGAGTATAACCAGTGCAAAGAGTACTACATGTCCATCCTGACCGACCGGGCCAGGCAGTGTAATGTAATCATCTACTCCACCGAAGGCGGTATGGACATCGAAGCGGTCGCCGAACAAACGCCTCATCTCGTCCATAAGGAATATGTGGATCCGGTGCTTGGCCTGCAGGGCTATGAATGCCGCAAGATCGCGTTCAACCTGGGCCTGAGCGGCGAAGCGCTGAAAAATATGACGCAGTTTGTCGCCAAAGTCTATAAGGCTTTTGTCGAAAGTGATGCCACCCTCCTCGAGATCAACCCGGTGCTGATCAATGGCCGTGGCGAAGTCGTGGCGGTGGATTGTAAAACATCCATCGATGACAACGCACTCTACCGGCACAAGGATATCGAAGCCATGCACGATCCTCATGAGGACGATCCGGCCGAACTCGAAGCCAAGGAATTCGGGCTGAACTACGTCAACCTGGATGGCAATGTCGGTTGCATGGTCAATGGCGCCGGGCTGGCGATGGCCACCATGGACATCATCAAACTTTCGGGCGGTTCACCCGCTAACTTCCTGGATGTGGGTGGCACGGCCGATGCCAAACGGGTGGAAAATGCTTTCCGCATCATCCTGAAAGATCCCAGTGTCAAGGCTATCCTCATCAATATTTTCGGTGGCATTGTTCGCTGTGACCGGGTAGCCCAGGGTGTGGTGGATGCCTATACCAATATCGGCAACATACAGGTGCCTATCATCGTCCGGCTGCAAGGCACCAACGCGGACCTTGCCAAGAAGATCATCGATGAGAGCGGTTTGAAAGTGCGCTCCGCGATTTTGTTGCAGGAAGCGGCTGAACTCGTCAGTGAAGTATTGCGGGATGCCCGCTGACATGCCGTGTCTATGGCTAACCCCTCCACATATTCGCTGCTCGAACTCAACCAGTATATCCGCCGGGTCCTTCAACTCAATTTTGAAGAACCGATCTGGATTGAATGTGAGATCGGCCAGGCTTCGCAGTCGCGGGGGCATTGGTATCTCGACCTGATCCAAAAGGAAGAAAACCAGATTGTGGCTCAATGCCAGGCGGCTTTGTGGGCCAATGTCTATTATTATCTCAAACGCAAGTCAGCGGTGGCCCCTGAAGACATCCTGCGGCAAGGCATGTCGGTCAAGCTGAAAGTCAACGTCGACTACCACGAGCGATACGGACTGAAGCTGATCATTGAAGACTTTGACAGCAGCTTTACGATCGGTCAGCTGGAACTCCAGCGCCAGGCGATCCTCCGGGAATTGAAAGCCAGGAACCTGGTCCGTAAAAATGCGGAGACGCATCTGCCGGTGGTGATCCAGCGCCTGGCGGTGATCAGTTCGGAAAGAGCCGCCGGATGGAAGGATTTCATCAAGCACCTGGAAGAGAATTTTTACGGCTACCAGATTGTTGTCGAGCTTTTTGAATCCGCCATGCAGGGGCAGCAGGTAGAAGCGGAGATGGCTGCCTGCTTATCCGCCATTGAGAAACAGTTGACATCCTTCGATGCGGTGGCGGTCATTCGGGGCGGAGGCGGGCGAACGGATCTCGCGGCTTTTGACAATCTGGCCCTGGCGGTGCGCATCGCGCATTTTCCGATCCCGGTGATGATCGGTATCGGGCATGAGATCGATCAGTCCGTGCTGGACCTGGTCGCTTATGCTTCCCTCAAGACCCCTACGGCAGTCGCCGATTTCGTCGTGGAGCATAATGCTGCGTTTGAAGGCCGGCTCGACGAGCTCGCCGCGACATTGGGCGAGGAGATCCATCAGCGCCTCGCGTATGAAGAAAGCCGGTTACAACGATTGGTGCATGATCTGCAGATGGCGATCCGCACCCGCATTACTGTCCAATACCAGAAACTGGAGCATGCGCGTGTGGCGCTCTCCCGATCGGGGAAGCATCAGTTGGCCCTGCAACATAACCGGATCGATAAAGTCGAGGCTCTGCTCAAGGCCTTTGATCCTGACCAGGTGCTTGCCCGCGGTTATACGATCACCAGCCATGAGGGGAAGACGATGACATCGGCCACCGCCCTGCATGCCGGCATGAATATCCAGACCGCGTTCCGGGACGGTACCATCAAAAGCACAGTAACATGAAGCCAAAGAAAACGGACTACGACAAAGCCATGGAGCAGCTCGAAGGACTCATCGAACGCATCCAGCGGGGTGATCTCGGGCTCGAAGAAATGCGCGGAGAAGTCAAGGCGGCACTGGAGCTGATCCAACTCTGCCGCACCAAGCTCCGGGATATCGAGACGGACCTCGATGCGTTACTCGAAGAGGAATAGACAGAAGACTATTTCAATCCACGGGGCGCTTCAAAAACAGCGTTGAAGGATGGTCCAGCGAAGATTACTTTTCCTTATTTGGCTCTTTTCAGGCGGCTCGCCCCAAAAAAGCAAAGGACGGTCCAGCGCAGATGGCTTCTTATT
>CAZTXO010000035.1:0-29861 GCA_964617515.1 uncultured Saprospiraceae bacterium | reverse complement strand
GCTGGACCGCTCTTAAAAATTTCTTTTTTGTTTTCAGCGCCGGCATTGCCGGCTGAAAACAAAAAAGGTGGAAGCCGGCCCGGCGGCCTGCGCTTCCACCAACTTCACCAGTTGAAAACAATCTTTATTACAGCCTCGGGATCCGGAGCATCTGACCCGGGTAGATCAGATCGGGATCTTTCAGCATTGGGGTATTGGCTTCAAATATAACATTATATTTTTTAGCATCCCCATAATATGCCTTCGCGATTTTCGATAAAGAGTCTCCCGATTTGACTTCGTAAAAAGTCGCTTCGGGTTCCGGCGTGACGACACTGATGCGGTCATCCACCTTGGCGATATCCGCATTGTTGCCCAGTGTCAGGATGACCAATTCTTTGGCAAACTGGCTCTCCGCTTGCCCATAGACCGTCACCACATCGTCCTGAAGGGACAGCGTGATGTCCCTGACCGGAAGGTTGAGTTTGTTGACCGCGGCCATCATGGCATCGATCTTTGCTTTTTTAACGGCCTCCGCCGAGACCGCCTTTGCCTTTTCTTCCGCCTTCTTGTCCAGGATCTTCGGACCGGCGCCTTTCATAAAAGAGAAAAGTCCCATCGTACGTACAATTTTGAGGTTTTCGCCGTCCCCTATCCCTTTATACCGGTAAGGAACGGAGTGGATTGATTCATTACCCGGAACCTGATAGTAATTTAACGGGAACCGGTACAATTTGATTCAAATATAGGCGCGATTTTAATACGGCGCCCGAATAAAACGAGTTAATCTTACCTTTGGAGACGAATAGAATGTGGCCGGCCATTGAAACCGAAACCTGAGGCTTTTCCCATCGACGCGGGTAAAGAAACCCCCCTGATGAAACAGTACTACAAGATCAAGGGTCAGCACCCAGACGCCCTGGTCTTGTTTCGCGTCGGCGATTTCTATGAAACCTTTGGCGAAGATGCAAAGCGCACCTCCGATGCCCTGGGCATCGTACTGACTCACCGGAACAACGGGGGCAATAACATCGAACTGGCCGGATTCCCATACCATGCCATGGACATGTACCTGCCCAAACTGGTCCAGGCCGGTTACCGGGTGGCCATCTGTGAACAACTGGAAAAACCCACCAAGGAAAAGAAACTGGTTGACCGCGGTGTGATCGAAATGATCACCCCCGGGATTGCCACGGACGACTCCCTGCTGCAGCGTGCCCGCAACAATTACCTGGCCTCCCTCCACATGGCCGGGCCCGATCTGTTTGGCATTGCCTTCCTGGATATCTCCACCGGCGAATTCGTCGTCAGTGAAGGGGAATTCCGGGAGATCGAAAAACTGCTCCAGAGTTTCAATCCTTCCGAGATCATTTTTTCCAAAGCCAACAAGGGACGTTTTGAAAAATTGCTGGGGAATACCTACTACACGTTTACGTTGGAGGAATGGGTCTTTACGCAGGACTACACCGGTGAAAAATTGTTGCGGCACTTTGATGTCGCCACGCTCAAGGGTTTTGGTATCGATCACCTGCACACCGCCCAGGTAGCCGCCGGCGCGATCCTCCACTACCTGGCATCGACCAAGCAGGACGGACTGAAGCATATCCGTACCATCACCCGCCTACAGTCCGAACACTATGTATGGATGGACCGGTTTACCATCCGCAACCTGGAACTCCTGCAGGCCACGCATGAAACCGGCACCAGCCTGCTGGACATCCTCGATAAGACCACCTCGCCCATGGGCGCCCGGCTGTTGAAAAAATGGATTGCTCTGCCGCTCGTCAACCTGTCGGAGATCGCCTTGCGGCATGACATGATCGACTACGCGCTGCAGCACAGCGATTGGGTGGACGAATTGAAGTCCCGCCTGCGCCTGATCGGTGACCTCGAGCGGATCATTTCCAAAGTATCCCTGTCGAAGATCAATCCCCGCGAGATGGTACAGTTGGGCCGCGCTTTGCAGGCACTCCACCCGATCAAGGAAGCCCTGGATGCGAGCCGCGAAGAGGGATGGGTGCGCCTGGCGGACCAGATCAATCCATGCGAGCACCTGCGGCAGACTATTGAAAACGCGATCCAGGAAGATGCGCCCGCCTTGCTCGTCAAAGGAAACGTCATCCGGAAAGGATACAACGAACTACTGGACGAATACCGGGACATCATCTACAACTCCAAGGAGATCCTGATCCATATCCAGCAGGAGGAAGCGCTCAAGACCGGCATCGCCAACCTGAAAGTGGGGTACAACAATGTCTTTGGTTACTACCTCGAGGTCACCAATAAGTACAAAAACCAGGGCCTGATCCCCGATTCCTGGGTGAGAAAACAGACCCTGTCCAACTGCGAGCGCTATGTCACGGACGATCTGAAAAAACTGGAACAAAAGATCCTGGGGGCGGAAGAAAAAATCGGCGCCCTGGAGGAGTCCTTGTTCCAGGATCTCGTCACTGCCGCGCAGGAATATATCGCCCCGATCCAGGCAGATGCCAATGCCGCAGCCACGATGGATTGCATATTGTCCCTCGCTACGGTGGCCCGGAGCTATCAATATTGCAGGCCGGAAATGAACGATTCGTCCGTCATCCATATCACCGGGGGACGGCATCCCGTGATCGAACGTCACCTGCCTCCGGGAGAGATCTATGTCGCCAATGATCTCTATATGGACAGCGACGAACAACAAATCTTTATCATCACAGGGCCAAACATGTCCGGTAAGTCCGCTTTCCTTCGCCAGACCGCGCTGATTTCCCTGATGGCCCAGATGGGCAGTTTCGTTCCAGCCACTTCCGCCAAGCTGGGCCTGATCGACAAACTCTTCACCCGGGTTGGGGCATCGGACAATATTTCTTCCGGCGAATCCACCTTCATGGTGGAAATGAATGAGACGGCGAGTATCCTTAACAACCTGTCCGCCCGCAGCCTGATCCTGATGGATGAGATCGGCCGTGGCACGAGTACGTTTGACGGCATCAGCCTGGCGTGGAGCATTGCGGAGTATCTGCATCACCATATCCCGTACCGGCCCAAGACCCTCTTTGCCACACACTATCACGAATTAAATGAACTGGCCGAACAATACGACCGGATCCATAATTACCATATCGCCACCGAAGAGAGCGGAAACAAAGTCATCTTCCTCCGTAAACTGACACCCGGTGGAAGCGAACACAGTTTTGGCATTCACGTAGCGCGAATGGCCGGTATGCCGCGAACCCTGCTGCAAAGAGCCACGGAGATCCTGCACGAGCTGGAAAATAAAAACCTCAGTGTGGAGGAATCCGCCGCTAAAACCGGCAGAAAACAATCCGGACGTAAACCTTCACACGAAGCAGGGCTTACGCACGGGACAGCTGAAGCTTCGGCGCTGCAATTGACCCTGTTTGATCAGACCGACCTGACCATGCGGCATATCAAAGATGAACTCTCCAGGCTCGACATCAATCAGATGACGCCGATCGAATGCATGCTCAAACTGATCGCGCTGCAGAAGAAACTGGAGGAATAGCCCCGATATCCCCTACTCTTTCTTTTCCGGATTCATCACCAGGCTGATCAGCTCCTGCTCCGTAAAGTATTTCCTGGCCGCTTGTTTAAGGACATCCGGTTGGAGTGTGGCGATGCGTTTCTCCAGTGTGGCCAGGTCGGTTGCCTGGGCCAGGTCGGTTCCGTAGACCCAGCTATTGATCATATTGGTCATCCAGAAATTGTTGGTCTTCAGGTCCCGTATCCTTCCCTGGCGTTGTGTTTCCGTGATTTTATGAATGTCTCCCGTGTCGATTTCCATTTTCAGCTTACGCACTACGTTGAGACAGGAATTGACCAATTCGGTCGTCCTGGCCGGATCGACATTAAAACTGATCCGGATGGTATATTGTTCGACGGGAAACTTACTCTGACCTCCGCCGATGCTGACACCATAGACACCTCCTTCCTCTTCCCGCAGTTCTTCACGCAACTTTATCCGGGCTATGTCCAGCAGCGATTGCATGAGATAGCTCGTGTCGGGATGGAAGTGATCCGGCCCGTGAAAAATCAGTTGCACAAGCGTTTTCGGCGCCTCTCCCCGGTAGTACGTGGAATCGATCCGGCCGGAAGGGTAACGATCCCCCACGTCGCGGTAGGTGTCCGGTCTGCCATGACCGGGTAAAGCGGCCAGGTATTGGCTCGTCAGCATCTTGAGCGTATCCAGGTTGAAATTGCCGATAAAGAAAAACTGCATATCACTCACGTCAGCAAACCGGTCGCGGTAGATCCGCATGATCTGGTCCATCCGCACCTTATCATAGGACTCAGGGGTGGGGAAACCTCTTCTCGGGTGGTACCTTGATGTGACCTTGTTGATCTTGTCAGAAAACCAGTTGGCAGGATTCTGCATGAGATTCGTATACGTCCCTTTCTCGCGCTTGAGGTATGAACCGAGCGCGGCTGTATCCTCCCGGTAGTTGACCATATAGCCATAACACAGTTGGAGCATGGTCTTGAGGTCTTTGACGGAAGAGGTTCCATTCAATCCTTCAAACCGGTCGAAGATAAACGGGGTTACATTGACCCGCATGCCCGTCAGTTTCTTCTCCAGCCCGGCGGCATTGTACGTGCCGATGCCGCTATTGGCGATGACGCTGGAGGCGCCTCGCGCAGATGGATACAACGAATCCGGGTAAACCGAATGCCCGCCGGCACTGTAGGCAGCCATCAGAACTTCATCGTTTTTATAATCCGTCGGCAGAGCCTGCACCTTAACGCCATTGGCAAACCGCCAGCTATAGAGATTGAGTTTGCTGTCATACGCCTCCTCGAGGATAGGTTGAGTGGAAAACGAACCCTGTAACAACGGGGCCGAAAGATCCACATCCACATAGGGTGTCAATTTTTTCGTGGCAGACTGATCCAGCATGAACATCAGGCTGGCCGAATCCGGGAGCAGCGCTTTATCCTGTTCAGGCGCGGTGAGGATGATGACCCGGCTGCGATTGGTTATCCAGCGATTCGCCAATTGACTGACTTCACTGACCTGGATGGTGGGCATCATGGATTTGTACATATCCAGCACCTGCCCCGCGCTGGGGATCGGGGATTCATCCAGGAAATGGGCGATAAGCCTTGACACGAGGCGGCCTGATTCCACTTTATCTTCTTCGAGCGCATTCTGCTCGGCCAGGCGCATGATATTGGCTTTTTCACGCTCGAGTTCCGTGGCGGTAAATCCATACTGCAAAACGCGCTGGTTTTCATCCAGCAGCGCCTGGAAAGCCTTCTTGACATCTTTAGCCTGGCACCTGGCGGAACTGGTATACGTCGCCAGGTCACTCACATCCTGGCCATAGAAAGTACTCCCCCCGATAAACGGCGGATCTGCCGTTTTGGTCAGGTCGGACAGGCGTCGGCCCAGCATGCGGTTGTACAACGTCTGGACCAACCGCTCCCGGTAATCCATGAGGCTCCTGACCCGGGTGAAATGATGCTTATAGATGAGATCGATGGAGGCCATGGTGGCTTCCGGATCCGTGACGATTTTGACAAACGTTTCATTGTGATCCGGGACAGCATCCGATTCCTTCTTCCGCGCCAGGGTCTTGGAGGTAACATCCCCAAATAATTGCCGGATCTGTTGCTCGACGGCATCCGGATCGATAGTGCCAACCACGAAGACACTCATGAGTTCCGGACGATACCAATCCGCATAGAACCGTTTGATGACTTTCGCAGGCGCATGATTGATGATATCAGGTTCCCCAATCGGAAGCCGCCTGGCATAGCGGGAATTGAAATACAGGAATGGAAGGTACTCCTTCTCCATACGCTCATCAGGACTCAGACCGCTTCGCCATTCGGAGACCACTACCCCGCGCTCTTTTTCGATTTCGGTCGAATCAAACGAAACGCCGGAAGCCCAGTCTTTCAATATCAGCATTCCTTTGTCAAACTGTTCCTGCTCATCGGTTCTCACCTGCAGCATATAGACCGTCCGGTCAAAACTGGTGAATGCGTTGAGATCCGGGCCAAAGCGCGAACCGACTTTTTCCAGGTAATCCACGAGTTCATTTTTCGAAAAATGGGCGGAACCGTTAAAAGCCATATGCTCGATAAAATGTGCCAGCCCGAGCTGGTCGTCATCCTCCTGCATCGAACCCGCCTTGACGGCCAGGCGCAATTCAGCCCGGTGTTCCGGCTTCGCGTTATGACGGATGTAATAGGCGATGCCATTGGATAATCGCCCGATCCGGACATTGGGATCCATCGGGACCGATGTCATGGGCAACGGCGCCGGTGGTGGCGGTGGCGGAGGGGCTGGCGTGGCGGAGGGAGCTGCATCTGCGGAAGTTTTCGGGGCCATTTTTGGGGAGCACCCAAGGAGGGAAAGCGCGGACAGGATGAGGACCAGTTGTATTTTCATGGTTTGGGAAATTTTTAGGGCAATCAATTTCCCGAAAAATACTCAAATTGGCGCAGTGAAAATGGATAAGCGGGAGTAGCTCAGGGGTAGAGCATTAGCTTCCCAAGCTAAGGGCCGTGGGTTCGATTCCCATCTCCCGCTCAGGAGGACAGGATCCGGCAGGACAGCGCAGTCCGGGTCCTGCTATTCGCCCCGCAGTTTTTCATCCTGCCGGATGGCGAGATCCACGATGCGCTTCATCGACCGCGCAATGGCAAAGAAAACCATGTAGACGAGGGTGAGCACGATCCAAAGCCAGCGGAAGGAACCCACCTCATCGATATGCTTTCCGCTCAGCAGGTAGCACCAGCCATAACAGAATACGAGCAGCCCGATGTAGAACATCACGGATGACCGCCAATAAGGCAATATCGGTTCGATCCGCAGCGCCACGATGGCATTGAGAATAACAAAACAAAGGATCATCGCCGTGGCGACGGTCCAGGGCCCTGAATTCGCATCAAACAAAACGTTTTGATGCGGAAGCACCCAGTCGACCAGCGAAAAAAGAATAATCATGCAGACGACCAGTGCTACCTGGTGCAGTGGTTTGGAGAAAACCGTGATCAGCCGGCTCGGTTCAGTTTGTATCACCCGGTAAAGGTATGGCGGTGAGATCATAATCTGAAGCACCTGTGATCCGGGCCCGGACAAATTGCCCTGGTGACAAGCGGACTCCCGGCACGCTTTCCATCCAAATCTCGTTGTCCACCTCCGGAGAATCATATTCAGAGCGTCCCACGTATTGCCCCCCTTCCTTTCGATCGATCAGCACGCGCAAGACCGTCCCGACCAGGGCTTCATTTTTTTCGAGGGAAATCGTTTGCTGGATCGCCATGATCTCTTCTGCGCGCTGCTTTTTGATCTCAGAAGGCACATCATCCGATAAGGCATATCCTCTCGTCCCTTCCTCATGCGAATATTCGAAAACGCCGATCCGGTCAAAACGGGCCTCCCGCACAAAATCACATAACGCTTCATGATCTTCCCGGGTCTCTCCCGGAAATCCGACCAGGAAGGTCGTACGCAGCCGTATGCCGGGATGCATCGCCCGGATATTTTGGATCAGGCCGCGTGTCTCCGCGGCGGTGATCTGCCTTCGCATCCGCTGCAGGACAGCGTCACTGATATGCTGTAAAGGCATATCAAGGTAATCACATACCTGGTCATGACGCTTCATCACCTCGATGACTTCCATCGGAAATTTATGCGGGTAAGCATAATGGAGCCGGATCCATTCGATTCCTTTGACCGTACAGAGCTTTTCCAGCAGTTCCGGCAAAGCTCTTCGCTGGTAGAGATCGAGCCCATAATAAGTCAGTTCCTGGGCGATGAGGATCAGCTCTTTCACGCCCAGGTCTGCCAGGTGGGTAGCTTCTTTGAGGAGGCTTTCGATGGGCCTCGACACATGTTGCCCCCGCATCAGGGGAATGGCGCAAAAGGCGCAGGTACGGTTGCAGCCTTCAGAGATCTTGAGATAGGCATAGTGTGCGGGCGTCACGATACTGCGTTCGCCGAGCAGTTCATCCCGGTAGGTAGCGCCCATGGTTTTCAGGAGCGAAGGCAACTCCATCGTCCCGAAGTAGGCATCCACTTCGGGTATTTCCGTTTCCAGGTCATCCTTGTAACGCTGGGAAAGGCAACCGGTCACGTACAATTTTTCCAGGCGGCCCTGTTTTTTTTCGGCGGCATATTCCAGGATCGTTTGGATGGATTCTTCCTTAGCGAGGTCGATAAAGCCACAGGTGTTGATGACCACGACGGGCGTGTCGCGGCCGGTCTCATGTTCGACATCGAAATGATTAGCTTCGAGCTGGGATTTGATAACTTCAGAATCCACAATATTTTTACTGCATCCGAGGGTGATGATTTTCACTTTTTTCGGATGTAGAGACTTCGTGCGCAAGGAATTACCGTTATGATGGAGCCCGCAAATATACCCCATTTTCCCCTGGCCACGGCCTTGACCCGGCCATGGGATACTAAACGATCCGGGTGCCACGTTATGGCCGGGATGTGGAAACGCCTCACCTGTCTTGTGTTGCTGGCCTGCCCGGTTCTGGCCTTCGGGCAATACGGCCTGCATGTCCGTTACCTCATGGGCCAGACGGACTCCCTCGATATCAACAAGATCAATCAGAACGGGCTGCATGCTACTCTCGAATATCATTTCCGGCTGAAGCAAAAACGGCTCGAATTCCATCCGGGCCTGGGATACCGGTTTACCTGGAAATCGCCCGATGCATACGGGTACTTTACTTCGGTCGATCTGGACCTCAACACCTCGATCTACCCCTTTGATTTTGAAGGCGACTGTCATTGCCCCACCTTTTCAAAACAGGGCACGCTTGTGAAAAAAGGATTCTTCTTTGAACTTATTCCGGGCCTTGGGTACCAGGTGCTTCACCGGACCAAATCCGATCCAGATGACCCGCTCAGGCTTCCCATCAGGAGTAAAAACCTCGTCTTTAAACTGGGCGGTGCAGCCGGTCTGGACATCGGGATCTCGGATGATTATACACTGACCCCCACGTTCTCAGCCACCCTGCTCTCCAATGAAAAATGGGATGGCTTGCATCTCGATGGCTCAGCGGGAAAACTCGAAGAGATGATTTATCTCGGCGCGGGGATACGCCTGACCTACAATACCGAATCTAGTCGCCGGAAATAAACGCCCGGTACAACTCCCACAAAACGATTCCCGCGCTGGTTGCCACGTTGAGGGAATGTTTGATGCCTGATTGCGGAATTTCAATACTGGCCTCGCACTTTTTCAGCGTCTCTTCCTGCACACCTTTCATCTCATTGCCAAAGACTAGCGCCATGGGAAACAAGTTGACCCGGTCCAATTGATGCAGCGGGATGGAAACATCCGTCTGCTCCACCGCCACCGGATGGTACCCGGACGCAACGGCTTCTGTGATGGCATCGGGGGTATGGGCGAAATATTTCCAGCGTACGGAACCCGTGGCTCCGAGCGCGGTTTTGAGGATTTCTGTATGCGGGGGTTGCACGGTAATGCCACACAGGTAAAGCGCTTCCACTGAAAAGGCATCACAGGTACGAAAGATGGCACCGACATTGAGCCCGGAACGCACCTGGTCCAGGATGACGATGACAGGCATCTTCCGGGACGAGCGGTACGTCTCCAGGTCAGGACGTTGGAGGGCTTGATTGGACAGTTGTTTCAACGCGCCAGGTACTTGTCCGCAAAGTGAATAATTTTCCTGTAATTCGTGCGTCAAATCCCGCCTATGCTGAAGCGATGGATCGATCTCTCGCTTGCTGTTTTGCTTTACCTCACGGTACTGATCTACCAGGGCTACCTGTACGGGGTCAGCGATCAGTCCCAGATCCTGCCCTGTATCTGGGCACAGGATCATCCCGGGGCCTATCCGAAAGATCATTATGTTCAAACCTACCTGCACAGCCCGGTCAATGAACGCACGATTTTCCACTTTGCTTTCCGGTACCTGGGTTACGCGCACCCCTGGGTTGTGTGGATCTGGCATGCCGTGCTGTCGGTTACCCTGATCTGGGCCTGGGTCAAAATGTGTGGATTTTTTATCAAAAATCCCGGTTTCCGGTTTTTGACGATTGCCCTGATCCTGACGCTTGGCTTTCATACGCATACCGGCTCCAATGAGATTTATTACAATGCGGTGGTGCCCAGCCTTGCGGCAAAGGCGTTTGGTTCATGGGCACTCTATTATTGGTTGACAGCCCAGTCTTGGAAATGGAGCATCTGGCTCGTCATCGCCACTTTGTTACAACCCCTGGTGGGCCTCCAGCTTTTCCTGTTGACGGCACTGGCCTCCCTGGTCGATTACCTGCTTCACCGGGCACACCGAACCATGCCCTGGCGCGAAAGCATCGCCTATATGGTGGCTATCGCCCCCTGGTTGTTCCTGCTCATACGGCACAACGGGGGCCATCAGGATCCGAAAGGCTTTTTTGATATCATTCATTTCAGGCTGTCCCATCATTTTTTCGCTTCTTCTTTCGGTTGGTTCAACCTGCTGCTGATGGCCGGTTTTGCAACGATGACCTGCATCCTCTATAAGCAGAAGATGAAATGGTTTTTCATACTCGCCACAGCCGGTTGTTTCGTATACGAGGCGTTCGTCGAATGGTACCATATCCCGGTGGTCCTCTACACGCAATGGTGGAAGACGACTATCTGGATCGAAGCCTTTGCTTTAATCGCGATCGGTGCTTATCTCAACAAGTGGTTTTCGGAATACCGGGTTTGGAAAAAATACCCGCTATTGATTCCCGCCCTGTTTATCATCCTGGTTGGACTGTATCGCCTAGGCGGCTGGCTGGGGACAATGCCGGAATATATGTTTCCATGGTCCGCTTCCAACAGTCCTGAGGTGGATATCAGCCTGCAGGCAGAAAAGCTGACGCCACCCGATGCCTTATTTGTCATCCCTCTTGACCTATCTGCCTTCCGCTGGTATTCGAAGCGTAGCAATTACGTGGATTATAAGGCGATGTTGCACCAGGAAGCTTTTCTCAAGGACTGGTATGCCCGCCTTCAGCAGATCTATCAATATGGAATTGCGGAACAACAAGGCGGATTTGATATCCGCAATTTCAGCCGCTACCTGCTGGAAGAACCCTCCCCGATGAGTGTTGCCTACTGGAAGAAACTCGGTATCACCCATATCATTTCCACCGGAGCCAATGCCAGGGATCTTGAACTGGTCGGAAAGAATGAGCGATACTTCATCTACAAACTTCAGTAAACACTTATGCCGGGGCAGGCACTGGTGTGTTTCCTTCAGGAGCGGCGTTGATTAAGGATGCGATACCGCCAGCTTCAGGTAATACGCGTTGCCGGTCGATTTCGTGCCGGGTCCGATCTGCAGGAGACAGAGACCCGACGGCCATGCCTGGCAGTCGATCGTATTGAATCCGCGCGTGAGGTTACCCCTGCCCAGCACACGCCCATGCAGGTCGATTGTTGTGTAGGGGACATCCCCGAGGTGGTCCGGCAGAAATACACGGACGACATCACTGGCGGGATTGGGCTGTAGTCGGATACCGGCTTTTTCCGCCGGCAGATAAGATACGGAGGAAAGGGTATCCAGGATCTCAAAATCCACGATGGCAAAGGCGCAACTGCCCTCGGGCAGGCAATTGTACATGCATCCGGTCACGCCGACTGAGTAGCCATCCGCGGCAGTGAAGGTGTGGGATACGCTGCCGGTCGTATATTCAAATTTTCCATTGCCCCAATCCCACAGGTATTCATCCGCGTTGCCATCCTGAATCGTAAATGTGATCGTGACGCTGCCGGTGGAATCCAGGTAGAATACATTGCCATCCGTGCTGACCGTCCAGGTGGGTTCGTCGCATGTCTTATCATAGAGGTACTCGACCGAAGTCAGGATCTCAGCAGAATCCGTCACTATGCCTTTAGCGGTCAGCACCGGAAGGGCATAATTCGTATCCAGCCACATGTATTCCACCTGCGTGAGGCTTAAAGGTCCGGCAAATGAATCGGTGGTGATCGAATCCTGTCGATGGACCAGGGAACGCATCCGGATCACCTGGTGAAAGGTCTGGAAAGGCGTTACCAGGGTACCCCAACTGTCAATGTGTGTTTCGCGATTTTGATTGGATTGGTATTGTACGTTTTGACCCGTAGGCGTCAGGTCAAGCGCCCAATTGGTGTGCGAAGTGAACTGATCCCCATACATTACCGGGAAATGAAGGATTGTATCCGGATGCTGATAGACGATGACAGCCGACGTGGCCAGTCCGCCAAGGTCCACTTTGAATCCAAAGAAGTTTTCCAGGAGCCTGTCATTGGTCTTTCGCTGATAGCGTTGCAGATCTGCGAGTTCAAATTGGAAAAGGGCCAGCGTATCTTTCAATAACCAGGTCTGCTGTGTGGCAGCCCAGATGGAAGAGCAATCAAAGGTGGAGATCCCGCTCAATCCGCAGATGAGGATAAACGTGGTGAAATCAAAAGCCTGCGATGGTGTCACGATCCGGGAGGAATGGGTCTGGAGCTGCCCATATGCGCTCAGGTCCCAGGTGACGTCCGGTCCCGATTTCAGCAGCAGGCTATCCTGGCTGAATCCATAAAGGCGGTTATAGAGATATTGGGTCCCCGGACCTCCAAAATCCGTGGACTGGTAGATTTGCTGGGAACCCAGGAATCCCGGTAACAGGGTACATCCGAGCAAAATCAGCAGACAGGTTGGGCCTTTCATCATGAGCGCTTTTGTTTTTTGGAACTGCTGAAATTACAGCATTCCCGGCTAACCAAAAGGAACCCCCGCCTGCCCTGCCTGGATCAATTGACTTTGAAGGTGTAAAATCCGGAAGGGGCGACGGCAGGCATCGTGGCTGCGGTACCCCAATTGCTTTTCGCTTCTGCATAATACTCCACCGTCTGTCCCGAGAAATTGCCCTGCAGGATGGCTTCAAATTGGTCAGGGACACCGGTCGGTTTTAAGGGGCTGCTCTTCCATTCCTGATCTCCTTTGAGCCTCCACCGGACCAGGAGGCTTTCCGGGATCAGGCTTCCTTTGCTGTAATCTTTGAGGATGACCCGTACCGGGTAATTTTTGGCCTTTTGAACCATGGCCGGCAGCCGATCCACGCTCATATAAATCATGGTCGGATTCCATACGGCACGCGTGCGGCAATGCAGTGCGTCCCCGCTGTTCCATCCAATCGTCCGGTTAGCCTTGGTATTATTTTCCAGGAAGGATGCCCGGTAATATTTCTCTGGTTTGATGGGAAAAGCAAAGCCCTTGATTGTGTAGCCAGGCATGGCTTCGGCCCACTGCCGGAGAGCGATACTATCCTGGGGAATACTGAACAAGGGAACATAAACGGTCTTATTCAGAATCAGTGAATTGGTATAAGCGGCGAGATTGACTCCATCGTAAGGCTTTGTATCCAGTCTAAGGATCTGGTAAGGACGTCCGTAGGCATTCTTAAGTGGCATGAGCTCTTCCTTCACGATCCGTTCATAGATGGGATACGCAGGGTGGTCCACCGGCGGCTGAGCAACCAGTAAACGTTCTTCGTCCAGCATCTTCATGAAACAATCGATATGCTGGATGCCTTCCTGCTCAAAGTTGGAGAGGATATGATATTGATCCATGCCGAGCAACTGGTTCAGGTCGCGATAAAACTGGTCATCCGGGATGGCTTTAAACCGGTTTTCGCGGGTAAGCGCGCAGGTGGAAAACCCTGACCGTTGTCCATCGGTGATCACATTGCCGCCGGTAAAGGCGAATGGGAGTTTGATCATATCGATATCGCACGCGGCGGCAATAAAATCCGGGATCAGGTCATCCGTCCGTGTCATCCGGATATGATGTTTATCATCGTAGTACAGAAACGATAAACTATCCTGGCAGGACAAACCCATGACGGGTGTGGCAAAAAGGTACTCCGCATCAGCCATGTGCATATCCCCGTTCATATCAAATACGGCATGCGGGCCCCAGTCGCGGGTCCATTCGGCATCAATGCCCTGTGGCGCGGTGATCAGTTTGACCTGGTCCGGTGTGATTTTCCATTTGGTCAGCCATTGGATGGCGTCCTGCGTAGCCTTCTGATCGCTGGCCAGCAGATAGATTTTCGTGTCCTTGGCCAGCTCGATCAGCAGTTCCCTGGGGACGCTTAGTGGCCAGGCAACCAGGACCCCGATGGCGGGTTCCCACTCGGCGACCATCCGGGGGCGGCCTGTAGGGGAATAAGAGGAGATTTTTGATTGTGTGTTGCCGGGGCGTGGAACGAATAATAAGAGGAGGAAAAGAGCGAGGATGGACCTTTGCATAAGACGCAATTTCAGCCCGAAAGGTAGGCCTAAAAAAGAAAAGAGATCAAGCGTCCGCTCAATCTCTTTTCTTAATGAAATGTGATAGTCGATCAGCTGCCGCACATGATGCATCCCTCCTCCATCGTACACACCGGTCCCGAGGCCGCATCCATATCGATCGCGGGGGTCATGTTTTCCAGGGAACTGGTGGTGGAAGGCGCGGAAGCTTTCGGTGTTTCAGGTACTAGCGGCGTCAATTCGCCGGCTTCCTGCTTGATGTACCGGCGCTGATGTTTTTCGCTGAGGGTGAACTTGATCGGATCGACGGCTGCTTTCGAGCGCAGGTAGTACATCCCCGTCTTCAGGCCCTTTTGCCAGGCATAAAAATGCATGCTGGAGAGTTTGCCCATATTGGGGCTTTCGACAAAGAGGTTAAGGCTTTGGCTCTGGCAGATGAAGGCGCCACGATCGGCCGCCATATCGATGATAGCCTTCTGGCTGATTTCCCAGACCGTCTTGTAGCGTTCTTTCAGTTCCTGCGGCAGGCCGGGGATCTGTTGGACACTCCCATTGCTGGCGATCAGCATTTCTTTCATATCCTCATCCCAGAGGTTGAGCCGGATGAGATCATTGAGCAGGTGCTTATTGACCACGATATACTCCCCGGACAGCGTGCGGCGTGTATAGATGTTGCTGGTATAGGGTTCGATGCACTCGTTATTGCCGAGGATCTGGCTCGTGGAGGCTGTCGGCATTGGCGCCAGGAGGAGACTGTTGCGCAATCCGTACTTTTTGATTTTGGCTTTCAACTCAGTCCAGTTCCAGCGATTGCCGGGTTCGACGCCCCAGAGGTCATATTGCAGTTCGCCCTTGCTGGCCGGGGAGCCTTCATAACTTTCATACGCTCCATCGCGCTGGGCGATGGCATTCGATTCGGTGACGGCGCCGTAATAGATGGTTTCAAAGATCTCTGTATTCAGTTTGCGGGCTTCGGGGCTGTCAAAGGCATACCCCATCAGGATAAAGGCGTCCGCCAGTCCTTGCACGCCGATCCCGATGGGGCGATGGCGCATGTTGCTCTTGCGTGCTTCCGGGATCGGGTAATAATTGACATCGATCACCTTGTTGAGGTTGCGGGTGACCACGCGGGTGATCTCATACAATTTTGCATGATCAAATTCGCCGTTTTCGACAAACTTCGGCAGGGCGATCGAAGCCAGGTTGCAGACAGCTACTTCGTCCGCGGAGGTATACTCCAGGATCTCCGTACAGAGGTTCGAGGAGCGGATGGTGCCCAGGTTTTTCTGGTTGCTCTTTTTGTTGGCGGCATCTTTGTACAACATATACGGTGTGCCGGTTTCGATCTGGCTTTCGATGATAGCGCTCCATACATCCTGTGCGCGTACTACTTTCCGGGCTTTCCCCTCCTGCTCATACTTGTGATATAACGCTTCGAACTCTCCCCCGTATGTATTGTAGAGATCAGGAGCCTCATTGGGGCAAAAGAGGGACCAGGACTCATTGTTTTTGACGCGCTCCATGAAGAGATCCGGGATCCAAAGGGCGTAGAAGAGATCCCGTGCGCGGAGTTCCTCTTTGCCATGGTTTTTCTTGAGCTCCAGGAATTCCATGATATCAGCATGCCAGGGCTCCAGGTAGACGGCAAATGCGCCCTTTCGCTTACCCCCACCCTGATCCACATAGCGGGCCGTATCGTTAAAGACTTTCAGCATCGGGATGATCCCGTTGCTCGTGCCGCCGGTGCCTTTGATATAGCTGCCGGTGGCGCGTATATTATGGATGCTGAGGCCGATACCACCAGCTGACTGGCTGATCTTGGCACATCTTGACAAAGTCTCGAAGATGCCCTGGATGCTGTCATCCACCATGCTCAGCAGGAAGCAACTGCTCAATTGGGGTTTGGGCGTGCCGGCATTGAAGAGTGTGGGAGTGGCGTGTATAAACCATTTCTCTGACATCAGGTGGTATGTCTCGATGGCAGATGTGATGTCTTCTCCATGGATACCCACGGCTGCGCGCATGAGCATGTGCTGGGGACGCTCTACTACCCGGCCATACATCCGGAGCAGGTAGGAACGCTCGAGGGTTTTGAAACCGAAATAATCAAAGCTGTAGTCGCGGTCGTAGATGATGGCGCTGTCCAGCTGATCGGCATGCTGCCGGATGATCTCGATGATCGAGTCACTGATCAGTCCTGCTTTCTGATAGGTGGCCGGATCCACATATTGATAGAGTGCCTCCATCGTTTCGCTGAACGACTTGTTGGTGTTCTTGTGCAAATTAGAGATGGCGATCCGGGCCGCCAGCAGGGCGTAATCCGGATGGATCGCCGCCATGGTGGCGGATGTCTCGGCAGCCAGGTTGTCCAGGTCGGAGGTGCTGACACCATCGTACAATCCTTCGATGACTTTCATCGATATCCGGATGGGATTCACATGATCCGAAAGGCCGTAGACCAGTTTCTTGACCCGGGCCGTGATCTTGTCAAAGCTTACTTCTTCGCGTTTTCCGTTTCGTTTGATGACCTGCATATAAAGGGAGGGATTTATAAAGTGATCGGGTGAGGTAATGTTTTAGTGATTGAGTGATCGAGTATTAAATCGTCTATCGTCTTCCGTCTTCTGTCTTCCAACATTCGCCGCTAAAACTCTTCATCGATGGAGAACACCTGGTCCTTGCGGTCCCCCATGACGCCTGCTTTCTGATAATCTCCGACCCGTTTCTCAAAGAAATTGGTCTTGCCGGTGATGGAGATCAGGTCCATCCAGGTAAAGGGATTTTCCGCATTGTATACCTTGTTTTGCCCCAGGGCCACAAGCAGGCGGTCGGCCACAAACTCGATGTACTGGCACATCATATCGGCATTCATCCCGATGAGTTTGACCGGGAGCGCGTCGGAGACGAAGTCCTTTTCAATAGCCACGGCATCCATGATGATATCCCGGACAGTCTCACCCGGGAGCCGGTTGATGATATGATTGTTGTACAGCAGGCAGGCGAAGTCACAGTGCATGCCTTCGTCGCGGGAGATCAGCTCATTGGAAAAGGAGAGTCCCGGCATCAGGCCGCGCTTCTTGAGCCAGAAAATCGAACAGAAGGAACCGGAGAAGAAAATGCCCTCCACGGCCGCAAAGGCGATGAGTCTTTCCTGGAAATTGCCCTGGCTGATCCACCGGAGCGCCCAGTTGGCCTTCTTACGGACACAGTCCAGTGTATCGATGGCATTGAAGAGGTAGTCTTTTTCCCGGGGGTCTTTGATATAGGTATCGATCAGGAGGCTGTAGGTCTCACTATGGATATTCTCCATCATGATCTGGAAGCCGTAGAAGAACTTCGCTTCCGTGTACTGCACTTCGCTGACGAAATGTTCGGCCAGGTTTTCGTTGACGATGCCGTCGCTGGCGGCAAAGAAGGCCAGGACATGTTTGACAAAGTGGCGCTCGTCATCATTCAGCTTCTGGTTCCAGTCCACCATGTCCTGCTGCAAATCAATCTCCTCGGCTGTCCAGAAGTTGGCCTCGGCCATCTTATAGAACTTCCATATATCATGGTGCTGGATCGGGAAAATCACAAACCGGCCCGGGTTCTCCCGGAGGATTGGTTCAACCTGGGTCATGGTCAGCGTATCGTCTTTCATCATCTGCGTCATAGGTCTGTTTCGTTCTGTAATCTGTATCCCACCTGTTCCCGTCAGAGGCGACTATCCTTAGGCTGTCCCGTTAGGCTCAATATCCCGGAGACAGCTACGCCCTGAGGTAAAACCGGTCTTATCGGCTTTTCTCAGGAGGTAATAATTCCCTGAAAGGTTTACAGATGACCAAACCGTGGGAGAAGGCGTTTTCGGTGAGATACGGATACACCCCCGGTTTGATGAGGCTAAATAAATGAAGTTTTTATTTAATATGAAAACATTTTATCCACATCATGTGGAAAAAATATATAATATGTTGAAAGATCATCCATTACATAGTCAAAAAAAATGCCCTGGTGTGAAAAACTTTCTGAAAAGAACCGTCGGGGCGCTCAAAGCCGTGGAAAACCCCCTAAAAAGTGTTAAAAACCTCCCACTTTTCAGTAATTTTTCTTATCTGGAAAGTCAGTATCCCAGCCCCGCGGGGGCGTAACTGGTTTTAAAAGAGGTTCTTGCGCCGGAAAAACCAGACCAGGAAAAGGCTGATAGAGGCGGATATGATCAGGATGATATAAAAGGCCCCCGGGAGCGCCTCAAACGGGATCTTGACATTCATCCCGAAGAAGCTGGCCACCAGGGTGGGCACCATGAGGATAATCGTGATGACTGTCAGCCGCTGGATGAAGGTGTTCAGGTTATTGGAGACAATGGAGGTATACGCCTCCATGGTACCGCTGAGGATGTTTGTATAGATATTGGCCATGCTCAGCGCCTGCCCGGTATCGATGATGATGTCCTCAAAAAAGGCGGCTTCCTCTTCATTTTCCCCCAACCGGAGGAAATCCGTCCGTTTCATCTTGATTTTGAGGAGTTCGTTGGAGCTGAGGGCATTGACGAAATAGACAAAGCTCTTTTCGATTCGCAGCAACTGTTTCAGTTCGGAGTTGCGGCTGGAGGTGTACAGTTCGTTTTCGATCAGGTTGCGCTTGAGGTTGAGCTTTTTCAGGCTGTCCATAAAGCGCAGCACGTTTTGCTCAAAGATCTGGAGCACGAACATCTGCTCATTGGATGGATTGAAGGCTTTGACGCGGCCATCAATAAACCGTTGAATGACCGGGCTCTCATAGGGGCAGATGGTCAGGATATGGTCCTGGGTCAGGATGATGCCAATCGGCGCGGTAATGTAGATGGCCTCGTTTTCCTCATCGATCTCATTGAGCATGGGGGTGTTGATCAGGATGAGGCGGGTATCTTCTTCACGCTCGTAACGCGCCCTTTCATCAATGTCAAGGGAGTCTGTCAGGAAATCGAATGGGATGTTGAATTCTTCCGCCAGGGTCTCGAGCTCGTGCTGCTCAAACGGCGGGCTGACATTGACCCAGCAGGAAAGCACAGGCTTGTCCAGTTCGTGGAGACGTCCGTCCTCGATCACATAATAACGGGTCATAACAACTGCTGCCTTCCATTTACGGATGAATAATTGTTAGCGGGCTAAAGGTAACGAAAAGGCCGGGGAGAAAAAAAATTTAAGGCCCGGAATCCGGTGATAGTTAAGGCAAAGTACGCGTGGCTGCAGGATCAATTGAAATGAATAGTCCGGATCGGGTTGATCTTGCTGACCAGCAGGGAAGGCACCAGCAGGCAAAGGCCAATCACAGCCAGGGCACCGGCATTGACGGCGAGGAGATGCCAGGGCAATACCCGGACGGGGGCGTAGCTCAGATAATAATCGGCTTCATTGAGCCGGATAAAATGAAACCGGTCTTCGAGCCAGGCCAGGCCAAGTCCCAACACATTGCCAAGCAATATCCCGCCAAAGGTGATATACAGGGCAAACCAGATAAAAACTTTCCGGATCGATCCGTCACGTGCGCCCATGCTTTTCAATATCCCGATCATTTGGGTGCGTTCCAGGATCAGGATGAGCAGGGCCGTGATCATGTTGATGACAGCTACGGCCAGCATCAGACCGATGATGACGATCGTATTGATGTCCTGCAGTTCCAGCCATTCAAACAGGCTCGGGAACTTCTCCCGGATACTTTCCGCGTACAGGCTTGCCGGCAGTTCATCCTGATAGATATACTCCGTGATGTCCGTTATGTCATCGATGTCATCAACCGTGATTTCCAGGCCACTGATCGCCGTGCTGTCCCATTTAAGCACACTGCGCACCATGTCCGCGGAAGCCAGGGCAAACTTGGCATCATTTTCTTCAAGCCCGGTTTTATAAAATCCCTTGACCGTAAACCGGCGCTGCAATTGATCCCCCTCCCGCACAAAATGCACGATAAACTTATCTCCCTCCTGCAGCCGAAGCCGGTTGGCCGTGATCCGGGAGACGATGATTTCATCGCGGTTCAACGCCTGCCAGGGCGTCTCCGTATCATTGAACTGACTGATGTTGTGCCAGTCGAAATCAGCGCCGATGCCCTTCAGGATCAGTCCTTCCATCTGGTCATCATGCGTGATGATGCCGGGCAGATAGATATACCCCTGGACATGCCTGACACCTCCTTTGGTTGTGCGTTTGTGGCCGGTCACCGGATCTGTCACCTCTACCCTTTCGATACCCTGGATGGATCGGATCAGTGCCGTGTCGTAGGTAAAAGGTAACGCCTCGTATGACCGAATCGACCTGGGATCCGACACGTGGATATGGCCCCAGAAGCCAAACATTTTCCGGGTGATCTCGTGCTTGAAGCCGGTCATCAGGGCAAGGGAGAGGATCATCACCGCGATAGAAAGGGTCACGGCCGCGGTGGCCATCCAGAGGATCACGCGGGTGAAACCACCGCTGCCGGAGGTCATGAGTCGTCGTGCGATCCAGGGTTCGTAGGTCACCGGTGCAAACATCGGGATTCAGGACGGGATTCAGGAGCAGTTAGGTACTGGCAAAACCCTGGAGCCCCGCCGCCATCCATAAGATTTCGACGAAAACCCCGCATAGCTCTCCATAGTCCAGTGTCCTGCCAGCCCCTGTTTGTTACCCATCCTCCCCCACTTTAACATTTTTACTTTTTCATCCGGATACCCTGTCCTGCCGCCCACATCCGAGAATGTCAGCCCAAATCTCCACCTTTGCGCCACAGATCCTTCCACAGCAGGTATCCATGAAGAAATCATTTATCGACGAGTTGACCTGGCGGGGTATGATCCATGACCAGACGCCGGGACTGGAAGAAAAACTCCAAGCCGGGGTGGTGACAGGCTATATCGGTTTCGATCCTACCGCGCCATCCCTGACCCTGGGCAACTACGTACAGGTCATGATCCTGCTCCACTTCCAGCATTGTGGCCACAAACCCATCGTGCTGATGGGCGGCGCCACAGGCCGCATCGGCGATCCATCCGGCAAGGATACCGAACGCGAACTCAAGAGCTATGACGAACTTGATCGCAACCTGGCCCGCCAAGTAGAGCAAATGAAGCACCTGCTGGATTTTGGAGACAGCGCCAACGGTGCCATCCTGCTCAACAATCTGGATTTTTATCAGGATATGAATGCCCTAACGTTTCTCCGGGACGTGGGCAAACATATCACGATCAACTATATGCTGGCCAAGGAATCCGTCAGGAAACGCCTGGAGACCGGGATGTCGTATACGGAATTCAGTTACCAGTTGTTGCAGGCTTATGACTTTCTGTATCTGTACCGGCATCATGGATGCCTCCTGCAGATGGGCGGATCGGATCAATGGGGCAACATTACTTCCGGAACCGAATTTATCCGCCGCAATGAAAAAGACGCGGAGGCCTATGCCCTGACCACGCCCCTGTTGACCAAGGCAGACGGTAAAAAATTTGGCAAATCGGAAGAAGGCAATATCTGGCTCGATGCCGGGATGACTTCACCCTATAAGTTCTACCAGTTCTGGCTCAATGTGGATGACCGGGACCTGTCCAAGTTGCTCCGTTATTTTTCACTTCATACCAGGGAAGAGATAGAAGCCCTGGAAAAAACCCACGCGGAAAACCCAAATGCCCTGAAAGCCTTCCTGGGTGAAGAATTGACCACCCGGATACATGGGCATAAAGCGTACACATCCGCCAGGAATGTTTCCGAAATCCTGTTCAATCCCAAAGCAGGAAAGGAGCACTTGGCGGAACTATCAGAAAACGAACTGCAATGGATCGCAGCGGAGATTCCTTCCTTTCGCGTGCCCCGGCAGTCCTTTGATGCTTCAACCGTGGTGGAGTTGATCAGTGATCATGCCGCCATCACGACGTCGAAAAGTGAAGCCCGGAGATCCCTGCAATCCAACGCAGTTTCATTCAATAAAGAAAAAGTAAGCGATATTGCGTTCCCGTCTTCCGGGATAAAGCTGATGCATAATCGCTTCATTTTGGTGGAAATGGGGAAGAAGAATAAATTTGTCATCGAGGTCATCCAGGGATGATCCCGACGCAATCAGCAACGGAGAGATGCCAGAGTGGTTGAATGGGACGGTCTCGAAAACCGTTGTACGGGCAACTGTACCGAGGGTTCGAATCCCTCTCTCTCCGCGATCTTTGACGAACTGTATGTAGATGGTGAAACCCAATTCGAGGATACATATCCCGGGCCGCTACGTGATCAAGCTCCTCGTTGAGCTGGCCTTGTTCGGTATAGTTCTGTTTGTTTATTCCATCAGCCATACCTGGCTGGATGGTTTTGGCCGGTTAGGCCCCTCCATTCTGGTTCTGCTCCGGTTTACCCTTTTCCTTTTTGGCATTAGCCTGCTGGTGCGATTGCTCGCCATGATATACCGGCACCGGAAGCACCTTGCCTACCATAAAAAAGACAATGTGACCCTCGGGCTGAGCAATATTTCTCTGATGCTCATTGCCGTGTATGCCATTATTAGCGCATTTGGCCTCCTGGGGCTGAGTCCCGAGAAGATATTCACGAGTCTTTCGATCGTCGCGGCAGCATTTGCGATCCTGTCCAAAGATTTCATTACGGATATCATCAGCGGAATCGTCATCGCCTTTTCCAAGGAGATCTCTATTGATGACTTTGTCAAGATCGGGGAGCAACGCGGGAAGATCATTGATATCAATATCACCAAGACAGCCTTGCTCAACGAAGATGATGATATCATTTTTCTGCCTAACTCCACCGTGTTCTCCAGCGAGATCATCAATTACACGAAGAAACAGATTAAGAAAACCAGTATTGACTTCGAAGTACCCACCGGAAGCATCACCTCGATTGAAGACCTGGAGGCCAGCATGATCCAGTCCCTGGCAGAATATCATCATTTGATTGAGCCTAATTCCTATTTCTTGCGTGTCGTGCATATCCGGAAGGATTACCTGCAGCTCAAGTTTCAATATTCCCTGATCCAATTCAGCCGCGAGATGGAAAGGCAGATCAAACGGAAAGCGATCCGGCAACTGGTCCGGCATCTTTACCAGGGCAAATCCCGGTAAATGCATCTTGCCGTGAAGATGAATCCTCTTTCCATTTCCAAGCCTCAGGCGCGAAAAATCATTCTTGCCTCCCAGGGGCTTCATAAGAAAGTACCCTACGGAAGCGGCATACCCGGAATCATCAAGACCATCGAACACCTGGGCTACGTCCAGCTCGATACGATTTCCGTTGTCGAACGGGCACATCACCATGTCCTCTGGTCACGACTACCATCGTACAAACCTGACGCTGTAGAAATGGCCCAGCGGAAATCCAGGCGAATCTTTGAATACTGGGCACATGCCGCGGCCTACCTGCCGATGCGAGACTACCGGTATAGTCTTCCCCAAATGCAACTATTCCGCGATCAGAAGGATCGATGGCCAAAGTCGGATAAACGGGCCATGAAGCAGGTGCTCGAACGCATTCGCCTCGACGGGCCTCTGATGTCACGGGATTTCGTATCCGATCACAAAGGAGGCAGCTGGTGGGATTGGAAGCCGGATAAATGGGCGCTCCAACGTCTGTTCCTCGAAGGCCATCTCATGGTTTCACACCGGGAAGGATTCCAGCGCGTCTATGATCTCCCGGAAAGAATCATTCCGCCGGGAACGGATACTTCCATGCCGGCGATCCGGGAATATTATGCTTTCCTGATAGAGCGTAACCTCCAGGCCCAGGGATTGGCGTACCGGAATGAATTATTCCATTTACGCCAGGTCGACCATAAAATATTTGACGAGGTCCTGGCGGACAAACTGGAGAATCAATCCATCCTGGCGGTCCGGGCAGAAGACAGCAAGATCTATTATACCCTGCCGGAGCATTTGACCGGGAAGGTCCGGTTGTCACCGGATATCCATATCCTGTCGCCGTTTGACAACCTCGTGATCTGGCGAAATCGCCTGAAGGATCTTTTTGATTTTGATTACACCCTGGAATGTTACCTGCCGGCACACAAACGCCAATATGGGTATTTCTGTCTTCCTGTGTTATACGGGGACAGGTTTATCGGAAGGCTTGATGCGAAGGCAGATCGAAAAAAGAGTGTATTGCAGGTGCAGAAGATGCATTGGGAAAACCCGGGAGATGCCAGGATCCATCATGCTTTATTCGTGGAAGCGCTGCACCGGTTTGCTTCCTTCAATCAATGCGGCCACGTTCGTTACACAGGAAAATAAACCTGTTGCTCAATACGTCCATTTATCCGTCACGGCCGGTTTGTGTTGCCGGAGCATCGGTATCAACTGTTCCAGGTCGGCAGTGGACATCAGCAGGCTTCGGGAAGCCGTGTTGATGAATCCGGACGAAGTCATATGATTGACCTGGGCCAGGAGGAGATCATAGAAACCTTCCGGGTTGTACAGGATGATCGGCTTATGGTGCAGTTTGAGCTGCGCCCAGGTCAGTGTTTCAAATACTTCATCCATCGTGCCGAATCCGCCCGGCAAGGCGATAAAGGCATCTGCCAGGTTGACCATCTTCAATTTACGCGTATGCATATCCGGCACTACGATCAGTTCCGTCATACCCCGGTGTGCTATTTCCTTTTCCTCCAGGGATTGCGGGATCACGCCAATCGCCTCCCCGCCGCGTTCCATGATCACATCCGCCATGACGCCCATCAAACCGATGCTGCCTCCGCCGTTGATCAGCCGTATGCCGGACCTGGCAAAAATCTCCGCCAGCCGTATCGCATCCCGCTCATACGTGGGATGATGCCCTTTCGAAGAGCCGCAATAGACACATACAGATCGTATCTGGTTCATGGCCTCAAGATACAACAAGCCCGAAAGTGAAAAACGGGGATGGCGGAGCGCTTCTGCCTGCGCCACCTTCCAGGCGACCTGCCATCCTCTTTCAGCCATCAGAATCTTTTAGATTTGCCGCACAAATGGGATCCATGCAGCCTGTAGAGGTTTACAAGTTTGGCGGCGCTTCGGTCAGGGATGCCCGGGGGATCCGCAATGCCGCGGAGATCATACAGACAATCGGTCCTCGCCCACTGGCGGTTGTGATATCGGCTATGGGTAAAACAACCAATGCGCTGGAGGCTATCATCCATGCGCATTACCATGCCCCGGAGCAGATGCCGGCCCTTGTCGATCAGCTGAAAAAATACCACGAGGATACCGTTCGGGAATTATTGCAGGAAAACGCTGAGCCTTGTCTGCAGGATCTGCACGATTTGTGGGTGGAGCTCGGTTGGATCCTGGAGGAAGAACCCCACACGGATTACAATTATCAGTATGACCAGGTGATTGTCTTCGGTGAACTGGCCTCCACCAAAATTGTCAGTGCTTACCTGACCGCCATCGGTGTCGATCATGCCTGGCTCGATGCGCGCTCCATCATCAGGACGGACCAGGCATACCGGGAGGCCCGCATCCTATGGGACCTGACCCAGGCCGCGGCGGATGCGATGGTGCGCCAATCCTTGGAGACGCACGGCCTGGTCGTTACGCAGGGATTTATTGGATCGACGGTTTACAACCAAAGCACTTCCCTCGGCCGGGAAGGCTCCGATTATACAGCGGCGATTCTTGCTTTTACGCTGGATGCCAGAGCCGTCACCATCTGGAAGGATGTTCCCGGTATCATGACTGGCGACCCGAGACGATTTACCGATGTCATTAAACTGGATGAGATCTCTTACACGGAGGCCATCGAGATGACCTATTACGGGGCCAAAGTCATCCACCCAAAGACTGTCAAACCTCTCCAGAACAAAAACATTCCGCTCTATGTCCGGCCTTTTGATCATCCCAACCAGGAGGGCACGAAGATCAGCGCTGTCGAAACCGTCCCGGCGTATCCGATTGTGGTGGTGGAATCGAACCAATCGTTGCTCCGGATCGCCACGCGGGATTTCTCGTTTGTGGCGGAGGAACATCTCAAGGAAATCTTTACCCGCCTGGCGGACCTGCGCATCAAAGTAAACAGCATGCGCAATACCGCCCTGAGTTTTATGGTCTGCATGACGCATGACGCACAAAAACTAAAACTCCTGGTCGCTTCTCTCGAAGATCATTATTTTATCCAGGTCATGGATCACCTGGAATTGTTCACGGTACGGCATGCTGATGCTTCTACCCTGCAACGGCTAAAGGAAGGAAAGGACATCCTGTTTGAGGAACGATTCGGAACAACCGACCAGTTTATTATCGCTTCTGCAAATCCGCTGATCTGACCGGCGCTTAGATCACCTTGTGCTTTTTACCGACTTTGGTAAAAGCGTCAATTGCTTTGTCCAGGTGCTCCGTCTCATGGCCTGCGGATATCTGCACACGGATACGGGCTTTACCCTGCGGAACCACCGGGTAATAGAAGCCTATCACATAAATACCCTCTTTGAGCAGATCATCGGCAAACACCTGTGACAATGGCGCGTCAAACAACATGACCGGGACGATCGGATGCGTACCCGGAACGATATTGAAACCTGCCTCCGTCATGTGCTTGCGGAAATAAGCAGTATTGTTTTCGAGTTTATCCCGCAGGGCAGTAGTTGATCCAAGCATGTCCAGTACGGCGATCGATGCGCCTACAATGGATGGTGCGAGCGTATTGGAAAACAGGTAGGGCCTGGAGCGCTGCCGAAGCAGATCAATTACCTCCCTGGATCCTGCTGTAAATCCGCCGGAGGCACCGCCAAGCGCTTTCCCGAAGGTACCGGTGGTGATATCCACACGGCCAAAGACGCCATTGTGTTCAGCACTCCCCCGCCCGGTCTTGCCGACAAATCCCGTGGCATGGCAATCATCCACCATGACCATGGCATCATATTTCTCCGCCAGCGCAACGATCTTATCCACCTGGGCGATAATCCCGTCCATCGAGAATACGCCATCGGTGGCAATCAGGCGCCGGCGCGCACCCTGCGCTTCCTGCAATTTGGCTTCCAGGTCCGCCATGTCATTATTATTGTAGCGGTACCGGGTTGCTTTGCATAAGCGGATGCCGTCGATGATGGAAGCATGATTGAGCGCATCCGAGATGATGGCATCTTCCTCATTGAGCAGGGGCTCAAACAATCCCCCGTTGGCATCAAAGGCTGCGGCATACAGGATGGCATCTTCTGCGCCGACCCAGGCCGCAATTTTAGCCTCCAGTTCTTTGTGAATGTCTTGTGTGCCGCAGATGAAGCGAACACTGGACATGCCAAATCCATGTGTGCGGATAGCCTCGATCGCCGCTTCGATGACCTTGGGATGCGATGACAGGCCGAGATAATTATTGGCACAGAAGTTCAGCACATCCCCGCCTTCCCGCGTATGAATCCGGGCTGATTGTGGAGAGGTGATGATCCGCTCCCGCTTAAACAACCCCGCATCGCGAATGGACTGCAATTCGAGCGCGATCTGGGCATTTACTTTTTCAGACATGATGATATTTTTTCTTGAGTTGGGTAAGCATTTCATTCGTCATGGAAGCAAGATCGTACCGGTGCTTCCAACCCCAATCCGATCGTGCCAGCTGGTCATCGATACTCTCCGTCCAGGAAGCCGCGATCGCCTGCCGGGCATCCGGTGCGTAGGATATCGTGAAAGCAGGGATATGCGCCTTGATCGCCTCCGCCAGTTCGGCAGGGGTAAAACTCATCGCCGACAGGTTATAAGAGGTCCGGACGGTGATTCGATCCTTCGGGGACTCCATCAGCTCGAGCGTCGCGCGGATGGCATCATCCATGTACATCATGGGAAGACGGGTATCGGCTTCCAGGAAGCAGGCGTATGTACCATGCTGCAAGGCATGATGGAAGATATCGACGGCATAATCGGTCGTCCCGCCACCCGGCATGGATTGATAACTGATGATCCCCGGATAACGCACGGACCGTACATCCAGGCCGTAACGCCGGAAATAATACTGGCACCACAGTTCCCCCGCGGTCTTAGACATTCCATAGACTGTTGACGGCTCCATGGCCGTATGCTGCGGAGTCATGATCCTGGGCGTGGTCAGGCCAAAGACCGCAATGGTGCTCGGAAAAAAGATTTTCTGCACGCCGGTGGATCTGCCGATTTCTAAAATAGAAAGAAGCCCGTTCATGTTGACATTCCAGGTCTTCTGGGGATTCCATTCCCCGCTGGCGGAAAGGATGGCAGCCAGGTGATAAATGGTCGTGACGTTATAATCGTCGATGATTTCCTGGATGCGCTGGACATTGAGGATATCCAGCATTTCAAAACGACCGGTCTGGTGCTCCAGCTTTTTGATGTCCGTGGCCAGGACATTATCCTCCCCATAGGCATGGCGCAACGCATCCGTCAGGACAGTGCCGATCTGTCCGTTGGCACCGGTCACCAGGATCATTTCTTTTTTCGGATTCCCCATGCCGCTAAAATAATGGGATTGGACGACCTGATCTAATGAAGCAGGATCAGCTTAGCAACTGAAAGGCTGCAAAACTGGCGAGGTAGGCGATGCCTGTCATCATGGCAAACTGGAGCAGTGGCCATTTCCAGGTTTTTGTTTCTCGCCGGACGACAGCCAGGGTGCTCATACACTGCATGGCCAGCACATAAAATATCAGCAGGGACCATGTGGTGGCTTTTGAGTAGACCGGGACGCCCGTATCCGGATGCACATCCCGGGCCATATGGGTCCGGATGGAGGCGACATCCTGGTCATCTTCAATGCTGTAGATAGTAGCCATGGTACCCACAAATACTTCCCGGGCGGCAAACGAACAGATCAGGGCGATGCCCATCTTCCAGTCATACCCCAGGGGGGCGATGACCGGTTCAATGGCTTTACCGAGCATACCGGCAAACGATTCATCCAGGGGAGGTTTTTCCTTGATCCAGGCAGAAGATTCCGGAAGATTGCCGGATGCTTTTTTACCCGGGCCAAAGGTGGCCAGGAACCAAAGGACAAGGGAAATGATCAGGATGATTTTCCCGGCACCCAACACGAACGCTTTGGTCTTTTCTATCATCAGGAACAGCAGGTTTTTGACCACGGGGGGACGGTACACGGGCAGCTCCATCATGAGGAAACTCCGGTCATCGGATTTGATCACCTTTTTAAGGACATAGGCAGAGATCAACGCCATCATGACCCCGAGGCCATACAAACCCATGAGCGCAAGGCCCTGTATCTCCATCCCAAACCATCTTCCCTGCGGGACCGCAAATCCGATCAGGATCGCATAGACCGGGATGCGCGCGGAGCAACTGATGTACGGCGTCACCATGATCGTGATCAGGCGTTCTTTCCAGTTGCTGATGTTGCGCGTGCTCATGATAGCCGGGATCGCGCACGCGCCACCGGAAACGAGGGCCACAATGCTTCGTCCGTTCAAACCAAACTTGCGCATCATGACATCAAACATGCTGACTGCCCTGGCCATGTATCCGATCTCCTCGAGGATACCCACAAACAAAAAAAGGATCGCGATCTGGGGAATGAAAACAAGGATACCCGTTAGGCCAGCCAACAATCCATCGCAGAGCAGATCTTCGATCCAGCCATCTGGAATGATCTGCCTCAAGCCTGCCCCGATATCAGCCATGATCATTTCGATCAGATCCATCGGGCCGGTCGCCCAGGCAAAGATGGCCTGGAAGATGAGCAACAGGATGAGAAAGAAAATCACCGA
>CAZTXO010000034.1:0-43435 GCA_964617515.1 uncultured Saprospiraceae bacterium | reverse complement strand
ATCGGCTCCATGGTCACCGGATCACCGGGCCCGATCGCCTGCAGACTACTGATAAAGATGAATTTTTTAAAAGCGGGCTGGGTGCGCAAAAGAGCCTGGATAAAAAACTCGGTAAACTCCACGTTGCCTTTATAAAACTCTTCGATCCGGTCAGGTTTTGTTATCCCGGCGCAATGGATGATATATTCAAAGCCACCGGTTTCATTCGCGAATACTTTCAAGCGCTCTTCCAGGGATTCCCGTTCCGAAAACTCAAGAAAGAAACCCTTCGTCCCGCCTTCGAGATAGGAGGCTTCATGCTGATTGCGGTAACTTCCATACACATCATGTCCCCGGCGATGCCCTTCTTCCTGCAGGTATCGGCCGATAAAACCTCCCGCACCTGTGACTAATACCCGTCGTTTTTGCTCCATAAGAGGGCAAAGATAACGTTACTCCTACACAAGGCTCCTTTCCGAAAACCTTATCCATTCCGCAAATTCAAGCAGCCTACGCAAGCTTCGATTATGGAATCTCGATTTCTTTTTGCAATTTTATAAGGCTTCAGCCAGTGAAAAGGGGAATTTCTTTATTTCACCCACGCTGAAGCTATGAAAAAGTTCTTCCTTTCCTTATTGGTTATCCTCCTGGTTTCCGGGCCCATGTCCAGTCAAATTAGTTGCATCCGGTGCTTTGATCAAAATGCACCGCTCAGCCCGGAGGCGGGCAACCTGGTCCAGAATGGCGGCTTTGAAATGACCGATTGCACCCCAGGATGGTTAACGGAATCCTGGTGCCCAAAATCCCTCCAGTATGGTTGTAACCTCAGCCATTGGACTTGCACGGGAGGGGACATAAATTCCTATCCAAGTGTGTTTGACAGCACGTTATCCCTGATACCGGAAGACCTGCAAGCTGCCTATTTTGGCAACGGCAATGCCTTTACCTGTTCTCCCAATTGGGGTGATTTCAGCTGTGAGACACCAGAGGGATGCGCTATCAATGGCTTTCCGGTGGGATATCCTTATAGCCTGCCTGGATACGGAGATGCTGTCGGGTTAAGTCTTGAACAGTCCGTTTCCGGATTGACGGTCGGTCATAATTATGTCCTGGAATTCTGGGCTGGCGGAGAACCGCTGCAAGGGTTACTTCCCGGCAAAGGAATTTTCGCTGTTGACCTTGGATTTGGCAAGACTTACCTGGAATGCAAACCAACAGACCGGGATCAATTCCCGGTTGGGACTGTCTTCCTGATCGTGTTTACGGCTACCTCGCCAAGTCATACGATCAAATTCACGAACTGGGGACATGTCTGTACGGATTGTACGGAATTGGTGCTTGACCAGGTGAAATTTTATCCGCTTGAAGAATTGTCCCCGAATGTGGTGGACTGCATTGCCGCTGTAGATGGACCTCATACGGATCAGGACATACAGGCATTTCCCAATCCTTTCCATTCCATCTTATCTCTTCGTTCCGGGATCCCTGATGACGTATCCCTTGAAATCTATACCAGCGCTTCCATCCCATGGTTGAAACAAACCGCTGCTGCATGGATCGATATTTCCACGGATTCCTGGCCAGACGGTTTATACTACTATGTCATCCGCGGAAAATCGGGTATACAGAAAACAGGAAAACTGATTAAACTATAATGCTTTAATTATTTTTTAAAACCAGTTTTTCCAACTGTTCCAGGCGTTGTTTCAACTCGTCGTTTTGCGTTTTTAATACGCTTATCTCCGTTTTGAGATTGGCTACCTCATTTTCCAGCTTCGTGTTGACTTCCTGAACCGCTTTGACCAACGGCATAACGAAATCCGAATAACGGAGGGAATAGAGCTCCTTCTTATCGGCAGGTATTTGAACACCACTGAAGTTATACCGGGCTTCGAGGGCTGCCTGCTCGACATCCTGCGCGAGGAAACCGGACATACGGATCTTTTCGATATCATATTTCCCCTGCCAGTCCGGTTGACCGCTCTTGCCGATCAACTGGTTTTGGCGATGGATGTTGAGGTTGTAGGTCACCGGGCGAAGCCGGTTGATAAAATCCAGCCCGGGGACATCTTCCCGAATGTTGTCCTTGATGCGTTCATCGCTGTAGGTGCTGAAACCCACCTGTCCGGCAATCACGCTTACGCTGGTGTTGCCGATTTCCACGCGATTGTTGGCATTGACGACCCCTCCCGCATCATATCCCAGCGCAGTGGTGTTGTCGAGGTTATTGTTGTTCCAGCCGGAGGAGTGCCCGATGGCCGTATTAAAATCGCCGGTTACGTTGGGAGACATGGCCATGTGTCCCAGGGCCACGTTGTTGCTCCCGGTCGTATTCATCGACATGGCGCTGTTACCGATTGCCGTGTTTTGAAATCCGACCGTGTTGGCAAACATGGCACTTGCCCCAAGCGCCGAGTTGTTATTGCCCTCGGTATTGGCAGTCAACGCACCTAAACCGACACTCGTATTGGCCACCCCTATCGTGTTCTTATTGAGCGCGACCATCCCGACGGCGGTGTTGCTGTTGCCGATGGTGTTGGACCGCAATGCGCCAGCACCTACCCCGGTATTGTCGTTGCCCGTCGTGTTTGTTTCCAATGCCTGGACACCCACTCCCGTGTTATTATTGGCCGTCGTGTTGTTATTGAGCGCATACCGCCCGATCGCCGTGTTGCCGGATCCGGCCGTGTTGTCCCGCAGTGCAAAGGCGCCAAAGGCGACGTTATAATTACCGGCAGTGTTCTTACTCAGGGACGAAGCGCCTCCGCCGGTATTCTCATCGCCTGTCGTGTTGAGATACAGGGAGTAGGAGCCGAGGGCAGAATTATGATGGCCAGTCGTACTGGAAAACAGCGCATTGAAACCGATGGCCGTATTATCGCTGGCATCGACGTTGGTATATAATGCATTAGCGCCAAAGCCGGTATTATGATACCCGTTGGAATTGGAGTATAAGGCGGCTTTGCCGGCGCCTGTATTATCGTACCCGGTGGTATTGGACAACATCGCATTGGCACCGATGGCGGTATTCGTACTCCCGGTGCTGTTGAGCAGCATGGCATACGCGCCAATGGCGGTATTGAGTGCCCCGGAAGAATTGCTTGGCAGCGTGTACGCGCCAAGCGTGGTGTTGAAGTATCCCGTAGCACTGTTGCTGCCGCTATAGGTGCCGATATACGTATTGTAATTGGCCGCATTAGCGATCTGGTTATGGGCTCCGGCTCTCAATCCAAGAAAAAGGTTGGTGGAATCATCCGTGTGCATCCATAAAAGGTCTTGCCCGTTGCTTTTCCTGAATTTCATCATCGGGCTCGTATTGGTCTGTGTGCTGTTGGCATCCACGATCAATTGGGCTGTATTCGCATTGCCTTTAACATGTAATTTGGCGGCCGGAGCATTCGTATTAATCCCTACGTTGTCTCCATTATTATAGAGGTTATTGCTATTGAGGACCCACGTCAGGCCGTTCCAGTAAAGTGTGTTACCGACGGCAGATCCGTCTCCAAGGGCACCACCGGCTCCCTGCGGTCCTTTCAGGTTGCCCTGCAGCACCCAGGTGAGCATGTTGGGTTTATGGTAATAATCGCCATTGAGGTTGTTGAGGTATAGATCCCCCGTGGTGCCAAGGTCAGTGGCCGGTTCTCCGTCTCCCGTATACCAAAGCGCGCCATTCGCTCCATCCATCCCGGCAGGTCCGGGATCTCCCTGGTCACCTTTTTCTCCCTTGAGACCCTGATCACCCTGTTCTCCTTTCTCTCCTTGTGGTCCAGGGTCACCCTGCGGCCCCGGATCCCCCTGGTCGCCCTTATCGCCTTTGTCCCCTTTTTCCCCCGCAGGGCCCTGGGGTCCCGGTTCTCCCTGTGCTCCCTGGTTGCCTGATGCGGCAAACAAGGCGTAGGGCACGCTGACCAATTGCGAGGAGCCCATCGGTACATAATCCGTGCCACCATTGATATCCATGTCAACCGACAACCAGGCGTTGGCATTGGCCCAGTCAATGGCTGTGAATGTACCTGTCACCGGTGTCCCGGTGCCGATCGCATGCGTGATCAAACCAAAATTGTTGGTCATCAACTGTGCGGTTTCCTGGTAGAGGACCTCGCCCGCATCACCATGGGTGACTGTGAAGCGCATGCCAACGGCGTGTGCCTGGAGGAGTGCGCCTGTGTTGTCCCTGGCCACGGCCTGGTAATGCATACTTTGAGGTGCCTGCGCAATACTCCCCTGTGTCATCAGGACACCGGTCAACAAGCACATCAGCCAGGCTGGCAAAGGGAAAAAGAACTTTTTCATTGGTGGTTGATTATTTTACAATGCTGATTTTCTGAACGAAGAAGGAAGACGCGCCGGGTACTTTTTTCTCCAGCAGCAGGGAGAGGATGTAGGTTCCGGCAGGAAACCGGGTCAGGTCAAGCGACTGTACGGATACTTTGCCGGAATGCACAAAGGATTTTTCCAACAGTTTTGTCCCCGTGATATCGGTCACGGTCATCCTCAGCGGCATGTCCTTATCCGCACGGGTGAGGAGATAGAAATTGCCATCTGAGGGATTTGGATAACATGCCATGGAAAAAGCGGCAGGATGATCATCCTCCACCGAGGTGCCGAAATCCCAGGGCTGCTGAAATCCCTGGGTCAAAAAAGAACCCGCGGCGGAATAGGTTTGGATGGCGGCCATTTCTCCCACCGTTTGGCTCAGGGAGGCGTTGGCACCGGAATAATAGGCACCGGACGTGGAAATGACCTGGGGGGATAATTGCTGGGCATGGAGACAGGGAGAGAGACTCCAGCATGCAAACAAGCATAGCGAAAAGATGATTTTCATCTTCATCAGGTTGGTGGTTATAAACTGGTATCCGCCGGGCGTGACCCCGGTTTGGCGGTAATGGGTAAATCCAAATGGTTCAGGGTGCCGGCAAATCTCACTCAAAATAGCGAAAGCCCCGGAATCTAGGGAGTTTGCCCACCCCTGGAGTACCTTTATCCCATTATGGCGGAAAATCCATCCTTTTTCCGGGAAGCCATCCGACAAGGCATTCCGGGCGACCTTCCAGCATATTCAGGCCGGGATGAGGCCATTCAGCACGCTCCTGTCCGGAATATCAACGCGCTCTCCCCAGAACAGCGGCGGCTCGCATTGGCCAATGCTCTGCGCTATTTTCCCCCGTCCATGCATGGCACGCTGGCGGGTGAATTCGCTGAAGAACTTAACCGGTATGGCCGCATCTACATGTACCGCTTCAGACCTGCTTATCCCATGCATGCCCGGCCGATCGAAGATTACCCGGCGCAGTGCAAACAGGCAGCGGCCATCATGCTGATGATCCAAAATAATCTCGATCCGCTCGTTGCCAAATATCCTCATGAACTCATCACCTATGGCGGAAACGGGGCCGTATTTCAAAACTGGGCGCAATACCTCCTGACGATGCGCTACCTGAGTGAGATGACGGAGGCACAAACCCTGGTCATATACTCCGGCCACCCGCTTGGTCTTTTTCCATCCAGCCCCATGGCCCCAAGAGTGGTTGTCACCAATGGCATGATGGTGCCCAATTACAGCTCAAAAGATGACTGGAACACGTTCAACGCCCTGGGGGTCACCCAATATGGACAGATGACGGCCGGCTCCTACATGTATATCGGTCCACAGGGTATTGTACACGGCACTACCATCACCCTCCTCAACGCGGGACGATTGAAAGGATTGGGGGAAACCCAGTTGAAAGGAAAAGCCTTTGTCACCTCCGGCCTTGGAGGCATGTCCGGCGCACAGGCGAGGGCGATGATCATCACCGGGGCGACAGGCATCATCGCTGAGGTCGATCCGGATGCCATTCAGCAACGGCTGGCGGATCATTACATCCGGCAGGAAGATATCTTCCGCGACCTGGATCAACTGCTCTCCGCCTTCCTGGAAGATAAAGGCAGCGGAATCGCCAGGTGCTTTGTATACCACGGTAACATCGTGGATCTATGGGAAAAAATGGTCGCTGAGAATATTGTCATTGAACTAGGTTCGGATCAGACTTCCTGTCATAATCTGGATGGCCTGGGCTACTGCCCGGCGGGATACACTTTTGATGAAGCGAAAAAACTGCTCGCCGGCGACAAGGCTGAATTTGACAAAGCCGTGCGGGCTTCCTTGCGGCGCCATGTGGAGGCCATCCATGGCATGACAAAGCGCGGCATGTATTTCTGGGATTATGGCAATGCCTTCCTGTTTGAAGCAGCCAAAGCCGGTGCGGACATCCTGGATGCCCATACGCCGAGTGGATTCCGTTATCCCAGCTACGTGGAAGACATCATGGGGCCGTTGTGTTTTGATTATGGATTCGGTCCGTTCCGCTGGGTGTGCACTTCCGGCACGGAAGAGGACTTGTACCGGTCCGACTCCATCGCCGCTCAGACGATCCGTGACATACTGCGCTCCTGCCCGGATGAAATCAAGGGGCAGTGGATAGACAATCTCAACTGGATTGAAGGAGCAAAAGCCAACATCCCTTTGGTCGGCAGTAAATCGAGGATCCTTTATGCCGATGCCAAAGGCAGAATAGCGATTGCCCGTCGATTTAACCAGGCGATTCGGGACGGCGTATTGACCGCGCCGGTCGTGTTGGGGAGGGACCATCATGATGTCAGCGGGACGGATAGTCCATGGCGGGAAACGGCCAACATCTATGATGGATCAAAATACACCGCGGACATGGCGATCCACAATGTGATCGGGGATGCCATGCGCGGAGCTACGTGGGTGAGTATCCACAATGGTGGCGGTACCGGCTGGGGGGAAGCGATCAATGGCGGTTTCGGTCTCGTCCTGGATGGAGGTGAGCGAAGCGAACAAGCGCTGCAATCCATGTTGCATTGGGATGTCAATAACGGAATCGCCCGTCGGGCCTGGGCCAGGAACCCACACGCGATCAGCACGGCACTGGAAGCAATGCAGGAAGAAGCGCGCATGAAGATCACGATGCCTAACAGGGTAGATGATGGGCTCCTGGATAGCTTTTTCAACTAGAAAAAATCGTCGTGATCAATCCGGGGATAGTTTCTGACGCGATGAATCGTGCCACGACAGCGGAATTTACGTTCGATTCATCGCAATCGATTCTTCCCTTCTTCGGCATTATCTGATCAAGGCAACATCCCCTGCCACGGCTTCCATTGCGCCGCCGGCCAGTTGGAACCGGATCAGGTAGACATACGTGCCCGTGAGGGCCGGGCCCCAATCCGTCTCCCCGTCCCAGAGCAAGACATTATTTTCGGCGGCGAGGCCCGCTTTGCGGGCAATGGCGCCTCCCCAACGATCAAAAATGATGACCTCCTCGATAGCGACGATATTGAGCGGATCGACGGAGATGGTAAAATCATCATTCACCTGGTCTCCGTTGGGCGTAAAGACATTGGGCACATAGATGACCGGCGTCCGGTCCACGCGGACAGTGATCGAGTCAAACGCTTCACATCCTTCCTCTGTCGCTACCCGTATCACATAGGTTGTCTCTTCCAGGGGTGTCACATAGGTATCCAGGCAAAATGGACAACTCACCGAAGCCACCGGTGTCCATGACGCAGTATCCACCAGTATACTGGTGGTGCTGTGTACCAGCACTGAATGTCCCAGGCGAATCGTTGTATCCGGTTCTGTCTGCACGTCCAGTCGGGGACCGTCCGGGACAGTGATCTCATCCTTATCAAAACAACCATAGGGCGTTTCAATCCAAACGGTGTAAATACCCGGTGGCACCTGCAGATACGTTTGAGGGTATGGCAGCAGCGTGTCGTTAACCCGGAAATAATACGGCGGACGGATATCGGATATGGATTGCAAAAAGACGGCCCCATCCGTCGCGCCTTCGCAGGAAGCAGGGGTTGCTCCGAAATTGGCCTCGATATGCGGATCCGGAACGATCAGCAGTTCCAGCGTCACCAGGCTGTCACAGCCATTGGAAGCTGTCAGCAGTTGCTGATAGGTTCCGGTTTGGGTATAGGATGTATCCCCAAACGGGACAGCAAGGCCTTCGCAAATGGTATCGCGGATCAAAAACTCCACAGGCACGACTTCCACCGGCAACACCTGGGATACGATCCTGCAATTGGGATTGGACAGTGCTGATACCGTATTGGCGTACACGTAGCGGAAATAATAGGTGCCGGCCATCAGTTGTTGCACCTGGTGTGTCCGGTTCGTTGCTCCTGCGATATCCGTCCAGGTCAACTGGTCATCGAGACTGATCTGCCATTGGACAAATCCGGTGTCCGCATCGATCTGGGCGGTCAGCAAGGGAAAGACGGAATTCTCACAAATTTTACCAGCGGGCGAGATAGACACGGATGATTCCGGGCCGCAAGCCCGGAAACGGATGTTGTCCAATGCAAGATCATTGCCTGTGCCTCCCGGCGCATTGTTGCGCAGGGTCAGCTTTACCGCTGTTTGGCCCGGCCCGGTCGCGAACGTAAATCCATAGGTATGCCAGGCTTCATCCTGCGGAATGTTGCCTGTCGTATAACTGACGACATCATCCAGGAGAAAACTGACATTGGGGAAAATATGGCCTCCCGCATCAGAACGGATGAGGTTGATGATATCCGCTGAAAATTCATACACGGAAAATTCACAGAGGTTGTTGATGATTTTCTCATAGAAGATCCCGGGTTGATAACTCGCATTGACTACCATCATGTATCCGCGCGGATCGATATCGTTGTCCCCCGTTCGGATCCAGGCGGGAAAGACAGAAGGCCAGATGCGCATATCATTCGTCAGCGTGTATTGACCATCATTCGGCGGCACAGCAGTCGTGTAGTTAAAACCCGGTGCCAGGAGCGGATCCATCAACACGATGTTGGAAATGCCTGAACCGAAATCACCATCCGTGAAAATATTGTCGCCAAGATCGCCGTGACAAAGCACCCCCTGCGCGGAAACATTTTGCCATGCCAGTAACAGCAAGGGTATTACCCCGGTGACGTATCGTATCGCCCTTCCCTGCCCTGAAGCGCACATATCCCGCAAAGTAAGCAAAAGGAGGCTGGAAACATATACAATTATTCAATAATATGTTTTATCTTGCAGGGCTTCTGTGGCATGGCGGATGCGGCCCTATGCAGGCAAACGGAAATCGATTAACGTATGGTTAACAGGACTGAAGACAGGGCTCCCTTTCGCCGCATGCGGAATGTCTTTACTTTTGACATCGATATTCAGATTCTTCAATTAATCACTATCCTGACATGAAACATTTACTTGGAATACTGGCCATCGTACTCGTGGCATCTTTTCAACTGGCTGCGCAGGCCACCCAGACAGATCCGGCTCCTGCTCCGACCTCCAAAGCAGTTCTGACTCTTGAGTCCGATGTTGTCGATTATGGTACAATCGACCAGGGTTCCGAGCCGCTTCGCGTCGCTAAGTTTACCAACACCGGCACGGAGCCATTGATCATCTCCGGCGCGAAGGGAAGCTGCGGTTGTACCGTACCCAACTGGCCGAAAGAACCGATCATGCCGGGCGAATCTTCCCAGATCGAAATCCGCTACGACACGAAGCGCGTTGGCGCCATCAACAAGACCGTGACCGTTACCTCCAACGATGCTTCCGGCAACAAGGTCATCCGGGTCATCGGCACGATCAACGCTGTTGCTACTGAACCAGGTGTCCCTGAAAAGGAAACCATTTTCAAGAAGCCCAACTAATCGACATCATTTTCGATACATATACAAGCCCGGATGGCCCTGCTGTCCGGGCTTTTTGTTTGCCTGATCTTCCTGTATTTTGCGCGGCCAATCAGACCCGGTATGATCGTCCTGCTCTCCCCTTCCAAAAACCTTCATCAAGTCCCAAATCAAGCCCACCGGTATAGCCTGCCCCGCATGCCTGAAGAATCGGCCAAACTGATCAGGGCCTTGCAGAAACTGACCCCCGGGGACCTGCAGGCTTTAATGGAAATCAATGATAAACTTGCCCGTCTCAATTACAACCGTTACCGGGCATACCAATGGCCGCACACGCCGGCCCAGGCAACAGCTGCCATCTATACTTTCCGGGGTGAAGTCTACCAGGGCTTTGACGCCAACAGCATGACCCAGGCCCAGGCTGAAGAAGCGGATCAGCATGTCCGCATTCTTTCCGGCCTGTATGGGGTGCTGCGCCCGCTTGATCTGATTCAGCCCTACCGGCTCGAGATGGGCACGGCATTACCTGTTGGAAGGGCGAAAGATCTCTACCGTTTCTGGGGGAGTAAAATCCGTGACCTGCTCGTGGAAGATATCCTGGCGGCAAAGGCGAAAGAAGTCATCAACCTGGCATCGCAGGAATATATGCTGGCTGTCCATCCCGGGACACTGCCCGTGCCGGTCATCGACATACAGTTCCTGGAGGAGCGTCATGGGAAATTACAGTTCCTTTCCTATAATGCCAAACGATCGCGCGGATGGATGGCCCGTTACATCGTGGATCATCGAATCCGCAGGAGCGGTGATCTCAACACGTATTCGGATCATGGTTATCAATACCGGCCCGAGCTGTCGGATCATAAAAAGATGGTCTTTGTCCGCTAAATTTCTTTAGCTTTTCAGCCATGAAGAAAATCATCGTTCCTGCGCTGTTTTTTGCAGGCTGGATGGCTTTGCTGCAATCCGATCTGCCGGTCAAAGACAGCTTTCTCCCAGCCCTGGGACGATTTCTGAGCCCTTTCCTGGGCGTGTGGCAGAGTGTGACCCCAAAAGATTACCGGCAGGCCCTGAAAGCACCTGTCCATGGCACGGTAAAGATTCTCTTTGACGAGCGCGCCATCCCTCATGTATACGCGGACAATACCAACGACGCTTTGTATGCCCAGGGTTATCTCCATGCGGCCAATCGTCTCTTTGCCATGGATATCACGACCCGGGCCGCTGCCGGCCGGCTGTCTGAACTCCTTGGTGCCCGCACCATCCCGTATGACCGCAAACAGCGGGAACGCGGATTCGAATACTCCGCCATCGAAAAAGCGAAGCACTGGGAGAGTTTTGAAGAAAACCGGGCGATCATGGACGCTTATGTACGCGGCGTGAACGACTATATTCATTCCCTCCGCTACAAAGACTGGCCCATCGAATATAAGCTCCTTTCCCATGCGCCGGCCGAGTGGTCGGCAACGCAGTCTGCTCTCGTGGTGACCAGCATGGCCATCTCGCTGTGCCTGGGGGAAGATGATGTCGAGTTTACGACGGCAAAACAAAAACTATCCCCTGCCGATTTTGCTTTCCTTTACCCGGAGCATAATCCTCGCGAAAGCCCTGTCATTCCCGCTGAGCGGAAATGGGATTTCAAAGCGTTGATACCACAGACTCAGCCTGCGGACAGCCTGCAGGACAGGATTGGTTCCAGGGCGGAAACCCTGGAGCCGGACCTGAACGGGAGTAATAACTGGGCAGTCGCCGCGGCAAAAACGAAACACGGGTATCCGATCGTTGCCAATGATCCCCATCTCAACTTAACGCTGCCCAACATCTGGTATGAAATGGAAATGCACACCCCGGATATGCATGTGCATGGGGTGACCCTGCCCGGATTGCCCTTTGTCATTCTTGGATTCAATGATTCCATCGCCTGGGGGTCCACCAACAGCGGACAGGATGTGCTGGACTGGTACCGCATCACCTGGCAGGACAGTCTTCGATTCGCTTACAAACTCGACGGGCAGTATGTCCCCGCCTCGCTGAGGCCGGAACAGATCGATGTCCGTGGCGCCAGGCCTGTGATAGACACCATCCGCTACACCCGCTGGGGCCCGGTATCTCACCTGGACGAGCATAAGGATATGGCGATGAAATGGATCGGCCATCAAAAGGCCAGCATCAATGATGTAGACTACCTGCAAAAAATCAATCGCGCCGGGAATCTGCAGGATTACCGGGAGGCCGTTGCTTCATTTCAATATCCTGCCCAGAACAAAGTATTTGGCAGTGTACAGGGGGACATCGCCATCAGTGTCGCGGGCGTGATGCCGATCCGCCCACCCGGCCTCGGGGAATCCGTCACACCCGGCGATGCCACCGCCAATGACTGGCAGGGCTATGTGCCCTTTGACCAGGCTCCTTACATCATCAATCCGCGCCGGGGCTGGGTGAGTTCCGCCAACCAGGCACCTGCTGATACAACTTATCCTTATCCGCTGATCGGAAAACGGACCTTTGAAGATTACCGGGGCCGCATGGTCAATCTGCTCCTGGACACCATGCAACAAATCACCCCGGAGGATATGGAAACCATGCAGCAAAACAATTTCAGCCTGCATGCTTCGGAAATGCTGCCCGTGATGCTCAACGCCATCGATTCTGCCGACTGTCTATCTGCAGAAGACAAAAAATATATCCGTCTTTTGGCCCGGTGGAATGACCAATATCACCGCGACAGTTTATCGCCTGTCCTGTTCGAACTCTGGTACAATCAATTTGAAAAAGACACCTGGGACGAACTCGATACGCTTGGCCTGTTGCGCCCGGAAGCCTGGCGATTTATCGCCATCGCACAGGAAGATCCCGATAACAAATACTTTGATCTCGCTGCCACTCCTGATAAAAAAGAGACGCTGCCGGACATCGTTTGTCAATCGTTTCATGAAATGGTGGCCGCGTATGTGGCATTGCCGCAGGAGGACAAAAAAAACTGGGGATCGTATAAAAAATCAAAGATCCCCCACCTGGCGAGGTTTCCACATTTTGGTATTGATTTCATTTCGGCATCCGGCGGCAAGCACATCATCAACGCGATGAATACTTCGCATGGTCCGTCCTGGCGCATGGTCGCTGAAATGTCTGACCCGCCCAAAGCCTGGGTCAACTATCCCGGAGGACAGTCGGGCGATCCCGCCAGCCCGCATTATAGGGACTTTGTCCAGGGATTTTTTGACGGGCAATATTATGAAGTCACGCTCCGGACGGATCCCGGCAAATGGACGCCCGTGTATCAAATGACCCTCCAACCAAAATGAAAAAACGCAACCTGCTTTTGCTGCTGCTCCTGGTAGCTGTCATCCCTCTCACCGGAACCTTTGGACCATGGTTTGCTCCCGGCATCAGCGTGGTGATCATCACCGCCATCCTCCGCCCGGAAACAAAATCCGCCATCTGGCTGAGTGCTTCGGTCATGGGTTTAATTTTTCTCCTGATGGCTGCGTGGATGCTGGGCAAGGATGCATCCGGTATCATTGGCAAAACCGGCCAATTACTGGGTGGGCTATCCCCCGCGATGATGGTCCTGGTGACGGCACTGACTGGTTTTATCACCGGCCTGGTGTCTGGCTGGCTGGGAAGCGCTTTGGGAAACCAGTTACGTAAAGAAAACTAAAAGAAAATCCGATATCGTTGATCGATCACCTGGCTACATCCGGCGGCTTTTACCAACCTGAGGAAATTATCGGGCGTGACCAGTTGTTATCCTCTTCAGCACCAGGGTTTTTGACCGTTCTTGAAATTTTTATCCATGTACCAGACCAACTATCCCTCCTACGACCCCACTGAGGAAGACCTCGAAGCGCAAAAGCGGGTGAAGAAAATCAAAAAATTTTACAAGAACCTGACCAGTTGGGCAGGCACCAGCGCTTTTCTGATTGCTCTCAACCTCTTTACCTCCGGCACCCTGGGCTGGGCAAAATACCCGGTCTTTTTCTGGGGCATCGCCATACTCATCCAGGTATTTGAAATCCTGCGCCTGCAACGCGAGCAAAAAGTATTTGAAGCCATGCGCCGGTCCCGGTTCCCCCAGCCCCTTCAAAAACCCATGGAAACCCGCACCCTGACTGGTTCAACCCAGGAACCTGTGGAAGATTACTCCGGCGATCTGCTGCAACAGGAACCGCCGGAACGTGAACCTGCCGATCTCTCCGAGATCCGAAGGCTGAAACGGCCCTGGAAAGATGAGGATCTTGTCTGACCAGCTTTTTGCCTGGCGGGAGCCCGGTGCTGATCCTTTTTGTTAGACTTCCCCGTGCGGAATGCGGGAAACCCGGAACAGGCGTTGAACGCTGTAGCGTCCGCCGCCATGCGCGGCGATCATCAGCAGCCCACCGGCAATAGCGATGTTTTTCATAAAGAGGATGGCGTGGAGACGCTGGACATCCCTGGGGTCATTCCAGAACGAATAGACAATGAAGGTGACCGGCAGCCAATACAGCAACAACAGCCATACCCCCAGGCGGATCCGGTACCCGATGAGGAGCATGAGGGCGCCAATCAACAGCATGACAATGGACGCATACAAGAGGAAGTCCTGGTTCCAATTGATGTGGTATTCCGCCATGGTCATCTTGGTCTTTTCCGCAAAAAGCATCGAATCGATCGCCTCAAAGAAAAAGATCGTACTGATCAGAATGCGCCCGATAAGATCGAAGACCTGGTTCATAGCTGGTGATTAAAGGTAAGGCACTTTGAGGTGATGAGCGACAGCGCGCGCAGAGAATTGTCCATCCATGGCGGCAGAAACGATTCCTCCTGCATAGCCAGCGCCTTCCCCACAGGGAAATAATCCCGATACCTGCACATGCATACCGTTTTCCGTGTGCCTTGGGATACGGACCGGGCTGGAGGTCCTGCTTTCCGTGCCGACAACGACCGCCTCCGGATGCGCGTAGCCCTTCATTTTCTGATCAAAATCCTGCAGGCCCGCCACGAGCCGCTGATAGATCCAGCGGGGAAGTAATTGATGCAGGGGCGCTGAAAAAAGACCGGGGATATAGCTGCTCTCCGGCACGTCACGCGAAAGTTGTTTTTTCATAAAATCCACGACCCGTTGTGCCGGCGCCGCCTGTGAGCCATCACCGGCCCGGAACATTCGTTGTTCGACGTCTCGTTGAAATTCGACGCCGATCAGTTCGGCTACCTGCCTGCCCGCACCGTGCCAATGGGTATGGAGATCTTCCAGTTCGACCGCGGTGACCAGCCCTGAGTTGGCATAAGGGCTATCGCGCCTGGACAGGGACATGCCATTCACGACGATTTCACCCGGCGCGGTGGCTGCAGGCACAATCAGGCCACCGGGGCACATGCAGAAGGAAAACACACCCCTGTTGCCGGCCTGGGCATTGAGCGCATAACTGGCTGCCGGCAGGTATTGCCCCCGCGGGGAAATTCCATATTGACATGTGTCGATAAAAGCCTGTGGATGTTCAATCCGTACCCCAAGCGCGAAGGGTTTTGCTTCGATCCGGATCTGCCGGTTGACCAGTATGGTAAATACATCCCGGGCGCTGTGGCCGGTGGCTAAGATCAGGGCTTCACAAGGCCATCGCTCCGTACCATTGATTTCAATACCCGACACCTTCCTTTCCGCTCCTTCCTCAGTGATGATATCCGTCAAGCATGTATTGAAGTATATACGGCCACCCCGGTCCTCGATGGTTTTTCGCACTTGCGCAATGATCTGCGGAAGCTTATTGGAGCCGATATGCGGATGCGCTTCCACGAGGATATCCGGGTCAGCGCCAGCTTCCACGAGGATTTTCAGAACGGAGGTTATACTTCCCCGTTTACCTGAACGGGTATACAATTTTCCGTCGGAGTAGGTACCCGCGCCACCTTCACCAAAGCAATAGTTGGAATGCGGATTGACAATGCCATCCTGCTGAATGGCGCGAAGATCTTTCCGGCGGGCCTGCACATCTTTGCCGCGTTCGATGATTACCGGGCACAATCCCTGCCGGATGCATTCCAGTGCGGCAAAGTAACCCGCAGGGCCTGCCCCGACGATGTGCACTTCCTGGCGGCTACTCACGTCCGGCAGATCACTGAGTTCATCCGGAAGAACGGGCAACGGATCCCCATCGCTGATCAATGCTTTGATCAGGTAGACAGGTGGCCGCTTCCTGGCATCCAGCGACCGGCGAATGATCCGGTATGAACCAAGTTGGCCCGGCTCAAGATGTGCCGCCTGGGCAATTTTGGATTTGAGTAGCTGGGGATCTGCAGTTTCCTCCGGTGAGATCCTGAATTCAATCTCCCGCATCAGTATATCCAGGCTTCAGGATTTACCGTATTCCTCGCCTCATTGAGCGTTTTCTGCAAGGTTTCCTTTTCGCAGGATGACCTGATAGCCACCCGGGTCAGTCTGCCGCCGCTGATCTCTTCGGCCACAAAGCCGAGCGTTGCCAACCGATTCATCATCCGGGTTACATTGGCCGGATCAGTAAACGCACCGACCACGATAAAACATCCTTTCTCATCCGGGACAACAGCATTTTCCTCCGGTGCCGGTTTTGCGGGACGCACATGCTCAGGCGTTGTAGCGGAGGTGGTCTCCGGCTCCTCGACCGGAACAGGGATAACTTCGATAGGGGTGGACTCCTGTATCTGGGGCGAGGGCTTTATCCTGCTGGAAGCAAGCGTATCCGGATAGGTTTGCTTGAGCTCGTTCAGTTTATCGCGGTTGCTCAGGATGTCCCATGCCAGGTATGCACAGAGGATGGTGATCAAGACTAATGCCGAGATCAGGATCATCCACCAAAGTCTCGAGGTGTTTTCATGAAATTCATGCGCCGGGGCAGGTAAATGAAGGTCCTCCCTGGTCAGTTTGATTTCTTCCGCGACAGGCTCATGGATTGCGGAGTAGTCCGGCTTTTCTGGTTGTGCCTGCGGCTCCGGTGTCCATTCGGTTTCGGGAAATACTTTCTTTTCGGGCAGCCTGGGAGGAGCGAGGTCGATCACCTCCAGTCCCCGGAAAGAAAGATTAAATGCATCCCAGTCCGGGGTAAACCGAAGTACGTCCAGTTCATTTTTAGAAAAGGTGCCGAAGTGGTCGATGGTAAAGACCTTACCATCGCCTGTCGCTTCGGTGACTTTCCGCACAAATTCCCGGATCGCCGATTGAGCAACGGCTTTTTCAGCGCCACACGCATAGTGCATATACGATTCAAGCAGGGTGTCGTCTGACAAGGCTTCTGTCTTAAAATCCGGCCGGACGTGTGGAGGCCTGATTTTAGCGGCGGCTGCATCCACCACGGCGGGGTGAAAGATGGCTTCAAACCGGCCCAGGCCCGCGATGTCGACACCCGGCACCTGTTGGAGCAGATCCAGAATATAATAGGGTACCTGGTCGGAAAGCACGTCCTAAATTAAACTTTTACCCCGAGTACGCGGAGCATGTACCGATTGTAACGGGGAGCCTTATCCCTTGGTCTTGCGTTTGCGGCGCGTCTTGAAAAGTTCCACCACTTCTTTTTCTTTCATAAACTCCCATTCCGGGAACTTCTCCATGACAAAATGTTTGATGTCCTGGTAGAAAGCGCTGCGTTTGTCCGTAAATCTTTTCAGGCACCGGTGCACAAATCGCATGCTCAGGTCACGCAGGCGGATGTTAAACTCCTGGTTGCCGAAGATATCCATATAGAGTTTCATGAACCGCGAAATGCTTTCATCCCGTGTGGCTTCCTCCTCTGATTTCTTATGATCCTGCCCGGTAAAGGTTTTGTAATCTTCCTCCGGAAGATTGCTCAACAGCCGGTCGAAATGGCCATAAATGGTATGGCGAAGCGCTTCGTTGATATCGGAGAGGCCTTCGTGCATCTCATAAAAGGAACGTGTGGCTTCGATGGCGTCTTCATGAATGTATCCTTTGGTGTGGATAATCTCCATCAGGGCGGAATACCGTTGCAGGTCATCCTGGATCGACGGATCGAGGAGGGAGATGATATTCATATCCGATTCCTTATCCAGCGGCAGTCCTTTTTCCTCGATCTCCAGGAGGTAGCGGAAATAAAAGGCATTGAATCCGGGGAACTGTCCACGGGCATGATTGAGTAATGTCTTTATCCAGTCCTGGTGGCCTTCATGGGGAAAATAACGGCAAAACAGGATCAGCATCCGGTTATACTCTTCTTCGCCTTTAAAGGAGTCGTTGTTTAAAAACTCCTTCAGGTTAGGCAACAAACTAAGGTTGACCTTAGCGTGGCGGATCCGGTACTGAATAAATTTCTCCAGGGCGGAAAAAAGGGATTTCAGTTCGCCGACCGTTTTGGGGAAATCGGCTGAGTGATAGTTGTGGTGAAGAAACTGGCGGTAATAGCCTTCATAGGCGAATTTGCGGGCGGCCAGGCTCCTGAATTTATCCAGGATCATCGATTCATAAAACTGCCGGACTTTCCTGTTCTCGACCTGGTTGATCAGGTTGCTCACCCAGATCTCACTGCTCAGGGCGAAGCCAATCTGGCAGCTCTGGCCGATCTTGTTTTTAATCCATTCGAAATTGGATGACTCCGCGATGGCGAGCAACACTTCCTTAAAATGATCCTGTGGCCTGCGGTAATGGTACTCCTCATCGATCTCACCCCGCAGCACACTGAAACCCAGGATACGCGGGGCATACAATCCCTCAAACTCCGGATGCAGCAGGGAGGATTCCAGCGTGGTCAGCTGCAGCGGATGCTGGTCCGCGACGCGTTCGTACAATGCTTCGATCTGGGGTTCAAAGGCATCCCGCAGGGCCTGGTAACTTGATTCCTCTTCGTCTTCGAGGTAGGCCGCCAGGAGATCGGAGCTTTGAATGACGCCTCGCAATGAATCGAGTTCGATCTGGTATTTCTGATCCAGCTTTTCCATAACAAGCTATTTTAAAAAACCCTTTTAATACATGTACACCTGGTAAGAACCATAAGGGCCTTACCAGGTGTACCAAACTTTTTATGTCAGCAGGCGCTTAGAAAAAGCGCCTGTACAGTAAACGAATTATTCTTCTGCCGTCGTCTCCTGATCCGCCGTTTCAGCAGCGGCTTGTTCAGCCAGATTGACGTTGAGCAGTTCGTCCGGTTGCTCTTCCACTTTCTTCTTCTCCGCTTTCTTGCGGGTACCGGATATTTCAGCGGCACGGGCTTTGCGCTCATCTGCCGTCGCCTTTACGCGGGCGGCGATGCGGGACTCTTTGGCATCCACCCAGGCCCGGAAACTGATTTCGGCCTCTTCGGGCGTCATGGCGCCTTTGGCGACACCACGCTGAAGATGTTTGTAGAAAAGGACGCCTTTAAACCGGAGGATGGCGCGGACAGTGTCCGTGGGCTGTGCTCCGTTTTTAAGCCATTCATAGGCTTTCATGCGATCGATATCGATCGTGGCGGGGCGGGTCATCGGATTGTAGACACCGATGCGCTCGATAAAGCTACCATCCCGGGGAGCCCTGGCATCAGCCACAACTATGTGATACAGAGGGACTTGTTTGCGCCCATGGCGCTGGAGTCGGATCTTAACAGACATGTACGAGTTAAAATTTAATGGTTAAAATACCTTGCCGGCTGACCTCACCCAGTGAGCTGCCGGTTTTTAACGGGACGCAAAGATACAACTGATTTTCTTAAAATTCACACCTGAATTTTAAATTCAATCTCCTCGAACTGAGATAATTAGGAATGGCGTATTGGGTCTTGAAGATCGTTTTGACCCAGGTCCGGCTGGCTTCGTTGCGCACCTGGAGAAGGTTGAAGATCTCCAGGCTCAGCCAACTGTCCCGGGTAAGGCTAAAAAGATTGCCGGGCCGTTTTTGTTCCCATGCACCGGACCAGAGTTTAAAGGAAAACCCGATATCCACCCGGTGATATGGTTTGTACCGGTAGGTATTCCGGTAGATCACGTTATCGCCTTTCAGCCCGAAAGGCAACCCGGTACCAATGGCCGTGTTGACATGCACCCGGACATTGTCATTATTGGGGAGATAATCCTGGAAAAAAACATTGAGGGTCATAAACTGGTCCGTCGGACGCGGCACATCCCTGACCGGCACCCCTTCCGCCTGGCCCACTTCCCTTTTCAAATGTTGTACGCCATCGATATGCTCCCGTGCGCGGAGGAAAGAAAGGTTGATCCAGGATTCCGCACCGGGAACCAACTCCCCGTTGATGCGCAGATCGATGCCGGTGAGATACCCTGTCGCATTATTTTCCCCTGCATAGCGGATACGCACATTGTCTACTTCATACGCGACCAGATCGCGGAGCGATTTGTAATACGCCTCCAGGATGAGTTTGTATTTGGGTCCCTGCGTACCCTTGGGTCCAAAGGCCGTGGAATAACCGGCCAGGACATGAAAAGATTTTTGCGCCTTCACATCCTCGTTAACACTACCATCCGGACGGCGCAGCTCCTTGTAAAACGGTGGCTGCGCATACAAGCCCATCGCGAAACGATATCCCTTGTGTGACCCGGGCGTGTAACTCACCTGCAGGCGGGGACTGACGACCCATTCGCGGTTGACATCCCAATAAGAAGCCCTGATGCCCCCGGTGATCCGTATCTCTTTACCATCATGACTTTGACGGGTATACGTGTTTTGAACAAACCCTGACACCCGAAGTGATTGCAGATCGCGCCTCGAATCGAGCACATACTGCAGGTCCAGGGAGGAAGGCTCATATGGAAGTGAAAATCCCGCCGAATCGAGGCGCTCCCATTCATGCAGGCGGTCCATGACATCTTCGATCCCGGCGCGGATACCGCCGACGATAAAATTGGATTCATTCGTATTCTGCTGCAATTCGATTCCTCCCCTTACCTCGGCATGGAGCATGTTGACCTGCAGCACATTCCGGCTGAAGGTATGTTGTGTGCCGGTGCCCAGTAAGGCCAGTTCTTCACCTGCGTCCGGATCATTGAGGCTCGTTTCGATCTGACTCAGCCGGTAATCGCCGAGGATATCGAGGTTTTCCCGTTCGAGGCTTTTATACCCGCTCACGAGAATCTTTAGAAAAAGGGGATTGCGTTTACGGTCGGGGACAAAGGAAAGGGACAAGCCCGTCATGCCATTGATAAAGAGATCCTTCTCCGCTCCTTCAAAATCGGTGGACAGGCGCAAGGCGAAATCCACGAGGCCGGTGGCGACATCCCCTGACACCGGGATAAAATCATACCGGCTGCTGTTGATATTGGCCAGCAGGCCAAGCTGCCAGTCGCGCGAAAGATCGAGTGTGGAATATACCTGGTAATCGGTGAAGGAAGGACTGTATTCCCCTTTTATATCGAGTGAACCCAGGAGATACTGCGTCGTCTTGTAGCGGACCCCGATCAGATAGCGCCACTTTTTATACGGATCTTTTCCCACCGGCAGGCTGCCTTCGAGATGGCCGGTAGCCCCGAGCAAACTGATGGAGGCGGAGGCGCGGAGACTGTCCGGCAATTTATAACGCACATCCAGCACCGAAGACATTTTATCCCCGTACTTGGCTTCAAAACCGCCCGATGAAAAACTCAAATCCCGAATCAGGTCCAGGTTGGGCAGGCTCAATCCTTCCTGGTTGCCCGTGCGCACCAACAAGGGCCGGTAGACTTCAAAATCGTTGACATACACCAGGTTTTCATCGTAGTTGCCTCCCCGGACATTATACTGTGAGGTGAGTTCGCCCCCGGTGCCGCTGCTCGTACCCAGGGCGATATTGGGAAGGATGGATTCCAGGTTGCCGGTTGTGCTGGGCAACAACTTCAAGGCTTCCACTTTTTCCCGGACCATCCCCGCGTCTTCAATCCGCTGGGCCGTCACGATCACTTCAAGGTTGGTGGTCAGCGGGGCCAGGGCCACATTCAATTCAAAACGGCTGCCTGGTGCAAGCGATGGCAACGTGTAATCAAGTGGTTTGTACCCGGTACGGCGAAACTGAATGGACGATTCTCCGGCGGATGCGAGGACCAGCCTGTAATGGCCTGTTGAATCCGATTCGGCGAGGAGCTGCTGATCATGTGCGATGACGGTGACGAGTTCGATCGGCTCGTCATTTTGCCGGTCCGTAATCACCCCGTGCACCGTTATGCCGGTTTGTCCCCACACAGGGACGCTGATCAGGCTGATCACCCCGCACCAGAAGCGCTTCATTCCTTCCCGAACGAAGATCAAGCCGGAATATTTTTGAAACCTTCCCTGCCGATCGCTTTGAGTTGCGCAACGACACTTACCGGGTCTGCTGCGGACAAAACGGAATTGCCGGCAACGAGCACATTGGCGCCTGCCTGCAGGACACGCTCGGCATTTTGGAGACCGATACCGCCATCCACCTCGATATAAGGGGACAGGTTGCGCTCCATGACCATTTGTTTGAGCTGGGCCACCCTGGGGATCGCCTGGTAGATAAATTTCTGGCCGCCAAAACCCGGATTGACAGACATGATCAGCACCAGGTCCAGATCTTCCAGCACATCGGCCAGCATGGTGACCGGTGTGTGTGGATTGAGCGCTACCCCGGCAAGCGCGCCGGTTTCTTTGATCTGGTGGATCACCCGGTGCAGATGGCGGCACGCTTCGAAGTGGACCGTAATGACATGCGCCCCGGCCGCCCTGAATTTTTCAACATACCGTTCCGGCGACTCGATCATCAGGTGGACATCAAGTGGTTTGGCCGCCCGTTTTTTGAGGGCTTCCATCACGGGAAACCCGAAGCTGATATTGGGCACAAACATCCCGTCCATCACATCGACATGGAACCAATCCGCCTCACTGGCGTTGATCATGTCGATCACCTGGTCGAGGTGGCCAAAATCCGCAGAAAGAATGGAGGGGGCAAGGAGATGCGGGGAGTGCTTCATGTAGAGAAAGAATCGATGGGCAAAATTAACAATTCGGCCAGTCCGGAACGTGGACGCCGATCCATTATAATTCTCTTAATTTTGGCCGCGTCACCGCTATGGCAGAAAAACGAAAAGCAAAGACCGGCAAGCCGGCTGTCAAACCAGCAGTCAAACCAACAGGAACGGTCCCGCCGAAAATCCTCTGGTTGTTTTTTATCCCGGTCATGGCGGTTACCTTTCTTCTTTTCCTTCCAGCCCTGCAAAATGGTTTTACCAACTGGGATGACATCCTGTACGTCACCCAGAACCCGCTCCTGAAAAACCTCAACGGGGAAGGCCTCCGGGCGATTTTTTCCACGCCTGTTGTGTCCAACTATCATCCCCTGACGATCATCAGTCTTGCCCTGGACTACCAGGTGGCGGAACTGAAGCCCATGCCCTATCACCTGACGGCAGTGATCCTCCACACGCTCAATACAGGGCTCGTATTCTGGTTTATCTATGCCCTGTCCGGAAAAAACGCCTGGGTGAGCGCGGCGGTTGCTTTGCTCTTTGGCATCCATCCGATGCATGTCGAATCGGTCGCATGGGTGTCTGAACGAAAGGACTTGCTGTACACCCTTTTTTACGTAGGCGCGATGATCGCCTACCTGAAATACCTGCGGCAGTACCAGTGGAAATACCTGGCCCTCACGACCATCCTGGGAGGCATCAGTTTGCTCTGCAAACCAGCGGCTATTGTCCTGCCATTATCGCTTCTCTGCATTGATTATTTCCTCAAAAGACCCTGGAGCGCCAAATGGGTCTTGGAGAAACTGCCCTTATTCGTTTTCGCTGCCATCATGGCCTATGTTACGTTTCACATCCAGGCTAAAAAAGCGGTTGCTACCGTGGAAGCGCATGGTTTCCTGGAGAGGATCTGTTATGCCGGTTTCGGTTGGGTATGGTATTTATTGAAAATCATCCTGCCCATACCGCTTTCCGCCTTACATCCTTTTCCCAAAACACTGACTCCACCCTATTACCTCGCGACCGGTCTTGCGATCGCTGTGGCGCTGTATGCCCTGTGGAAAGTGCGCAACCGTCATTTTCTTTTTGGTTTCGGGTTTTACACGGTCAATCTCTTGCTGGTGCTGCAAGTGGTCTCGATCGGTAACGCTGTGGTAGCCGAACGCTATACTTATGTGCCGTATATCGGGATTTTCTTTTGGGCAGCGATGGGTCTCTATACGCTGCTGACCGGGGTGCTCAGCCGTTACAAATATGTGGTGCTCGGATTGCTCACGCTTTGGATCTGTGTCCTTGGTTTCCTGACGGTCATGCGGATCCCTGTCTGGAAATCGAGCCAGACGCTCTGGGAGGATGTCATCAAAACCTACCCGAACAGTGCGCGGGCGTGGACGAATAAGGGACTGGATTATTATGACGAGAAAAAATGGACCGACGCGATCTATCACCTCAGCAAAGCGCTGATCTGTGATTCGATCTATGCCAACGCACTGGAATGGAGAGCCCGGGTCTCCCTGGAAGTCGGCGAATATGATCATGCCCTGGAAGATGCCTCCAAATTTTACCGGCATTATCCGGAGCAGGAACAAGCCGCTTTCTTACTGGCCCGCTCATACGGGGGAAAAAGCCGGTACGAAGAAGCGATCCGGATGTATGATGAACTGATCGCGCGGTATGGGAAAGCTGAATATTACAATAACCGGGGTGTCATCTTCTTTAATGCGCAGAAGAAAATAGCGGAAGCACGTGCGGATTTCGAAGCGGCGATCCGGATCGATCCAAACAATGGCGGGTATTATCTCAATCTGTCCCGGTGTTACTATGTCAGCCAGGACATACCCAGCGCCAGGAAATACGGGGCCCGGGCGCAGGAACTGGGCGCCCAGATTGAAGCGAACTATGCCCGCGCCATCGGTTTATAAACGAAATCCCTCTCAGAAGAAACAAGACGTATGAAAAAAGAGACATCGCTGGTGGTTTTGGCGGCAGGCATGGGCAGCCGGTACGGCGGATTGAAGCAGATGGACACCTTTGGTCCACACGGGGAGACCATCATCGATTACAGTCTGTATGATGCCTACCGGGCCGGTTTTACGCACGTCGTCTTTATCATCCGGGAATATTTTGCCGATGCGTTCAAGGCCGCCTTTGAGCCTAAAATGCAGGGACGTATGCGGGCGGAGTATGTATACCAGGAATTACAGCAGATCCCGCATCCTTACCCCTTTCCTGCGGACCGCGAACGGCCGTGGGGAACGGGCCACGCCGTATGGGTGGCGCATCAAGCTGTCAACGGACCTTTTGCCGTCATCAATGCAGATGATTATTATGGTGCCGAAGCATACGTGACGCTCTACCAGTTCCTAACGGCGCAACGGGACAGGGAAGAATACGCCCTGGTCGGCTACAAGCTCGACAATACCCTTTCCGAACATGGCACGGTCAACCGGGGTGTCTGTGAACTGGACTTCTACGGATACCTGAAACATATCGTCGAGTGCAAACAAATCGGGCGGGATGACAACGGTGTCATTTCCTTTCCGGATGAAGAAGGCCGGATTGAATTATTGACCCCCGAGACACCCGTGTCGATGAACATGTGGGGTTTTTATCCTTCCTACTTCCAATTTTTCGAAGAGGCGTTTGACCAATTTCTCCGGCAGTCGGGACATGACCTGAAGGCGGAGTATTACATTCCCGCCCTGATCGATGACCTCATCAAATCGGGGAAAAGAAAAACCAGGGTGCTGCATTGTGACGCAGAATGGTTTGGCGTGACCTACCGGGAGGACAAAGCTTTTGTCAGCGAACGGCTCAACGAGCTCATCCGGGATGGCGTATACCCGGAAAACCTGTGGGCCTGAGCGAAAGCTATTTAAGCCGGATTTTCTTTTATTGCGTACTTTTCCAGACACGATCCGATTCAAACCGGCCACTTGCCCCTGTCGCCCTGACCGCGGACGTACCATTTAGAAAAAAGACCCGATTCGATGATCAAAGTCCATCCCTTGTACTTGCCCGTGCTATGTCTTGTCCTCAGCCTGGCGGCCTGTAAACCTGCTGATCCGGCTCCTGCCCTCAGCCCGGACAAAGCCGCTGATGAAATCCTGCGATTTGAATCCCTGGATGCCGGCACCACGGGTATCACCTTCAGCAACCAACTGGACATCAATACGCTCCGCAGCCCGTTGGAATACATCAACGTTTACAACGGTGGCGGGGTGGGTATCGGCGACATCAACAACGACGGATTACCGGACATCTATTTCACCGGCAACCAAACCGGCAATAAACTCTACCTCAATAAAGGTGATTTCAAATTTGAAGACATCACGGACAAAGCCGGTGTCGGCTGTGCCGGCAGCTGGTGCACGGGCACGACCCTTTACGATGTCAATGGAGACGGCCTGCTGGATATCTATGTCTGCCGTGCCTACTACGAAGACCCCGGGCGTCGCACCAATTTGTTGTTTATCAACAATGGCGACCTGACGTTTACGGAGCAGGCAAAGCAATACGGCATCGCCGATGACGGGTACAGCATCGTGGCCACCTTCCTGGACTATGACAAGGACGGGCACGCGGATCTCTATGTGGGCAACCACCCGCTCAAGCGAATGGAATCTTTCGCGTACCACATAGCGCAGTGGAATCATCCAAAGCATGAGACGAGCAACCGGATGTATCACAATAACGGCAACGGCACGTTTACGGATGTCACCGAGCAAACAGGCCTGCTCAATTATGGCTGGACGCTCGGGGTCATCGCAGCCGATCTCAACCAGGATCACTGGACCGACCTCTATGTGGCGGTAGATCATACCGAGCCGGACCGGTACTACATCAACAACGGCAACGGAACGTTCCGGGAGGTATCGAAGGAGAAGCTGGGGCACATGTCCCATTCAAGCATGGGCATAGACGCGGCCGATGTCGACAACAATGGATTACTGGACCTCGCTATCGTCGAAATGCTCGGCACCAACAACTTCAACGAAAAGACGAAGATGGCCAGCATGAACCCCGAACTCTTCTGGGAATTTGTCAAAAACAACTACCACTACCAGTACATGCGGAATATGCTCCAACTGAGCATGGGTGACGGCTCCTTCAGCGAGATCGGGCAGATGGCAGGTATGCACCGGACCAACTGGAGCTGGTCCTCCCTCCTGGCAGATTTTGATAATGACGGATGGAAAGACCTCTACGTGTCCAACGGGTATTTCCGCGAATACCTGGATAAGGACCACTTTAAAAAGATCATGCATGAACTGGAAGGATCCGATGTCACGCAGGAGAAAAAAAATGACCTGATGGTGGCCTTTGGAAAGAAAGCGCCGAGCAACAAAGTGGAAAACAACTATTTCCACAACAATGGCGATCTCACCTTCACGGAGACCGGCAGAACGGTCGGGCTCAATTTCCTTGGTTTCACGTCAGGCGCGGCCTATGCCGACCTTGATCTGGACGGCGATCTCGACCTGGTGGCCAACAACATCAATGATCCGGCCAGCGTGTACCGAAACCTGATCAATCAACAGCGTCATTACCTGCGGATTCAATTGGTGTATCCCGCCACAGTATGCCCCATCGGGACAAAAGTAAAAATCACCACCGCCTCCGGCCTTCAATACCAGGAGTATGCCAATACGCGTGGTTACCAATCCTCCGTGGACGGCATCCTGCATTTCGGATTAAAAGATGACACGGAAGCAAACGAGGTCATCATTTCGTGGCCGGACGGCAAGCAGCAAACGATTACGCATGTCAAAGCCGACCAGGTCATCCGGGTGAATCATGCCGATGCCGGAAAAACCGGCGCCAACCTCTTTCCTGCCGTTTCGCATTCTTTTACGGACATCACTTCTTCTGCCGGCATCGATTTCCGGCACGCGGATACGGAATTTGATGATTATCAAAAGCAGGTGTTGCTGCCGCACAAGATGTCCCAATTCGGTCCCTTCACCTGCACCGCGGATGTCAATGCTGACGGCCTCGAAGATTTCTTTGTCGGTGGAGGCAACGGACAGCCCGGCGCTTTGTATTTACAGGGACCCGGCGGAAAATTTACCAAAGCGGATATCAAAGCTTTCGTCATCGACCAGGCGGTAGATGATATGGGCGCGGCTTTTGTCGATGCCAACAACGATGGATTACCGGATCTCTATGTGGCCAGCGGGGGCAATGAATATGCCGAAGGCAACGAGGCCTACCGCGACAGGCTCTACATCAACACCGGAAAAGGGGTGCTTCAAAAAGTGATGAACGCCCTGCCCGATATCCGTACCGCGGGCAGTTGTGTCAAGCCCTGCGATTTCGATGCGGATGGAGACATGGATCTCTTTGTCGGCGGCCGGCACGTTCCCGGAAAATATCCATCCCCTGCCAGCAGCACCTTGCTTGAAAACCGCGGCGGCGGGTATTTTGACGTGACCGAATCACGCGCGCCCGGGTTGAAGGAACTCGGTATGGTGACGGATGCCCAATGGACGGATATCAACGGCGATGGCCGCAAGGATCTCCTCATCACCGGTGAATGGATGCCTATCACCATTTTTCAGCAACAGGATGGAAAATTCACCAACGAAACCGCCACCTACGGACTGACGCACACGGTTGGCTGGTGGAACCGGGTCAGCGAGGGTGACTTCAATGGCGATGGTCAGACCGATTATGTATTAGGTAATCTCGGGCGCAATTATAAATACACGGCTTCTGAAACCCGCCCGTTTGAGATCTATGCTTCCGACTTTGATGAAAACGGAACCTTCGATATCGCCCTCGGCTATTACTTTGACAACAATGTCCTGTATCCCGTGAGAGGCCTGCAATGCAGCAGCGAACAGGTGCCCTCCTTAAAGGAAAAATTTCATACGTATAAAGAATACGGTTCAGCCTCCATCTTCGAGGTCTATGGCGACAAACTGAAATCTGCCCTGCATTACCAGGCCACGCAATTCTCTTCCTGCCTGATGATCAATCGCGGGTTTGGAAAATATGACCTGGTGCCGCTTCCTTCTTTGGCACAACTTTCTCCGGCCAACGCTATCGTGGTCGATGATTTCAACGGAGATGGATTGACCGATATCCTGACGGCGGGCAACCTGTATGTATCCGAGGTCGAGACCGGCCGCGCGGATGCCGGAAAGGGATGCTTACTGATCAACCAGGGAGAGGCTTCCTTCAAGGCCCTGTATCCGTATGAAAGTGGTTTGTGGCTCAACGGGGATGTCAAAGATATCCAGCCCATCCGCCTTGGCAAGGAAGGGACAAAAGCATATGTCGTGACGAGCAATAATGATTACCTGCGTTTGCTGGGCTATACCGGAAACAAAGACGCCTTCTGATCAGCTGTTTCCTTCTTCTTTCCGGCGATTGATTTCATCGCGGATCTTGGCCGCTTTTTCATAATCCTCCTCGCCGATGACCTTATCGAGCATGGCATTGAGATCATCCAGGGAATACTCGGCATAGCCGCGTTTGCGGGGTCTTTTCTTTTGCTCTTCCTTGACTTCTTCCGATTCCCCGGGCTGGGGTTCCTCGATCCGGACTCCCGCGGCATCCAGGATAAAGTCATAGGTGAAGATGGGGCAGGAGTAACGGACGGCCATAGCTATGGCGTCCGACGTACGGGAATCGATTTCATATTCCCGCCCATGTTGCATGCAGACAATCCGCGCGTGGAAAACGCCCTCCACGAGGTTGTTGATGATGATTTCGGTCACCTCGATTTCGAAGGTATCCAGGATATTTTTGAGCAGGTCATGGGTCAGGGGCCGGGAAGGAACCATGCCTTCCATAGCCACGGCAATAGCCTGGGCTTCAAAGCCACCGATCACGATCGGTAACCGGCGGTTGCCCTCCACTTCGCCCATCACCACTGCATAATTGCTTGATTGTGTGACACTATGCGTCAGGGTAACAATATAGAGTTCGATTTTTTCCAAAAAACCTCCTGCTTAGGCTCGAAATATATATAAAAATGCGGATTGGCCTCCAAGAGTTCACATGAAACGCTCCTGCCAAATCCATTCAGGATCAGGCATGGCCTGCCTTGAAATTTTTTAGTGCCTCCGTGAGCCTGGGTACGATTTCGAAAAGGTCTCCCACCACCCCATAATCCGCGGCTTTAAAAAACGGTGCTTCCGGGTCTTTGTTGATCACCACGATCACTTTTGAACTATTGACACCGGCCAGGTGCTGAATCGCACCCGAGATCCCGATAGCGATATAGAGGTTGGGCCGAATGGCTATTCCGGTCTGGCCGACATGTTCATGATGGGGGCGCCATCCGCTGTCCGCCACAGGCCGGGAGCAGGCTGTCGTGGCACCTAAAACGGAGGCCAGGTCCTCCACGATCCCCCAGTTGGAAGGATCTTTCATGCCGCGGCCCGCAGAAACCACTATTTCCGCTTCGGGCAAGGGTACGGTCCCGACTGTCCGGTTGACTTTAATCACTTTGGTTTTAGCGGCCGGGATCTCCACGTGCATTTCACTCACAGTGACATCGGATCCGGTGACCTGGGGTTTGACCGAATTGCCGGCCAGGGTCATGACCGCAACAGGCGTATGGACCCTGCAGGTGGCGAAAGCCTTCCCGGAGAAAACGCCTTTTTCCGCCTGCATTGCCCCGTCTTTCATCTCCGGCAGCGCATTCACGCCACGCACTGCGCCGGCATCCAGCGCAATGGACAGGTATCCCAGCATGCTCTTTCCATTGGCCGTATCGGGGAGGATCACGCATGTGGCCTTTTTCTCCTTCGCTACTGCGGCAACGACTTTGGCGAAGACCTGCGCATCAAAGGCATCCAGCGATGCCTGGTTGATATGCAGGACTTCCCTGGCGCCATATTGTCCGAGTTGCCCTGGTGACTCGGCCGTGCCCAGCACGAGGGCAACACATGCTGAGGCGGTTTTCTCGGCCCAGAGGGCGCCATAATAGACTGCTTCCCTGGCTGCCTTTTTTATTTTACCATCCTGCGTTTCCGCTAACACCAATATCATGTTCGGTCAGTTAGGTTGTTGATCGGATCAAATCACTTTTGCTTCTTCGTGGAGCAGCCGCACCAATTCATCCATGTGCGCAGGATCAATCAGCCTGACGGCGGATTTAGCGGCCGGCACCCTGAATGCCATATGGGTGACCTGGTCATCCGCCGCAACAGGCGCAATGACCTGCAGCGGTTTGGTTTTGGCGGACATGATACCCCGCATATTGGGGATGCGCTGTTCTGCCAATCCTTTGGAAGCGCTGATGACGAAAGGGCCTGTCACCTCCACCGCTTCGGTGCCGCCTTCAATATCCCGGACCAGCGCAGCGGTGCCATCCTGCCAGGTCATGTGACTCACAAAGGAAATGTACGGGAGATCCAGCAGGGCCGCGATCATACCGCCCACCAGGTCACCATTGTAATCAATGGTTTCTTTTCCGGTCAAAATGATATCAAATCCCTTGTCCCTGGCATAGGCCGCGATCTGCCGGGCGACCATGTCCGCGCTTTTGGGATCCATATCGATACGGACAGCATCATCCGCCCCGATGGCCAGGGCTTTGCGAATCGTCACCTCATTGGCTGCGGGGCCGCAGTGGATGACGGTCACGCTGCCTCCTTTTTCTTCTTTGAGTTCCAATGCGCGCACCAGCGCATACCACTCGTCATACGGATTCATGATAAAATTCACGCCGGCAGGGTCAAACGTGGTATTGCCGTCTTTAAAGGCAATGCGGGCCGTGGTTTCGGGGGTCTGGCTGATGGCCACCAATAGCTTCATTCCAGGGTCGGTCTTTTACTGCGGCAAAGGTATTTATTTAACGGGAAAGGGGGGCGGAAACGGGGGACAGGGCAACGGGAACGTAAAACCTGGAAGGAGTGCCAGGACCGGACTCCTTATTTTTGCCCCTATGAGCAGACTCGATGAACTGGAAGCCTTGTTGGAGGAGCAACCGGATGATCCCTTTCTCATCTATGCATTGGCCAGGGAATACGAAAACCAGCTGGCCACGATGCAGGCACTGTTGTTGTATGAGCACCTCGTCACCAACCATGCAGACTACCTGGCCACCTACTATCATTATGCCAAGCTCCTGTATACCGCCGGAAACCGGATGGAGGCCAAAAAGCTCCTCGAACAAGGCATCCGGCAAGGGACCGATGGTAAAGATCCGCATGCTGTGAGCGAAATGAAAGCACTCCTGGATCAGTGGGTTTCAGGAGGGGATGAGGACGATTGACCCGGCTCAGCCCGGGAGATCGATTGCTCCCCGGAAAGATTCCTGCGCGGGCCCGATAAGCCTGACGGACGTAAATTGCTGTAATTCTTTTTGCTGAAATTCTACCCGAAGATCTCCCCCGCGGGCATGCACTGTCCAGGCCCGGACTTGCTCGAAGGAGGAATAGGCTGCTGCGATGGCAGCGGCCACCACCCCGGTACCGCAGGCCAGTGTTTCATCTTCCACACCGCGCTCATAGGTCCTGACGGCAATTTCTCCCTTGCCCATGTGCTCCACAAAATTGACATTGATTCCTTCGTGGGCGAATCCGGGGCTATACCGGATGGCCCTGCCCAGGGACCGAACATCCAGCTCGTGGATTGCTTCCGTGATAATCACATAATGGGGTGAGCCGGTATGCAGGATAAAATTGGTTTCATCCACCGTATTGATGTGCTGAACATCGGTCATGGACAAACTCACCTGGCCGTCATCCAGGATCTCCCCATCATGCCAGCCATCCGTCCCCAGGAAACGGCATTTTCCGTCGTGCAATCCCAAGTACCGGGTGAAAGCCACTATACATCGACCTCCGTTCCCGCAGAAGGTACTCGTGCGTCCATCCGAATTATAATAGCGCATGAAAAAATCCGCGCCATCCCGGCCCGGCTGGACAAGGATCAGCCCGTCCGCCCCGATGCCGAAATGCCGGTCACAAGCCCGGGCGATCCAACCGGTCGACAGCTGCGGCTCATACAACAACTCGCGGTCGTCGATCATGATGAAATCATTACCTGCACCCTGGTATTTATAAAAGGACAAATTCGCCATGGATAAACGTTACGTATTTTTTCAGGCACAAAAATAAAGCGTTATTCGCAGCAGGCAGTTCATGCCCCATGACCCGGCCGAAAAACTTTAAGGTAATTTTAGCATCTAAACCAAGTGGGATTTACAATGTTTAAGAATCTATTCTTGTTTTAATCCAAAGCACATCTGTCACACTGCCATGAAAAAATATGCCCCGTTTATCCTGACCGGTTTATTCAGTGCCGCCCTGGCTTTTGGCCTGTTCATTCTGTTTGACAAACCCACGGTCATCGTTACGTCCAATCCGGGCAGGCCGATGCTGACCAATTACGCACCATTTGAATCGGTGGTTCCATCCGCGGTGATGTCTGCCCCGGACCTGGTCAAAGCCTCCAACACGTCCAAACGCGCAGTGGCCTATATCGAGTCCAGGCAAACCAGTGGAGGTTACCTGGGCCAGCGAAACTATGGCGGCAGCACGGGGTCTGGTGTCGTCATCTCCCCGGATGGGTACATCGCCACCAACCATCACGTAGTGGCCGATGGAAACAGTTTTGCCGTGCTGCTGGACGACGGAAGAGAATTTGATGCCAAGCTCATCGGATCCGATCCCTCTACTGATCTTGCCCTGCTCAAAGTGGAAGGTAAAAATCTTCCGTACATGGCTTTTGGAAACAGTGATTCGCTCCTGGTGGGCGAATGGGTCCTGGCCATTGGCAATCCTTTTCGTCTCTACTCTACCGTGACAGCCGGCATTGTGAGCGCCAAATCGCGAAATATCAATATCCTGGATGACGGCGGGATCGAATCGTTTATCCAGACGGATGCCGCTGTCAATCCCGGAAACAGTGGCGGGGCGCTGGTCAATGCAAAGGGTCAATTGATGGGGATCAATACGGCCATCATGACCTTCAGCGGTCAGTATGAAGGTTTTTCCTTCGCGATCCCCTCCAATCTCGCCAAGAAGGTACTGGAAGATATCCGTCAATACGGATCGCCCAGGCGCGGCTGGCTGGGAGTCGTCATCCGGCCCGTGGACAGCCAGACCGCTGATAGAGAAGGCCTGGCCGAAGTGGCCGGTGTGGTCCTGGAGAAAGTCAATGAACAAAGTGCCGCCGATGTGGCCGGCCTGCAGGAAGGCGATATCGTCCTGATGATCGATGGCAAGAAAGTGACTTCCTCACCCGATTTCATGGGACAGGTAGGCCAGCATCATCCCGGGGATGTACTGATCTTATCCTATGTGCGGGATGGAAAGAAAAAGGAAGCGAGGGTCAAACTCAGCGACTCAAGGAATGGAACCCTGGCAGACGGAACATCCTCGAAAGTCCCGGAAGTCATCCTGCAGGATCTGGGCATGACTGTCCGTGACCTGAATGAATATGAAGAAGCCCGCCTGCCCAAAGGCGGCGTGATCGTCTCCGAAATCACCAGTGGCAGCCAGATCGCCAATGTCAACATGGAAAAGAAATTTATCATCACCCGGCTCAACGGCGTACCGACCATCAACGTGGAAGCGCTTAAGCAGGAATTGCGGAAAACGGGGTCCAGTCTTTATTTCCAGGGATACTATGAAAATTTCCCGGGGGATTTCGCGTATAGTCTTTCGCTGAAATAGGAAGAGGAAAGACGGAAGAGGAAAGACGGAAGAAGAAAGGGGCGATTTACGGTTGACTACATGTGTGCCGGGAAAACGGTAGCTGGTTAACTAAACTAATGAGTGTGTACACTTTAGGTACCGGTGGGATGCAGGACAGCCATGGGATCCTTACAGTAATGGGCTAAAATTGACTTCATCGGTCGCTTTCCGGCAAGGGTCTTTTTGATTTCATCCAGGTCCTTTTGGGGCACCAGGGAGAGGAGCGGTTGCGGCACCCGGAACAATAACGGAAGGCAGGCTTGGACCTGCGTATCCCATTGATCATGGAAGTGGAGGAGATCATCCGGGAAGACATATTCCCGACCGAGTGCAGATTGCCGTGGTTTGAAAGGTTCGGTCAGGTTGAGGTAACCGTAATCATCCGTCAGTTCGTCCCCCGCCCGTATATCGCGGACCGCTATTTCAAAATCATATCCGGTGGAGATGCAGTTGGATTCAAAGCTATGATTGACATAGCGTCCAAAGTCCCAGCATAAAATAAAATGCCCGAGGTGATTGCGGTACGCATACTTTTTGACGAGGTCGGCGTGCAGCGGGTCCAAATGGCGTGCTTCATCCGGTGTGAATTCGAGGTCAAAAGAATCGCGTGCCCAGGTGATGGTCCCTTTCGGAATATCCCGGGTGGCAAACACGCCGTAGCCGATGTCGGCGTCGATATACCGGAGTTCGGTATCGGGGTGCAACATAACATCCGCAAATGTCCCGGAAAGCTAAAGGAACCAAAGCGCCCATTCATCCAATACAATGTTAATTGACCGGGGGAGGCGTTGAAACCGGGTGTGCCCTGCCCGGCTGGGGCATCTGCCTCCGGCGGCGTATCTTTGCCGCCCTTATGAAGAATATCCGCAATTTTTGCGTCATAGCCCATATCGATCACGGTAAAAGCACCCTCTCTGACCGCCTGTTGGAGATCACGCACACGATTTCGGCGAGGGATATGAAGGACCAGACCCTGGACAATATGGATCTGGAGCGGGAACGGGGTATCACCATCAAAAGCCACGCCATCCAACTTTATTACAAGCATACGGACGGACAGGAATACACGCTCAACCTGATCGATACGCCGGGGCATGTGGATTTCAGCTACGAAGTCTCGAGGTCGATCGCCGCCTGCGAGGGGGCTTTGTTGCTGATCGATTCCACCCAGGGGATCCAGGCCCAGACCATCTCCAATCTGTACCTGGCCATTGAACACAATCTCGAGATCATTCCGATCCTCAATAAAATCGACATGCCCAATGCCATGATCGATGAAGTATCCGATCAGATCATCGACCTGGTCGGATGTGCTAAATCCGATATTATCCTGGCCAGCGGAAAAACCGGCGAGGGGGTCGATAAGATCCTGGAAGCCATTGTGGAACGCATCCATCCCCCGGTTGGCGATCCGGATGCTCCGTTACAGGCACTGATTTTCGACAGCGTCTTCAATTCTTTCCGCGGGGTCATTGCTTATTTCCGCATCTTCAACGGAAGGATACGGAAAGGGGAAAAAGTACGGTTTGTCAATATCGGTGGCGAATATGAGGCAGATGAGATCGGCATCCTTCAAATGCAACAGGTACCCAAACCTGAATTATCTGCCGGCAATGTGGGGTATATCATCACCGGAATCAAGGAATCCAAAGAAATCAAAGTGGGTGACACGATCACCACGGTAGTCAATCCCTGCAAGGAAGCGGTCAAGGGATTTGAGGATGTCAAACCGATGGTCTTCGCGGGCATATACCCGATCGATAATGATGACTTTGAAGACCTGCGGGACAGCCTGGAAAAACTGCAACTCAATGACGCGAGCCTTGTCTTCGAGCCCGAGACGTCCATCGCCCTTGGGTTTGGCTTTCGCTGCGGCTTCCTGGGGATGTTGCACCTGGAAATCATCCAGGAAAGACTCAGCCGCGAATTCAAGCAAGAGGTCATCACCACGATCCCCAACGTTTCCTACAGGGCTTCGACCAAACGGCATGGCCTCCAGGAGATCCATACGCCCAATGATCTGCCGGATCCGACCATCCTTGAATACGTCGAGGAACCTTACATCCATGCCCAGATCATCACGAAGCCGGAATACATCGGACCGATCATGACCCTTTGCCTGGAGAAGCGGGGCATGCTGACGCATCAGCATTACCTCACGACCAACCGGGTGGAACTGAGTTTTGATCTTCCGCTGGCCGAGATCGTATTTGATTTCTATGACCGCCTGAAATCGATTTCCAGGGGATATGCCTCCTTTGATTATGCCCCGAAGGATTACCGTCAGTCTGACCTGGTAAAACTGGACATCCGGCTCAACGGCGAACCCGTTGACGCCCTCTCTTCCCTGGTGCATCGTGATAAGGCTGAAAGTTTTGGACGAAAGATTTGTACCAAATTGAAGGAACTGATCCCGAAACAACAATTTATCATTGCCATCCAGGCTTCGATCGGAGCCAAAATAATAGCGCGGGAGACCATTTCCGCCATGCGGAAAGATGTGACCGCTAAATGTTACGGCGGGGATATCACGCGAAAGCGCAAACTGCTGGAAAAACAAAAAGAGGGCAAGAAGAAAATGCGCCAGATCGGTTCCGTGGAAGTACCGCAAAAGACATTTCTCGAGGTACTCAAACTGGATTGAAAAAAAATGGCTGCCGGATGGCAGCCATTTTTTTACTTGATAAAACGGGCGATATACCACGACTGTCCATCGGATATCCGCAGGACATACCAGCCGGTATCGAGTCCTGAGACATCCAAGGCATTGGCCTGCAGGGATTTTATGTAAAGGACCCTGCGTCCATCGATCGCGTTGACGACCACTTCCTTGACCGCTGCATCCATATCCAGGTATAAGGTTCTGCCGGCCGGAACCGGATAAATCTTTAGCGGTGTATACGTCAGCGTGGGTCCCGTCGCCACCTCGTTGGCCACGAAAATAGAATCCACTTCGGCCCCGCAGCCATTGGCATCGGTCACCGTGACCTGGTAATTCCCGGGAATCGTGAGATTGAGCTGATCTTCCTCTGCGTTTGCATTGCCTAACGGATCCGTCCAGGCATAGCTATACGGAGGAACACCACCACCAACGGTGATCAGGATGAAACCAAGCCCTGCATCGGAAACCGGGAATACACTATCCACTGTGATCGTTATCGCATCCGGCTCGCTGACGATATAATCCTTAAGTTCGAGGCAACCGGAAGCGTCGGTAATGGTCACGTTATAATTTCCACCGGCTAGATTTGAAATGGTGGAGGTGGTATCACCAGTTGACCAATTATAGTTCACCGGTGGCGTCGCATTTTCAACACTGACAGATATGACACCATTGGCCTGTCCATGACACAGCACATCGGTAATAACGGAGGTCACCACCAGTTGACAATTGCCCGCCTGAACAACAAAGCAATCCGATTTTGTACAACCATTGACATCGGTCACGGTCAGGCAGTAAACGCCGGGTGCCAATCCCGTGATGGACGGCGTAGTGGCTCCGGTGTTCCAGAGATACGCTACTATCCCCGGCAGGGTATCACAGGAAACCGATCCGTCATTTTGTCCCGGTGCGGATTCATTGGTCACGATGCAATTGAGCGGGGGCAACACGATTTGTGTGATCACGATGCAATCCGCATCCTGGCAACCTGCTTCATCCGTCACCGTGAGGCAATACTCACCCGGGCTACTGGCCTGGATGGTCTCCGTCGTATCCCCGGTGGACCATAGGAAGGTGACGATTCCGGTATTCCCATTGACGGACGGCAGCAGGACGAAGGAGGCATCCGGGCAGATCGCCTGGTCGGCCGGAAGTGTGACATCGAGCTGACAACCAAAAGCATCTACCTGTCCGGAAGCGGTATTGGAACACCCGTTGGCATCGGTGACGGTGACGGTATAATTGCCTGGCGCAAGCCCTGTGATCAAACTTGTCGTGGCACCATTATTCCACAAATACGTATATCCCGGCGTTCCTCCGCCCGGTACGGCAGTTGCTGTTCCATCGTTCGTGCCAACGCCGGTCTCGTCGGTGGTCGTCACGGTCAGTGTCAGCAGAGGGGGCGCGGTAACGAGGGCAGAGCCAGTGGAGGAACATCCGTTTGCATCCGTTACCGTGACCGAATAATTTCCTGCGCCTACATTCATGATCGTCAGTCCTGAGGCCCCGGTGGACCACACGCCGGTAAACGGTGGCAATCCTCCGGTGGGCGTGACGGTCAGATCGACATTGGCGTCGCCAAAGCACAGATTCGCATCTGCCTGGGAGATAGTAGGCGCAATAGGAGGCGGCTGTGTGATCGTATAAAACTTGACGGCTTCGCAACCGTTGTTGTCGGTCGCGGTCAGCAGGTAATTGCCAGCCGCCAGGTTGGTGATCATCGGGCCGGAGGCTCCGTTGGACCAGTTGAACATAATGGGTGGTGCGCCGGTGGCCGTAACCGTGATGGCGCCGTTACTACCCCCATTGCAGGTTACCTGCTGAATGTTTTGCAGGGTCACATTGACCATGCCACCCGGATTGATCGTATAGGAAGCTGTCTTCGTACAATTGTTATTGTCTGTGACGGTCACTGAATAAGCGCCCGGGGTCAGGTTAGCATTGGTATTTCCAATCGTGCCGTTGGACCATTCCGCGAAGAGCGCGCCCACACCTCCGGCGGTTGCGATCGTTATGGCCCCATCTCCTGCCCCGGCACAGGATTCATGCATGAGGCTGGTCAGGTTGATGGTGATCGCTGCCGGTTGGGTGACCATGTAATTGGCCGTCTTGGTGCAACCATTGAAATCGGTCACGACCAGCGAATAACTGCCGGCCGTCAGGTTGGAGATCGTCTGTGTGGATCCGCCATTGGACCAGGCGTAGGAATAAGGCGGAGTGGCTCCCGAAGGATTGGCCGTGATAGAACCGTTATTGCCACCATTGCAGAGCACATTGACAATGGTTGGGGTCTGGAGGAGCAGCGCGGTGGGTTGGGATATGGTAGCGACAGCTGTAGCGGTGGACGATTGACTATCCGTGACCGTTACCGTGTAATTTCCTGCCGTGAGGTTATTGATAGTTGGACCGCTGCCACCATTGGACCAATTGTACGTATAAGGTGAAGTTCCACCGGCAGCAAGTGCTGTAGCGCTTCCATTACCTCCACCAGCACAGGATACATTGGTTGTGCTGGTGATTTGCACACTCAATGGATTACCGCCGCCATTGAGCATTCCGGTGGCAGACGTGGTCACGATCAGATCTCCCCCGCTGCCTCCTGTACCATTGGCCACATTACCCGCGGCATAAGCAGTGATCATCGTGTTGGCCGGGCCGGCCGGAGCTGTCCAGATCACCGTCCATACGACCATGTTATTACCAGGATAGGCAAGAGCAGGATCATGTTCCAGGTATTGCCGGCCATTACCGGAATTCGTGACCACGGCCTGGTTGGTAGGTCCGGTCATGTTGCCTGCCTTTTGATTGTTGCTGTTCAGGACGGTCATCTGCATGCCTGCCAGGGCTGCTGTGCCACTGGTCAATGCATTGGTTATCGTCAGTACGTAAGCCGTATTCGGTTGTATCAACGCAGGAAGTCCGGCAACCGTGATGGACCCTTGTTGGCTGCCCGGGCTATTATGGCATTCTGAGCAGATACCATCCCCGGGCGCACCGGTTTTTCCGTCAGGAGGATTGGCCGACCATGATATCCAAAGGAAAATACCAGCGATAAGTGCCAGAATAGAGTACTTTTTAGACATATCGATATTGAATTAAAACAAAAAATCTGCCTGCGTATAAGCGATTGACCTTATACCAAGTTCAAGAGGGAAACTTGTATCACGAAGGAAACGAAACTAGTCCTGCCCGGTTACATTTTGATCCATTGGCTGAAATAGGTTTGGTCTCCCATCTGTATACGTGTCCAATAAACGCCCGGAACCAGGGCAGGCACATCGACGCTACCATCGGTCACATCGGCCTCCCCGGCCTGAATACCGGCCGTATTGAAAAAGTAAATCTTACCGTTTGGTCTTTCAGAATTGGTGATACGGATATTGAGGTGAGCAGTTCCAGGGTTGGGATAAAGCACAGGTTGAACAGCCGCAATCTCCCCGGAAGCGGAGAGAACGATATTGCCATGGCCTGTGGCGGTGATGATCTTATCCCCGGTTTCTTTAAAATTACCGTTAGCGAGATTGGTGGCAAGGAAATAGGTCACCTGGCTTCCGGCGGCCAGGTCAGGGGCCATCCAATTCACAGTCCACCGGATAACATTGCTGTCCGGAAATGTGACTGCGGGCCGGTGTTCAAAGTATTGCCTGCCGCTGGCATTGATCAGGGCCGAGTTTGGGGAAGGCGTTGCCATGGTCCCTGCCCTGGTGTTGGAGGGGCCTAAAATCGTCATTTGAAAGCCCGCTTTCACCGCGTTTCCGGAAGTATCCCGGACGACAACCGTAAGCGGATACACCTGGTTGGGGGTGATAGCCGCTGGAAAACCTTCGAGCGTCACGATACCCTTAATGGTTTGCGATGGCGAACCATGGCATTCGGTGCAAAGCGAATCGCCCGGCGCCCCGGTTTTGCCATTGGGTGGATCGGACGAATTGGCCAATAAGACCAGCACTGAGATGATCAGTACCAGCGCCAGGTATGCATGCTTCATGTGGTGTTGACTGTGGTATGCCCTAAGGCGGTTCAATATTACTGAAAAAAGTATAATATGAAGGCTATCAAGTCCTTATCCGGTGGCAGAAAATAGACCAATAGGCAATTTTAGGCATCCATCCGGTAATCTTTCCATACTGACATAGAGACACCCTGAAATCCGGCTTGTACGCTGCCCGATAGTATCCACGGGAAATTTGGTAGAAAAAGTAGGGCATTTGACCGATTAACGGGGGGTGTTGTGCAACCTGACCGCGCTAAATGTCGTCTTTCCGACAGAACGATGATCCAAGCAAGAGACCGGGATTTTGCCCTCGAAAATGAATTTTTCATACAGCAATAAAATCCTAAACCAATGAAAAACGGATTCTTTTTCCTGATCCTCTGGAGTATCCTGGCGCTGGTGCCGAAACAAGCTGACGCGCATCATCCGTATGTCACTACCCAGGAATTAAAGAAAGAGATTGCCGGCATGATCAAGAGCCGGGATCTTCATTTTTTACAGCATGAGGTCGAAAAAGTCACGGTAGCATTTCTCATCAATGCCAGGAACCAATTGGTCATCCTGGATGTGACGGGGGACTCACCGGTGACCTGCCATTTTATCCGGAAGGTCCTTAGCTACCAGCCGGTCCATTATCAGCAACCCCGTCAGTTGACCCGGTATACGGTTGAGTTAAGACTGGTGAAAAGCGCACTCCCATAAAGGCAGGGATGAGCGAAGAAATTTTGCGTCAGGCACTGGTCAATGGTGTAAAGAGGGATTCGACAAAGGCCTTTTTATTGAATACCTGCAGTTGATCGATTTTCTCCCCTACCCCGATAAAGCGGATCGGAATCCTGAACTGATCCGAAATGCCAAGTGCTACACCGCCTTTGGCCGTTCCATCCAGTTTTGTCAGGGCTATCCCGGTGACTTCCGTGGCCTCCGAAAACTGCCTGCATTGCTCGATCGCGTTTTGACCGGTGGTGGCATCCAGGACCAGGATGACATCGTGGGGCGCGCCGGGTAAAGACTTGTCTATTGATTTCTTGATTTTCGTCAGCTCACGCATCAGGTTGAGCTTTGTATGCAGGCGCCCGGCAGTATCGATGATGACCACGTCCGCCTTTGTCTGGAGCGCCTCCTGGACCGCTTCATACGCCACCGCTGCGGGATCCGTATTCATCCCTTTGGAGAAAAAGGCGCATCCCACCCGCTCAGACCAGATCTTCAGTTGATCAACCGCAGCGGCGCGGAATGTATCTCCTGCCCCCAACAAAACAGTGAGTCCTTTTTGCTTAAACTGGTAGGCGAGTTTGCCGATCGTGGTGGTCTTGCCAACGCCATTGACGCCGACGACGAGCATCACATAAGGTTTTTTTCCTTCCGGCAGTTCAAAGTCCAGGGAGTCAACCGTATTGTTATCGCTGAGCAGGCCGATGATCTCATCGCGCAGAATGGTATTGAGCTCGCCGGCGTTGAGGTATTTGTCGCGGGCCACACGGGCCTCGATCCGTTCGATGATTTTGACTGTAGTCTCGAGTCCCACATCGCTGCTGATGAGCGCGGCCTCCAGTTCATCCAGCACCTCGACATCCACGGTCGACTTACCGGCGACAGCCTTGGTAATCCGCTGAAAGAGATTGGATTTTGTTTTTTCGAGTCCCTGCTGGAGCTCCTGTTCCTTCTCTCTGGAAAATATCTTGCTGAAAAAACTCATGCGGTGGGTCAGGACTAAAATGAAGATATCTGAACCGGAGAGATCAACCTGATGCTATCTCTTCAATTCAGATATCCGAGGATCATGAAAACAGCGAACGGGTCGCTTATTTCTCGGCGAAAAATTCTTTCACCTTATCCTTATGGACCATGACCTCCTTGTAGGAGTATTTGCCGGTGACGGGGTCTTTGATGGGTTTTACCACTTTGACGAAGTCCCTTCCGGTGCCTGCGTTGCCGGCCCGTTGGGCGACTTTCGCGTTTTTAGAAACTTTTGCCATTGGATGAAGTTGTTATTTGATTTCTTTATGAACCGTGACTTTCTTCAGGATCGGGTTGAACTTTTTGAGTTCGAGGCGATCCGGAGTGTTCTTCCTGTTTTTCTGCGTGACGTAGCGGGATGTTCCGGGCAGACCGGTAGCCTTATGCTCCGTGCATTCGAGGATGATCTGTTGCCTGTTTCCTTTCGACTTCTTTGCCATTTCGCGTTGGTATTGAGCTTATTTCTTTAATACTACTCCTGTATCGACGCCGTCCGCTTTCAGTTGCTGGAGGTAATCATAGATACCCAGTTTGTTGATATTGCGGAGGGCCGCGGTGGAAACGTTGATCTGCACCCACTGGCCGGTCTCCGGGATGTAGAAGTTTTTCTTCTGCAGGTTAGGCTGGAAGTGACGTTTGGTCTTAACGTTGGAATGGGACACTTTGTTCCCTCTCAGGGGTCGCTTACCGGTCAACTGACATGCTCTGGCCATGATATTTGGCTTTTTTATAATTTATAACTAATTATATTTTAAAGACTTGCTCTAATCAAGAGTGACTTCGGAAGGACTCGAACCTTCAACCTCCTGATCCGTAGTCAGGTGCTCTATCCAATTAAGCTACGAAGCCGGGTCCTCAAACGGAGTGCAAAGATAG
>CAZTXO010000033.1:0-43903 GCA_964617515.1 uncultured Saprospiraceae bacterium | reverse complement strand
AAAGACATCTCATCGATGTCCTTTACGTGCCGAAGGCGAGACTCCCTTCGACGACGCTCTGGGTGAACTTCTCGTCTCGCCAAAAAAAAAGGACATCTCAACGATGTCCTTTACGTGCCGAAGGCGAGACTCGAACTCGCATGTCGTTACCGACACACGCCCCTGAAACGTGCGTGTCTACCAATTCCACCACTTCGGCGGTCTTTATTTTTGAAGAAGCTGCATCCTGCGTTATAGGTGCATCTTCCATATACCCCAGTACCAGAGGCGGGACTCGAACCCGCACATTCTTGCGAACACTGGATTTTGAGTCCAGCGCGTCTACCAATTCCGCCACTCTGGCCGGATTCCTTTTACATCCCCTCCCGTTTGGGGGCTACAAAGCTAAAAAACTCTGTAAAATTCAATGATTTCTTTACCCTGTTGATCCCCCTACTTGCCAAAGAGCCGCATGATATCCAGGCCATTGGCAAAGATCAGTAGCCCCAGGATGATGGCAAACCCAACATACGTGGCCCATTCCATCACTTTGTCACTCGGTTTACGCCCGGTGACAACCTCCCAGAGCAGGAACATCACGTGCCCTCCGTCCAGCGCGGGTATCGGGAGCAGGTTCATGATCGCCAGGATAAAGGACAGGATCCCCGTGATGCGCCAAAAGGACTCCCAGTCCCAGGTGGAATTGAATAGTTTGGTAATCGTGATAAATCCACCAAGGCTATCCTTGGCCTTGACATGACCACGGAAAAGTTGGGCTATGCCTTTGAACCAATCCCCCATAAAGTCCAGGCCGTCCCGGACGCCTGCCGGGATCGCTTTGGCCAGGGTATACTCTTCCCGGCCCATCCAGCCCATCTCATCGACCCCTCTCAGGCCAATACCGATCTTCCCGTTTTCATCCACGTGCACCTCCAGGTCCATTGGCTGGCCATGACGCACGATGCCGAGGTGAACCGTCTGATTCCTGGCGTTGCGAAATTTTTCAATGACTTCATGCTGGAAGCGCGCCGGCTCCGCATTGACCGAGACAACCTCATCCCCTGCTTGCAGGCCCGCTTTTTCTGCCGCGGTACCGGCGGTGATACTGCCGACCACGAATGGAACCCGGGGACCGACCACGATAAAATCTTTGTAGGTATTGGAGGAGAGGATTTGCACAAACCTGGGTTCAACATGCCAGTGCACCTGGACACTGTCCCGGATGACGACAATCTGCTTGGCATTGTTGAGGACAATCTCCTTCCGGAGTGTGGCCGGTGAAAACTCCTCTACCGGTTCACCCCCGATGGAATAAAACCGGTCCCCGTCCAGGAAACCCATTTCGCGTCCGAGGGAATCCGCGTACATGCCGTATTCGAGTTTATCATTCTTGAGGTACTCACGGCCATAGCCCCAGAGCATCAATCCGAAAATCAGGAACCCCAGGATGAAATTGACCGTCACACCGCCGATCATGATGATCAGGCGCTGCCAGGCTGGTTTTGACCGGAACTCCCATGGTTGCGGCGGTTGCTTCATCTGCTCTTTGTCCATGCTCTCATCGATCATGCCGGCAATCTTGACATAACCGCCCAACGGAAGCCACCCGATGCCATAAACCGTCTCCCCGATTTTCTTTTTGAAAAGGGAAAACTTGACATCAAAAAAGAGGTAGAATTTTTCGACCCGGGTCTTAAACCACTTGGCCGGAGCAAAATGGCCCAATTCGTGCAACACCACCAAAATCGACAGGCTCAGGATTAACTGAGCAATCATCGTCATAACACCCATGCGTACAGATTAAATTTTTATGCGTTCGAGGCCAAAATGATCTTCAAAACGATAGTTTTGGCCTTTATGTTCCGAAACCGAGGTGCAAAAGTAGGCAAATATGGAGGTTAGTGGCCTGCCCTGGTATTACCTGGAAACCCTCGGACAACCGGGAGAAGAGGCTTTCCTGTCGGGTGATGAATGGCATCATGCCGCTCATGTCCTGCGCATGCAGGAAGGGGATGGCCTGATCCTTTTTGATGGAAAAGGGCACTGCCTGGAAGGGCGTCTGCAAAAGGTGGGAAGACAGGAAGGCCACGTGGTTTTTATCCGGGACAGAACAGCCGATTTTGCTGTGTCCGGCCAACCTGCCATCACCCTGGCTTTTGCGCCGACCAAGAATATCGATCGTACGGAATTTGCCGTCGAAAAACTGGTTGAACTTGGTGTGAGCCGGATCGTTTTCCTGCAATGTGAACATAGTGAGCGCGTACATCTCCGCCTGGACCGGATGCAAAAAATCGTCATCAGCGCAGCCAAGCAATCCCGGAAGGTCCGGCTGCCTGCGCTCTCGGACCTTACCTCCCCTGTTCCTTTTATCGAAACCTGCCTGGCCCATCAGCCCGCAGCCATCCTTTTGGCCTGCCACCTCCATGCCGAAGCACGACCGTTGTTTGCAAATTATTCACACCCTGCCGACGTTGTCCTACTGATCGGACCCGAAGGCGGCTTTTCTCCCGGTGAAGTAAACGCGTTTCAGGAGCTGGGCGTGAAGTTGGTTACCTTAGGCCCGCACAGGCTGCGCGTGGAAACAGCAGTCATCGCCGCCTGCACCCAGATTCACCTGCTGAACTTGATGAATCAAAAAAGATGATCCAATCGCTGATACTCTCTTTCCTGTTCCTGCTCACCCCGAAACCGGCCCCTGAGCCCACACTCAAACTCGCGCTGTTGAAATACAATGGTGGCGGGGACTGGTATGCCAACCCCACTTCCCTGACCAACCTGGCTGCTTTCTGCAATGCCAACATCGGGACTGATTTCGATAAAGATTACGCCACCGTGGATGTGGGCAGTGCCGACCTGTTCAATTACCCCTTTGTCCATATGACCGGACATGGCAACGTCGTGTTCTCACCCGCCGAACGGGAAAACCTGAGAAATTACCTGATCGGCGGCGGATTTCTTCATGTGGATGACAACTATGGCATGGATCCCTATATACGGGTAGCCCTGAAAAGCGTATTTCCGGAGCTCACGCTGACTGAACTTCCCTTTGAACACGAAATTTATCATCAGAAATTTCCTTTTGATCACGGGCTGCCCAAGATTCACCAGCACGACGGCAAGGCACCCCAGGGGTTCGGATTAATCTGGGAAGGACGCCTGGTGGTGTTCTATACGTATGAATGTGACCTGGGTGACGGCTGGGAGGATCCTGCCGTGCATAAGGATCCGGAAGAAGTGAGGCAAAAAGCGCTGCAGATGGGATCAAACATCGTCTCGTATGCTTTCAAAAACTGAGCGGCCAGGCAGATTAGATGCCAGAGTTTACTATTTCCGCAGGGACTAAAAGTTCATTCTGAAAGGACCCGTTTAGGTCCCGATACTCCATATTTCTTACTATTCAGCCAGAAGGCCGCGACGAGATAGAGCACGAGAGGCGATCCGAAGGTGATAAAGGAAGCATAAATAAAATAGAGCCGGATACGCGCAGGATTGATGTTCATTCTTTCCCCCAGCACCTGGCAAACGCCAAATGCGGATTTCTCCAGGAAATGACGGTTTTCATCAAAAAGGTTTTCGATACGGTGGATGCTTTTCATAGCAGGAATAGGGCTGTTCGTGTCGGGGACAAATTTACTACCTGTCGCTATTTACGTCAAGGGGTCACCCGGATCCCCGGGTAATCGCCAACCTGTCCGGGCGCGGAATTGCCAAAGGATTCTTTCCTACATTTAACGCAACATGTCTGAAGACACGTACATAATAACCGGCAATGTGGTGGATATCCGGCACCGGAAGATCTCGTTTGGCAAAGTGACTGTCCTGGAAGGCCGCATCCATGACCTGGAAGCAGATGGCCCGGAACGCGCGGATCAACCCTATATCCTGCCGGGCTTTATCGATGCGCACATCCATATCGAAAGTTCGATGCTGACGCCGCCGGCTTTTGCCCGCATTGCCGTCCAGCATGGCACGGTGGCGACGGTTTCGGATCCACATGAAATCGCCAATGTGTGCGGCATCGAAGGCGTACGCTACATGGCAGAGCTCGGCAGAAAATCAGGCTTCAGTTTTTTCTTCGGGGCGCCATCATGTGTGCCGGCAACCGGATTTGAAACCGCCGGTGCCACCCTGACGGCACAGGAGATCACGACGCTGCTGAAAGAAAAAAGTTGCCACTATCTCTCTGAGATGATGAACTATCCCGCCGTCCTTGCGCGGGATCCCCTGGTCATGGACAAGATACAGGCTGCTCTCGATATGGGTGTGCCCGTTGACGGGCACGCGCCCGGGCTGCGTGGAGGCGATGCGGCCCTGTATGCCTCCGCCGGGATCACGACGGATCATGAGTGCACCACCCTGGAGGAAGCGTTGGACAAAATTGCCGCTGGCATGCACATCATCATCCGCGAGGGAAGCGCGGCTAAAAACTTCCAGGCGCTTCACCCCTTGCTGCGCAGTCACCCGGGCCATGTCATGCTTTGTTCGGATGATAAGCATCCGGACGACCTGTTACGCGGCCATATCAACCAACTCGTTGCCCGTGCCGTGCGGGAAGGGCATGACCTGTTTGATGTTTTGCAGGCGGCTTGTCTCAATCCGATCGGGCATTACCGGTTGCCCGTCGGTAGTCTCAATATCGGAGATCCGGCGGACCTGATCGTGGTAGACGACCTTCAGAACTTTAAGACGAGGGACACTTGGATCCAGGGACGCCACGTCTATGATGGCCAGGAAGTCGATTTGCCGGAAGTCGGGATACCTGTCATCAATCATTTTTCCATCCCGCCTATCCGAAAGGAAGATCTCGTGCTGCAGGTAAAGAAAGGTCCGGCGCGTTGTATCGTTGCCATCGATGGATCGATCGTCACCGGAAGTGTGCTGGAAGAAATGGAAGAAGGGTTTTTTGAAGGGGATGCGGAGCGGGACATGTTGAAAATCGTGGTCGTCAACCGGTATTCGAAAGCATCCGTGGCTTCCGCCTTAATCAAGGGCTTTGGCTTGCAAACCGGCGCCATCGCTTCCAGTGTTGCCCATGACTCACATAACATCGTGGCAGTAGGCGTGAAGGATACCGAACTGGCAGCCGCCATCAACGAGGTGATCCGTTGCCAGGGAGGCATTGCCGCCGCGGGGGTGGAAGAGCTTCATGCTTTACCGCTTCCGGTCGCGGGCCTGATGAGCACGGGCGATGCCTGGGAGACAGGCAAGTCCTATGAAAAGATCGATCATTTTGTTAAAAACCGGCTGGGTACTGCTTTAACAGCTCCTTATATGACGCTTTCTTTTATGGCGTTACTGGTCATACCGTCACTCAAGCTCAGCGATTTGGGCTTGTTTGATGGTACTTCTTTCCGGTTTACACCCATTCAGGGATAAGCGTAGGTGGTTGGAACCTCGACGTTTAAAAAAAATAACCAAGGGTATAAAGCGCAAATAGCTATCTTGTTGCGATTGCTGATCCCAATGGGGATTGCGTATCCTTCACACCATTTTTTTCTTCCGATCACACTTGAGACGCTCAGCTGAACAGGCAATCCTTCAGCCTGTCTGGCCTGTAACGATGTAAAACCATATAGTATGAAACGTCTCTTTTTCTTTCTCCTTTTCAGCCCGCTGATGGGTATTTCCCAGGAATCCAATTACCTCATATTTGAAAGTACCACCCTCACGCCGGTGCCTAGCCAGGTCCTCCGCTTTGAAGCGGCTGTCGGCGCACACAACAAAAAGTACCACGCCAGTGGCCCCCATGGCGTCAGGGTGTATGAAATCGCCAATGGAAAAAACTCCGGCAAATACCAGTGGGTGATGGGGCCCGGCCATTGGTCCGACCTGGACACCCGTCCTGACGAAGCCGACAACCACAGCCTGGATTGGGTTTCAAACGTATTACCCAACCTGACAACGGATGCCAATACAACTTATGTGCGGTATGATGCACGGTACTCCAGGTTTCCAAAGGATTTCAACGTCAGTAAAATCTATTTCTGGTACTGGGATTTGATCCCTAATGCGGATTGGGAAAAAATCAAAGGCATGCTGGAAAAAGTCAAAAACGTATATGCCACCAAACTGCCGGATGAAACCTTCGCGATTTATTATAACGAATTACCCAGCTCCAGTGAAGGAAAGGATCTCATGATGGCTTCTTTCTTTGACAAATATGCCTGGATGGGTATCGATAACGGATTTGATAAGAAATACGAAGAAATCTACGGTGCCGGAAGCTGGAAGACCTTTCTCACGGACTGGAACAGCCAGGTAAAAGGCCTTGAATCCGAGATCTGGGAGTACCGGGAAGATCTCAGTGGCCTGTCGCCCATGATCAAAGCGGCTGAAAGACAATAACATAGTATCAAAACAATTCGGAGCCGGGCCCTTCGTTGGTCCGGCTTTTTTGTTGTCCCTGGAGACTGACAGGGGATCGATTGAACACTTGCGTACCAAAATGGTTAATACCTTTACTACTTATTTAGCGACAAAAATCATGGCCGAAGAAAAAAATCAACCCAACCAGCTCAATATTGAATTGCCGGAAGAAATCGCAGAAGGCATCTATGCCAACCTCGCGATCATCTCCCACAGCCATTCTGAATTTGTCATCGATTATATCCGGATGATGCCCAATGTACCCAAGGCTAAGGTCAAAGCCCGGATCGTCCTGACCCCACAGCATGCCAAAAGACTGATGCGCGCACTGGCGGACAACATCAAGAAATTCGAGTCCCAGTTTGGCACGATCGACGAATCGGACCAGCATGTCAATTTCCCGCCAATGAATTTCAACACGCCCAAAGCGCAGGCCTGAAAGGATTAGCGTCTCGGCTGGTTTACACGTATTTCTTATCTTAGTCGGAATCAACTCCCCGACAGACCGATTTTTCCCTGATGGCTATGCACTATTGGTCTGTCACCGGCATCTTATTCCTGGCGTATTGGGCATCCGTGTTCCATCCTCCTCTTCATGCACCTGTCAGACCTATTGGTTCATCCGGCAATACCTGCGATCTGCAGGTAGATGCGGGTCCTGATACCAATGTGTGTTATCCCGGCGGCAGCGTCGGCCTGATGGGTTCGATCACCGGGGACGATGTGTTTTATCAGTGGACCCCTGCCTCCGGGTTGAGCAATCCATTTATCCTGACTCCCGTCGCCAATGTCAACGCAGACATTACCTACACCCTGACGGCGTATGCGATCGATCCAAATAGTCCTGAGCTGGTGATCAATGGTGATTTCTCTGCCGGCAATACCGGTTTCTCATCCGATTACACCTATGTGGTGGACCTTCCTGCCGTCCAGAATGAAATGGTGCCGGAAGGAACCTATACGGTCATCACTAATCCCAACCTGGTGCATACCGGTTTCAGCCCTTGTACGGATCATACATCAGGATCCGGCAATATGATGGTCGTCAATGGCGCGGCCAACCTCCAGGATATCTGGTGCCAGACGGTATCGGTGACGCCGGGTGCATTGTATAATATTTCCGCCTGGGTGGCCTCCGTCAATCCTGCTTCCCCCGCCCAATTACAGTTTTCCATCAATGGTATCCCGATCGGCAATATTGTCAATGCCGTATCCACTCCCTGTGTCTGGATTCCATTTAACGCTATCTGGAACGCGGGCTCCAATACCACGGCGCAGATCTGTATCCTGAACCTGAATACTGCCGCCGGCGGCAATGATTTCGCCCTGGATGATATTTCCATGAAGGGCTTATGTTCGGTTTCAGACGAAGTCGAAATCACCTTGTACGAGGAGGAAGCTCCCGATGCCGAGTTTATGGGACCTGATGTGGTCTGTGCCGGGGACATCGCCACCTATACGGCAGATTTTCCGCCAGACCCACTGATCTATACCTACCATTGGAACATCCCCCAGGGAGCCACGCTCCTCAACGGCCAGGGCACCCCGGAAGTGACCATCCTTTGGACAGAGGACCAGGAGACTTCGCTCTGCCTTGACATCGAGACGCGCTGCGACATGAACACCTCCTGTTATGCCATTACCGTAAACACTGTCCCCGATCTCCCCCAAATCCAGGGAACCACACAACTCTGTCCGGGTGAGACCGCCATCTTCTATACGCCTGAGCAGGCATTTGACGATACCTATGACTGGATCGTGCCGCCCAATGTCAGCATCATCAATGGGGATGGGACCAATGAGATCGAAATCGCCTGGGTGTCGGCCGGGGAAGCAGAGATTTGCGTTGCTGTCACCAATGACTGTGGCACGACGGACAACTGTGCCCTTATCACGTTATCGCCCGCCTATCTCACGCTCTTTGACACCATGATCTGTGCGGGCACCACCTTTGATCTCAACGGACATACCTATGGAAACGGTGTCCTGTCCGGCATTGAGTATTTCCAGACCGTTGAGGGTTGCGACAGCGTGGTGGAAGTGGAAGTGATGGAAGTGGCCTCCCTGGAATACATGGTGACCACCCATCTTTGCCCGGGAGACAGCATTTTCCTGGCAGGCGCTTTCCAGGAGGAGGCCGGAACCTATATCGATACATTTCAAACCGTGGCGGGATGCGACAGCATCATTCTTACCGAGGTGCTGATCACCCCCTTTGACACCACCTGGCTTTTTTCGCACACCTGCGATGCTGCGCAGTCCGGGCTTTTTGTGACCACATATTCATTGGGACAATGTGACAGCACCGTGATCACCCAGGTTGACTTCATTCCGGCGGATACAACGTGGCAGATCAGTTATTCGTGTCAGGCGGCCGACACGATGTCCGGAATCCTGTTGTTAACCAATCGTTTCGGGTGCGACAGTATCGTGATCATCGCTATTCGTTTATTAGCATCCGATACGACCGTGCTTCAGCAGACTTCCTGTGATCCGGCGGATGTTGGCACCGACACCATAGCCCTTAGCAACCTGTCGGGTTGTGATAGTCTCGTGATCCTGCACACCACTTTCTTACTCTCCGATACCACCCGGTTGGATCAGTATGTCTGTACTTACGCAGACACGGGAACCCTCACCAATTTGTGGACGAATCAACAGGGCTGTGACAGCCTGGTCATCCTCACTTCTTTGTATGGTGGTACCGACACCGTGTATGTTTCGGGCACCACTTGTATGGCTGTTGATTCCGGATGGACCTTTGAGCAAACGATGAACCGGTTCGGCTGTGACAGTGTCACTGCCTTTTATCAACAGTGGATACCAGCTGACACCACTACCCTCCGTGCTGCCGCTTGTTCTCCTGCAGATACCGGCACTGTGATACAACATTTACTGAATGTGGGCGGATGTGACAGTACCATCTACCGGATCACCACCCTCCGGGATCCCGACTCCTGCTTCCTGATGGTCGATTATACCTGGCAATTGCCCTTATGTTACGGCGATCCGGCGATAGTGCAGATAGCGATCACAACGGGACTGGGTCCTTTCCAGCTGGACATAGTCCATCAAAACATCACCGACTCGCACATTTTTGCGGATAAAGGGAGTTACCAGGTACCACTTTTTTATGAAGGATTCGCCATGCTGATCCTTCGATCCGCCAATGGCCTGGTGACGCACGATTCTGTTGACCTTTTGTTCCCTCCGCCGCTGATGGTGCAGGCCAGGGTATCCTCGGATTATCATGGCTATGGTATCGCCTGTGCCGGTGATAGCACTGGCATGGCCACGGTCAGTGTACTTTCAGCCGGTACTCCTCCACTCACCTATGCCTGGTCCAACGGCGCTTCCGGTTTTTCTATTGATGGCCTTCCGGCTGGCCGTTATTCCATTACGGTGACCGATGGAAACGGCTGCCAGGAATCCGATAGCGTAACGATCCAATCACCGCCTTCCCTCCAATGGACTGTTCAGGCCCGGGATATCCGTTGTTTTGGCCGTGAAGACGGGGAGATCCTGGTTGACGCTATTTCCGGGGGCCTGTCCCCATATCTGATATCGCTGGATGGCTCGGTCTTTTCGATGGAAGTCCTGCATACAGGGCTGGGACCCGGGTGGCACGAGGTAATCCTCTCTGATCAAAATGGCTGCTCCGCGAAAACGGACATCCTGATCGAAGAACCTGAAGCCTGGCAGATCGATCTCGGTCCCGACACGACCGTGCGCTATGGAACAGCGCTGTTATTGCATCCAGCCTTGCTGGGAACGCCACAGGGTCCCTTATCGATTCATTGGTCGGATGGCGAGTGTCCTGATTGTTTTGACCGGATGATCACGGCCATCTCGAGGATCCAATTAATCATGGAAGTAACGGACCAAAATGGATGCACGGATCAGGATGATATTATCATCCAGGCCAGGCTTGACCGAAATTTATTTATACCCAATGTCTTCTCTCCCAATGGCGATCAAATCAACGATGTCGTTTTGATCAGTGCGGGTGAGGATCTGCAAAAGATTGCATCCTTCCGCATTTTTGACCGGTGGGGCAATCTCGTGTTCAGCGCGTATGATTTTCCGGCCAATTCCCCTGCCGATTCCTGGGACGGGCGTTGGAACGGGCAGTTGCTCAATCCAGCAGTCTTCACATACCAATTGATTGCCGTCTATGTCGACGGCCGAAAAGAGGTCCGGTTTGGGGATATCACCCTTGTCCGTTGAGGATCAGAGGAGGTAGTTCCACATAAAGGAAACCAGGAAAAGCAATACACTCGCGACAAAACCCACGAGGAGGACCTGGTAGGCTTTTTTAAGCAGCCCGTATTTCAGCTTTAACACAAGGCCCTGGTTGTAAATATCCAGGATCATCTGATTAAAAATCGCATCCTCGTTTTTGAGGAGCTCCTGCATTTCCCGGAGATAAATGTCCTGCCGGTATTCGGCGATCACGCCAAAAAATAACAGGCTGGACTTCAGAGAACCCAACTGGTCTGATGTCCCCCGGATAAATTTGGGACTGGCTGACCGGATCGCGAAGATGAGGGAAAGCAGGCAGGACAGGATGATCATGATCACAGGAAGGATCAGCAGGGGCACATAGGATTCGCCTCTTCCGGTGACCACTCCATACCCGATAATGGCAATGATGGCCGAAATGATCATGGTGCAGACACTGATGATCATATTGGCTTTATAATCGGCCAACTGGATCAGGTGCCCCTGGTGCTGATAGGCCACACGGAATAAGGTTTCCTTGCCTCTTCCTTTTTTCTTATCCGGATTTTGAATCTCCTCCATTTTCTTTTATTCCACGTGTTGGATCCATTTTCGTTCGACTCATGCCTGGACGTTTCACTCCGGGCTATTGAAGAGGTCCTGCTGAAATGGTTTATACGGAACCCCGAGATGCCTGAAAGCTTTAGGTGTGGCTTCGCGGCCGCGCGGTGTTCGCTGGATAAAGCCTTCCATCACGAGGAATGGTTCATATACTTCTTCAATGGTGCCCGGATCTTCCCCGACAGCGGTCGCGATGGTAGAGATGCCAACGGGCCCGCCATTAAACTTATGCACGATCGTGGTCAGGATGCGATTGTCCATTTCATCCAGGCCATATTCATCAACACGCAAGGCGGTAAGCCCATGCATGGCGATCGCTTCATCAATCGTACCGGAGCCTTTGATCTGCGCAAAATCCCTGACCCGGCGCAGGAGGGCATTGGCAATACGCGGGGTGCCCCTGGACCTGGAAGCGATGGCGTGGCGGCCACTTTCGGTGATCGGGACATCGAGTATAGTGGCTGACCTGGAAATAATTTTCTCCAGGGTCTGCACATCATAATAATCAAGATGAAAATTGATGCCGAATCGTGCGCGCATGGGCGCTGAAATCAGGCCTAACCTTGTCGTAGCTCCCACCAGCGTAAATGGCTGGAGACTGATCTGGACCGACCGGGCACTGGGCCCGCTGTCAATCATGATATCAATACGGAAATCCTCCATGGCCGAATAGAGGTATTCCTCCACCACGGTGTTTAACCGGTGAATCTCGTCAATAAACAGGACGTCCCCTTCCTGCAGGTTGGTCAGGAGGCCTGCGAGGTCACCGGGTTTTTCGATCACAGGCCCGGAGGTCATCCTTAGATTGGCACCAAGCTCGGTAGCAATGATATGGGACAAGGTGGTTTTTCCCAGCCCGGGTGGGCCATGCAGCAGGACATGATCCAACGCTTCTCCCCGTTGCCGGGCAGCCTGGATAAAAACAAAGAGATTTTCGACGATATCCGCCTGCCCGGAAAACTCCGCCAGGCCCTTGGGACGCAACGCCTTCTCCATCTGCTTTTCCTGGGGGGAAAGGTGATCATCCGCCGCTTCAATAATCGGATTGCGCATCAGATGCTAAGGTATTGAAAAATAGGAAGCTGCTTCTAACCCCGGAATTCCTAATTTTGCGCCTCAATTCAGAACAACCTTAGCGATGAGTGGATCCAGGATTACCATGAGCAAAAGCGGCATCCAGGTGCCATTTGACCCGATCATTCCTTTTATCGAGGGAGACGGTACCGGGCCGGACATTTGGGCGGCTTCTGTGCGGGTTTTTGATGCCGCCGTGCAAAAAGCTTACAAGGGTGCAAGGAAAGTGCATTGGAAGGAAGTCCTGGCTGGAGAAAAAGCGTTTAAACTCTCCGGCGACTGGCTCCCCCAGGAGACCCTTGAAATCATCACCAACCATCTCGTCGCCATTAAAGGCCCGCTGACCACCCCGGTCGGTGGAGGAATCCGATCGCTCAACGTGGCGTTGCGCCAAAAACTGGATCTCTATGCCTGCGTAAGACCCGTCCGGTGGTACACGGGAGTCCCTTCCCCGGTCAAAGAACCCGGCAAAGTCAACATGGTGATCTTCCGCGAAAATACCGAAGACATCTATGCCGGTATTGAATACCTCGCGGGCACCCCGGAAAATGAAAGGGTTAAAAATTTCCTGATAGAGGAAATGGGGGTGAAAAACATTCGTTTCCCCGAGACCTCCTCCATTGGCATCAAGCCGGTTTCCATCGAAGGCACGGAACGCCTGGTCCGTTCCGCTATCGAATATGCGCTCAAACGCGGCCGCAAGAGCGTGACCCTCGTGCATAAGGGGAACATCATGAAATTCACCGAGGGCAAGTTTAAGGAATGGGGGTATCAACTGGCCGAACGCGAATACGGCACTAAAGTGTGGACATGGGCGCAGTATGATCGCATCGTAGCCACCGAGGGCCAGGCGGCAGCGGATGCAGCGCAGAAAACCGCGCTTGACGGTGGCGCTTTATTGATAAAAGATGTCATCGCGGATGCCTTCTTACAGCAGATCCTGCTTCGCCCGGAAGATTACGATGTGATCGCCACGCTTAATCTGAACGGCGATTATATTTCGGATGCCCTTGCGGCCATGGTGGGCGGCATCGGTATCGCACCCGGCGCCAATATCAACTATGTCAATGGCGCCGCCATTTTTGAGGCTACGCATGGCACAGCCCCAAAATATGCCGGCCAGGACAAAGTGAATCCCAGCTCTGTCATTCTGTCCGGTATCATGATGTTTGATTACATGGGCTGGCCAGAAGTATCTGCCCTGATTGAAAAAGGGCTGGAGACAGCGATTGAAAAGAAACGGGTTACCTATGATTTTCACCGGCTGATGGAAGGAGCCACCCTGCTCAAATGCTCTGAATTCGGCGATGAGATCATCTCCCATATGTAATCCCCGTTGCCGGAACCGGGCCAACGGGAAAAGCGTAGTCCGGAGAGCACCAGGTAAATCCCTTTCTAAAAAAACATATCTTTCTATTCTGTATGGAACATCAGCCAAACTCCCTACCCCATCTTGCGGGTGCTGTACTGGATGATTTACGGTGTTATTTATCCGTGATCGAACCGGTTGCCTACCAGGCTCCGCTCGAGATCCTTTCGGGTTCGACCATCGGTCAGCATACCCGCCATATCCTGGAGTTTTACAATTGTCTCCTCGAACAATATGCCCAGGCTGATCCTCCCGTCATCAGTTATGCCCGTAGGAAAAGAGATCACCGGATCGAATCCGAACCGGATCATGCGCTGGCCTATGTGGACCGGATCTCCGGCCAACTCAAGGAATTAAACGCTGACAGGAACTGCCTGCTGGATTGCGCAGAGCATGGCACGCCGGATTTACTGGTGCCTTCCACCATCGGACGTGAACTGATCTACAATATCGAACATACTATCCACCACCTGGCCATCGTCAAGATTGCACTGAAATCCACACTTCCTCAAATCGTTCTACCGGAACATTTCGGCGTAGCGCCTTCCACGATCCGCTACCGGCAGGAAGCATGTGCACAGTGACGTTTATTCCCGACGCGGGAAAAATCTATATCACCTCCAACCGGGATGAAAGCCCGGGCCGCCAGGCCAAAGGCCTTTATTCCCATCACACGTCCGTCGCAGGCATGGTTCATTTCCCACTCGATGAAACATCCATGGGCAGTTGGATCGCCATGTCTGATGCAGGCCGGGCGGTTTGCCTGCTCAACGGAGCCTTCGCGCCTTTTACACCGGATCCTCCGTACCGCATGAGCCGCGGACAGGTCGTTTTGTCCGCCGTGACCGAACCGGACAAGTCAGCCTTCCTCGATACTTTTCAATTCGACCGGATCGCTCCCTTTACCCTGCTGATCTATGAACAGGGCCGGCTCATTGAACTGATCTGGGATGGATCCGCCAAATTTATTCAGGAATTGCCCGTGGATCAGCCACAGATATGGTCCTCCGTGACGCTTTACCCGGCAGAGGTGCGCCAATGGCGCAGGGATTTTTTCGAACAATGGCTGCTCGACCGGGAAAGCTTCGATCGTGAATCGATCATGGTCTTCCACCAGGTCAAACGCGGTGATGGCCGGAACGATTTCATCATGAACCGCAACGAGGTCGTCAAGACCTTGTCGGTCACCTCCATCCTCTTGCAAGAACATTCAGGTTCCATGATCCACCTCGACCTGGAGCGAAATACCCGTGAAGAAGTCCTTGTACGCTATGACCGGTGAAACGACTCTCCGGACCCTGCCGGGCAAAACCACGATCACTCCCGGAGCACTTTGGTGGCGGAGGTTTTGGATCCGGCTCAACAGCTGGGAATACTGGCCTGTGTATATTTTCAACATCCCCATCATTGGGATATGGATCTGGTATGCCATGCGCGCGCGGGATTTTTTCTTCTTTGCCCTGACCAATCCCGGGATTGAAACAGGAGGATTTTTCGGCGAATCCAAATCGTCCATCCTGAAGCATATTCCCCCATCCTGCAAGCCCGGCACGTTCCTGTTGAAAAAAACAACGGATGTCAGCGCCCTGGACCAGGTCTTTGCCCAAAGCGGCCTCACGTTTCCGGTGATTGCCAAGCCTGAAGTCGGAGAACGCGGGTGGCTGATCCGGAAAATTCATACAGCGGATGAGCTGAAAACCTACGTATCCGAACATCCCATTGACATCATTCTCCAGCGCTATGTGGATTTACCCCTGGAGGTGAGTATCATGGCCTATAGCCTTCCGGACGGAAGCGGCGCCGGTGTCACCTCCATCTGTGAAAAACATTTTCTGCAAATCGCGGGTGACGGAACGCATTCGATCGGCCAGTTAATCCTGCAACAGGACCGGGCAGTGCTCCATTACGAAAAACTGAGGGACCGGTTTTCGGACCGCTGGGAAGAAGTATTGCCTGCAGGAGAAAAACTGATCCTGGAACAGGTCGGAAACCATTGCCGGGGCACCATGTTCCTCAACCGGAACGATCAAATCGATCCGGCCATCACCGGGGTTATCCTTGGCTTACTGGGCAGCATGCCCGGGGTGCATTATGGTCGTTTTGACATGCGGGTGGGTTCCTGGGCGTCGCTCCGGCAAGGAAAAGACATCCGGGTGCTGGAGTTTAACGGAGCGAGCGCCGATCCGGCACATATCTATCAGCCGGGGTATTCCCTCCTGAAAGCGTATGCAGACATGGCTTTTCATTGGAAAATCATGTACCGGATCGCTCGTCAGAATAAACGCCTGGGGCACCCGCCGGCCGGGTTTGTTAAAATAATATCAGCATTAATCCTATATTTTCGGTACAAAAGAAGCATCTAACCTATTTGGGATTCCTTACACACTTTGCCTGGGGCTGGCTCTGCAGCTTTCTCGGAACGATTCCTTTCGGATCGATCAATGTCTCTATTACGGAGGCTGCCATCAAACGGGGTACCCGGGTAGGTATCTTCATGGGCCTCGGTGCTTCCTTCGTGGAGTATTTCCAGGCGTATGTCGCGCTCGCTTTTTTCAATATCATCAACTCCAATCCCAATGTGGAGCGGACCATCATCATCACCTGTATCCCGATCTTCCTCCTGGTCGGATTTTATTACTTGCTGAAGGAGGGAAGTCCTATGCCCGCCGCCACCTCGCGGGCCCATCACGCGATGGGATTTGCGAAAGGGTTTTTGCTCAGCGCCTTCAACCTCCTGGCGATTCCCTATTATGTATTTCTCGGCGGTTACCTGGCCTCCGCCAATTACATCAACCTCAAAGCAGGTTTCATCGCTTCCTTTGCCTGCGGGGTAGCGATCGGATCTTTTATGGTCTTCATCCTCTATGCGCAACTGGGCAAGTATATCAAAACCAAAAGTGAAAAACTGAGCCGTTACGCCAGCAAGATTGTCGGGCTCATTTTCATTTCCATCGCCGTCAGCCAGGCCGTGCGGTACTGGTGGTAAAGGGTATGGGGTAATGGCGTGGTTTGTTTGTTTAAATAAATGACCGCTGACAGAATGGCCTTTCCTTTCAGATCTCCGGCTGGACCGGGATTGAGTTCCTTACTTTTGATCCTCATCCTGATCGGATGCGGTACCACTATGACCCAACAGCCCGATCCTTCTGGCACACTTCACCTCATCGACGCTTTTCCGTCCGCCTATGTTGCGCCCAGGCCGGTCCGCATATGGTTGCCACCGGGGTATGATTCCACGCGCCGATATGCGGTGCTGTATATGCAGGATGGCCAGATGCTATTTGACAGCAACCTCACCTGGAATCACCAGGCATGGATGGCGAATGCCGTCGCGACCCGGTTGATTGGAGAAAACAAAATCGCACCCGTCATCCTGGTCGGAATCGACAATGCCGGCATCGACCGCAATGCAGAATACTTTCCGCAAGCGGCCCTGGATCACCTGGACCCTGCGCTGCGCCAGCGAATCATCGACGAATGGCTTCATCACCGGCCCCTGGCTGATCAATACCTTCGATTCATCACGGGTGAACTAAAGCCCTATGTCGACAGCACTTACGCCACCTACCCGGACCGGGACCATACATTCATTCTCGGGTCGAGTATGGGGGGCCTGATCTCCCTCTATGCCGTATGTGAATACCCGGATCTGTTTAAGGGAGCCGGCTGCATGTCAACCCATTGGCCGATGCTGCACCCCGTCTCCGGCGAAAAGGAATTGCTCACCAAAGTGCCGGAAGCGCTGCTTCCCTACCTGGACAACCAGCTTCCGTCACCTGAATCCCATCGCCTGTACTTTGATCTGGGGACAGAAGCACTCGATCAGCTCTATGGCCCTTACCAGGCTGTCATTGATTCCCTGGTCAGGTCAAAAGGCTATAACGATCGTTCGTGGATGACCCGGACATTTGCCGGCAAAGACCATTCAGAAAAAGCATGGCGCGAACGCTTGCCCGTTCCCCTGGTATTTCTCCTCGGCAGGGACTAGCCTCTCGCCCGGCCCCCGTTTTTCATCCCTTTTTCCCAATCGTTTTATAGGGGGTAAACCCGTTATGTTTTGGGGCCGGTTTTGGGTAATTCTCCTTTTCTTTGCACCCCAACCTTTCAAAGCGTATGGCTCAAACGACGACCTCCACCGAAGAAAATATCGATCTGAAAATAGCGGAAAGCGCCCCGATCCGGCATATCAAGGATATCGCGGCCAAACTGGGAATCAGCGCGGACGACCTCGAGTATTACGGGAAATACAAATCCAAGCTGCCGCTCCACCTGATTCGGGAAGATAAAATCCCCCGCAGCAACCTCGTCCTCGTATCCGCGATCAATCCTACCCCTGCGGGAGAAGGAAAAACCACCGTCTCGATTGGACTCAGCGACGGCCTCAACAAGATCGGCAAGAAATCCATGGTCGTGCTCCGGGAACCCTCGCTGGGACCGGTCTTCGGCATCAAGGGCGGCGCAGCAGGAGGCGGCTATTCCCAGGTCATCCCGATGGTCGATATCAACCTGCATTTCACCGGGGACTTTGCGGCCATTGAAAAGGCCAACAACCTGCTTTCTGCCATCATCGACAACACGCTGCATCACCGGAACAATCCCCTCCAACTGGATCCGCGCACCATTGTGTGGAAGCGGGTCATGGATATGAATGACCGCGCGCTGCGGCAGATCGTCATCGGCCTGGGCGGTCCCGCCAACGGGGTGCCGCGCGAAGACGGATTCAATATCACGGCCGCATCGGAAGTGATGGCCATCATCTGCCTGTCCAAAGATTTTGAGGACCTCAAGCGCAGGCTGGGTAATATATTCGTCGGGCTCACCTATGACGGGCAACCGGTATTCGCCCGTGACCTCAAGACCCAGGGGCCGATGGCACTGCTGCTGAAAGACGCTATCAAACCTAACCTGGTACAGACCCTGGAGGGCAATCCGGCGATCATCCATGGCGGGCCTTTTGCCAATATCGCCCAGGGCACCAACTCCATCATCGCGACGCGGATGGCCTTATCCCTGAGCGATTATGTCGTCACGGAAGCCGGGTTCGGAGCCGACCTCGGAGCGGAGAAGTTCCTGGACCTGAAATGCCCGGTCGCCGGGATCAAGCCAAAAGCGATTGTCCTGGTCGCCACCATCCGTGCCCTCCGCCATCACGGAGGGGCGAAGAAAACGGAATACAACACCCCCAACCTCGCCTATGTCCGGAAGGGATTTGAAAATCTCCAGAAGCATATCGAGAACTGTAAGAAATTTGGCATCACGCCGATCGTGGCCCTGAATCATTTCCCGACCGATACCGACGAAGAACTGCAATTTGTGATCGACCACTGCAGCATCATGGGGACGGAGGCGGTAGTCTCCAAAGGCTGGGCAGAAGGAGGAAACGGGACGATGGATCTTGCCAGGGCCGTCGTCAATAAAATCGAAAAGGGGGATAATCATTATCATCCGTTGTACGACTGGAATCTGCCCATCGAAGAGAAAATCAATAAGATCGCCCTGGAAATCTATGGCGCTTCCGATGTGCAATATTCCGCTAAGGCCAAAAGCCAGCTGAAAGAATTCCAGAAACTCGGTTTTGATGCCTTTCCGGTGTGCATGGCAAAGACCCAGAAATCCCTTTCCGATGACGAACGCAAGGTCGGTCGTCCCCGGGATTTTACGATTACGATCCGGGAGTTTGAAGTTGCCGCCGGTGCCGGCTTTGTCATACCGATCCTCGGGGACATGATGCGCATGCCGGGACTTCCCGTGATACCCGCAGCGGAAGGAATGGATATCGATAATGATGGAAAGATTACAGGGTTGTCCTAAACGGGAATTGTCATCCGTGATTTAGTGATCTGGCGCCTGGCATCTTACCTCTTGCGTCTTTCATCTTTCGTCTTTCGTCTGACATCTGGCCTCCCTTTTTATCGCTCCGAGACTTTTACCAAAGCGATTAATTCCTGCACGATCTCATTCTTATGTGTCCAGAGGATGAAATGACTTTGCCCTTCAAATGTTTTGGTCAGGATGGTGTCGGCGTTGGTGAGTTTTTCTTTCGCAAACGCCATATTGGCAAATGGTACCAGCACATCGGACGTCCCGTGGATCAGCGAGACCGGAACGGTGATGCGGTCCCAATCATCTTCGATCATCAGGAGATCATTCCGGAGCGGCATGAGTTCTTCGTTGCTGACGCGCATCGCGACAGGCAGGAGGCCCCGGACAAGTGGCAGATCGAGCCATTTGCGCCATACCGCCCTGGGCTCCTGGGCAGGGTCGACACTGCCGGCGATGAGGCTGATACCGGCAACCCGGGAAGGAAAACGCATCACGGTCTCGACGATCACCGGCGCGCCATAGCTGTGACCGGCCAGCCAATACCGTTGATATCCCAGCGTGTCCATCAATGCTTTGAGCGCTTCCGCCTGTAAAGGCAGGGATGGCCAGGAAGTGCCGAAATCCGAATTGCCAAAACCGGGCCTGTCATACGTCACGAGATCCGCGTAGGCTAGCAGGGAACTATCTACCGTGTAGTCGAGGAAGGCATCCATGGAACCCGGTGAGCCATGCACGAAGATGAAAGCATCTTTTTTGCCTTTCCCTTTCCATGTTTTCAGATAGACGACCGGCGTGTTCCTGCACGAGATCGTGTCCAACCGGCTTTCGACATGATGCGCCACGAGGAAAGAGCGGATCTCGCGATCACTTTTACGCATGCTCATCCAGCCAGCTGAACGGATCAGGATCATCATCCCCAAAGGTACCAGGGTGATGAAGATCAGGATCCGGACGGACCAGCGGCGTAGCGTTTTTTTCTTATGCGGAGCCATGCGGATTTGATTGAGCGTGATAGGCAGCCTGCACCCCATCGATCCAGGCTTTTGCTTCGTCCGCTGTATCCTGACCTGTCATCAGCGGTCCGAATACGATCTGTCCCCGAATCTCCTTCCTGCGGAAAAGGCGAAAAAAATGGGGGAGAAAGGTATCATCACCAATATACGCTGCCAGGGGTATATCGTAATAGATGGCTATCGGTTGCACGGGGACACCCGCCAGGTGCGCGGCCAGGAAGGACCTGGGTTTAAATGGCAATGTCAAAGGGCCTGCTGAAGTGGTTCCTTCCGGGAACACGAGGATTGAATCACCCCGGGTCAGCGCATCGCGAATGGCTGCAGCGGTTTCCTGCCGGCTGCTTTTTTCCTCCCGGTTCACAAAAAGGGTGCCGACGAGGTATGCTCCGAAACCCACCACCGGCCAGCGCCTGATCTCTGCCTTTGCCACTACATCTGCATCCACCTGCAACAGCACCGCAATCGGATCGATATACGAAATATGATTGCCGACATACAGGCATGGTCCCTGAAAGGGGGTACCCGAGCAGTCGAGTTGGAGGCCCATAAACCGGGGTATCCGGTTGAGCCATTTTCTCCGGATGTGACGGGCCGTGGCTTTTTTGGCTTTGCCCGTAAGCCGGAGGATGGGGAAGAGGACGATGCAGTACATCGTGTAGAACACGAAGTACCAAAAGCGAATGATAACCCTCAGCCATCCGTGCATAGACCAAAATAAGGAGTTGTCAGCCATACTTGCATACCCGCACCGGAAAGCGTCTGCCTGTCAAAAGGGGAGACATCGACCGGGAAGCAGGGTCTGCCTGTCCGGGGGAACTGCAAAATCCGTCTTGAAGGCCACAAAAAGGTCAGGGTAAACACCGAAAATAGGGTATGGTAAACATGGAGGCCCAACGTCGGGAAACACCGATTTTTCAAGTATATTTTATTGATAATGAGCTATTTATAAAATATCCTCCGAAACGATGTAATCCTTTTTTTCAATCTGCCGTTTATATCCATGTTTGGAGCGATCATACTATGAGACACCTTTTTACAGCAGGGTCGCTTCAAACAAAATTAAACACACAATGCGTATGCCGAATTTCGACATGAACCTTTCATCATCTTTCTAAAACAAACTCAATTATGAACGATTTGAATCAACCTTCCGGAACCGGTCAAGCGCAACCGGGCAATCGTTGGAAAACGGTTTCCATCCTCCTGGGGGTATTGTTTCTGTGTGCTGCTGTCTTTGGTGTCACTTTTTACAGCAAGTACAAAACCTATGTGAACAAGGCCAATGACCTTGGCGCCCAGCTGGATTCGACGCGTACGCAACTGCAGGGCGAACTGGCTTCCCTGAATTCGTCATACAACAACCAGATAGCCGTAAATGACACGCTGACGGTGGATCTCCAGGCGAAAATCGCCGAAGTGGAGGACCTGAAAGGGCGCATCGCCAAAGCCAGGAAAGAGCTCAAGATCAGCAAAGCCAACACAGAGGAAATCAAAGCCCGGTTGGCCCAGATGGAAGAGCTCAAAAACGCTCTTGAGCGTGACATTCTCGGCCTGAAAGAGGAAAACCAGGCCCTCGCCGCCAGCAATGCCGAACTCAACATGGAACTGTCCGATACCAAGGACCAGGTCAGCACCCTCAACAAGCAGGTGATGTCCCTCACCGGGGCCAATGAGAAACTGACCGGCCGCCTCAGGACGCTGGCACCCGCCGGATTCCGTGCAGACAATTTCACGGTGACATCCGCCAACAAACGGGACAAACTCACGACCAAGGCCAGGAAGATCGATGAGATCACGGTCACCTTTGATCTCAACAACATTCCTGAAGAATACCAGGGTAACCGTGAGCTGTACCTTGTGCTGACGGAATTCAACGGCAACCCGGTGGAAGCTGTGCCCGGCAAAAACGTCAATCTCAAATTCGGTAATGAACCTGTACAGGTTCGCGCCGCGGATGCTGAAAAGCTCAATCTGAAGAGCCGTCAATCCGTGACGATGTCCTTCGAACCGACGGACAACCTGGATCCGGGCACCTACAACCTGATGGTCTATGCCGACAATGGTTATCTCGGCAGCACCGGTTTTATGGTGACCAAATAAAACACGCTTTTATCCAATCGAAAAAAGCCCTGTCCAATCACAGGGCTTTTTTGTTTTACCCGTCATCACGCTGCAGCATCTCCATGGTGGCTTCCGGCACATCTGCGATGTCCAGGATCATGAGCCCATCCAGCGCGTTATTGAAATTGGGATCCAGGTTGAAGCCGAGAAATCGCGCATTTTGTCGAATGTATTGCTTCATCAGCACGGGAAACTGGATGTGGTCCGGTTGCAGTTGATCCAGGACTGCATCCAGGTCGAAATCCGTCCCCTGTATCGCATCGAGTTCCCGCATTTCCTGGGGCGTAATGACCGGGTGAAACGGCGTCTTGGGGGTAAACCATCGGGCAAATTGCGGATGGTAAAAATGCTTTTTCGCATACTCCATCAGGACCTTCCGGCTGAAATCCGAGTAATACCGGCTGATACTCACCGGGCCTATCAGGTATTTGTATTGCTGATTTTTGACCATGAAGGCGAGGATGCCTTTCCAGAGCAGGTAAAGCGGCAGATTTTTTCGTTGATAATGCTCGACAATAAATGATCTGCCCAGTTCGAGGCAATTGGGGAGATAGTCATCAAATGCCGGATCGATATCAAAAAAAGAATGGATGTAAAAACCCGCGCGGCCATAGCGTGCGAAGATCTCATCCCCCCTGCCAAAACGGTATCCGCCCACGAGCCGGTGCGCGACATCATCCCAGATGATCAATTGCTCATAATAGGTGTCAAAACCGTCAATATCATAGGGCTGCCCGGTGCTTTCGCCGACCAGCCGGAAGGTGATTTCCCGTTGCCGGCCGAGTTCCATGCGCAGTGCCGGATGGCCCTCAAGCCGGCAGACGACCAGGATATACGGCGGCGTCTGAAGAATGACATGCTTCTCTTTCAGCGCCTGGATCTCTGCCCATAGTTGTCGTTCGTCCGGAGCGGCTCCTATTTTTTCCATAGACCCGGGAAAAGGAATGGCTGGTCCCGGTGCAATAAAAATAGAATAATTCATCCTGTAAAGGTCCGGCGCTTTGGAAACGTCACCCGGGCCAGCCCCGATAAAGAATGGTAAGTTTTGCGTTAAACGCGGCGGACAGGAAGCGCTGTTTAAACAGGAAGTAAAAACCGGTCGATAAATTCCCGCACACAACCCTCTCCCCCATTGCGCTGAAGCACCACATCGACCTTTTTGACCACGGAAAAATGTGCATCATGGGGGCAGGCCGAAATGGCGACATACTCAATGGTGTCAAGGTCATTGATGTCATCCCCGATAAAAGATACCTGGTCGCGGCTCAGGCCCAGCTCCTCCATCCATCGCTGAAGCACCTGCAGTTTGGGTTCTTTGCCGGAATAAACATATTCGATGCCAAGCATCCGCGCCCGTTCATCGAGGATGGTTTTGGCGCGGCTATGGCTGATGACACCGACCTGAACGCCTTTTTCCCGCAGCATAGTGATGCCCATACCGTCTTTGATGTTAAATTTCTTGGACTGTACCCCGTTGGCATCGATATAGACACCGCCATCGGTGAGGGTGCCATCCACATCCAGCACCAGGAGGCGCACCTGGGCGGCCTTTTGCTTAAGAGAACTGTCGCTCATGCATGCAGTGCTTTTCGGATCCTGACCACTTTGTCGAGGATACCATGGAGGAGATCAAGTTGAAGCATGGTGGAAGCATCGCTCATCGCCTTCGCGGGCGTGGGATGTGTTTCGATAAACAGGCCATCGGCGCCCGTGGCGGCAGCAAAGCGGGCGATGGTTTCGATAAATTCAGGATTGCCTCCGCTGACCCCGGATTGCTGGTTGGGAATCTGTACCGAATGCGTGCAATCCATGACAACCGGCACGCCATGTTTTTTCAGCCGGGGGATTACGGTCGCGTCCACTATCAGGTCTTCATAGCCGAAAGTGAATCCACGTTCACAAATCCAGACCTGTTGATTGCCGGTCGACATGACTTTTTCCACGGGGTATTTCATCGCCTCCGGGCTGACAAACTGGCCCTTCTTGATATTGACGGTTTTACCGGTCTTGCCTGCCGCATGCAGCAAGGCCGTCTGCCGGCACAGGAATGCCGGTATCTGCAGCACATCTACATAGGCGGCTACCTGGTCGGCTTCATGGCTTTCATGGATGTCGGTCAGCGTACGCACACCGAGTTCCTGCCCGATGTCCCGGATGATCTGCAGGGCTGCTTCATCCCCGATGCCGGTGAAACTGTCTTCCCTCGTCCGGTTCGCTTTGCGATAGCTGGCTTTGAAGATAAAGTCAATACCGAGGTCGTCGCAGATCGCCTTCACGGTATGGGCGATCATACGTGGTGTCGTTTCATTTTCCACCACGCAGGGACCGGAGATCAGGAAAAGTCTATTCATCGCCTCTGCTCTTTTGGCCCAGGTATCCGCTGTGATGACGCAGGGCATACGCATTTTTGGTAAAACCGATTTTTTCCATCATCAGCACGACCAGGATATCCCCAAGCACCGTCATCACCGTTGTACTGGTGGTCGGTGTGAGCCCCAGGGGGCATACTTCTTTCGGATACCCGGTACTCAGGCACACATCCACCATCCTGCCGAGTTCGTTTTCAGGGTGACCGGTGAGCCCGATCGATCTCATCTCCGGAAAAAGTTTCCGGGCCAATGGCAGCAGTTCGAGGATTTCACGGGTCTTGCCGGAGTTGGAGATCAGGAACAAGAGATCGTTGGCCTGGATAATCCCCAGGTCTCCGTGCTGGGCTTCGGAAGGATGCAGGAAAACAGAAGGTGTGCCGGTAGAACTCAGTGTCGTGGCGATATTGTGGCCTATCTGTCCCGCCTTCCCAAGGCCGGAGACAACCACTTTACCCCCTTTTACATGTACCGCTTCATGGATCAGGTCGATGGCCCGTGGGATCGATGCATCCACGGGTATATTACGGATCCCTTCCATTTCCCGGACAAGGATGTCCCTGATTCGGTTTTCCACGTTTTCCATGCCGGGGCAAAAATAGAATTAAGTCTTCAGATCCGTGAAAACCGCCGCGCGCCCGGGAAAACGGGGTAACTTACTTCCGGTAGTGAATCTGGAAGCCGGCACCCAGGGAGAAAATTCCCTTGATATCACCTGTCTTGCGATAACTGGCCAGCAATTCGAGTGCGATGCTTTGATTGAGAAACAGGGCCCATCCGGCGGCGATATCAAACCCGAAGTCGCTTTCCGTATTCTTGGCACCACCCACATTGATCCCCACCTGGGTGATCATTTTCCCTTTGTCATTGCCAAACAGGTATAACCGGATGGCCGGTCCAAGCGCCCACGAGGAGGCCCCTTCCGTGGACAGGAAAGAAAAAGTAGCGGTGATACCGACGTCATCCATGATCATCAGGCCGATATTGGGCGAAGCGCTGAAGACATTGGCACCGTCTGATGTCTGAAAGGTAAAGTCCCCGCCGAGCAGTACCGTACCTTTTTCCGTCTGTGCATGTAAAAGAAAGCAACTGCTTACCAAAAGCAGGCAAAACACGATCCGAAGCGATTTCATAAGCAAGGGGTATGAGCGGAATAAAGGTAATGTATTTGGTGACGATAGAGCATATCCATCATTCCGGATCGGGGGTCCGCGTTTGGCGATCAAAAAGACTGCCTGAATCCATTATTTTACCGGTGAAAAACTCCACAGGATGACACGCAGCAGGAGAGTGTTTATGGGCGATTCCCTCAAGGCGGGTATCGCGGTTGGCTTAGGATCCGCTTTGCCCCTGGGCCGCAGGCCCTATTCCCCGCCTTCGACGGACAAGGTCCGGATCGGTATTATCGGAAGTGGTCTTCGCGGACAAGATTACATCGATATGATCTTAAGACGCTCTGACTGCCTGTTGACCTGTATCGCGGAGCCTGATCCGGTGATGGCTTCAGGGGCGCGAAAACGCTTCGAAGAGACAGGTCAGCCGCTTCCGGTCTTCTATGAACAGGGACCGCATGACTACGTCCGCCTGTTGGAAAAAGAAAAAATCGATGCCGTCATCATCGCTACACCGTGGGAATGGCATGTGCAAATGGCGGTCGCGGCCATGAAGGCTGGTGTCTACACAGGACTGGAAGTGGGCGGCGCGACCTCCGTCGATGAATGCTGGGAACTTGTCCACACCCATCAATCCACGGGCACGCCTTTTTATTTTTTGGAAAATGTATGTTTTCGCCGCGATGTCATGGCCATCCTTCAGATGGTCAAACAAAATCTCTTCGGTGAACTGATCCACCTCGAATGCGGCTACCAGCATGACCTGCGGGGCGTTAAATTCAATGACGGCATCACCCCCTACCATTCAGGTGTTGAGTTTGGTGAAAAAGGATTCAGTGAAGCGAAATGGCGAACCTGGCATAGTCTCTACCGCAACGGTGATCTGTATCCGACGCATGGCCTCGGCCCCGTCGCGAAATGGATCAACCTCAACCGCGGTAACCGGATGGAATCGCTTGTCTCCATGGCTTCCAAATCCAGGGGCCTGCATCAATATATCCTCCAACATCCAAAAGGAGGACCGGATCATCCGAATGCAACACTGGCCTTCAGGCTCGGGGACATGGTCACCACCCTGGTCAAATGCGCCAATGGAGAAACGATCGCGTTGCATCACGATACCAGCCTGCCCAGACCGTATTCCCTTGCCTTCCGCGTCCAGGGCACCCGCGGAATCTGGATGGACATCCATAACCGGTTACACCTCGAAGGCATCACCAAGGGTCATGGCTGGGAAGAGGACACCGCTTATCTCCGGCAATACGACCATCCTGTATGGCAACAACACGAAGAGGATGCCGAAGGGGCAGGTCATGGGGGTATGGACTGGTTCCTGCTGGACAGTTTTATCCGCAGTGTGAAGGAGAATACGCCGCCAGAGATCGATGTCTATGATGCGGCCTCCTGGATGTCCATCACGCCGCTGTCGGAAGCATCCATTGCAGCGGGCAGTCAACCTCAGGCCATTCCTGACTTTACGCGGGGGCGATGGATGAAAAAACAGGATTGAGCGGAGCGGGACACGCAGGTCCGGCAGGATACCGGCTATTTAGATTTTCACCGTTTTCCATTTTCCTTTTTTGAAAATATAAATGGCGATCAGCGCCAGGGTGGATTCGCTGATGGCGATTCCCCAATAGACGCCGTCGGGACCCCAATGCAACAGCGTGGACAAGGTATAGCAGAGCGGTATCTGTATGAGCCAAAAGGCAATGAAGTTGATACGGGTCGGTGTGACCGTATCCCCTGCCCCGTTGAAGGCCTGCCCGATCACCATGCCAAAGGCGTAAAAAATATAGCCCATGCAGATGATGCGCAGGCAGCGTGCGCCTTCCGCGATGACCGCCGGATCATCTGTAAACCAGGGCAACAACTGATCCGCGGTCAACAGGAAGAAGACAGAAATGGACGTCAGAAAAATCATATTGAAAAAAGCGGTACGCCAAACTGACTTTTCTGCACGGTCCGGATGACCGGCGCCGAGATTCTGACCAACCAGGGTGGATGCCGCGGAGGCCATGCCCCAGGCTGGCAGGATAGTAAAGATGATGATCCGGATGCCGATCGCGTAGCCCGCCACGACTGCATCGCCAAACAGCGCGATGATCCGCACGATAAATAACCAGCTCGCGGTGGCTATCAGAAATTGCATCACCCCGGTGGAGGCCACCCGGATCAGTTTTTTAATGATATCCCCGACCCAGACCAAATGCCTCCGTTGTATATGGATAAGGCTTTTGCCATTGACCAGGTGATAGACCTGGTAGCAAACGCCTATGCCCCGCCCGGTTGTTGTCGCTACTGCCGCGCCGGTGACACCGAGTTCCGGGAAAGGACCAATACCGAATATGAACAACGGATCGAGGAGGATATTGATGCCGTTGGCGATGATCAGGGTGCGCATGGCAATGGCCGCGTCCCCGGCACCGCGAAAGATCGCGTTGAGGAGAAAAAGAAAAAATAACGTGCTGCTGCCCGTCAGCATGATCCGGGCATAGGCATTGCCGGTAGCTATCAATTCGTCCGAGCCTCCCATAAACCGGAGGATGTGGGCTGAGGTAAAGAAGAAGGTCACTGCCAGTATGCTACAGACGATGATGCCGATGATGATTGCCTGTACGGCGGCGATATTGGCGTCCTCGCGGTCTTTTTCCCCGATCCGACGCGCTACCATGGCGGTGATGGCCATGGACAGGCCGAGTGCCAGCGCCACCACCTGGGTGAGTACGACTTCGGTCAGCCCAATGGTAGCCGTCGCTTCTTTTCCCAGCTTGGAAACAAAAAAAATATCCACGATGGCAAAAAGCCCCTCCATCAGCATCTCGAGCACCATCGGCACGGCCAGGAGGAAAATCGCCCGGTCCATATTGCCGGTCGTAAATTCCTTTTCACCACCTGTGACGGCAAGTCGGAAAAGCTTGAAAAAACGGGTGATGTGACGGATCATGGGAGGGCAAAGATAGGGTCCCCGGGGAATCGGGGCGGGGTTGCCCCTCAGCCCTTATCTTTGTGGCCTAGATTGAATCACCCATGGCTATCTATATCACGAGTGACTGTATCAATTGTGGCGCATGCGAACCGGAGTGCCCCAATAATGCTATCTATGAAGGTGGCATCAACTGGGCCATGAAGGATGGTACCACCCTGCAGGGCCCCTATACACTGGAAGATGGTACAGTCGTGGATGCGTCTGATCTTCAGCACCCTGTGTCCCCGGATTATTATTATATCGTGCCCGATAAATGCACGGAGTGCAAGGGTTTTCATGATGAACCGCAATGCGCAGCTGTCTGTCCCGTCGATTGCTGTCTGCCGGATCCGGACCATGTAGAGCGTGAGGAAACACTCCTAGCCCGCAAGGCTCGCCTCCATCTTTGATCAGGCCTTTCAAGCCTGCCTCAGAAAGCGTATTTCAATCCCATGGCGATTCCGCTGAGGTAGTCATCCCGTGATTGGTCCGAAGTACCCAGCCCGATGTCAGGGGCGGACAAGATGTACGATTTAAAAGCAAACTGTGCCTGGCCATACAGGGATAAATGTCTTCCCAAACGATATCCGATACCGGCAAAGCACGAAATCATATGGCGACGGATGACGTGATATTCATCCAGGGAACGGGTGACTTTAACGTCCCCTGAAGGGATGGCGGTATTGAGCGTGACGATGGGATATTCACTTGTGGCGCTGCTCAGCACAGACAGGGCGGCGCCGCTTTCCAGATAAAAACGGGAATTCATGTTCCACGAAGCCCCCGCACGTATGTCCCATTGATGCAGGGTCTCCAGGATGGATTGGAGATTGGCATAGGAAGAATTCGAATTGACTGCGGCAGCATTGACATATTCGTATATGCCCGGAATGGAATTGTCATTTTGGACGAAACCTGTCAGATCAGCATTTTCGACCTTACCACCATGGCTGCCGGAGAATAGCGACAGCCCCGGATCAAATGTCCGGAACCCAGCACCGGCACGAAGCTGAAAACGACTGGACAGCGCCATTTCTACCCCACCCTGGATCATGTATCCTCCCCCACCTGAAAAACCGGATAAACCGTCTGCAGCAACATACGGATGAAAATGCGTCAGCACAGATCGCTTTGCGGACCGCACAGGTTCGGAGGTCTTGTGCAGGACCGGGATAGCTGGTTCTGTCTCGGTATCCATTGGTGCCAAGGCAAGTGATGGTATCCGGAAAAAGACTTGCCCATTTCGCCCGTCTTCTCTGGCGACCAGTAAAGGATCCTGGGGAGTAGGGTCAACCATTGAAGGCTGCGTGATAACCGTACCAGGGAGATCAGCCGCCGACATCGCGCCTGGGATCACTGGATTGCTGACCGTAGTATTGGCTGCCATCGCTTTCGAAGCAGAGGATGTATTCTTTATTACCTTATGCACAGCCGGTGTAGCCAGTGGCGGTCCGGACTTATGTTCTTCGGATGCTGGGACCGGTTCTGACCCTTCAGCATATAAGCCCTTTTGCGATTCGCCAGGTTGTATGGTTGGTGTTGAATGGTTGGTATTGGCTGTGTAGGCGTCTGGTGCCGGAGGGACTTCTTTCTTTTCTGCCGGGGGCGTGGCGGGCACCCGCTGACCGGAGACGGATGTTGTCATGCCGGACCATGCCGCATAGCCACCCAATCCTGCCAGGACAATCAGGCCGGCACTCCACCACCAAAAGGCAAAGCGCCGCCGTTGATGTCTGACCGGCATCTCCTGGTCCAGGATGCTTTTCATCGAGGACCAGCCCTGTTCGGGAGTCACGTTATAAGGAACCTGTTCTTTCATGTTGGTCCTGTGTTATAATATTTCTCAATTTTTCCCTGGCATGGGACAAGTGCCATTTGGATGTCCCGACGCTGATATCCATCATGGCGCTGATCTCATCATGCGAATACCCTTCGATGGCAAAGAGCTTAAACACCTGCGCGGACCGTTCCGGTATACGGTCCAGGAGCCGGATGAGGTCCTGGAATTCCAGCTGATCCGATGGTTGTACCGGTAACGCCTGGTAGTCCTGCAGGTCAAACTGGATAAAACGGATGTAGCTGTTCTCCTTTTTGAAATAATCCGCCAGGGTGTGATAGACCAGCCTCCGGATCCATCCTTCGAGCGAGCCTTCCTGCCGGAACGTGTGGATCTTTTGGAAAACTTTCAGAAAACCGTCATTCAGGATCAGCAACGCCCTGTCTTCATCGCGGGTATACTTCATACACATAGCCATCATCGTACGGAAGTATTGTTTGTACAACCGTTCCTGGTATTTCCGCTCGTTGCGGATGCATCCTTGTATGAGGTCGTTTTCGGTCAAGCCGTATGTCGTGGATGTTGAGTAATCCTACATTTTCTTTCCGTCTCCAGTCTTCCGTCTCCTGTCCTATTGATGAATCACCGCGATCTTCTCATTGATCTTATCCACAAACACATTGTATACCGCGGGCATGTTGGAGTCCATCTGATCCAGCAGCCAGAAACGATGCATGGGCGGCCCAATATCGCCGGAGGTAATTATCTCTACGTAAATACCGCCCCAGTCGCCCGCATCAGGCTGCCCGATCACGTGTTCAGGTTCCGCCAGGAGCTCTTCCGGGAAAGCGCCCAGGATATCCCTGACCGCCTCGTAGCTGGAGGCTGGCAATTCCACATAGGCGCCCTCATACGGGCCATCCGTAGAAGGATACCTGTCCAACGTATCTTCATAGAGTTTCCCGTTCTCCAGTTTGAAGATTTCCACGCAGCCTTCTCCCCAGCACTCCCCATAGAAATGGCCAAAGACCATATAGCCGTCTTCCGGTATGGGCGAGCAACCCGGATCTTTGTCGCATGCTGCCAGGATAAGCGTACACGAGAAGAAAACTGTCCAGGAATAAATTTTCATTTTTACATTTCCCATTTTGCGTTGCATGAATCCTACGTGCGTCATCGTCATTTTGATCAAAACACGATTCCGGTTCGAAATTCGACACGACGGTAATTGACTTTGTCTTCGAAACGATAATCTGGTCCCCAGTCCGTCGTGTAGGTAACGTTCTGTATTTTGTATTCTGCCCCTGCATAAAAACTGACCGGACCGGAACCGAATCGCATACCGAGCTCAGGGGCGAAGTAAAGACCGCCATGAGGCGTTTCATTAAATGCATGTTCGTTTTTGAGCGCAAACCCATACCCGATTTTTACCGCATAATAAGGCGTGATCTTTTTTGGAAGGAGATAGCCGCGGGCTTCCGCAAACCAGGGGATAAAATTCCGAAAGCTCGTGAGATCGTTCGATTCAAATCCAAAGCCCATCCCTACACCAAGCTCGCGCCGGAAGCGATAGCCAATCGAATAATCCATGCCCGCGCCTCCGAGAAAGGAAGTGTTGACATAACCGGACACCGCCTGGTACAGCCCCTGTTCCCTGAAAGCATAGGGCTTTGGGGTCCGCATGAGTTCCTGCTGAAGGTTTTCCTGGGCGGCCGTGTAGCTTAGGTTCTGGAAGACTCTCCGGATATCCCTTTTGGAAATCACCACATTGGCTCCCGTGACCAGTTTCAATTCCATCCCGCGTTCCAGTTCCCACCGGACGATCGTCCCGGTCAGCCGGCTGCCATCCTTCAGCCACACGACATCGACAGCCTGTGCATCCGGAGCAACCTGTGCATCCGCGGTGTTCAACAGGAAGAGCCATAAGGCGACCGTACATCCGAGTATACTTTTCATGAGGCAGCTTTTGAAAAAACAGGACCTTCATGCCTATGGCATGAAGGCCTGTACCTACTCAACCATTATTTTCCGATTTCGAGGACGCTCAGTTGCTTCAGATCGCTCCGGTCCGCTGCGTCAAACTGATACAGGCCGTCCTTCCCGACGATCATCACCAGGTCACCCGGGGGCAGCACGATCACATCATAGCTGGTAAAGCCCTGCAGGCGATCGAGCAGGTGTGTATCAATTTTCGCCAGGTCAGCCACATCATAGGTTTTGAAGCCGAATTCCCCTTCGCACAGATAGAGCGTATTATCCACGACTGACAGTCCGTGCGGATTGTCCATCGGATACACATGCAGCAATTCCGGATTATAGAGATCGGTTACATCGATGACTTCGAGTTGATTGGTAAAGCCCTGGCAGGCATTACCGCTACGCAGGGTTACAAAGGCTGTGTTGCCCGACACAAAGACCGGATCACAGGAAGAAGCGTGGGTAAAATTGGCCCTGAATTCCGGGCTGGAGGGATTGGTGATATCATAGATCAGGAGACCGTTGTTGGATCCCACAAAAAGACTGCCGGCCATCGGAAAGAGCGTTTCGATGCCCCATTGCATGACGACTTCATTTTTCAGCTCCGGATGGACCTGGCTTACATTGAATACTTTGACTTCACTGCCATCGATCGTGTACAGGTGATCGTCCGCAACGGTAAAACGCGCCATGGATCCGCCGATGATGACACTGGGGGTCACGGAGGATACATTTTCCCCTTTGACTCCGCCAAAGGAGGCGTCCGAAGAAAGCAGGACGTCGCCTTCAAACCACCATCCCCTGCCCCAATTGCTGTCGCTGCAATCGATCGTCCGCTTGACCGGGGTTGGTTTGTATTCCACCAGGTATCCGAGTTGGTCGGTCCAGGAATAAAAGCTTTGAAAAACATCATTGACGCGGTCGACTTCCGCCGGCGCCTGGATATTGACGAGATCAATGGCGACGAGATCGAGATAGCTGTCAGCGTACAGGATCGTGCCATGAATGGCCATATCGATGTTGCCCGGAATGTTGAGGAAGGAAAGATTGACCGGGTTGGCAGGATCGTGATTGTCGATGACATGGATCCCCTGGTTGAGTTCATTGATCAACAGGTAGCCATTATAGTAATAGATCTTACCCGGTGCGTTGAGCGCTCTTGGGCTTTCAACGGCTACGGGGACGCGCATTTCATCGATCCGTTTGTAAACCGGCTCATAGGCCGTGTATTCCTCCGTCCGGACACAACGGTCCTGCTCGCAACCGGACAGGAACATCGTTGCGGAGAGGAGGAAGAAAAACGTGGCAGATAGGAAAGATCTCATGTTTCGGATTTGTTTATGCTATAGACTCCGTCGATGCTAAATAGGTTGGGTGGATCAGCGTATAAAAAATACTACTTCACCTCCACCTCATCTATAAACGTCCAGGCAGGTTGACCTGCTCCCGGCAATCCCGGTGGAATTTTCGCAACCGGTTGAATTTCAAGGACTAACTCGAATACTTTTATCCCCCCAGTACACATGACCAGTTCATTTCGCCCCCCCGGCAAACCCGTTGGTTTCAACATGCCTCCCCAGGTGGCTTCACCGGCGCTGTCCCGGCCTAAAAAACCCACCTTTTCCGGCGCGTGGATCCAGGAACCGGGATTCATCAAGGTGCCTATCCGGATGGTATCCACTTCCGTCTCACGGGCAAACTGGATACGGATCACAAATGGTTCTTTCCAGGCACACCAATCCTGCCCATTGAAATCCGATGTCCCCCGGAGCCCATCATTCAAGGTGGCGCCCCATTGCCTGCCATGATAATTTTCATGGGGCTGAGGCGAAATCAGCAGGTTGGCTTCAGCACTTTTGGAGGGATTAAAATCCAACCGGAAGACTTTCGAATGCGTGGTCTTGTAAAAGACCGGTCCCGCATCCCGGATTCCGTACGATTCACCCGGATAAACGATCGACCATTGATGGTGGGAGGTGTCCTGGGAAAAATAAATCGTTTCTGCGGCCACCACCGTATTCCAGCTGAGCTGAAGCTGACCGGCTACAGTCGTGATGTTCACGGTGGGATTGAGAATGCTCCTGGAATAGTGGACATCCAGCGCATCGAGCAACTTAAAGTTGACGATCAGACGCTCCATGAAACCATTCCAGTTCCGCTTTTCTTTCGGGGTCCACAACACTTCGGCCATGGCAATGGCGCGCGGGTAAGCCATGTATTCCGCCTGCTCCGGAGTGGTAATATATTCTGTCCAGAGATTGCCCTGGCCTCCTAAAATGTGTTTTGCTTCGACCCGGGCCAGTCCTTCCGGTACGGGCTGAAACGAATAGACCTGGTATAAAGGAATCAATCCGCCGATCGCCAGCGGCTCATAGAGCGGAGCTGCCTGGTAATAATCGAAATAACAATGGGAAGTAGGTGTCATGATCACATCATGCCCCGCTTTGGCGGCTTCGACGCCTCCCTGTATGCCGTTCCAGGACATGACGGTCGCATGGGGAGCCAATCCTCCTTCGAGGATTTCATCCCAACCAATAATCCGTTTCCCTTTTTCCTCCACATAGGATTCGATGCGCCTGATAAAATAGCTTTGCAGTTGCATTTCATCCGTGAGTCCTTCGCGGGCCATCAGCGCCTGGCAATGAGGGCATGCCTGCCATCTTTTCTTGGGGCATTCATCACCACCGACATGGATATATGGCCCCGGAAACAGGGCTGTCACTTCATCCAGGACACCCTCCAGGAAACGAAAGGTTTCTTCCCTTGGACAGTAGACGTCATCAAATACGCCCCAGGTTTCTCCCACCTTGAATGGGCCGGGCTGGCAGGCAAGTGATGGATAGGCGGCGATCGCGGCGAGGCTGTGCCCCGGCATTTCGATTTCGGGTATCACCATCACACCACGTTCCCGGGCATAGGCCACTACTTCTTTGATTTGCTCCTGGGTATAATATCCGCCATAGCGTTTTCCGTCATAGCGATCCGGGTCTTCATTGTAATGCCCGACCAGGGTTTGATCGCGCCACGCGGCCACTTCCTGCAGCCTGGGATATTTCTTTATTTCTATACGCCATCCCTGGTCGTCTGTCAGATGCCAGTGAAAACGGTTCATTTTATAGAGCGACAGCAGGTCTATATATTTTTTGACAAAGGCTACGGGCATCATATGCCGGCAAACATCGAGATGCATTCCCCGGTAGGAAAAAACCGGCTGATCCGTGATCCAGACGGTGGGCACCATCCAATAACGCTGTTTCCCTTTAAAATCCGGCATGGCATCCATTCGCATCATTTGCCGGAGGGATTGCAACGCATAGAAGATGCCTTCTGCCGTCCCGGCCTGGATGCGTATTTCATCAGCAGTCACCGAAAGCGTATACTGCCCTTCCTGGCTCAGCGGCTCCTGCCAGACGATCTTCAGATATTTCTGCGATGGTGATTCCGTATTGAGCAACGCCGGGAGGAAAGGATCATATCCGCTTTTCCGGTTCAGCACTTCACTGAAAACCTTCCAGGGTGTGAAGGAAAGCGGGGGAAGGCCCTCCGCCTGGATGCGCATCTGCGGATCCATCAAAAAGACTCCTTCCCCGGGTGTCATGGATGCCGGCAGCGGAAGGATATTGAGGTCACCGCGGACCACCTCGGGTGGCACAGGCGATGTACCTGCATAAAACAACACCCAGGCAAAAACCAAAACGAAATACTTTACCCTCATCGATCCAGTAAATTCCAGAGTTTATCCTTAAGGAGGTCGAGCCCATAACCGGAAACGGCGGATATGAAAACGGATTCCACATTTTCCGGCAGCGTCGGCGCCAGCAATTGCTCCATTTCCTTATCGATCAGGTCGCATTTCGTGACCGCGCACAACCTGGGTTTGTCCAGTAATTCAGGATTGTACATCTCGAGTTCATGCAACAGGATGGTGTACTCTTTCCGGATATTGTCCGTATCGCAGGGAATCATAAACAAGAGCACGGCATTACGTTCGATATGGCGGAGGAACCGGTGTCCGAGCCCTTTCCCGAGGTGGGCATCTTCAATGATACCCGGTATATCAGCGATGACAAAAGACCGGTTGTCGCGATACCGGATAAAACCGAGGTTCGGGGTCAGTGTGGTGAAAGGGTAAGAGGCGATCTTTGGTTTTGCTGCCGAAACAGACGCGAGCAAAGTGGATTTTCCGGCATTGGGAAATCCGACCAGGCCTACGTCAGCCAGGATTTTCAGTTCCAGGATTCTCCATCCTTCCTGGAAGGGCTCGCCAGGTTGGGCAAAGCGAGGCGTTTGATTCGTGGCGGATTTGAAATGATTATTACCCAGGCCACCTCTTCCGCCGGGCATCAGGACGAACGATTCGCCATCTTTGGTGATTTCAAAGAGAACTTCTCCTGTCTCATCATCTTTGGCCACCGTGCCGAGTGGCACTTCGAGAATGATGTCTTCTCCATCTGCCCCGGTACAAAGATTACCGGTGCCCGGCTCCCCGGAAGGGGCGATGACGTGCTTCCTGTATTTGAGATGCAGCAGTGTCCAGAGCTGCGCGTTTCCGCGGCAGACAATGTCTCCTCCCCTGCCGCCATCACCACCGTCAGGGCCGCCTTTGGCGCTCATTTTATCCCGGTGAAAATGCACTGACCCTGCGCCTCCGGCACCGGATTTACAGTGGATCTTGACATAATCAACGAAGTTTTGTTCAGCAGACATCAGGCTCTCAATCCATCGATGGTGGCGCAGAGATGGGCGAAGATCTCATCGATCGTGCCGAGGCCCGGAATGATATAGGCCTTGCACTGTTGATCATAATAATCGAATATCGGGGCTGTTTTACTCTGGTAGACCTGGAAACGGGTGCGGATGATCGCTTCATTCATGTCATCCGGGCGGTTGGAATCTTTGGCCCGCAGCAGGATCCGCCGCACGATTTCATCTTCCGGCACATCGAGCATGATCAGCGCGTCAATCGGTTGCTGCATGTCTGCAAGCAACTGATCAAGTGCTTCCGCCTGGGGCGCCGTGCGCGGGAATCCGTCGAAAATGAAACCGAGTGCATCCGGGTGCGCCGTCATTTTATTGCGCAGCATCCCGATGGTGACCTCATCCGGCACCAGCTCGCCACGGGACATGAAGGCGCTGGCTTTTTGGCCCAGTTCCGTTCCCGCTTCAATTTCCGCCCGGAACAGGTCGCCGGTCGAGATATGGACGAGATGATACCTTTCTTCCAGTTTATCAGCTTGAGTGCCTTTACCGCTGCCGGGAGGGCCAAACAGGATCAGGTTGAGCATGGGATGACAGTATGATGTTCAAGGGTCACAAAGATACGCAATGGGAGGTGAAGGAGTTACACAAGAACGGCTGCCATGAGGCAGCCGTTCCGTTTAGTCGCCAAGTGTCAACAACTTGTATGATTTTATATCCCCGTTGCCGATCCGTATGCTCAGCACATAGACCCCTGGTGTCAGGTGGAGATTATCCATGACATAGGAAATATCATTTGGCACGATGTTCTCTTCGACGACCAGTTTACCGGAAACGTCGAAGAGCCGGGCGTTGACAGGCTGACTGACCACGCTGCTGAAGCTGACATAGATGTTGTCCTTGAACGGATTGGTCAGGACCGAATAGACGACATCGGGATCGATATCCCGCCGGACGACAATTGTATCTGAATAAAACTCATAGTAGTAGTCGATGTCCGGGTTGTCATTAATCACCTTGAGCCGGTAATAAATGACTTTCCGGAGACTTTGATCCGTGGTCTCGTATTCGCGCGGGAAAGTGCTGACAACTCCCTTGGCGTTGATTTGTCCTACCTGGGAAAACCCGAGGCCGGTATACGACCGCTCCAGGAAAAACTTCTGGCACTGATATTCCAGACCGGTGGTCCAGTTGATGGTGACTTCCTGATCGCCAGTATAGGAGGCATTGAATATCGTGACGGTGGTTTTCAATTCACCTTCATACCGCGTCACTTCAAAATTATCGATCGCCACGCCCTGTGCCTGTTCCTCCTTGTCGGACCGGAAGACGAAACGGAAACTCACCTTATCCTTTCCGGACAGGAAGCTTACATCCTTGATATATTGTTTCCAGGTCAATTGGGCATTGGTGAAATAGGATTTTCCAACCGGGAAAGCTCCATCGAGCAGCTGCTGATTATGATAATTGTACCAATTCAGGTCGTCTTTGCTGCCCAGTTGTTGCCACGAAGCGCCTGCATCTGTGGAATACTCGACCTGGAATCCGTCGTTGCGGTTTTGAATCGCATATTTCGTATAAAACTTCAGCTCATAGAGTCCCGGCTCTGTAAGGTCGTACATCGGTGTGTACAGTTCAGCCCGCGTATTATTTTGATAGAGGATGTCATTGATCCCCAGGACCCAGGCATTAGCGCCACTGAAGGTGCCATCTTTGCCGGGCTTGTCCGAGACTCCCCGCTGGAAGCCCGTCCCCTGAACCGTATAGGCCGCGAAATGCTCGGGGCTTGATTCAAAATCTCCCGCATAGTTCGCTCCGCCCTCCTGGTAAGGAACCGGCAGATACGGAAGGATGGAAATCTTACGGGTCTGCGTGATGGTGCCATTGATCGTCAGGGAAAGCGTGTAGGTACCAGGCGTGGCAAACACATGATTTACTTTGGCTTCCGTGGAGGTTGTATTGTCTCCCAGGTCCCATTGATAGGATTGCGCATTGACCGATTGTGAACCATCGATGGTAATGGGCTGGCCTTCATAGGCGATTTCCTGGGCGACGATCACGGCAGCCGGGGCAGCAAAAATATCGGTTGTCATCAGGCCCCTGCCATAAGTAGCCGCCAAAACGATTTTATCACTTTCGCGCATCTGCAGCATATCCACGCGGACAAACGGCATGCCGTTGTCCGGGTTGGTGGGCACCCAATGTGTATTGTTTCCATCGATATCATCGGTGGTCCAGATGCCGGCATCGGTGGCGATCATGGCACGATCGTGATCCGCCGGATCAAACATGCACCAGCGGATCGGGAGGTCCGGCAGATCTCCTTCGATAGCGGTCCAGTCCTGGCCGGCATTGTAAGTGACGTATAAGTTTTCGAGACCGGACCCGTAATTGAACATGCTCACGAGCACATGGTCCGAGGTCTGGCGATCGATATAGATACAGGAAACATCCGCCGTACCCGGGAAGTCGGCAAATTTGAACCCGACTTTCTGCAGACCTGTATTGGCATCATCGATACGAATCACGAGACCGGACTGGCCACCCAGGTAGATTCTGTTTGGCACATTGGGATCCGCGAGGACAGCCGAAACGTTGAGATTAAAATTGGTGATGTCTACATTCTCAACCGATCCGGTATTGATGCTCCAACGGAAAAAATCGATATCATTGACGCCACTCTGGTTGACCTGGCCATATAAGATGTTGGCATCGTTGTCATACCCGGAACGGTTGATAAATTCACCGTCGATGGCTGCGCCCAGGCCGAAGTTGTTTCCTCCATCGGTGGACAATCCGTAATTGCCTCCCTGCGAGGAGACGATCTGTATGTCCGGTTCGTTCTGATCGATAAAACAGAAAATACCATCACCGCCCCAGGCTGTGCGCGAAGGGGACAACCCGGGCTCCGCAATGATGAGTGAATTATTATCCTGGGTTCCGCCCATGATATACGGGGAACCGGCATCCGGGTGAATGGCACACGCATAAAACTGCGTCGTGACATAGCCCTGGCTTTTATCCGTCGTGACGTCGCCCCCGTTTTCACTCAGCCAGATACCGCCGTCGTTTCCAAAGAGGACACGGCCCAGGTTTTTTTCATCAAAGGTGATATTGTGGTGATCGGAGTGCACGTTACCGGCGATATCCCGCCAGGTCAGCCCCTGGAATGAAGATTCGGAGAGCACCACGCCGCCGGAAAGCAGGCGGAAGCAATTGGAAGGATCCGCCGTGATCTCCAGGTCATACCAGGCCTGCCCATACCCTCCGAAGATGGCCGGCTCGGTGCGGGTGATCCAGTTTTCACCACCGTCATTGGTGACGTAGGTATTGGAGGAAAAGGAACCGACCGCGCCAATGCAGTAGATCACGTCCGGATCCGAAGGACACATCGCCATTTCGATCCGGTTGACGTTGGATGGAAAACCGGGCTTATTGTTACCGATGTTGGTCCATTCGTTGACGTTGCCGGTGGTGGATTTGTAGATTGAATTATCGTTGGAGGTGTAGAGTGTTTGATTGACTTCGTGGTAGATAATATCATGAAAGTTGTTGCTCGTCGCCCCGATACTGGTCCCGAGCACTTTTTCCCAGGATTGGCCCTGGTCTTTGCTGCGCTGTAATCCCCCGTTGGCTGTAGCGACATAGATATCGCCGCCGGGCAGGATCACGATCTCATTGGTGGTACGGAAGATGCTGTTTTGCGTGGAAGGCAGTTGCGTCCAGGTAGCGCCGTCGTCGGTGGAACGAAAGACCCCGGCTCCCGGGACGTCACCCGTATAGCTTTCCCCGGTGGTCACATAGATCGTATTGGGGTCATTGGGATCCTGGGCGATATCGCTGATGGCGATGCTTCCAAAATAGATGCCCAGTTTTTGCCAGTTCGGATCAGACTGGGTGATATCTTCAGAGCGCCACAGACCACCGGATACGCCACCCACCCAGATACGATTGCCATTGCGGCTGTCAATCATGATCGCCCTGGTGCGGCCGCCCCGGTTGGATGGACCGCGTTCTCTCCAGACCGGGTTGGCGATACTGCCGGGCATGGAGCGGGCATTTGCCTGTTCTTTCAGCCGGCGCTCCCCTTCATCGATGGCTTTGAGCAATTTATCATAGGGGATCACACCGGAATCCACATCCGATGAGGTGCGCCTGGTAAATTCAATAGCGCCGTCGATCCTTTCCTTTTTGGAGAATTTACCTTCATCCTCATCCTGTGTTTCTTTTTCCACAAAAAGCTGACCACAGGAGATGGTAAACGAGAGGAGAAGGGCAAGTAAGGGGTAGTAGAATTTTTGCATTCGCCAGGTCGGATTAAAATGTGTGTAAAGATAAGGAAATCAGGCTGACAGCCTGGTTTGGTTTCCCGCTAAATGTCACCTATACGCCCCAAACAATGCGCCCGGAACTTTAGTTGCCCGGGTTCCCGCTTTAACGCAGATTTTAGAAAAAACCGCCCTTATCCGGGTTGCCGGAGGGCTGCCATGCGGCTGATAAACATCCAATTGCCGTCGACATCGAGGAAACCGCCCTCCGGGAATACTTGTAAGAACACCTCATCCCTGAACCGGATGTTGAGGTCTACGTCGGGCTGGTAGCGGCTCAACCTGTTATAGAGCAGGATTCCCCCAGGCTTTAACATCCCCCGGAGCGCCTCGAGCGCCTCGATCGTCTGGAGCCCTTTGGGAATAACATCCCCGATGAACACATCCGAACAGATCATATCATACCTGCCCCGGTGCCACTCCAGGAAAGAAACGGCATCTGCCGTAAACACTTCCACCGGGATATGCTTTGGCTGTAATACATACTGGAAAGCCAGCCTGCTAACTTCCTCATCGATTTCGACGGCCGTAAAACGGATCTTCCTTTTAAACCGGACGGTCAGCATATCCGGGATACTGCCAAGCCCCAGGCCCAGGATCAGGCAGGTGGAAACAGAAAGGTTGGGCCAATCCAACTGCTCAAAAGTCCTGCGGAAGTTGGTATACAGGTCGCTGTAGCTGTAGATGGCCCCATGGGTGATCAGTTTGTACCGCCCCCGGTGCAGGACGACATGAAGGCCGGGGTTGTGGGGCGTGCTGACGGATTCGACCGGGACCTCCGCCAGATGGCTGAGCCAAAACTTCCATGCGGGAGGTGTTTTCAACTGTTACCGGTATGGCGAAGCGAGTTGATAGATATGCCGAAAAATCTTTTCATCCACGGCGCTGAATTCGACGCTCCGCCTGGCCATGGCCCTGGTGGCTGTTTCCATCGCCTCCTCGAGCCGGTGGGTGACGAGCCCGGAAGCCCCTCCCCAGGAAAAGGACGGAATGAATTTTGGCGGAAATCCAGCCCCGAAAATATTGCAGGCCACCCCGATGGTGGTGCCCGTGTTGATCATGGTCTGGATCCCGGACTTCGAATGATCTCCCATGACCATGCCGAGAAACTGGAGACCCGTATCCATCATGCTTTGGGAGGCATGATCCCACATCCGGACCGTCGAATAATTGTTCTTGAGGTTGGAGACCGTGGTGCCGGCACCGAGGTTGCACCATTCGCCGATGATGGAGTTACCGAGGAAACCATCGTGGGCCTTGTTGGCATGGCCGAGCATCACGACTTCCTTGACCTCGCCCCCGACCTTACAATCCGGTCCGATGGTAACGGGTCCGTAGATCATGGCACCCATCTTGATCACACTGTCTTCGCCGATCGTCACGGGTCCCCGGATGATGGCCCCCTCCATGATATGCGCATTGCGGCCGATGTAGATAGGTCCGGATTGGGCATTGAGTATGGCGCAATTGACCTGGGCGCCTTCCTCCAGGAAAATATTGTCCGGTGAAATCACCTGGTTGTTGGAAGGTATGCTTTGGCTGACCCGGCCATGGGTGATCAGATCAAAATCATATTCGATCGTGGCCCTGAGATAGAGGAAGAGGTCCCAGGGATACGCCAGGTGGATAAAGGGTGTCTCCCCGAGTTCCAGGCCGGCGATTTCTTCGATGGCTTCGTCGCGCAGGAGAAATTCAAACTGACGGCGATTGAGCCGTGCGGCAAGCAGGTTGCCCTCTTCCATCAGTGCCTCATTGGGATCCAACTGCTCGATCAGCCGGACCAGACGGTCATTGGGCATCAGCGCTCCGTTGATGACAAAGTTGTCATCCGCAAAGTGCATCGGGTAGCGATCGGAGAGGTAATCGGAGGTAATGTAGGATGCTTTGCCGCGAAGGAGCTTTTCCCATCTTTCCCGGATTGTATAAATACCGGTGCGGATCTCGGCTACCGGCCGCGTATAGCTGAGCGGCAGCATCTGCTCACGGGATTCGTCGTCAAAGAGAATGATATTTCGCACGATGGGATCTGGGGCCAAAAAAAAAGCCCCGGTAAAATTACCGGGGCTTTTTGATTATTCAGCTTCTTTTTT
>CAZTXO010000032.1:0-46311 GCA_964617515.1 uncultured Saprospiraceae bacterium | reverse complement strand
AGGAGTTCACCAAACCTTACTTCGCGCAGATCAAACAATTCCTTTCGGACGAAAAAGCAAAAGGCAAAACAATCTATCCGCCGGGTCCGCTCATCTTCAACGCCTTCGATCAGACTCCCTTCGACCGCGTCCGGGTGGTCATCCTGGGACAGGATCCGTATCACGGACCCGGTCAGGCCATGGGGTTGTGCTTTTCCGTACCGAGAAAAATACCTGTCCCGGCGTCCTTGAAAAATATCTACAAAGAACTGCAACGGGATGTGGGCTTTCGCATCCCGGATCATGGTGACCTGACTGCCTGGACAAAAGAAGGTGTCTTCCTGCTCAACGCTATATTGACCGTGGAAAAAAACCAGGCGGGATCTCACAGTAAAATCGGGTGGCAGCTTTTTACAGATGCAGTTATCCGCAAGCTCTCCCAGGAACGCCAGGGAATCATCTTTTTACTCTGGGGTAATTATGCCCGCTCCAAAAAAGTGTTGATCGACTCGTCCCGGCACACCGTCCTGGAAGCAGCCCATCCCAGCCCGCTGGCCCGTGAGGCATTTTCGGGATGCGGGCACTTTTCAAAAGTGAATACGATCCTTCAATCCAGAGGAGAATCTCCTGTCAATTGGTCTTTAGATGAATCCTAAACTCAAAACCACGCTCCTGATCCTGGCTGCTTTTTGCGGCGCGGTGGGTGTCATCACCGGCGCTTTTGGCGCTCACGCGCTGAAAGCAAGACTTCCTGCAGAATCCCTGGAAGTATTGAAAACCGGGGTATTCTACCTTTTTATTCATGTTTGTGCCACCCTCCTGACGGTATTACTGGCAACCCATCCCGGCCATTCACGGTGGTTATCCCTGGCCGGTATCAGCTTTCTTACAGGCATCTTTTTCTTTTCGGGCTCCTTGTTTGTGATCAGCACGTCCAGTCTGACGGGTATCCATATAGGGCCATTGGGCCTGATCACCCCGCTGGGTGGATTGGCTTTTATTTTCGGCTGGCTCAGCCTGGCGATCGGGGCATGGAAAAGGCCCTTTTCACACGGAATGGACTGAAATAAGTTCTGCTTGCACACCAGAGAAATCTCGTTATATTTCGGAACCCAATTGAGGTGATTTTATCCATTATAAAATAAAAAAATCAAACTATGAAAAAGATTGCTTTACTGTTTTCCATGCTGTTTGTCATGTCCGTTTCCAGTCTTGTGCACGCACAGGCTTATGACAAAGCCATTGGTCTCCGTTTCGGCTATCCCCTGGCGGCTTCCTTTAAATTCTTCATCTCTGAACCTGCTGCCATCGAGGTTTACGCCGGCTACAGAAATTTCGGCGGATCCTTCGGATACAACTACTTCAATGTAGGTGGTATGTACCAGTACCACAAGCCGATCAATGGTGTTGACGGACTTTCCTGGTACTTCGGCGGTGGAGCCAGCGTGTGGTTTTTCAGCTATGATTTTGCCACGGATGAGGGGTCTACCGGTATCGCGATCAACGGTGCCCTCGGTCTTGATTACAAGTTTGCCAATGCTCCATTCAACCTGAGTGTGGACTGGCTGCCGACCTTCCAATTGTCCGGATATGGCAATGGCTTCGGCGGTGATTACGGCGCCCTTTCTGCCAGGTATGTCCTCGGTGAATAATCATTGACCTTACAATAAAAAAAGGCCATCGACCATTTCGATGGCCTTTTTTTTATCCCGGGCTACGGGGTCCCTGCCTACTCCTGCTGCCTTAACGCTTATTAATTCCCCTTAACGGAATCTTACGAAACCGTCACCCGGCCTGCCTCGTCATCCTATCAAGTAAATCCTTGAGCCATGACAACGAACGCAGCACACCGGGAATCCAATCGCCCCGGTTTACCAAAAGAATTTTCGCACGCCCTGATTGCTTTCTCTTCACGATTGCTTTGGCCTAGCCATTGGATACGGAAGCGTTATTTCAGGGCGTATGTGGCAGGGCCCCTGCGATACTCGTTCCTATGCCTTTGCTTTGGGCTCAGCCTTTCCTCCCTGGGAGCACAAAACAGCGTTGGCATCCGCGGGCAGGCAGGTATGTCGACGATAGAAGTGAATGGTCTTGGGGTACTCGATATCGTTGATCCATACCTGCATGCTTTGCCGCAATACAGCGTTGGTTTAACCTATGAGCGGGCATGGAGCCCTCAGTGGTCCCTCGTGACGGGTGCTTCCTATGCAACGCGGGGTTTCAGTGCACGCGAAGATGTAGCAGTCAATCTCTTTGGCCTGGATCTGCCTTTTGGTGCGCGGCTCAACACCAGGCTGGATTACGTGGAGATCCCGGTCCAAGTGAAATACAGCTTCAGCACCTCAGGAGTGACTCCCTATATAAAAGCAGGCATGTCCGCCGGGTATGCCTTGCAGGGGAAGATACATCCCCGGGTGGATGCCATCATTTCCTGGAGTCTGCCAGCCATCAACATCAACCTGGAAAATGATTTGTACAACCGGTGGGATGTGGCTGCCCTTGCCGGAGCCGGTGTCCAAATACCGACCAACGACATCGGGGCGCTGCTACTGGAAGTAAATTACCGGCACAGTCTGAATGACCTGTTCCTGGACCGCCTCACGGACGTGCGTATCAAAACGCATGGCTGGTCCGCAGGCATAGGCTATACGATACGGTTTTAGACGGTTTCTAATCTCGATGCTGATCAGGCAGATGCACCGGGAAACCGGTGCATTTTTTATGGAAGGACTTCTACCTCGTCTTCTTCGCGACGGCGATGATGACGCCACCAGATAAAGCCGAGGGTACCGACGAGGGTATAGGGTAAGGCGAGCATATAGAGGATGCCTTTATTAAGCCCTTTCCCGGCGGTTCCGCCGTTTTGCAGATTGGATTCAGCGGATATCTTGCACATCGGGCACTGTGCGTAAACGGAAGATCCGCCTGCGATGGACGCAATACACAGAGAGAGAATCACCAAGCCACGACGGATACGCTGCATAAGGCAAAAATAATTATTTCCTGAAAAATCACCGGCAAGGCAGCAGAAATAAATATACCAGCGGACCGGTCACGGCCACGTAAAGCCAGACGGGCCAGACCCACCGCACCAGGCGACGGTGCGTTATATAATCCCCCATGTATCCGCGGATAAACGCCATGAGAATAAAAGGTAAACTTCCTCCGGCCAGCACGATATGGCTGAACAAGATGGTATAATAGACCGTCCTCATCAGGCCTTCACCACAATAGGGAATCTCTTCGTTGGTAAAGTGATAGCCAACATAGGAAAGCAGGAATCCCAGCGAAAGCGCCAGGGCCGTATAGATCGAGCGACGATGCCATTCCACTTTCTTTTGCCGGATAAAATAATAGGCCAGCAGGAGGGCTATCGTCACGCCTGTATTGAATAGCGCATTGAGCCCGGCCAAAAAGCTCAGATCCACCGGGCTTTCAAATTTGTACCGGCGCATGGCGCCGACCAGCAGCCAAACCACCACCGTGATGATCCAGGCTAGTCGATTCAGTATCCGGATCCGTTTATCCCTCCAAGCCAGGCCGGCATCTTCCATCATTGCTTTTCGCTGTTGCGTTTAAGTTCAACTTTCTCCGTATGCTCCCGGGGAATCAGCAAAGCCATGTGTTCCACGAGCATTCGCTTTTCCTCTTTGGTACCTGCCGTGTAGTAGCTGCGCAGGATTCCTTTGCGATCTACCAGCGCGTAAGGTTTGCCCGCAGGCCACGTTTGCCATAGCGGATAACAGGATCGAAGGGAATCCCGGCAGGCAACCCGGTAGGCATCTGCACGGAGCGTATCCACCCAGGATACCGGGGCAGCCTGGCAAGTATCCAGGAAGATAAAATTGGCTTTTTTCGTGTCTTTAAATTGCCGGTACAGGGTCCTGAGCAGGTCTTCCTGGTCCGGATCCGGAAGACAGGAAAGGACTGTCAACAGGGACACGTGTTCCTCCAGGACAGAGGCATCGATCCGTGTGCCCCGGACGGTCCGGAGCGGAAGCGCCGGCATGGGTTCAGTGCCGTTCATCAGCGCCTGCGCTTCTTTCCTCCATTTGAGCCCTGACCGCAGGTAATACCAGGATCCAATAGGGAGCAGGAAAAGGATCAGGATGAGGGTTACCGTAAATTTCCTCGACATAGCATAAAGCATCAGCCTTCAATCCGAAGGAGTGGAACTGAAACAACAAGGATGCACGCGAGGTTCAAGCTAAAGTCAGCCTTCCACGCTATTTGCCTGGCGTAGACACACCGGAGACTTCGATCTTATTTTTCTGATCGACGACATTCCGGTTGCCTTTCCAGGCATTGCCTTCATAGAGGAAGGCGATAATGGCCCAGAAGAGGAGGCATACCGGCAGCAAAACGCTGAGCATCAGCCCACGGGCCTCATACTTCATGTGCATGAATTCAAAGACAATCAGGTACGCCTTATAGATACTCATGGAGATCATCAGTGTATTCATGATGAGCTTGGGCGCGTGATACCCTTCGATGATGTATCCTTTGCCGGTCAGGGCAATCATGACCTCCACGACCGTGACGACGGCGAGGATGATAATGGTCTTCAGCGCTATTTTCTTTGCTCCTTGATAATCGTGTGCCATTATAAAGGTTTATAGTTTATAGTTTATAGTTTATTATTTAAAGTTTATTTATGTGCTTCCGCTTGCAGGTGGATGCAATCGGGTATTATGTACATTAATTTAAAGCAGATAGAACACCAGGAATACAAATACCCACACCAGGTCCACAAAGTGCCAGTACAGCCCGATTTTTTCCACCATTTCATTGCGGTTATGGCGGGCCACATAGATCCCCCCGATCACATTGACCAGGATCGTCAGGAGGAAGAGGACCCCGGAGAAAACGTGGAAACCGTGAAAACCGGTAATAAAGAAGAAGAGAGCACCAAACGCTTTCGGTCCGAATGGTTCTGATTTGACCATACCGGCATGCTCGCCTTCAGACACGATATATTTCCGGTGCACATATCCGCGCTGATCAACTACCGCATCCGGATAATCCCCGGGAGCGGTGTAAGCGGCATGTCCGCCATGCCCGCCTTCAGCACCTTCGCCACCTTCATGGTGCTCCGTGCTGTTGAAATCGACCCGGTGCAAAATATAACTCGTATGGGCGTGAAACGTCTCCCCGGATTCCTTACCGTCCGGTCCCAGGTAAACACCGGATTCCGTATGCGTACCAAATGGATTGGTCGTCAGGCTCATATGTTCTCTGCCGATGAGCGTTGTCCATTCCCAGGCCTGGCATCCCAGGAAGCTCAAACCTCCCAGAATGGTCAAAAACATCCACACGACGACCCCTCTCCGGTTTTCCCGATGTCCTTCCTGCACGGCACGGATCATGGTAAATGAACTGAACAGCAGCACGAAGGTCATGAAGGTCACAAATAACAAGGGATGATGCCCTTCCAAAAAGGGAAACAGGCTAAAGACAAAGTCAGGCACCGGCCAGCTGGGCATGCTAAACCGGAGGGTGCCATAAGCGATCAGAAATCCCGCGAAAGTGAATGCATCCGACAAGAGGAAATACCAGATCATGAGTTTGCCGTAGCCCACTTTGAACGGGTATGCCCCTCCTTCCCAGCTACCATTAGCGGTACTTTGATCGGTATGGGTTTGTTCTAACGTATCAGTTGCCATGTATCAGTATGGGTTCTATTGAATCAAAAGGAATAGAAATAAGTATAACCAAAGGAAATCCACGAAATGCCAGTAATGCGTGACCAGTTGGAATCGCCTTCTCCTTTTTTCGGTAGGTTTAAAGGATAAGGAATACGCGTGAAGGCAGGCGGTGCACAAGGCAAAGATGCCTCCGATCACATGCGCGACGTGAATTCCCGAGATCACATAAAAGAAAGAGCCGCCCGGGTTGCCGTCCAGGACCACCCCGATATCATAGAGGCGCATCCATCCCTGGTATTGGAGGATGACAAAGGTGATCCCCAAAAGCAAGGTGAAGCCCAAAAGCCATTTATATGGTGCCTCCCGGTTTTTCCGGAAGGCGGTATAACTACCATGCAGTGTCAGGCTGCTGAAAAGCATCACCGCCGTACTCAAAAAGAAGATATCCGGCACACGGAATTCAAGCCAGTTGCCTGCCGCCTCCCGAACGATATACGCACTTGTCAGGGAGCCGAACATCATGATGATGCCTCCCATCCCGACCCAGAGTGCGAAGAGCGGAGGGTATATGCCCCGTCTTCTTTTGATCGTTCCGCTATCGATGCTCGTGTTCACTGCTTCTTTATCCGATTATGACATGCACCACCAAAGCACCACCAGGGCGAATGGCAGGTAGATGAAAGATGAAAACATCAGTTGCCGGGCACTGCTCCGGTCAAAAGTCCTCGAGAACCGGTAGGCCCTGTATATAAACAGCATGGTCAGGAGGACCATCCCGATCCAACCGGCCCAGGAGAGCAACTGGCTCATATACCCGATTGTCAACACCGGCAGGATCATGCAACTATAGACCAGGGCCTGGGTGCCTAAACGGCGATCCAGGGTATCGTTTTCTTCCGGTAGTAATTTATATCCTGCATTCCGGTACTGCTCATACGATAAAAATCCGATGGACCAGAAATGCGGGAATTGCCAGAGAAACTGGATGGCGAATAAAAAGAGTGCAGCAGGTGTGATCGTGCCTTCGAAAGCGATGGTGCCGATCATCACCGGTAAGGCCCCCGGTATGGCCCCGATGATAACCGCGATCGGGCTGTACCGCTTAAGCGGTGTGTACAAGAAAGCATAGGTCACCAGGGAAAGTGTCCCGAGGAATGAGGTCAACGGGTTGAGCAGGGCGAGCGCGATGATGCCAATGATGCAAAATGCGCCGGCAAGCACAAGGGCGAAAGAGGGATTCCAGCGGTTTGCCGCCAGGGGCCTGTTGGCAGTCCGGGGCATCAGGCTGTCATAATCCGCCTCCAGGATTTCATTGAGGATATTGGCGGCAAAGGTGATCAGGCCGCCACCGATCGCCAGCAGGATAAAGGAAACCCAGTGAAACCTTTCCCCGGCGGCAATGCAGTAGGCTACCAGGGAAGAAAACACCACGAAAGAACTGAGCCTGAACTTCACCAGAAGTTCAAAATCCTGAAGCCAATCCTTGATCGTCAGGGAGGCTGCTCTGACCTGGGGAGAATTTCTCATATCCGATTAATGCTGCTCCGCTTCCGCTTTTTCTTTATCGGATAATGGAATATGCTGCGGGATAAAATCCGCTTCCGCTCCTTCCTTGCTGTAATCGTAGGCCCAGCGATGCACTGTCGGTATCTTGCCCGGCCAGTTGCCATGAACAGGTTCGATGGGTGCGGTCCATTCGAGCGTGTTGGCGCCCCATGGATTTTTCGTCGTCATTTTCCTGCCGTACCAGATGCTGTATAAAAAGTTGAAGACAAAGAGCAGCTGGGCGCCAAACGTGATAATCGCTGCGATGGTGATAAATTCATTGAGTCCCTGGAAATGGCTGAATGAATCAAACGTATCAAAACGATAATAACGTCGGGGCACGCCGGCCATACCCATATAATGCATCGGCCAGAAAATGGCATAGGCTCCGATCATGGTCACCCAGAAGTGGATGCGACCCATGGTTTCATTCATAAACCGGCCGTACATCCGGGGAAACCAATGGTAGACCCCGGCAAACATGCCGAAGAAAGCCGCGATCCCCATCACAATGTGAAAGTGCGCCACGACGAAATACGTATCATGCATCTGGATGTCAATCGCTGAGTTACCGAGGAAGATCCCGGTCAACCCCCCTGAGATAAACATGGAGACAAATCCGATGGCAAACAACATGGCTGAGTTAAACCGGATATTTCCTTTATAGAGGGTCGAGATCCAGTTGAACACCTTGACGGCAGAAGGTACCGCGATGATCAGCGTAAAGATCACGAAGAAATTGGCAATGAACGGGTTGATACCGGACATGAACATGTGGTGTGCCCAAACGATGAAGGAAAGAAATCCGATGGCCAGGATGGAATACACCATCGCTTTGTACCCAAAGATCGGCTTGCGGGAATGCACGGAGAGTGTCTCGCTGACCAACCCCATCGCGGGCAGGATGATGATATATACTTCCGGATGTCCCAGGAACCAGAAGAGGTGTTGATAGAGAATGGGACTTCCGCCTACGTTTTCCAGGGCATGGCCGTTGACGAAGATTTCGCTCAGGTAAAAACTGGTCCCCATGCCACGGTCAAACATCAACAGGAAGAAACCGGATACCAGCACCGGGAACGAGAGGATACCCAGGATGGCGGTCACCAACAGTGCCCATACGGTCAGGGGCATGCGCCAGAGGCTCATGCCTTTTGTCCGCAGATTTAAAACCGTCGTCACATAGTTGATACCGCCGAGCAAGACTGAAACGACGAAAAATGTCAGGCTTACCAGCCAGAGCGTCATCCCTGCGCCGGAACCGGAGCTTGCTTCCGGCAAGGCACTTAGCGGAGGATAGGCCGTCCATCCACCGGCGAAGGGGCCTGTATTCAGAAAGAGCGACAGGAACATCACCACGCTGGCCAGGAAAAAGAACCAGTATGACAGCATGTTGAGGAATGGAGAAGCCATGTCCCTCGCCCCGACCTGGAATGGAATCAGCAGGTTGGCGAAGGTACCGCTCAGCCCTGCCGTCAACACGAAAAACACGATGATCGTACCGTGCATTGTCACCAGGGCGTAATAGAATTCCGGGTTCAGTGATCCCACGCCCGATTCATTGATCGTGATCCACTTGCCCAGCAATGGTTTCAACCAGGACAAACTGCCATCGGGAAAACCGAGCTGCAGCCGGAAGATGATACTCATGCTGGCGCCCACGATGGCCCAGAAGATCCCCGTGATCAGAAACTGCCGGGCAATGATCTTATGGTCCTGACTGAAAATATAATGGGTGATGAAATTGGACTGATATTTATCTCCATGATGGTGTTCATGAAAATGATCGTCATACCCCTGCTCACGGATCAATACATCCGTTTCTTGTTGCTGTGCAGCTGACATGTTGCTTATGTTTATTGAGCGGTGATTCTAAATTCTGTTCTCCTGTTCTTCTGACGCCCAGCGTCTGTATCGTTCGTATCCACGGGTTTGGCGGAACCATAGCCGACTGCGGTCAAGCGACCCCCATCCACACCTTTTCCAGCGAGATAGGATTTGACGACATCCGCGCGCTGTTGCGAAAGCGCCTTGTTGGCCGCGGCATCACCCACATTGTCCGTATGTCCTCCGATTTCAATCTTCATCTGCGGATACTTGCCCAGGATTTCGGCCAGGTCATCCAACTGGTATTTTGAATCGGCCGTAAGGTTGGCCGATCCGGATTCAAACTGTACGTAATCCAGGCGGATCAGGTTCAGATCAGCACTGGGCGCGCCCATATTGCCTGTAGGACCGCTGGCGGCCTTAACAGCACTTTCCACTGCGGTTTGCAGGGCTTCCCGGTTATGTTTGATTTCAAACTCAAGGAGCTTGCCCCTATTTGGATCGCTCTCCTTATTCCGGATAGTACTCAGATAATAGGATTGTTGCTTGGCGACCCAGGCATTATACTCTTCCTCGCTGACGATACGGACGATGCGGCGCATACTGTAGTGACTCTTTCCGCACAGTTCCGCACAAGCCAGTTCGTAATTGAAGGTCTCCCAGCGCATTTTGCTTTCAGGATCCGTCGGGTCGGCGGGCACATTGTATTCCGGATAGTTCCGGAGCACATCCCGGTATTCTTCCGTGGTCTTGGTAGGGGTAAAGACAAAGTAGGTGGGCAAGCCGGGCACGGCATCCATCTTGACGCGGAAATGCGGCAGGAAGAAACTGTGCAGCACATCCCGGGCGGTGATCCTGACGCGTACCTTTTTATTGACCGGGAGGACTAATTCATCCGGATGAAAATCATCATAGTTTTTCGGATCGGACCAGTCCTGGCCGAGCGGATTCTCTGAAGAAATCTTATGATAGTCCCGCGTCCCGAGGTGCCCGTCAGCGCCGGGATAGCGAAGGTGCCAGGCGAACTGGTACCCCGTGGCTTCGATTTCCATGTAATCATTGCTTTCTCCCGTATCGGCCATCACCGTATTCCAGGCGACCAGTCCTTTCACCACCAGGAAAGTCATCACGACAGCCGGAATGGCAGACCAGACAATCTCGAGCGTATTGTTATGCGCCCAATGGGTTCCTTTCGAACCCCTGACTTTCTTATACTTCCAGGCGAAATAAAAGAGGGCTATATGGGTGATCACGAAAACGACCCCCGTAAAAAGGAGCGTAACATTAAACATGCTGTCCAGCGTATCGCCGTGAGCGGATGCCGCTTTGTGGGGACCGTAGCCCAGCATATAGTTTTTCATCCACCAGGCAGAGACCACGCACATGATCAGCAAACCGATCATAAACAACAGCATGGCCCGGCCCTGCGTGCGGTTGAGCCGCTCCTCAACGGCTTCCTCTCCCTTGATGCGGGCGTAGAGATCCGAAAGCTTGCTGACCTGCAGGATCACGATGACCAGCAATACGACGCTTAATAATACTATCAGGATCGACATTGGCTATACAGCTTTATTTTCTTTAATCAATCTGTTGATTCTTTCCGTTTTGACCGTTATCAGACATGGTGCGAAATACTTTCCATCAGGTAAGGATCACGCCGCGGCACGAGGCTTGCTTTCTCCAGCCGGTTAAAGACGAAATAGAAGAATAATCCGAGGAACCCGATAAAGGTTCCGATCTCCAGGAATCCCGGGAGGGTGAAGCCCCAAGCCATTCCCGTATGATGCGCTCCGCCGGCTTCCGCTCCATGCGCTGCCAGTTCATGAGCCGTATGAATGATACCCGGCTTCAGCATCAGGAAATAATCAATCCAGTGGCTGAAGACGAGGACGCAGGCGATAAACATCAGCGTGCCGTACTTACGCTTGGTATCATTGCGCAACAAGACCAAAAACGGAAGGACGAAGTTGCAGACGATATTGACATAAAAGAGTACCGGGTATTCGTGCAGGCGGGTATTGAAATAGATCGTTTCTTCCGGGATATTGCCGTACCAGATCAGCATGAACTGGGAGAACCACATATAGGTCCAGAAGATGCTGAAAGCAAAAAGATATTTGCCGAGGTCATGCAGATGTTCGATGGTCACCAGCGGGAAATAACCGCGGATCTTGAGCGTGATCAGCGTAATAATCGTCAGCCCGATCATCGTGACCATGGCGCTGACCGAGGTATACCAGGCAAACAGCGTGCTGTACCAATGCGCATCCACGGACATGATCCAGAGCCAGATCATGGCGGCGCTTCCGAAGCCGATCAGGGGCAGCGCGGCTGCTCCCCAGATCCGCATTTTCCTGGCCTGGGTAAAATTGGCATCCCCGTTGTTGTCCTGATCCAGGGACAGTCCCCGGATCCGGAGCGTAATGAAAATCCAGATCCCCATCAGGATGATCGTGCCGAATGTGTACCAGCCCTTATTGAGGAATGAACTTTTGCCCTTCAATACTTCATCACCGGCCACAGACGAACTGTCGGCCCAGTGGTAGAGATGATGCCATCCGCCCCACACTCCCACGGCAATAAGGAGGATGAGGATCACGCCCACGATCAGGAACAAGGCATAGGCCTCCCACAGGCGCTTAAAGACGGTATACCAGCCTGCCCATGCCGTAATGCTGGCCGAAATCATAAAGAGGGCCATCAGCGATACGAGGGTGAAGAAAACGGAATTGTGGAGCACGTTGGACCAGAACCGGGTATGAGCGGCGTCATCCCCCATATAGGTCATGACCAGGGCAATAATGCCAATCAGCATCATCGCTCCGAAAAGATTTTTTTGTCTTCTTTCGAATATAAACTGATTCATAGCTGCGCGTGTCGGTTCGGTCGTGATTAATGTTGATTCATCTTATGCCCTGCCGGTTCAGCCGGGGCTTCCCGGTGCAGGGTATCCTTCGGCATAGCAGGAGTACTGCTCTTCATGGAGGCTTCGACCATGCTCCACGGCGTTGCTTCCTGGTTCAATGTATTGGCTGTGGCGGAATATTCCAGCTTCTTGGCCTGTGCCTGGAGGGAGCGGATATAGTGGATGACGTCCCAGCGCTCCTCATAGCTCAGTTTGTCTGCATAGGAACCCATCATATTTCTTCCTTTCATGATGGCGTGGTAAAAACGGCCCGGCGTGGCAAGGACAAACGTGTCGAGCATGAAGTTCGCCGGGGCTGCCGGATAGACGCCGGCAGGAATCCCCTTGGCAGGATCGGCTTCGCGTACCAGATAGCCCTGCCCGTCCCCTTTCACACCGTGGCAGATGCCGCAATAGATATCATACAATTCTTTACCATGTGCCAGACCTGCTTTTGTGATCGGCAGCGGATTCTGGGTGATTTCTTTCATGGCCCTGGCCCGGTCCGCTTCGGTATCCCCATACGCGTAAGGAACGCTTCCGTTGGGCGTTATCGCGATTGATCCTTCTGCTGTACCATTGAATGAAGCCAGGGCGGCCATGCGCGCCTGCATATCCGGCGCATCCGCCAGGGCGATGTCCCCGCGGGCGATGGTGCCATTGACACTGTGGCGGGGCATGACGTACTTCTTGTATTCCGCCTCGGATCCCCAGCGATTGAAGTAGTAGTAATCATAGAGATTCGCCTCATAACCGGTGTTGTGCACCATATCCGGCATATACTCATGCCCGGTCCGGTTTCCTTTCGAAGGAGAGCAGGCAACCAGGAGCGCCAGGCAGGCAAAAAGGATAAAGGTGGTCGTATGCTTCATGATCAGATAGTCTTTGTTTCTACCAGACTGGCTCCGGTATTTTTGAAAAATTGCCTGTAGCGATCCACGTCCTGTGATCCCGCGCTTTCCGTCTGGAACGCAATGCAGAATTTATCATCGGTAATGGAGGGATGGAGGACCGGGTTGGTGATCCCGGGTCCCTGTCCGTTGATGACATAGAACGTCACCACCATGCCGATGGAAGCGAACAGGACTGTCAACTCGAACGTAATCGGGACAAATGACAAGATGGGCCAATAGGGCTTACCGCCGAAGATCTGCGGCCAGTCACGGGTAAAAATCCATGTCATCCCGAGAAAGGCTGTCAGCGTACCGATCAAGCCGTAGACAAATCCCCCGATATGGATGCGGGACTCCGCCAGGCCCAGCAGCGGATCCAGTCCGTGCACGGGAAACGGCGTCAGCACATCCATGATCTGCAGATGATCGGAATTGGCCTGCCGGACAGCCGCCTTGAGTTCCTCCTCGTCGTTGTACAATCCGAAAATGATATTTTTTTCACTGTGCTTCATGACCTATTGGATCACTTGTTGTTTTTCACATTAATTAGCATCCTCAATGATGTTGTCCATGATCATCCTGCCCGGCAACGGCCAGTTCGAGTGAACCGGACTCCACCTGCTGATAGGTTGTCTTGGCATTTGTCGCGACATATTGATCTCCCGCGTTCTTGAGGATATGCTTGATCTCGGCGATTGCCACCACCGGGGCGATACGGACGAAAATCAGGTAGCAGGTAAAGAAGATGCCGAGCGTCCCTACATAAATCCCCACTTCCACCACGGAAGGCACATAGAAGCTCCAGCTGGAAGGCAGGTAATCCCGTGCCAGCGTGGTCGCGATGATCACGAATCGTTCAAACCACATCCCGATATTGACGAAGATGGACATGAAAAACGTCATCGTGACGTTGCGGCGGATCTTCTTCGACCAGAACAACTGGGGTGACAACACATTACAGGTCATCATCCCGAAATAGGACCACCAGTATGGGCCCAGGGCGCGGTTGAAAAAGGCAAATTGCTCGTAGACATACCCGGAATACCAGGCGATGAAAAGCTCTGTCAGGTAGGCTACACCCACGATCGTGCCGGTCACCAGGATAATCTTATTCATGGACTCGATGTGCCCGATGGTGATGTACTCCTGGAGGTTCAATACTTTACGGGTGATCACCATCAGCGTTTGCACCATCGCGAAACCGGAGAAAATGGCCCCGGCAACGAAGTATGGCGGAAAGATGGTGGTATGCCAGCCGGGTATGACCGAGGTGGCGAAGTCAAAACTAACGATGGTATGAACGGAGAGAACCAGCGGTGTGGCAAGACCGGCAAGGACCAGGGATAAAGATTCATGCCGTTGCCAATGTTTGGCGGCACCGGTCCAGCCAAAGGCGAGGAACGTGTATAATTTTTTACGGAATCCTTTTGCCCTGTCCCGGACGGTAGCGAAGTCCGGTACAAGACCTGTATACCAGAACAGGAGCGATACGGTAAAGTAGGTGGAGATGGCAAAAAGGTCCCAGAGCAACGGTGAATTGAAGTTGGGCCATACAGGGCCGCGGGTATTGGGATAAGGGAAGAAAAAGAAAGTAACCCATACCCTGCCGACGTGAATCGCCGGAAATAAAGCGGCGCAGATAACGGCGAAAATCGTCATCGCCTCGGCAGCCCGGTTAACTCCTGTCCTCCATTTCTGACGGAACAACAAAAGTATGGCGGAGATCAGGGTTCCGGCGTGACCGATACCGATCCACCAGACGAAGTTGGTGATGTCCCATCCCCAACCGATGGTCCTGTTGAGGCGCCAAGTCCCGATACCGACCCAAATCGTGATGAGTATGCAGATAACCCCAAAGGTCAGCGCACTGACAGCGACGATAAACGCCAGTGTCCACGCCCGGCTGGGCGCCCGCTCCGTGGGTGAACACAGATCTTCCGTTATCTGGTGATACGTCTTGTGCCCCTGGACTAACGGTTCTCTGATCGGTGATGTAGGTCCTGAACCCATATATTATTGATGACTATTGAACATGATCGATTTGCACTTTTCCTTGTCGCATCAGGCATCCACACCTTCTGCTTTATTGCTGATCCGGGCCTGGTAGTTGACAACGGATCGTGTATTGACTTCTTCCAGTACGATGTAATTGAGTGGCGATTTCAGCTTGCCGGAGAGATCGCCTTCTTCATTGTTCATATCTCCAAACGTGATGGCTCCTGTCGGGCACGCGGATTGACAGGCGGTCTTGACATCCGCATCGCGGAGCAGGCGCTGCTCGGTCTTGGCTCTGAGCTTGCCTTCCTGGATCCGTTGCACACAGAAGCTGCATTTTTCAATCACACCCCGGGCGCGCACCGTGACATCGGGATTGAGTACCATCCGAGTAAGATTGTCCGCACCGTAGGGGACATCATCGGCGTTGGAGTTGAGACCCAGATCCGGCTCATTGATCGGCCAGAGATCGGCCGTGGTATAATCCAGCCAATTGAAACGCCTTACTTTATAGGGACAGTTGTTCGCACAGTAGCGCGTCCCCACGCAACGGTTATAGGCCATTTGGTTGAGGCCTTCTGAGCTGTGGTTGGTGGCATTGACCGGGCATACGTTTTCACAGGGTGCATTGTTGCAATGCTGGCACATGAGCGGCTGATAGACCGCACTGGGATTATCCACGTCACCGTAGAAATAGCGGTCAATCCGGAGCCAGGCCATTTCATGATGACGGCTCATTTCCCGCTTTCCAACGACCGGGACATTGTTTTCGGCCATGCAGGCGACAGTGCAGGCACCACAACCGATGCAGGCATTGAGGTCAACGTGCATGCCCCAGTGATGACCGCGGGCATAGGTGGCATCATGCCCCGGATACACCTGCTTCTTATTCAATTCCTGGTGCTCATGCCTTTCTTCCTGAAGGTCCCTGACAAACTCTTCGATATGATCCACGTGGCTTTTCCGGATGATGGTCCGGTTGACCAGGGAACCCTGGTAGCCTTGCCTCACCAGGCCATAGGTCATATAGACGGTGGCCGCTTCATCGGCATTGATGACTTCTTTGGTAAGCTTGTCCTCCCCTTTGACACCCATGGTGTGATGGTACTGGACACAGGAGAAAAATTCCTCCTCCCCTTTCTTGCCGGAGACAGTGACACCGGATGCATAATATTGGATCAGCCCGTCACCGTCGGTCTGGAGCCATGGGTGCACATTCACCCCTACACCGGATCCGGCACGACCCGTCACGGAACGACCATATCCCAGGGCGAGGGCAAACGAATCATCTCCTTGACCAAACTGTTTAATGACCGGGACGCGCAGGGATTGATTGTTCACCGTTACATCTGCCAGGTCGCCATCCTCCAGTTTTTCATGCGCCACAAATTTCCGTACGCCGTCAAAATGCACGGGCAGGGCCAGGTAGTTACCCCAGGCACAGCGCGTCACCGGATCCGGCATCTCCTGCAACCAGGGATTATTGGCATTCTGGCCTGCGCCCAGGGCTACCGTTTCCATAAACGTAATTTCAGGCCCGGCTCCCGGTTTTGTGATTTTTGAAGCTACCGCGGAAAGGCTGTCCCTGTAGGCTGCCCCTGAAGCTGCCGGGGTATAGGTGTATACGCCATCATGCAGGAGTTGATTCCAGGCAGATGTCCCATTGACCATCGAGGACCAATGCGCCTTCAGGTATTCATAGTAAGGTTGCTCCGTTCCGAAAATGGTGTTGGCCCCGTCGCACCATTTCAACAGGCTGGTTTCCCGCTGGCGCGTATCAAAGAGTGGTGCAATCGTGGGCTGTATCATGCTGATATGACCGCGCACGGGTTCGGCATCTCCCCAGGATTCGAGGATGTGATGGGAAGGGGCTAATACTTTGCAAAGAGCGGAGGTCTCATCGACGTCTCCCCCAAGACTTATGGTCAGGTTCACTTTTCCTATCGCTTCGGCAAATGCTGCGCCGGAAGGAAGTTCATAGACAGGATTGCCGCTGAAGAGGATGAGCGCATCGACCTGTCCGCCGTTGATCGCGGAGGTGAGAGCTGCCACTTTGCTTTCATCGCCCTGGCGCTGGAGGGAATAATTTTCGAGATCCACAGTTTTCCCCTCATTCCCCAGGAGGTGATTGATAGCACAAACCATAGCCTGGTCTGCGATACTGTTGGAGCCACATACCAGCAGGCTTTCTCCGGCAGCTTTCAATAATTCATCTGCCACCTTATCCACGGCTTCGGTCAGTTTACCCGGCAAGTCCGGTGCATTGACTGCAGTGCCGCCTTTAGCCGCGGCGATCTTATTGTACAGCCGCGCGACGACGGCCCCAGCCTCACTTGGTTTAATCCGAATACGATTGTCTGCATTCGTACCAGTGAGGGACATATAGCTTTCGATCTGGATATGCCTGGACATCTTAGCCGCGGCCGGATCCGTGATTTTGCGCGTGGCAGCGTATTGATTTGCATATTGAGTCGGGGAGATCCAGGTGCCCAGGAAATCCGCCTGGACGCCAACAATGACTTTCGCCTTGTCAAAGTGATAGCCCGGGACCATGGACACACCGTACATCAGTTCATGGGCTTTGAGGATGGCCGCGGAAGAAACCGGGTCATACATCGTCACCGTAGTGTTGGGGTATTTTGCCTGAAAATCCCGGAGTACCTGTTTGGCGGTTGGACTCAGGATGCTGTGCGAGAGAATCGCGATTTTACTTTCGGGCTTCAACGCGGCGGCGACCAATTCATCCACCTGGGTCCAGGTCGCATTTTCAAATTTACCATCTGCGTTTTTGACCTGAGGGCTCCGGAGGCGATACGTATCATATAGTCCCAACACGGCGGCCTGGGCGCGGGCGGAAGTGCCGCCTCTGGTAACGGCAGACAACTGGTTTCCTTCGATCTTAATCGGGCGGCCTTCGCGCGTTTTAACCAACACGCTGCAATAATCCCCGCCTTGCACAATCGAGGAAGCATAATAGTTGGCTACTCCCGGGACGAGATCATCCGGCCTTGTCACAAAAGGAATAGCCCGCTTGAGCGGAATTTCGCAACTGGCGGCCACGGTAGCGGCGCTGATACTGAATCCGACATATTTCAGAAAATCCCGCCGGCCTGTTGGCGCCTTGGCAAACGATGCGCCCTGGGCCAGCATCGAGGAGATCGAGCTATCGGACATTTCCTGTGTGGCCTGGTCGATAAACTTCTCCTCGCGGTTGAGATCTTCCGATCCAATCCAAATATCATTGTATGCTGTCTGATCTTTCATGATCTGTTTTAATTCTTGATTTAATGGCCTTTTCCTGATGACAAGCCCGGTATCAATAATGACATTTCTGGCACTCCAGGCCGCCGATATCCTCCACAGTCACCCGGGAACGTTGTCCTTTGGCGATGGCGTCATGATACTGTTTGTAGGTTTCATAGTAGGCGTTGCCTGTAAACTTCACTTCGGTTTCGCGGTGGCAGTTGACGCACCACCCCATGGATAAGGGGGAATACTGGTAAAGGACATCCATTTCCTGCACTTTGCCATGGCATTGCTGGCAGGCCAGTTTTCCAACGGTCACGTGCTGCGAGTGATTGAAATAGACGTGATCCGGCAACATGTGGATACGGGTCCATTCGATCGGCCCGGAGATTTTATCCTTCAATTCATTTGTCATGGAGGAGGCGATCTCATCCCACTGTTCATTGACGGTGCGCTGGCCTTTGGCATCGAGCGCCGTGAGGCTGTTATCTTTTACATAATTGTCGCCGATCCATTTGGTATAGATGGCTTTAATCTCATCGTTGGACAATTTCTCGTACCCCGGGATATACTTATCGGTGGAGGGGTCATATCCAATGGACGCATAGATCTTAGAGATTTCCTGCGTACCGTACATGGTACCTTTTTTAACGGCGCGGTGACAATTCATGCAGGTGTTGGCGGCGGGGATAGAGGCGTGCTTGCTTCTCCGGGCGCTGTCATGGCAGTAATTGCAATCGATGCCCTGGATGCCGGCATGGGTGGCGTGGGAAAACTTGATCGGCTGATCCGGTTTGTATCCTTGCTGGCGCCCGAAGGCTATACCATTATTGACCGTCGTATAGCCGCCAAGGACCACCAACGCGAAGATCAGAAAGCCAATCATGCTGCGGCTGGTAAGGGTTTGCCAAAGCGTCTTGGCGGGAGGGAGCGTTGTTCCTTCTTCTGCTGCCACCAGGTGCCGCAGATTGGTGATGACCCGGGCGAGGATGAGGGCCACAATGGCCAGGACGGCAATCAACACATAATAGATGTACTTACTCGAAGTGGACGTGCCTGTCGGCGCGGCACCCGGCTGCACGGCTGCTACCGGGGGCGGGGCCAATTGTGCTTTCACGTACAACAGGATGGATTCGATCTCTTCATCCTTGATGGCCGGGAACGGTGTCATCACGGTTGGTTTCCATTTATTCCAGAGTTCGGTTGCCCTGGGATGTCCGCTGGAAACGAGGCTTTGGGAATTACGGATCCAGGCATACAACTCCTCCCTGGGATACGATGCCCATCTGTCCTCCACTCCGCCGAGGGCCGGCCCGGTCAGGTCGTCCTTCATGTTTTTGTTATGGCAGCTGGCACATTGATTGAGGAAGAGCGTCTTGCCGGCTTCAGGTGTCGGAGCAGCAGCAGTTATCCCTACAAAAATGATAGAGATAAATGTAGCTAAAAGACAGTATTTCAATAAATTAGGAAGCATAACAAAGGTCGTGATTGCGAATCAGATAGTTGATTTGGTTGCAAAAATAACCAGATACAGGTATTCGCCTGAATGCATTATTTTAATTTTTCTATTTAGACCTTCTCTAAATAAATCCGACTGCCTCATACCGACACCTGGGCTGAAATGTGGGGGTGCGGATGATAGTCCAGAAGCGAGAAGTCCTCATATTGAAAGGCGAAAATGTCTTGTATGGCTGGATTGATTTTTAATGTTGGCAGTGGCCGGGGTTCGCGCGAAAGTTGCTCCTGCACCTGTTCGAGGTGGTTATTGTATATATGCACATCCCCGAAGGTATGCACAAACTCACCCGGTGCCAGGCCGCAGACCTGGGCCATCATCCTGGTGAGCAAGGCATAGGAAGCGATATTGAATGGAACCCCGAGGAACACATCGGCGGACCGCTGGTACAGCTGACAGCTCAATTTACCTTCGGCCACATAGAACTGGAAAAGGCAATGGCAGGGAGCCAGCGCCATTTTGGGTATATCGCCCACATTCCAGGCGGAGACAATGATTCTCCGGCTGTCCGGGTTATTCCGGATGAGTTGCACCGCTTCGCTTATCTGGTCCACTGTTTTTCCATCCGCTCCGGTCCAACTGCGCCATTGATGCCCGTAGACAGGTCCCAGGTTGCCTTCGCTGTCGGCCCATTCGTTCCAGATGCGGACCCCATGCTCCTGCAGGTATTGGACGTTGGTATCCCCTTTCAGGAACCACAGGAGTTCATAGAGGATGGATTTGAGATGAAGTTTTTTCGTCGTCAGCAGCGGGAAGCCTTCGGCCAGGTCGATCCGCATCTGGTATCCGAACGTGCTGATCGTGCCTGTCCCGGTACGATCCTGTTTGCGAACGCCCTGGTCCAGAATATGGCGGAGGAGATCCTGGTATACCTTCAAATCGGTCTGATTTGCGGGCTAAGGTAGAAAGATATATGCGATTTATTCATATTTGAGTAAATCGCATATCCCGGACCGGCGGATTGGTTCCCGAAGGAAAAAAGGATGCCCAATGGTTCCCTGTAACGGTGTTGATGAAGAGGGTAATCAGAATATCCGAATCGGACCGATTCGCCGATCATCGCACGCCAGCATCCGTTTCATCTTTTCCACATAATTCCAGGATGAGTCCGGAGCCTATGATCTCCAGGACCAGGACACCATCTCTCAACCCGTCCTGCGGAATTTCTCCCCGGATACCGGCGAGGAAATAGAGGTAGATCACGGAAATCACATACGCACTCCAGGCTATTACCGCGATGATCAGTACCGAGGCAATAAAGCCAAACCTAACACTGTTGCGGAAATCAGAAGCGGACATCTTAATTCCTTTCCCATTCGGCGCGGTTGGTGATCGCCAGGATTTTGCCGCCTCTTCATAGACCAGGGTGTAAAAAATGGAGAAACAAATCATCCAGATCACTTTTACCAGCAATCCATTGCTATATTGATTGACGGGTGCATGAAAAGAATGCCAGCCAAAGTCAACCAACAGGACCCAGAGAAATACAAAAAACCAACACCAGGTCAGCTTATAATGCTGCCAAATTGATTTTGTAGCCATCATATTGAAATTTAGGTGAGAAGATCCATTTACCAACGAGGCCGGAAACAGGGTATGTTTCAGGTCTGCCTAGTTTGGTGATCTCAGAAGCGCAGGAAAAACCAAATATAAACAATTCCCGTCGCGCTCCCTCTTTCTGTGCTATCTTGAAATGAATTTTGCTTTGTCATGACTGAAGCCATTGAAACCCGTAGGCTTGCAGCCGTCATGTTTGCGGACATCGAAGGGTATACCTCCATGTTTCAGCGAAATGAAGTCGAAGCCCTGGCTTTAATCAAAATGCACCGGGAACATTTGCAGGGCATCACCGCCCAACACCACGGGCAAATCGTCAAATACTATGGGGATGGAAGTCTCACCGTTTTTAACAGCCTGATCGAAGCTGTCCGCTGTGCAGCGGATCTGCAGCGGATGTCAGCGGAACACCAGGTCCGGCTTCGTATTGGAATCCACATGGGCGAAATGCTGGAGCGCGAAAACGATATGTATGGTGATGCCGTGAATATCGCTTCCCGCATTCAGACGCTCGGTGTTGCCGGATCTATTCTGGTATCCAAAATCGTGGCGGATGAAATAAAAAACCATCCGGATCTCCAGACCAAGTCGATCGGGCAATTCCGATTGAAAAACGTCAAAGAGCCAACTGAAGTCTTCGCTGTCACGGAAAAAGGCACTCCGTTTCCGCTGATACAGGCCGCTACTGCTGCCTCTCGATTTCAAAAAAAACACCTGCTCCTGGTCATTTTGGGCGTCCTTCTCCTGGCGGTTGTCTGGTGGAACGAATCCTTCCGGAAGAAATTCGGTTTTACCGAAACTGATTGTATCATCATACCCCCTTTTATATCCAATGTATCCAGCCCGGAATTCCAGTTCTTCCCTCAATTCATATCCAGCCTGCTTTCGAAAAGGCTGGCCGAATCCACGAATGTCGAGATTGTGAACCCCGTTTCGGGATCCTATTATACAAATGCCGACATGGCTTCGATTTCAGCTAATCCATCCATGGCCAAAAGCCTGGGTGCCAAATATATCATCCAGGGAAATTTCGCGCTGGAAGGCCCTGAGGAAAAAATACTTCGTATCTGGATGTCGTTTATCGATCCGCTCTCCGGCAAATCCCTGCCCATCCACATCCCCGACATTACCTGCAACGCCACAGACAAAATGGACTGCGTCCAACATGCTGCGGATATTCTTGCCGGGTATTGGAAAAGCTATAAGGATTACTTGTTTCAATACACCAATGACTCAGCCTATACCGCCTTTGCCATCGCCCAGGAAAAATGGGCGGATCCGGGAGCTGACTCTCTCGTAAAAGCGCAACTCCTGAAAGCCATAGCGTATGATCCGCAATTTCTCGATGCATGGTTTCTGTTAATGGATTACTTCCATAACCATGGGCAAATAGCCAATGGCCTTGATACCCTGTCCGCCATCCGCGCGAAATTCCCGACGCTAACCCAACGGCAACAGGATTATCTGGGGTATTATGAATTCGATTTTCAAAATAAAAACCTGCTGACTTTTCAGTCCTTTTACAAGGAATACAAACGAAATCAAAAGGATTTGTTTATCAACACGACAGGTATGGTGATGGCTTTGGAATATCTGAATCACCCCGCTCTGGCCCTCCGGTTATTTCATCAGATCGAGCCAGACCGGATTGACCTGGCACAATGTACCTACTGCCTTACCCGGTTCAATATAGCCCTGAAAGCCTACCTGGAATTAAAGGAAATGGAAAAAGCGGCTGCCCTGGCCTCGAGGATAAAGCCCTACGCTTCGAAACGAAACCATTTTTTAAGCCTTCTCCGGTATTATGTAAAAGCCAGGGACACGGTTTCTGTCAATGACGTGATACGCCTTGCCACAAATCATTTTCCTGCCCTCTATGAGAGACAATTCTTCACGCTTACCGCCGGACGGTTCGCCGCCATCAATCGTGATACCACGCTGATGGATATATACGGCCAGCAAGCTGCCGCCATGGATGCCGTCCCGCCACTGAGCATCAAGGCCAGATGTTACATGTTGCTGAACCGATGGAGTGATGCCGAAAAAATACTGACGGGTGAAATCCAGAAATCTCCCACAGACCCGACGTTATATGGTTATTTAGGCGTGGTTTATGCCCGCCAGCATAAAAAACAGGAGGCCGAATTGATGCTCCGAAAACTGGGTGAACTGGATTTTGAATTCCTCCCCGGGGAAAAAGTATATTATCAGGGGAGGATAAAAGCAAATCTGATGCAGTTTGATGAGGCCCTTCGGTATTTTACCATGGCATTCGACCAGGGGATTCGGTTTTTACCCAACGGAACTTTTCAAAATGATCCGGATATGGTGCTCATTAGTTCTTATAAGCCATACCTGGAGTTGATCACGCAATTCCGTCATCAGAAATTTGAATAGCTTTCCTCCTCAATTCATCACGCTTGTCCTACGCCAGCCTCGCCTCCGCACTTGCTGATTTGCGCCCGGGGGATTTGCTCCGGATTCCCTTTGCCGTAGATCCTTACCTGGAAATGGCCGAGATACACCGTCGCGTGTATGCAGCCGGCGGGCCTGCTTTGTTTTTTGAGAAGGTCAAAGGGAGTCCCTTTCCCGCCTTATCCAACTTATATGGCACGCAGGACCGGACGGCCTACCTCTTCCGTCATCAAATGGAGGCCGTGCAGCGATTGATCCGGTTGAAAGCGGATCCATCCGAACTTTTCAAAAATCCAGGCAAGTTCCTTCAAACGCCTTTTACAGCGCTGCATGGATTGCCTTTGCGCACGATCTTTGCTAAACCCGTCCTGTTTGGTCAAACCACTTTAGGGAAATTGCCGCAGGTCGTCAGCTGGCCCCGCGATGGCGGAGCATTTATCACGCTGCCGCAGGTGATGACCCTTCCCCCGGGAACCAGCAATGTCCTGCGATCGAATATCGGCATGTACCGGATTCAGATCAGCGGCAATGCTTATGTGCCGGAGGTGGAAGCTGGGATGCATTACCAATTGCATCGCGGTATCGGAATTCATCATCTGCTTTACCAGCAGAGCGGTGAGGAATTCAAGGTGAGCATATTCGTCGGAGGTCCTCCTTCCCATGCCTTTTCGGCCGTCATGCCCTTGCCGGAAAATATGAGTGAAGTCACTTTCGCGGGACTTCTGGGCGGCAGGCGTTTCCGTTATTTCCGGAAGGATGGGTTTATCCTTTCTGCCGATGCCGATTTTTGTCTGACGGGTGTGATACAACCGGATCGCCGCAAACCGGAGGGCCCGTTTGGCGACCACCTGGGGTACTACAGCCTGCAGCATGATTTCCCTGTCGTGCAAATCAAAAACATCTATCATCGAAAGCATCCCATCTGGCATTTTACCGTGGTAGGAAGGCCTCCGCAGGAAGATTCTTCTTTCGGTTGGATGATTCATCAATTGATCGAACCGCTGGCACCCAAAGAATTTCCGGGATTGACCGAAGTCCATGCAGTGGATGCGGCCGGCGTTCATCCTTTATTGCTTGCCATCGGCCATGAACGGTACATGCCTTTCCGGGAACCCGTCCCGGAAGAATTGCTGACGATCGCCAATCACCTGTTGGGGAAGGGGCAGACCTCACTCGCCAAATACCTGCTGATCGCCTGCCGGGAAGACAATCCGCATCTCCATACGCACGATGTACCGGCCTTTCTGCAGCACATGTTAGCCAGGGTGGATTTTTCAAGAGACCTTCATTTCCAGACGAAGACCACGATAGACACACTGGATTACAGCGGGGATGGATGGAACAGTGGCTCCAAACTGGTCATGGCCGCCCGCGGCCCTGTAAAAAGAACCCTTAGCACGGAATTGCCAGCCCATATCCCCTTACCATCCTTCTGCAAGAGCATGCATCTCATCATGCCTGGCGTAGTCGCTATTGGAGCTTCGTTCAGGGATTACCCGACTGCCCGGCAAGAAATGGACGAACTCTGCCGGCAGCTTGAGGAGCATGTACTCGACCACTGGCCGCTGTGGATTGTAACGGACGACAGCCGATGGATGAGTCAGGCTATCAGCCATTTTCTCTGGGCGACTTTTACCCGGTCCCAACCCTCGCGCGATGTTTACGGCGTGGGCGCCCGGGTGGAAGACAAACACTGGATGTGCCGCCCGCCGCTGATCATCGATGCCCGGATCAAGCCACATCACGCGCCTGTACTGGAACCGGATCCGCAGATCAGTCTGCGCGTGGATGCTCATTTTGCAAAAGGAGGAGGATTGCACGGGAAGGTGAAGGGATTGTAATGAAGTGAAAAGAAGATGGCGGACAAACGGGAGATGCTAAAAGACATTCAGCGATCCCTTATGCCCGTGTATTAGTGCCTGAATAAAATACTGGTGTACCATTGAGAATTCCGGAAGGATTTGCAGATCGGATGAGGCGACAGCTGGGAGAGGAAGCGGAAGTTTTCTTTCATGCCTTACAGCAGCCTCCTCCCACCAGCATCCGCTTACATCACCAAAAAGGAAAGGCAGGCTTCCCCCTCGGAGAAAAAGTGCCCTGGTGTGCGTTGGGGCATTACCTGTCATCCCGTCCGTCGTTTCACCTTGATCCGCATTGGCACGGGGGTGCTTATTATGTGCAGGAAGCATCTTCGATGATCCTGGATGCCGTCATCCCGCAACTGCCCATGCACGGAGAACCGAAGTTATGGCTGGACCTGTGCGCCGCTCCCGGTGGCAAAACAGGCATTCTGGCCAGGCACGTAGGCAAAAGCGATGTACTCGTCGCCAACGAGTTGAACCGTACGCGCCTTGCGGTTCTGAGAGAAAACCTGGTCAAAGGAGGATATCTCAACACGTTCATCGCCGGTGAATCCGCCGTTGCATTACCGGATGAGGCCGCAGATGTGATCCTGGTGGATGCGCCATGCACCGGGGAAGGGATGATGCGCAAGGAAACCGAAGCCATCGAACAATGGTCTCCAAGTCTTGTGCAGTCCTGCAGCTTGTTGCAAAGAGAAATCGTCCGGGAGGCATTCCGGATTTGCAAGCCGGGTGGCTATATCCTGTATAGTACGTGCTCGTACAGTCCCGAGGAGAATATTGACAACGTGGCCGGTTTCATCAGCAGCTTTCCTGCTGACCCGGTGGAACTAACTTTTCCTTCCTCCTGGCACATCTCTACCCAGGAGATGGGTCTTGCCACAGGCTATCAGTTATTCCCGCACCTTGTCCGGGGAGAAGGCTTGTTTATCAGCGTCCTGCGAAAACACGAAAAAAAATCAACCACCGGAAAACCCGCACGGCGAACGCGGATTCCTTTTCAATCACTCCCGGCAATGATCCATCCGTTTATCGGAACGCCGGAGGCATATGTTGTCCTGGCAGACAGGCCTGAACTTTTCGCTTTTACGGAATCTGCCGCTCAGCAAGCCGAAACTGTGCTGTCCGGTATCCCTCGAGCTGAACCCATCTCCTCTTTCGGTGAGATCAAGGGTAAAGATTATGTGCCTTCCCATTTCTTGGCTATGGCTGGATTGGTATCCCCCCGGGTACTGCCTGTTTCACTCGATTATGAGCGCGCCCTGGATTATCTCGAAAGGAAAATTCCGGACAACCTGCCGGAGTCGACTCCAGGCTGGTACCCTGTGGTCTACGCGTCCACCATGCTGGGATGGTGCAAGCGTACCGGGCAGGGCTGGAAAAACCATTACCCGATGCATTGGCGCTTAAGAAACCGGCGGTAGGAAAGTACTTTTACTTTTGCCCAGGCATGGCCTTCCTGCGCTCACCTAAAATCCATGGCAGAAAAAACTTACCACCTCTTGCTGGGCAGCAACCTGGGAGACCGGCAACAGCAGCTTGCATCAGCGCGGGACCGGCTGATGCGTCAGGCCGGCCAGATCGACCAGGTCAGTCATCTCTATGAAACAGAGCCCTGGGGATATGCTGATCAACCCTGGTTTCTCAACCAGGCCCTGTCGCTGATCACAGACAAAGCGCCCAAGGACTTATTATATACCTGTAAAGCCATCGAAAAAGAATTGGGACGGGTCGACGGGGAAAAATGGCATGCACGGCACCTGGATGTGGACATTCTCCTGTGCGGTTCCCTGGTTATCCGGGAGGGACCATTGATCCTGCCGCATCCCCGGATACAGGAACGTGCGTTTGTGCTTGTCCCCTTAATGGAAATCGCGCCTGACCTGGTGCACCCCCTGCTGGGAAAAACGATTGAAGAATTATACCAGGAATGCCGGGATACAGGAGAAGTCTATATATTCAACGCAGATGAGCAAGGCAGCCCCCTATAAATACATCTGCATTGAAGGCAACATCGGTTCCGGTAAAACCAGCCTGTGTGAGCTCCTTGCCAAAAAACATCCCGTCCAGTTGATCCTGGAAGAGTTTGATGACAATCCCTTTCTACCCTATTTTTATCAAAACCCTGAACGATTCGCTTTCACGGTCGAATTGTTTTTCATGGCTGAACGGCACAAGCAGTTGTCTCAGATCACCATGCAAAAAGACCTGTTTTTTGATTTCACCATCGCGGATTACAGTTTCTGGAAGACCCTCATCTTCGCCCGGAAAAACCTGGATGAAAAAGAATACCGTTTGTTCCAGCGGCTCTTCCACATTCTCAATGCCACTTCTCCAAATCCGGATTTGCTGATCTACCTGCACCGGACTCCCGAGAAATTGCTCCAACAGATCCATCAGCGCAACCGGGAATATGAATTCAGTATTTCAGCCGCCTATCTCAAGACTATCCAGGATTCGTACTTTGAATTTTTCTACAGCCAGACTTCCTACCCGATTGTGATCGTCGATATCGAGGACATCGATTTCGTGGCCAAACCCAGCCACCTGGAGGAAATCGAACAAATCATCTTTAAAGCATACCGGCCGGGCCTGCACCGGATCAGCCTCCGAATTTGACATCCAGCAGCCCCTTCAGCAGCACCGAGAGCACAAGCGTACCCGGCTGAAAGTTCATTTTTTCGATCTGGAAAAAAGTAATCCGGATTTGCGCCGAGCCATCTCCCGGGATCGGTACCTCCAAAGGCGTGGAGGTGATCCTGGCGGACTGCTGTTGATACATCGCATGGACATACTGTTCCAGGCGCTGATCGATTTTCTCCCGCATGAATGTATTGGCAAACCAGCGCGCACTTTTAATGATCAGGTTCCTGGTATGCACTTTAAAGTGCAGGTCCCTGAGCAACAGGTGTTGTTCCGCTGCGTCCCAAACGGGTTTGCATGCGACCTCGATGCCTGATCCGGGTTTATCGGCGATTTCCGCTGTCAGGGTCAGTGAATCTTTTCCAAATCCGAAGCGTATGCGTTGGAGCTCATAGAGTCCGCCGACGGGGATCACCCAACCCTGGTGATCGAGCACGTGTGCCATCCAGGATTCGTCGAGCCGGATATCCATCCGGACGGTGGCCCCTGAGGCGCTTTGGTCGATTCCGGGCAAGGGGATCATGGTGAAATCTCTATTTTACGACTTCAAAAATATTATTCCTTCGCTGATGGTCCTGCGTATCTGTCTATTCCTGCTGGTGGCCGCCTCATTTCCAACGGACATTTATTCCCAGAAAAAGAAAACTGAACCTCCCGCATACAAGCCAATTGATACCGTACTCTTTCATGGCCTGGAATGGCGCAACATCGGTCCCTTCCGGGGCGGCCGTTCGGCTGCCGTCACCGGTGTCCGAGGAAAGCCCGGTTTGTATTACTTCGGATCAACCGGAGGCGGTGTATGGCGCACACAAAACGGCGGCCAGACGTGGGAAAACATATCCGATCGTTTTTTCGGTGGCAGTATCGGCGCTATCGAAGTGGCCCCTTCCGATCCTAATGTGATCTATGCCGGCGGTGGAGAAGTTACGGTGCGCGGCAATGTTTCGTCAGGCTATGGTATGTGGAAAACAACGGATGCCGGTGAGACCTGGCAATCGTGCGGACTGCCTGATTCCCGGCACATAGCCCGTATCCGGGTCCATCCGGATGATCCGGATATCCTCTATGCGGCCGTATTGGGTGATTTATTCAAAAACACAAAGGAGCGCGGCGTATACAAATCGGTTGATGGTGGTAAGACCTGGAAACAAACACTCTTTGTCAACGACAGGGCCGGAGCGGTCGATCTCGCCATGGATCCCAACAACCCCAGGATCCTTTATGCCTGCACCTGGCGGGTACATCGGAACCCCTACGAACTCAGCAGCGGTGGTGATGGTTCCGCACTTTGGAAAAGCAAAGACAGCGGCGAAACCTGGGAAAACATTTCCGGTCGCGAAGGACTGCCCAAAGGAACGTGGGGCATATCGGGCATTACGGTGTCCCCTGTAAACAGTAATCTCCTGTATGCCATTATTGAAAATGCGGACGGGGGTGTATTCAAATCGATGGACGGGGGAAAGACATGGGAAAATACGAACAGCGACAGAGCCCTGCGCCAACGAGCCTGGTATTATTCACGCATCTATGCGGACCCCAAATCAGCGGATGTCGTCTACGTTGTCAATGTGAATTATCATCAGTCTAAAGACGGCGGTCACAGTTTTCGCGCTGATGCAACGAATCATGGCGACCATCATGATTTGTGGATTGACCCGGATGATCCCCGGCGGATGATCATGGGGGATGACGGCGGCGCGCAAGTGAGCTTTGACGGAGGTGAAATATGGTCAACCTATCACAATCAACCTACGGGCCAGTTTTACCGGCTGACCACTGACCACCATTTTCCCTACCGGATCTATGCGGCCCAACAGGACAACAGCAGTATCCGGATCTTCCATCGCACCTCCGGTGGAGGCATCGGTGACGAGGACTGGGAACCCAGTGCGGGTTGTGAATCCGGGTATCTCGCCGTAGATCCCCTCCAGGATGACATCGTGTATGGCGGATGTTATGATGGCGTCATCGAACGTCTTGATCACAAGACCGGCCTGCGGCGTAACATCGAGGTATGGCCTGATTTGCCTATGGGACATGGAGCAGAAGATTTGAAATACCGTTTCCAATGGAATTTTCCCATTTTCTTTTCACCGCATGATCCGCACCGCCTTTATGCAGCTTCCAATCACCTGCATGTCACGACTGATGAGGGGCAAAGCTGGCAGGTCATCAGTCCCGACCTCACGCGGAACGATACAGCAAAACTTCATCCATCCGGCGGCCCGATCACCAAGGACAACACTTCCGTCGAATATTACTGCACCATATTCGCGGCGGCTGAAAGTCCCCGGGTAAAAGATCTTCTATGGACCGGCAGTGATGACGGCTTACTCCACATATCCAAAGATGGGGGAGCTTCCTGGACGAATGTCACGCCGGCTTTCCTGCCTCCCTGGATCCAAATCAATAGCCTGGAGCCTGATCCCTGGAACGATGGTGGCTGCTATGTAGCCGCCACGATGTACAAATGGGGAGATCAAAAACCCTATTTGCTGCGTACCAAAGATTATGGCCAAACTTGGAAACTCATCACTACGGGCATTGAGGATCATCATTTCACCCGTGTCATCCGGACGGATCCCAAGGTGCCCGGCTTGTTGTATACCGGCACGGAGGCAGGTGTGTATATGAGCCGGGACGACGGAGATCACTGGCAACCGCTTCAACTCAATCTTCCTGTGGTGCCTGTAACCGATCTCGCGGTCCGTGACCATGACCTGATCGCCGCCACTCAAGGGCGCAGTATCTGGATCTTCGATGATCTTCCGCAGCTCAGGCAGATCCTGCAAGCCGATACCCATCAGCTGCAGGTATTTCAACCGGCTGATTTTTACCGGATGAGTGGCCACGCCTATCGCAGCCTGAGCGAAGGCACCAACGCGGAAGGAGGGCTCAAGGCCTTTTATTATCTGCCCGGGAACTGGCAAAAAGAGGATTCCCTGAGCATCACCATCCTGGACCTGCAGGAAGATACAGTGATCCGGTATAGTTCGTATCACCCGGAAAAACCCTACCAACTCCACCCGCAAAAAGGGATGAATATCTTCCGATGGAATATGCATTATAAATCAGCCAAGCGGTTTGACGGAATGATATTTTGGGATGGCAGCCTATCCGGTCCGCGGGCTATCCCCGGGATTTACCAGATCCATTTTACCATTAACGACAGTACCCTTACCCGCAAGGTTTCATTGCTCAGGGATCCACGCTCTCCGGCGAGTCAGGAGGAGTATCAACAATATGTCGATTTTGTGCTCAGGGTCCGCGACAAATTGACCGAAGCCCACAAGGCCATCATCGATCTCCGGGATGTCCGGCAACAATTGATGAGTTACCGGGAGCGATTGAAGGACGATACGCTCAAAAAAGAAATCGGCCGCATCGACAGCGTGATGACAACCATCGAGCAAGCCCTCTACCAGACCAAAAACCGCAGCGGCCAGGATCCTTTGAATTTTCCGGTCAGGCTCACCAACAAGCTGGCTTACCTCACCAGCATCGCCGGGGACGGTGATTACCCGCCCACCCGGCAGGCTTATGACGTCCGGGAAATGCTGGAAAAACAAATCGACGCCGAACTACTGAAATGGGAAAAAGTGAAAGGGGAGATGATCCCCGCCTTCAATAAATCCGTCCGGGATAAACAACTCGATGTCATCCTTTTAAAATAATACCCGGTCAACCGGTCGACCCGCTAATTATATTATTTTTGCGGCTTATATGATACGCCATGCAGGAGACTGAACTCGTAGCAGATCAACAGGTTGCGGCCCAACTTGGCCTGTCCGCCGAAGAATTTGACAAGATTTGCGCTGTCCTGGGCAGAGAACCCAATTTTACCGAACTCAGTGTCTATTCCGTCATGTGGAGTGAGCACTGTTCCTACAAAAATTCCATCAAATATTTAAAAACGCTACCCCGGACCGGCGGTCGTTTATTAGTCGCGGCGGGGGAAGAAAATGCCGGACTGGTGGATATCGGGGATGGCATGGCCTGCGCCTTTAAAATCGAATCGCACAATCACCCATCGGCAATAGAGCCCTACCAGGGCGCGGCTACCGGCGTCGGCGGCATACACCGGGATATTTTTACGATGGGCGCGCGCCCGATCGCAGCGCTCAATTCCCTTCGTTTTGGTGATCCCACGCAAACCCACATGCGTCATCTGATCAAAGGAGTGGTCAGCGGCATCGGGGATTATGGCAACTGTCTCGGGGTCCCTACGGTGGGTGGCGAAGTGTACTTTGATCCTTGTTACCAGCAAAATATTCTGGTCAATGCGATGTCCGTGGGGATTGTGAAAAGGGGTGAGACCATTTCCGCCCGCGCGGATGGTCCGGGCAACCCGGTTTTCATCGTCGGTTCTGCCACCGGACGCGATGGCATTCATGGGGCGACCTTTGCCTCTGCCGACCTGACAGAGGATTCCGCCGAGGATCTGCCTGCCGTACAGGTCGGAGACCCATTCCAGGAAAAACTCCTGCTGGAAGCGACCCTGGAAATCATCCGGACCGGAGCGGTTGTCGGCATGCAGGACATGGGCGCGGCCGGCATCACCTGTTCGACCTCAGAGATGAGCGCCAAATCGGGAACAGGCATGGTCATCAATTTGGATAAGGTACCCACCCGGCAACTGCACATGGCTGCCTGGGAAATTCTCTTGTCGGAAAGCCAGGAACGCATGCTCGTGGTGATCCAAAAAGGAAGGGAAAAAGAAATCCTGCACATTTTTGATAAATGGGATCTGGAATGCGCCGAGATCGGCTATGTGACAGACACCGGACGTCTTGCGTACTACCATCATGGGATGAAAGTGGCCGATGTGCCGGCCGAATCACTTGTGCTGGGCGGTGGTGCGCCGGTCTATGACCGGTCCTACAGCAAGCCCGCCTACATGGATCAGATCAAACCGTACCACCCTCCTGTACCTTCAGATCAGGAAATCGCCGCGATTGCCCGGAAGATTGTTGGTTCACCGAACATTGCCTCCAAACGATGGGTGTATGAACAATACGATCACACTGTTCGCACAGGCAACACCAACACCAATGATCCGTCCGACGCAACGATCGTCCGGTTGAAAGGAACTGACAGGGCTCTCGCGGTAACCGTTGATTGTAACAGTAGCTATGTGCATGCCGATCCGTATGTGGGTGCCATGATTGCCGTCTCTGAAGCGGCCAGGAATATCCGTTGCTCCGGCGGACTGCCGATCGGGGTAACCAATTGTCTCAATTTCGGTAATCCCTACAATCCTGAAGTCTACTACCAGTTTGTACATGCCATCCAGGGCATGGGAGAAGCTTGCAGGAAATTTGATACGCCCGTGACCGGGGGTAACGTGAGTTTTTACAATCAATCCGTGCTGAAGGATAAAACCGAACCCGTCTATCCAACGCCAACCATTGGCATGGTCGGTTTGGTAGAACACCAGTCCTGGGCGACCACCCTGTCTTTCAAGCAAGCGGGCGATGTGCTGTTGCTGTTGGGGCAATTACCCAACAATGTGCATAGCTCTGTATATCTCCGGGAGGTGTTGGGCCGGCGCTTCTCCCCTGCCCCGGAGTTTTCCCTGGAGGAAGAATTTCGCCTGCACGAGGCGCTGTCCGCATGTATCCAGGGAGGACTCGTCAAAAGCGCGCATGACATATCGGAGGGCGGTTTGTTTGTGACTTTGCTGGAGAGCGGGATGGCCGGCCAGCTCGGGTGGAGTATCAGCCTGCCTACCGGTATCCAAAAGGATATCTTCCTCTTCAGTGAAAGCCAGGGAAGGGTGATCATCACTGTCGAAGAAGAGAATTTAACAACTCTTCAACAACTTTTGGCTAAACATGATGTACCGTTCCTGCGTTTAGGCTCTGTAACCCAAAAAGGCATGGTGGCCGATACGATTGATTTTGGCCAGCCGGACTCCTGGAAGGACCTCTACGATAATACACTGACGCATATACTTGAATCCTAACCGGACAATCCATTCTTACCCTATGAAGAACTTAACCTTTGGTCTTTTTCTCCTGTCCCTTGTAAGCATTGCTTCCTGTGCTGCCCTGAGTTCGAAGGGCACCACCATCAGCGGGAATATCTCGGATGCACCCAACATGAAGGTATACCTGGATAAAGTCGGCCCAAGCAACAATACTGTGGTGGTCGCGCAGGCTGACGCGGATGACAAAGGCGCCTTCGTGCTGAAGATGGAGGAAACCCTTCCTGCTGCCGTGTATCGTATCCGGATCGGATCAGGTCAATTGTACCTCGTGCTGGAGGATGCGGCTCCTACCCTTTCCATCCGGGGCACACTTGACGGCATGCGCACACATGATGTAGAAGTGAACGGTTCCGCCAGTGCCAAAGACTTTGTCCAGGCCATGAACCTGTTGATGACCGGCCGCCTCACCGCTGAGGATGTTAAAGATTACATCAACAACACTCCTTATCCCATGGCAGGGATGCAAATGGCGATGAATGCCTTTGGCAACAGGCTGGAGTTTTTTGACGTGCATAAAAAAGCCGTGGCGCTGCTGGCCAAAAAATACCCTGACCATGAATATGTCAATGAATACAACAATTACGCGCTGGCCCTAGAGCAATCCGCCATGCAGACGCAGGCTGCCGAATTGATCCAGGTAGGGATGCCTGCGCCCAACATTTCGCTCAGCAGCCCCGACGGAAAGAAATATTCCCTCTCCGATCTGAAAGGTAAAGTGGTATTACTTGACTTCTGGGCTTCCTGGTGCGGTCCCTGCCGTAAATCGAATCCGCATGTGGTAGAAGTGTACAATAAGTACAAGGAAAAAGGGTTTACGGTCTTCAGTGTTTCCCTCGACGGGATCGACAGCCGTTCCCGCTCCAGGTTCCCGACCGATGAAGCCTATAAGGAAGGATTGGCGCAATCCAAGAAAAACTGGATGGACGCCATCGCCAAAGACCAGTTGAGCTGGCCTTACCATGTCAGCGAATTAAACAAATGGGATACCCAGGCGGTCCGTGAATACGGCGTGTCCGGAATTCCGAAAACCTTTCTGATCGACCGTGACGGCAAGATAGCTGCCATCAATCCCCGGTTTACCCTGGAAGAAGAATTGCTCAAGATCCTGTAAGAAAAAAGGCGGAAGGTTGACTTCCGCCTTTTTTCTGATCAGGCTTAAAACTTGACGATCTGAACCTGTATATCGTGTTTCCGGGTCAGGCGTTCCGCAAAGGCGTAACTCCCGGGAGGGGAGATGAGGATTAAACCACCTCCTTTGGCCTTCCCCAGGACACTCAGGAGTTTCCACTTACTGACCGTTTTTTCGGCATCGGCATCCTTGCGGACGATTTCAATATACCAGCGACCGCCTCGCTTTGTTGCGGTGATATCCGGTATGAGTTTTTCCTCTCCACCCTTGATTGTCAGGCCTGTAGGAAGCTCAAATCCCTCCAGGTTCGCCCTGACCTCTGTGTAGCCGTTCCGTGCCACATAGGTGTCCAAAACCTTTTTGATCAATTCTTCCTCTTTACTCATAGGCATAGCGAGTGCATCCATTTTTAGATCGATTTCTGATCAACTTTGGGACTGTAGGGGGGAACAAATATAACAATTTGATTATCAGGGCAAATTTTCCCCTGAAAATCTCCAAAAAAAAAGCCGCCCGGACAGGCGGCTTCAAAAAAATATAACAATCTCACCCAATGATCATTTTTGGAGGGTCGCTCCGGTGGCATTCGGGTTGTTTGGCCCGAAATTTTCCCCGGCGAGGAGCGCCTTCAGCTCATGCATCCGTTCCAGAGACCCGTCATAGGCTTGCTTCCAATTGCCATCGCCGGAGGAGGCAATCTGGTCCATCAGGGCCTGGATGTCCGCGGAACCCTTTTTCAGCTCATCTACATAAATCCGCATCTGAGCGGCATTTTTCTGATTGGGATCGCTTATCCGTTTTTCGGCTTCCTGGATCCGCTGCTGGATCGCATCCCTGAATCCACCCAGGGACGTAATGGCATTTTGCTTCTCATCCGCGGTAGGCTGGGTAGCCAGGGTGTCGGTTGTTTGGCCTGTGGCGGACATTTCTTCAGCCGCTTTTTGCTTGCAGGCAAAGGAGATCACGCCAACGAAAAGAAAGAAAAAGAAGGTGATTGATTTCATAGAATTAATTAATAAAAGAGTTAGACGGTAAAAGTACGGCTTTCCGGGCCGAAATCGATTTCAAAGGTAAACGAAGCAGGCCTTTGTAAGTTTTCCCGAAGGGATTAATCTATTGAAAATCAGTGTTTCCCAGCCATCCCTATAAATCAAGCCATCGGTGAAAACCCTGATGTGGTGATTTCGCCGGAATGCATCTTTCCTGACCCGGATGGCTTGATCCGGAGATGGCGGGGTCTCCAAAATGTTCCTTCAATAGGCGTATTTTTGCGCCCCGGCCCGGCCTGGCGCCATACCGGATTAACGATCATAAGCCTGTACCGGTCTTGGGGAAAATCATAGCCATTGCAAATCAAAAAGGGGGTGTCGGAAAGACAACCACCGCCATCAACCTGGGCGCCTGCCTGGCGGTGCTGGAAAAGAAGATCCTGCTCGTCGATGCCGATCCCCAGGCCAATTGCACTTCCGGCCTCGGCGTGACCCTGCAACCCGGCCAGGTCAATATCTACGATTGCATCATCAACAACAAAAGCGCGGCTGAAGCCGTTGTCCCCACATCGACGCCGCACCTGTACATCCTCCCCTCTCATATAGACCTCGTGGGTGCTGAACTGGAGCTCGTCAGCCGGATGCGCAGGGAATACATTCTCGCGGGTGTCCTGGACAAGATCAAAGAAGAATATGATTACATCCTGATTGATTGCATGCCTTCACTTGGCCTGTTGACCGTCAATGCGCTCACCGCCTCCGACAGCGTGATGATCCCAATCCAAACGGAGATCTACGCGCTGGAAGGGTTGCAGAAACTCAAGAATACCATTTCTATGGTCAGGGAACATCTCAATCCAAAATTGACCATTGAAGGCATCCTGCTGACGATGTATGACAGCCGGCTGCGACTGGCCAACATGATCCTGGAAGAAGTCAGGACGAGTATCCAGGATCCGCTCTTTCAGACCATCATCCACCGCAGCAGTAAGATCAGTGAATCCCCAAGCATGAAAAAACCGGTCATCCTGTATGACGCCGCCAGCACAGGCAGCATGAATTTTATGCAGCTTGCCCTTGAATTTCTTCATCGCAATCATGACCGTGTAAAAGGAAAATCCTAATGGCAAAAGAGACCCCCCGCATACAAATGGGCAAAGGCATTCGGGCCCTCCTGACCAACATAGAAGAACGAGGCACCGCTCCCACCAACCAGGAATTGGCCGAATTGACCCGTGAAACGCTGGAGATCCCGGTGGACAATATCGAAGTGAATCCCTACCAGCCCAGAACCGATTTTGATGAGGCCGCCCTCGACGAACTGGCTGAATCCATCCGGGTCCATGGGATCATACAACCCCTTACCCTTCGCCGGTTGCATGAGGGGAAATACCAGCTGATCGCCGGCGAGCGCAGATGGCGGGCAGCACAGCGGGCCGGATTGAAAACAGTGCCTGCCTTTATACGGCTCGCAGACGACCAGGGCATGCTGGAAATGGCCATCGTGGAAAACATACAGCGTGCTGACCTCAACGCCATGGAAATGGCTTTCAGCCTACAGCGGTTGCTCGAAGAATGCAAACTGACGCACGAGGAATTATCCAACCGCGTAAGCAAACAACGCAGCACCATCACCAATTACCTTCGATTGCTGAAACTGCCCCCCAGCATACAACAGGCGGTCCGGAAAGAGGAAATCAGCATGGGTCATGCCCGGGCCATTCTTGGCCTGGAGGACGTCAGTGCCCAACTGATGGTCCTGGGGGAAATCATGACTAAGGGATTAAGTGTCCGAGAAACAGAAAAACTGGTTGGCAAATACCAGGATGCCAGGGCTGGGCAGGCAACAAAAAGCGCAGCGGGAAAAAAGAAAACCGTGGCCCCCGCTACCGTAGCCGAGATCAGGAAAATTGAAAACCGGCTTCGTTCCTGGACCGGCACGAAAGTGGACATCACCTATCATGAAGGCGGAAAAGGGGAGATACGAATCCCATTCGCCTCCGACCGAGAACTGAATGATCTCCTGGATTTGTTTGAAGACCTTGACAAATCCTGATCATGGGATTGGACCACGTGCATACCAGTCCGCGTTTCCCTAGCATCCTTTTCGGAATGCTCTTCCTGCTGTCGTTGTTTATTGGAACGGCTTTGACAGCACAGGCATCCTTGACACCACCAGACACAACACTGCTCCCTGCCAAACGCGGATCCATTTTTAAGGGCAAACCAGGCAGAGCCATGCTATATAGTCTTTTGCTCCCGGGCTCCGGGCAGTGGTACAACGGGAGTATCCTCCGAGCCCATGTAGCGTGGGGCGCTGTTGGCGGCATGGGTTATGTGGTTCATTATAACACGGTCCGTTACAAATGCATCCGCGATGCCTATATCGCCCGGGTGGACCATGTCCCTTTTGTGCCATCGAAAAGCTGCCCTTCCGATCTTGCTGCCAACCTGGTCCTTATCACGGATCCCTCCCGTCTCCGTGTACTCCGGGATCAGGCCAACAAAGATCGCCAGTTATCCATTGTCATTTTTTCCCTTGTCTGGCTGGCCAATGGCATCGATGCTTTTGTGGACGCGCAACTCAAGGATTTCGACATCAGCGATGATCTTTCCTTTCAACTCCGAACGATTATGGAAGAGGATCCTTATACACCGATGCGTATGGGATTAGTCATCCAGTTTTGAAGGCCCTGGTGAAGTTATTGGCTTTTCGTTTTCATCGATACCATTTGCTGCTTCTTCCCAAGAGCTCAGGAAGCGGGACTCCACCCTTCCTTCAGCGAAACGGTATGATTAAAAACCAGGTGGCCTGGTGTGCTGTCAGCGTCCAGGGTAAAATAGCCTTGCCGCAAAAACTGGAAACTCTCACCCGTCTTGGCATGTGCTAAAGCCGGCTCCAGTTGAGCGTGCGTCATGAGCCGCATCGAATGCGGGTTGACCATCTGCATAAAATCCATCCCTTCCTCCAGCGGATTGGGCACGGTAAACAAACGCTCATACAAGCGTACCGTACCTTTTACGGCTGTCGCGGCATTGACCCAGTGAAGTGTTCCTTTCGCTTTGATACCACTCGTATCTGATCCACTCCTGGAATCCGGGTAATACCGGCAATGGATTTCGACGACATCCCCGGTCTGGTCGTCGATGACAGCATGATCACACGTGATGATATAAGCGCTTTTGAGCCGGACGGTTGCTCCCGGGGCCAGCCGGAAATATTTTTTTGGCGGATCCACCATGAAATCTTCCCTTTCGATATAGATCTCCCGGCTAAACGCCATATCCCGGTGCCCCGCCAGTTGGTCTTCGGGATTGTTTTCAGAGGGAAGGTATTCGGTCTGTCCTTCGGGGTAATTAGTGATAATGACTTTCACGGGATCCAGCACGACCATCCGGCGTAGCGCTGTCCGGTTCAACTCTTCCCGGATACAGGATTCGAGCAGCTCTACTTCGATCCAGTTGTCCCGCTTGGCTACCCCGACTTTGTCACAAAATTGGCGAATGGCGGCGGGCGGGTATCCTCTGCGGCGCATCCCGCTGATCGTTGGCATACGGGGATCATCCCATCCGTTCACCAGTCCTTCGTTGACGAGTTGCAGCAAACGTCGTTTAGAGGTGATCATATAGGTCACATTCATGCGGGCAAACTCGATTTGCCGGCTTGGGAAAATACCCAGTTGCCGGATCAGCCAATCGTAAAGCGGTCGATGATGCCTGAACTCCAGGGAACAGAGTGAATGCGTAATGCCCTCAATGCTGTCGCTCTGGCCATGGGCAAAATCATACATCGGGTAAATGCACCATTTGTCCCCGGTACGGTGATGATGCTGGCGCTTGATCCGGTAGATGACCGGATCCCGCATATGCATATTGGGGGAAGCCATATCGACTTTGACCCGCAGCGTTCGGCTCCCATCCGGAAACTCGCCGTCCTTCATCCGGACAAAGAGGTCCAGGTTTTCTTCAATACTCCTGGTCTTGAAAGGGCTTTCCGTCCCGGGTGCCGTCGGGGTCCCTTTTTGCTCGGCGATCTCTTCCGGCGAACTGTCATCTACAAAGGCGAGGCCTTTCCGGATCAGGTCAAGCGCGAATTCATAGAGCTGGTCAAAGTAATCCGAAGCATAGAATTCCCGGTCCTCCCAGTCATACCCAAGCCAGTGGATATCCCGTTTGATGGCATTGACGTATTCCGTTTCTTCCGTAGCCGGATTGGTGTCATCAAAACGCAGGTTGGTTTTCCCGTTGTATTTTTTTGCCGTCTCGAAATTGATGCAGATCGCTTTGGCATGCCCGATATGCAGATAGCCGTTTGGCTCCGGCGGAAAACGGGTGTGCACCCGGCCGCCGTGCTTGCCATTCGTGATATCCTCTTCGATAATTTCTTCTATAAAATTGAGCGAGCGGGTCTCTTCCATACGTTATCCTGTTTTCAACAAACGGTCAGATCAAAAGTTAACGGAATCCTTACATCCGGTCCGGCATTTCAATGCCCAACATATCCATCGTGCGCTGCAGCATGTCGGCGACCAGCCGGATCAGGTCAAGCCGGAAGTTCCGTGCCTCGGCAGACTCCGCCTGCAGCACTTTGACCTCATGATAATAGCGATGATATTCCTTGGCCATGGCATAGGCATAGTTGGCGATGAGCGCGGGGCTGTATTCCCGTGCCGCACTCTCGATAATGGACTTCCCCTGCATCAGCATGTTGAGCAGGAGTTTTTCATCCTCATTGGGTGCATAGCCGGTATGAGCACCGACTCCGGCCGGAGCCTTGCGCAGGATGGATTGCACCCGGACATAGGCATTCTGAATATAGGGCCCGGTTTGGCCCTGCAGATCAACTGACGCTTTGGGATCAAACGTCATCCGTTTGCGCGGATCCACTTTGACGATAAAAAATTTCAGCGCCGCCATCCCGATACGACGGATGATGTCCGGATCGGTCATTTCCCTTTCCCTGGCAGCTTCTTCCGCTTCACGGATTACGTCCGCGATCAGGTCATCCGCATCAACGACCGTGCCTTCCCGTGATTTCATTTTTCCTTCCGGCAGATCCACCATACCGTAGGACAGGTGGTGCATGCCGCCGGCATAGGGCGCCCCGAGTTTGGCCATGATCGCAAACAATGCCTGGAAGTGATAATTCTGTTCGTCTGCCACGACATATACCATCCGCTTTGCGCCAAACTCGTCAAAGCGCTGTTGTGCTGTGCCCAGATCCTGTGTCATATAGACGGAGGTGCCATCACTGCGGAGCAGTAGTTTATGATCCAGGCCGGCTTCGGTCAAGTCGACCCAGACAGAACCATCCTCCTTCCTGTAGAAAGCGCCCTGGCGAAGGCCCTGCTCGATCAGATCTTTGCCCAGCAGGTAGGTATTGCTTTCATAATACAGCTTGTCAAATTCAACACCGAGTTTGCGGTACGTCTCTTCAAACCCGGCATACACCCAGTCATTCATTTTTTTCCATAGAGACAAAGTCGCGGGGTCATGGGCCTCCCAACGGAGGAGCATTTCCCTGGCTTCTTTTCCCAATGCACTGGCGGTATTGAAGTAGTTGTTTTTATATTCCCTGAAGAAATCCGTTTCGGACAGCGCGGCTTGTTTCCGCTGAAGGAAAATATTCCTGCCTTCCTCTGTTTGCTGCCAGGCTTTGTATTCCGCGGTAAACGCCTTTTCAAAATAAACATACCAGTCGCCGACAAAATGATCGCTTTTGATTCTGGCCTGCTCCGGAGTCATCTCCTGACCGAACTTTTGCCACGCCACCATACTCTTGCAGATGGCAATACCACGGTCATTGATGATCTGCACGCGCCGGACATCATAGCCGCAGGCGTCAAAAATTTTAGAGACGGACCAACCCAGGAGAATATTACGGATATGACCAAGGTGGAGCGGCTTGTTCGTATTGGGTGAGGAAAACTCTACCAATATCCGTTCCCGCGCAGGTTCCGGCTTCCAAAAAGCGGTATCCGCCTTCATTTCATCCAGGGCGGATGACCAAAATGAAGCGCTCAGGGAAATATTGACAAAGCCCTGAACCACTTCCGTGGAGCTGATCCAGGGATGATGGGAACGAAGATGATCCGCAAGCGCATTGGCGATCTGGGGCGGAGATTGTCTGAGTTGCTTTGCCAAAGGGAAGGTGACGATCGTAAAGTCACCCCTGTGTTCCTTTTTGGTCGGGGTGACCTGGAGATCCGCCAGGCCCACCTCCTGATGAAAGTGTTCACGGATAGCCGCAGCCACCGCCGATTCGATTTCTTTAATGATATCCTGCATGTGCGGGCGGCTAAGTTACGATCCCGGGCTAAAAAAGCTAAATACGCTTTGCCCATAGGGTCTTGCCTCGGTAAATCCCCTGACCGTGGAAAAAGACCTGGAAGAGGCGTGTTCGAGAACAAAAAAACCTCCCGGTGCCAGCGCGGACATATCCTGTATCAATAGCGGTATGACGTCCAGGTCTTTCATTTCATAAGGGGGATCAGCAAATATATAGTCCCACTGCCTGGCGGCAAGCCTGATAAATTTGACGGCATCGCTTTGCACCGCTTTGATCGGAAGGTTCCATTCGGCCGCGAAATGGTTGATAAACCGGACACTTTCGCGGTACCGGTCTACATAGGTGATATCCATGCATCCCCTGGAAGCGAGTTCAATCGAATGGATTCCGGTTCCGCCAAAAAGGTCCAGGGCGGATATGCTTTCATAATCCAGCCGGTTGTCGAGTATATTGAAAAGCGCCTCCCGGGCGAAATCTGTCGTCGGCCGTACCGGCCAATTCCTGGAAGGGAGATTGATCTTCCGGCCTTTCCATTGGCCGCCTATGACACGCATGGGAAATGATCGTTGAGCAGGGCCGCCAGTGATTCCAGGCGGATGACCTGATCCACCGCCAGGTGTGGAGAAGCGGTGAAGGAGAAGGAAGAGCGATGACCTTCCACCTCCAACAGATGATGTACGGTTGATTTGAGCAATCGACTGCAGGCAAGGGTATAATACTGCAGGTCCCCGGCATCGCGGATGATAAATTGTTTGGTAAAAATCAACTTTCCCGCTTCCGTGGCCATGACCAGGAGCACATCTTCCACCAGGGCGAAGAAGGTGCTTCGCCTGGCGGCAGCCTGATGCAGATCTCTTTTGACGATTTCCTTCCACATGATTGAAGCCAGGTGAACACTCGACATCTGGCTGTAATATTCCCGGATCAATTCGATGGCAGGACGAGGCAGGCTGTAACAAATCAAATCACGGGAGGACAGTTCATTGACCAAGAGCGCGTCACCGGTCCTCGAGCGGAGATGCCGGGCCGCCACTTCCGCCATCCTCCCTTCCCTTGCCAGGTAACTGGGCATCCACATATTGGGCTGATCCAGCACGACCAGGTAGACACAGGTATAATCCGCCAGCAGATCAGGATTGACCGCCAGAGCCTGGTCGAGGGCTTCACCGATTTTTTCTTCCAGGAACAACCCTTCAATGGCAAAGGAGTCGCGCCAGCCGTGAATCCCTTTTTCCACCTGAGGCAATAGCTGCAGGTCCACCTTATGCCGGGATAAGGTGATAATGAGTTCAGGCGAAAGAGTTGCTGTTGCCAAGGTATATGGATACGGCCATGCCATGCGGGGCAAAGGTCAGCAATGATAAGGATTTTACCCTCATCCGGAAACCCGGTCCTTTTCAACCCGCCGGCAGAAACCCGTGTGCCGGAGTGAATTAGCTCTATTTTTACGGGACGATGATGAACGGGATCCGGATTTTAGCCATCGAATCTTCCTGTGACGATACATCCGCAGCGGTGATCCGGGATGGAAGGATACTCAGCAATGTCATTGCGAGCCAGGCGATTCATGCCCGCTACGGCGGCATCGTCCCGGAAGTCGCTTCCCGCATGCACCAGGAGAATATATCCCTTGTAGTGGATGCGGCACTTCAACAGGCAGCCACCAGGCTGACGGATTTGCAGGCGATCGCCTGCACCGCCGGACCCGGGTTGATGGGCTCACTGACCGTTGGTTTGAGTTTTGCCAAAGCGCTATCGCTCAGTCTCAACATTCCGTTTATTGCCATCAATCACATGCGGGCCCATGTTCTTTCGCATTTCATCGATGATCCGAAGCCTGCTTTTCCATTTATCTGCCTGACGGTTTCCGGTGGACACACGCAAATTGTATTGGTGCGCAGTCATCAGGATATGGAGGTGGCAGGGCAGACATTGGACGATGCGGCAGGCGAAGCGTTTGATAAAGCCGGCAAAATGCTTGGGCTCCCTTACCCGGCGGGTCCTGTGATTGATAAACTGGCAAAGGAAGGAAAGCCTACCATCACGTTTCCGATTCCACACATCGACGGCCTGGATTTCAGTTTCAGCGGATTGAAGACCGCCATCCTTTACTACCTGCGGGACCGGAAGAAGGACAATCCGGCCTTTATCGAAGAAAACCTGAAAGACATTTGCGCCAGCATTCAACATACCATTGTGGAGATCCTGACGCGTAAGATCATCCAGGCTTCGATGCAGTTTGGTATCAAAGAGATAGGCATTGCCGGTGGCGTGGCTGCCAACTCCGGGTTGCGAAACCGACTGCAGGAACTGCGCGCTGACTTTGACTGGAACCTTTATTTCCCGGCTATGCAATACTGCACGGACAATGCCGGTATGATCGCGATGGCCGCGCATTACCAGTTTTTGGCAGAGGAATTTTCACCGCTTTCCACAGCTCCGTTTATCCGGGGTATGGATTAAATAAAAACAGGCGCGATCTCTCGCGCCTGTTTTTCCTATTCCTGGAGGACATTAATTCTTATTGTTCATTTCCTCGAATTCCACATCCGTCACATCGCCTTCCTGTCCTTTTCCGTTACCGGAAGACGTATGCTCCTGATGGGTGGATCCTTCCTGGCCGGAAGCCTGTTGTGCCTGGTAGATATCCTGGCTGGCCGCCTGCCATGCCGCGTTGAGCTTTTCGAGCGCTTCATCGATACGACTCATCTCCCTGGTCTCATGTGCGCTTTTCAGTTGACCCAATGCGGATTCGATGGCGGATTTCTTATCCGCGGGTATTTTATCCCCGTAGTCTTTTAACTGTTTTTCCGTCTGGAAAATGAGCGCGTCGGCCGTATTGATTTTCTCGGCTTGTTCACGGGCTATACGGTCTGCATCCGCATTGGCTTCCGCTTCCGCTTTCATCCGGGCGATCTCTTCCTTGGACAGACCGGTACTGGCTTCGATCCGGATGGATTGTTGCTTTCCGGTGCCTTTGTCTTTGGCGGACACATGGAGGATACCATTGGCATCGATGTCAAAGGTGACCTCAATCTGGGGCATACCCCGGGGAGCCGGTGGAATGCCATCCAGGATAAAGCGACCTACCGGCCGGTTGTCCCGGGCCATTTTGCGTTCGCCCTGCAGGATATGAATTTCCACGGAAGGCTGATTGTCCGATGCCGTGCTGTACACCTTGGATTTCTTGGTCGGGATAGTGCTGTTGGACTCGATCACGACATCATAGATGCCTCCCATCGTTTCGATTCCCATGGAAAGGGGTGTGACATCGAGAAGGAGTACATCCTGCACGTCGCCACTCAGGACACCGCCTTGTATCGCTGCCCCGATCGCGACTACTTCATCCGGGTTGACTCCCTTGCTCGGTTTTTTCCCGAAGAACTCTTCGACCGCCGCCTGAATACGCGGAATCCGGGTTGATCCTCCGACCAGGATGATCTCATCGATATCCGACTTGCTGATGCCCGCATCCCGGATTGCCTGTTCGCAGGGACGAAGGGTCCGTTGCACCAGATCCGCCGACAACTGTTCAAACTTCGCCCTGGTCAGCTTACTATCCATGTGCTTGGGCACACCGTCAACCGCCGTGATGTAAGGAAGGGTGATGCTTGTCTCCGTTCCGCTGGACAATTCGATCTTGGCGCGCTCGGCAGCTTCTTTGAGGCGTTGCAGCGCCATCGGGTCTTTGCGCAGATCGATCGCTTCCTGCTTTTTGAATTCTTCCGCCAGCCAGTCAATGATGACCTGGTCAAAATCATCGCCGCCCAGGTGCGTATCGCCGTTGGTGGATTTTACTTCAAATACCCCGTCACCGAGTTCCAGAATGGAGATATCGAAGGTACCACCACCGAGGTCATACACGGCAATGGTCATGTCTTTATGCT